>NZ_NPGB01000006.1:0-103022 GCF_002259345.1 Rhodococcus sp. 06-156-4 | reverse complement strand
CGGAAGCTAAGCCCTCCAGCGCCGATGGTACTGCACCCGACAGGGTGTGGGAGAGTAGGACACCGCCGAACACACTTTCACAGCACACCCCCGGGAACCCCACGGTCCCCGGGGGTGTTCTGCATTCCCCAACAAAAACACTCCACCACGCACACCCCCACGAGCCACCGGTCGACACCGAGCAGGTGCCAGCACTACGCCATACACCCCGCACCGACACACCGGGCCCGTTCACACAGACGCGCACCCACGTGCCGGACGCTCACCCCAGTGCTAGCACTACGCCGTGCACCTGACGCAACGGCGAGCATCCGTCACCGAACAGCGACCACGTCCACCGGAGAACACCCCCCGAATGTGCGCTGACACCACCACACGCACAACCCCCAGGTCCCACATGATCACCGACGCTGCTGTCGACGGCACTCCGATTGCCCGCGACCCGATGACGAGCCGGCGCGATGTGCCGTGCAATTTAATTCGGTGGCGCCTGTGAGAGTTGTGCAGCATGATGGTGCACGGAACACGGCGAGTACATGGACCGAAAGGGGTGCGACTTGGTGAGAGAACTCAAAAACATTGCCGGGCATCCGTTTACGGTGTCCCGTGCCGCACTCTCTTTCGAGTAGCGACGTCCATTCCGCTATTCGTATTCGCAGGGCATTCGGCGTCTTCGCCTGTCCTGATCATGCTGGGCTGCAAAGCTATTCGAGGAGTTCCCATGTATCTGTACGAGAACGTAATCCGTGAACACGAACTGCGCGTTGCGAAGTCGTTGGAACGGTACCGGAAGAAGAAGGGTGAGGACGGCGAGCATACGGACAACTACCCGTTGTTCGCTACCGCTCGCCGGGCGATCCGGGAGAAGTGAGCAGGTCGCCGAAGTTGTCTGCGTTCGTTTCGATGAATTCGCGGACGAACCAGCAGGACGGCTGAACGAACAGTTCGTGCGAGCGCGTGTCGTTCAACGCGTATTCCGTCAGTACCGCGGCGTACCCTCTGCCGCGGTACTGGGGGAGTGTCACGGTGTGGAAGAAATTGCGGGTGTCTCCGACGTCGAAGTACTCGGATACCGCGGCAACTTCGGTGTCCGAGTACAACACGAATCTGCTTCTTTCGGTGTCGTGCTCGGCGCGTACGTTCATGCGTCGATTGTGCACGGTATCCACGTGAGGCGCCGGACCACTAGGCTGAGGTCAGATTCCCGAGTCGTGCGCGTGCTACCCGTCGTAGGCACCTCTCTTCATCTGCACGGGTAGGCAGAACAGAGGTAGCACCGTGGAAGACGTTTCGGAGCAGGGCATACGCGCATTCATCGAAGCGGTGGTGATGCACGGGGGTCGCGCTGAGCGGCTCACCACGTCGCGTCGCAATCCGGTCCAGGTGTGGGCAGTCGACGGTTCCAGCTGCGTGGTCCGAGTCAGGTCCAAGGTGGAGGGTGACTGGAAGGCGCGTCGGCAGGACGAGTCGCTGGCCACCGATGACACCGGCTCGACGTACTGGGTGTTCGTGGATCTGGGCAAGTCGGATCCGTCTTTTTTCATGGTGTCGTCGGAGGAAATGGCCGCGGACATCAGGGGCGAGGTCGATCTGTGGGTGCAGGATTCTCCGTTGCGCTCTCGGACTGGACACCACGCAATCGCTGTCGGCCGGGTGCAACACGGTCACGACAGGTGGAGTCTTCTGGGGTTGAACGTCGACGCTGACCCGACGCTGGCAGAAGCAGCGCACTCCGCGGCGTCTCATCGCGTCGGCAAGAAGACCCGGCGAACGGATGCAAAGCGTTCCGCGTCGGTCGAAGAGGTGATCGACCTGCGCGTTCGTGTCGTTGCCGACTTCGACGGCTACCGGCTCAGTGCGCGGTACGACCCCGACAGTTCGCGCCTCGAGATCGTGCGCGGACCGATGGAGGGCCGTAGATTCGAAGATCCCACCGAGGCCGCCAGTGCCGTCGCGACACATATCAGCGGCGATGCGCAGGTCTGCGACGGTTGGAAATTCTGGGAGCTCGACACCCCTGAACGCGCGCCGCTCGGGTCGCTTCTGTAGGTCACAAGTGGACCGACCGTTCTGTTGTGAACGGTCATAGCAATCCCAGAAACAGCGGATCGATCAGGTTCTACTCCCTATCGTGGGTGAAGTTCCTGTTTGTTATCGAGACGTTCGACACCCCTCGCACGGCAAGGTCCCCGGCGGATCCGCTGCCCAGCTACGTCGGCGTCTCGGTCCGTTGAGTTCGATGGCGACGACGAGTGGCGTTGTCGACCAGGGAGGCAAAGTTCCGTGGAGCATTCGTTTCGATCCCCATCGCTGCACGCATCGCGTTTCGTCATCCTTGTTGCGCAATTCGTGGACCGACGGATCTCGGCCGACCACTTTTCCGCTCAGTTCCGGGCCCTGGAAAGCAGCGACTCCGGATACCTCGAGCGTGACATCTCCATGATCGTTCGCAAACTGTCCGTCGACGTCGGCGCCTACCGTGGAGATGTCAACTTGCTGGGCGTCGACTTCATCGACAGCGAACAGCTGTGGCGTGCATCAGGAGAGGCCTTCCGGGACCTGCTGACCCTTCAGTCCGAGTTGCTCGGCCGCGAAGCCGGCTGATTCTTCTTGAACGTCTCCCGAAGTCGGACAAGATCTTCGAGGCGGAACCTGCGGTGAGTGCCGCGCATCTCGATCGCGAGGTCGCCCGCGTCGGCCAGTTTTCGGACGTAAGTGTCGGATACACCGAGGATCTCGGCTGCCTGCGACGTCGTCAGTAGCTCGCTCACCGGGCCCACCGTCACCGACGTACCCCCGGCGAGAAGTCGGAGCAGTTCCACGACAGCTCGTCGGCCCGACTCGTCGATGTCGAGTTCCACTCCATCGAGCGAAACAGTGGGTACACGATCACCCGACTCCGCAATGCGGGCGGAAACCAACTGTGCATCAGGGTGCGACAACGCCGATGCAATGTACCGATGATCCATACCTCGAGCCTATCTGCAGGCTCTACTCCCATGCTGGGCATATTCTCTAGTTACCGCTACTAGAAGGAGTGTCCGTGCCGCAGTTGTTGCATCTAGATTCTTCCGCTGATCCTGTTGCGTCCGTGAGTCGAGCGGTGACCGCACATTTTTCGGACACCTGGCATTCGCTCGGTGCCGATCATTCTGTGATCTATCGGGATCTGCATCGCAATCCGCCGCCTCATCTGCCGACGTCCGCGTTGCACTGGGCGCCGCATCTGAGAACTTCGGACGAGATTGCGCCGCCGGAGGCGGAGGCGTTGCAGAAGGAACTGATCGACGAGTTGGTGTCCGCGGATGTGCTTCTCGTCGGTGCGCCGATGTACAACTGGTCCGTTCCGTCGACTCTCAAAGCGTGGATCGATTACATCCACGTTCCGGGCATCACCGTGCCGTTCGACGCGCCGACTCGGCCTCTCGAAGGCAAGCCGGTTGTCGTGGTGTCGTCGCGAGGCAACCAGTACGGCCCGGGAACGCCGGACTTCGGTGCCGATCACACGGTGCCGCAGTTGCAGCAGGTGCTCGGTGTGGCGTTGGGGATGGAGGTCTTCGTCGTGACCGTGGACCTGACGCTCGCCTCCCGGGTTCCGGCGATGGCGGCGTTGACTCCGCAGGCGGAAGCGAGCCTCGCGGACGCACGATCCGCAGTGGCAGCTCTAGCGTCCCGACTGGGTTCGTGACCGACGTGCGCTGACGAGTACGTCGATCAGTTCCGACTCGACGGCAGCGAATTCGGGTGTCGTGACGACCATCGGCTCACGTGGCCTCGGCAGGGGAACGGCGACTTGGCGTCGGACATGGGCCGGTTTGTCGGACAGAACCACCACGCGATCCGAGAGGTACACGGCCTCTCGGATGTCGTGCGTGATCATCAGTACCGTCCACCGGTAGCGAAGCCAGACGTCCTGCAACCATTCCTGCATGTCTGTTCGGGTCAGCGAGTCCAACGCGCCGAACGGTTCGTCGAGCAGGAGTAGGTCGTGGCCTTGAACGACGGTCCGGAGGAGTGCGGCGCGCTGGCGCATTCCCCCGGACATCTCCGAGGGCCGAGCGTTCTCGTAACCAGCGAGTCCGAAGACGTCGAACAGCTCCCGAGCCCGGGTACGCGCCTCTTTCTTCGGAACGCCCTGCACCTCGAGGCCGAGGGTCGTGTTGTCCAGCACCGACCGCCAGGGGAACAGCAGGTCTTTCTGCGGCATGTAGGCACTGCGGGGTGCTTCGACGACACCCCCGTCCGGCGAGTCGAGGCCGGCCACCATGTTGAAGATGGTGCTCTTGCCGGATCCGCTCGGGCCGATCACCGACACGAATTCACCGGGTTCGACGTCGAAGTCGATGCCGTCCAGGATCGTGCGGTTGCCGTAGGACTTCGTCAGGCCTGCCACGTGCACTCTGCTCATCGCGGCTGTTCCTCTCGTCCCCGTTCGTCGCGAGCCCAGGGTATGAACAGTCTCTCGACGACGTACGTCAGCAAGAAGAGCAGGACGCTGATGACGGCGGTGACGAGGACGGCAGCGAGCACCAGATCGGTACGAAACGAGTTCTTCTGCTGGCTCATGTAGATGCCGAGGCCCGCGCTCGCGCCGGCATATTCCGCGAAGATCGCACCGACGACGGCGTAGGTGATGCCGATTCGGAGCGAGGTGAAGAACCGCGGCATCGCCGACGGTAGACGCACGTATCTGAACTGCTGCCAGCGGCCGGCTCCCATGCTCGACAGCAGCGCTCGGGCGTCGCGATCGGCCGAGGCGAAGCCCTCGATCAGGCCGATTGCCATGGGAAAGAAGGTCGCCAACGCAATGACGAGGATTTTCGGAAGCAAGCCGAACCCGAACCAGATGATCAGCAGGGGCGCGATCGCGATGATCGGCAGTGTCTGCGACACCACGAACAACGGAACGACTGCTCGACGCAGCCAGGGCGAGAAGTCGACGGCGACAGCGAGAATCCAGGCGACGACGCAGGATACGGTGAAGCCGATGACCGTGACCTGCAGTGTCGCTGCAGCATTGGCCGCGATCGTGTCTCGATGCGCCCATCCCTGACTCAGGATTCGCGTGGGTGAGGGAAGTACCTGAGGCCGAATTCCACTGACGGTGACGTAGATCTGCCACACCGCGACGAGGACGACGACGATGGTTGCCGACGGCAGGGCCCAGCGAACGAGAGCCCGCCCGTCCGCTCCGGCAGTCGGCCATCGCCTGACACCGCGTGCGGCCGGAGACGCCTCGGAAGACGCGTCGCCGATCGCCGAGGTAGTCATTCGGCGACGTACTCGTCGGTGAAGTACGTGGACCAGTCGGGCTCGGACGTGAGTGGCGCGCCGTTCTCGTCCACCAGAACCCCGTTGTCGTACAAGAATTTCGAGTACTCGGTCCACTTGTCGAGGTTCTGCGTACCGACGGTGCCGTCGTCGGTGCGCATGTACTTGTCCGCCAACATTCGTTGGCTCTCGAAGACCAACGATTCGTCCGTGAAGGTTCCCGGGTTGGCGTCGATGACGTCCTGGGCGGCGCGATCGGGGTCGTCGGCCGCAAGCTGGTACCCGCGTTGCAGTGCCTGGACGAATTTCCCGGCTTCATCGGGGTTGTCGGCCAGCCAGTTCTCGTTGCCGCTGATGGTGATGGCGTACGCGTCGGGGAACGCGTAGTCGGTGTTCTCGAAGTACTTCATCGGGGTCCCGCTGTGCTCGGCTTCGATGCCTTCCCATGCGAGATAGGAGACGGTGAAGTCCGCGGTACCGGAGTACACGGCTTCGTACGCCGACGTCCCCAGCACCACGGTCTCGTACTCGCCTCTACCACCGTCGTTCTGGATAACCTGTCGTAGGCCTGCCTGCTCACCGGTGTCGCCGAAGCCGGCGTACACCTTGCCGTCCAATGCCTTGGGGCTCGGAATGTCGTCTCGGTCTGCGCGGACACCGATTGCCGTCGCCCAGTGTTGCAGGGGGGCGAGCACCGAAACGATCTGCGCACCGGCGGCTTTCGCGAAGACGGTGGAGCTCTGCGTGCTGATCCCGAACTCCGCATTACCGGAATCGACGAGGGTGTCCGACGAAGTGTTGTTGTACGGCAACACCTCTACGTTCAACCCTGCGTCCGCGAAGTAGCCCTCCTGGAGGGCAACGTACAAGCCGGTGTGATTGGTGTTGGGTGTCCAGTCGAGCGCGAACCTGATGGTGTCCGAATCGTTCGTTTGCGCGCACGAGGTCAGGCCCGCCACGGAGATCGCGGCGCACGCAAGGGCGAGGAGACGTTTCATCGTGCCACCGGCCACGGCGTCGGGTGAAGTGCGGTGTCCCAGAACATCAGTTCGTACCGGGTGGCGACGCGAAACGCCTGCGTCATGGCGTGGCGCTGCACGTCCGTCGCCGCAGCAGCCGCGTCGTCGACGAGGGCGCGGTCGCCGTCGACGAGCGTGCGGAACTCGTCGGAATCGTACGTGGACACCCACCGTGCGTAGGGGTGTTCGGGATCGCGCTGCAGGACTTCCCGTGCCGCGAGCGACAAGCGAACTGCCACGTCGGCATAGATCCAGTAGCACGGAAGTACGGCCGCGGCCGCGACTGCGTAGGGCTCGGTCGCGGCGGTGGCGACGAGGTACGAGACGTAGCCGAGGCACGCCGGTGAATGTTCGATCTCGGCGCCGGGGCTCGGAAGCGCGTCGCTGGAGAGCAGCGACGCATGAAGTGACGCTTCGGCGACGGCACCTGCCGCAGACGACGACCAGAAAGCCGCGGTCTGCGTGTCCGGCGCTCTCGACGCCAGGATGGACAGGGCTTTGGCGTATCCGGCCAGGTAGAGCTCGTCCTGGGCGATGTACGTGCGGAACGCGTCCAGCGGAAGCGTGCCGTCACCGAGGAGCTCGAGGAACTCGAGATCGTCGATCGCGGCGCGCAGATCCGCCGTCGCGTCCCACAGGTGATCCGTGTAGCGACCGGAATCGCCGGGTTTTTCCGAGTGCACCGAGTGCACAGGCGTTGTCATCGCCTTGACATCCCTTCGTCAGCATTACCTGCATCAGGTTCGACGGGTGTGATCTCAGCATCCGCATGTACGGACGCACCCCGTGTCAGAACATCGCCGACCCTAGCACTCTCGTCGGCGATCCGTTACTGCATGTCCTCGAGCTCCTTGCCGTTGGTCTCGGGAATCTTCGATTTGACGAAGAAGAACGAGACTGCCGCCATGACGGCGAAGAATCCGTAGATCGCCCACAGGCCGATCGCTTGGGTGAGCGGCGGGAAGGCAAGTGTGACAGCGAAATTGGCCAGCCAGTTCGCGGCGGTTCCGATTCCGAGGGCGACGGCGCGCATACGGTTGGGGAACATCTCGCCGAGAAGAACCCACATGATGGGTCCCCACGTCGCCGCGAAGAAGATCACGAACAGGTTCGCTCCGACCAACGCGACGGCACCCCACGGGCTCGGGAGGGACACGTCGTCGCCACTGCCGATCTGTTGGGAGAACGAGATCGCTGCCATCAGCAGACCGACGAACATGCCGACGGAACCACCCAGGAGCAGTTTGCGTCGGCCGATTCGGTCGACGAACAGAATGGCCACGAAGGTCATCGTGACGTTGATGATCGAGGTGATGACCGACGTCGTGAACGACTGGTCCTCGGTGAAGCCGACGGACTTCCACAGCGTCGTCGAGTAGTAGAAGATCGCGTTGATGCCGACGAACTGTTGCAGGACGGCCATGACGATGCCGACCCACACGATCGGCTGGAGCCCGAACTTCGGGCCGCGGATGTCGGCGAACGAGGCCTTCTCCTCCTTGCGGAGAGTGAGGCGGATTTCGTGGACTCGCTCGTCGGGATGCAGTTCACCGGTGATGTTGGCGAGGATGTCGGCAGCTTCCTGGTCGAGATGCTTGCCGACGAGGTAGCGAGGTGACTCGGGGATGGTGACTGCGAGCAGGCCGTAGATCAGGGCCGGTACGACGCCGACGAGGAACATCCAGCGCCAGGCTTCCTGGCCGAGCCAGAGGTCGTTGGACGCACCGTCCGCGGCGCCCTGCAGCAGAGCGTCGGAGAGAAGGGCGGCGAAAATACCGAGGGTGATGGCGAGTTGCTGCAGTGACGCCAGACTTCCGCGCCATTTCGCGGGAGCGATCTCGGCGATGTAGGCGGGCGCGATGACGGAGGCGATACCGATACCGAGGCCGCCGAGGATGCGCCACAGGATCAGGTCGGGGACGCTGAAGGCGAGGCCCGATCCCAACGAGGAGATGGTGAACAGGGCCGAGCCCAGCACCATCACTTTCTTGCGGCCCCATCGATCGGCGAGCGAGCCCGCGAACCAGGCGCCGACGGCGCACCCGATCAGCGCGATGGCGACGACGAAGCCGGTGGTGAACGAGCCAAGTGAGAAACGGCCTTCGATGGCGTCGACGGCCCCGTTGATCACGGAGCTGTCGAAACCGAACAGGAAGCCGCCGACCGCGGCGGCGACGCTGACGCCTATGACTTTGGCGTTGCGTCGAGTCGGCGTGGTGGACATCGGGAAAACTCCTTCCCGGTCGGAGAGCTCAGTGCTCTCGGCCGCGACAGATGATCGTGCGGCGGTCTCGCCGTACGGCTGTCAGCTTATGCCCGGTCGTTCGCACTGCGAAACACACCGGTCACTTCACCTCGAACGCCGTGTCGGACACGGTGAAACCATGCCCTACCTGGTCGGTGCAGGAGACCCCGGCGAGCTCGTCGACCCTGCACGTGATGCCGTTCGACGTACCCGACCCGGGTATCGAGAGCGTTTCACCGTAGGGGAGCGGAGTGGCGATGGCGTCGAACCGATGGAACCGAGGGTCACCGGAGCTCAGGAATCGCGCCGCGGTGCCGGCCGTCAGCTCGATCGTGTTGGGAGCCACTCGAGAATCCGGAGCGCCGCTGCCCTCGACCCGGGGAGCAGTGGGCGGGAACTCGCCGTGACAGCCGGCGACCGACGCATCGGTGATGAACACGGCGCATTCGAATTTCCCGGTAGGGGAGGTGAAGTAGTAGAAACCGCTGAGCCCCTCGTAGCGAGCGGGGTCGGCGACTGCGGGCGTGGTGGTCGAGTTCGTCGTCGGCAGAGTGGTCGACGGCAGAGTGGTCGTCTGCTCGGGAGTGGTCGTGGCCGGGGGTGTGGTCGTCCGGATCACCGACGGCGGATCGGTGTCCACCGTCGCGAGGGGCGCCGTTGCGTTCCCCGACGACTGCGTGCTGCACCCGGACAGGAGGACGGCGGCAAGCCCGCACGCTGCACCAGCGTAGATCCGAACCCGCGTCATACGGCTCAGCATAAAGAACGTCGCGGACATGAACGACGATCCGCGCCGACGGGGAGTTGGTACGTTGGCGAACGCCGGTAGATCGTAGGAGGGGCCATGAGCGAGACGACATGCCAGGTGCGCACGCCCGACGGTGATGTGATCGGCCATCAGGACGGGTCGGTCCACGCGTGGAAGGGCATTCCCTACGCGGCGCCGACGGACGGTGAACATCGATTTCGATCCCCTCGCCCCGTCGAACCGTGGACACAGCCGCGGGACTGCAGGCACTTCGGGTCCGTCGCTCCGCAGGGCCTGGACAACCCGGTACCCATCGATCCCGACATCCCCATGTCGGAGGACTGCCTGTCGCTCAACGTGTGGGCGCCGGAGCCGGACGGAACCCCGCGACCGGTCATGGTGTGGATTCACGGCGGCGCCTACTCGCTCGGGTCCTCGTCTCAGGCGGTGTACGACGGTCGGCGTCTCTCGGAAGTCGGCGACCTGGTGATCGTGACGATCAACTATCGGATCGGCGCGTTCGGATTCCTCGACCTGTCCTCGTTCTCCACCGACGACACGGTGTTCGAATCGAATCTGGGTTTGCGGGACATGATCGCGGCGCTCGAGTGGGTGCGCCGATCGATCGACGCGTTCGGCGGTGACCCGTCGAACGTGACGCTGTTCGGTGAATCGTCGGGTGGCGCGTCGGTGACGACGCTGATGACGTCGCCGAAGGCCGCGGGGTTGTTCCACCGCGCGATAGTGCAGAGCGCACCCGCGACGTCGGTGTACGGTCCCGACCGCGCTGCGCAGGTGGCGGGACGATTCCTCGAACTCGTCGACGTCACGCCGGATCGAATCCACGAGCTGAAGACCATCGAGTTCATGCGGCTCGTGGAGGCGGGCGACACGCTCTGTTACGAGATCCCGACGAAGGTGCCCGGCACACTCGGGCTCGCGCCGGTCGTCGACGGCGACATCGTGCCTCGGTATCCGGTCGCGGCGTTCCAGAAAGGGTTCGCCCACCGAATTCCGTTGATCATCGGAACCAACAACGACGAGGCGTCGATCTTCCGGTTGATGAAGTCGCCGCTGATGCCGGTCACCTCGGACACCGTGTCCGAGATGTTCCGGGCGATCGCGAACGACCACGCGGAACTGCCTGCTTTCCGCGTCGCCGAGATCATGTCGGCGTACCCGGAACGATCGAAGACCTCCGGGGCACTCGCGATGTCGACCGACGCGGGATTCAAGATGCCCAGCCTCTGGATCGCCGACGCGCACAGCAGGCATTCGCCGGTCTGGATGTACCGGTTCGACCACGCGACGCCGATGCTGAAAGCCGCGCGGATCGGAGCCGGTCACGCAACGGAACTGCCCTACGTCTTCGGCAACTTCGGCACCCTGAACCGCGACCCGACGTTCTGGCTCGGTGGCCGCAAAGCTGCGACGGCCGTCTCGGCCCGTGTGATGAAGCGGTGGACGGCGTTCGCGCGTCACGGAGTTCCCGCAACGCTGGACGGCGCGAAACACTGGCCGCTGTACACCGAGCCGGCTCGTGCCACATTGGTGATCGACGGCCAGGACAACGTCGTCGACGACCCGGACGGGGAGACCAGGGTGGCGTGGGGTGACCGGGTACTCGGCTTCAGCTGACACACGTCGACCGAGCACGCTCGCGCCGCGGAAGGATTGAGTGTCCGACCTTCCGGTTACGTTCGGTACGTGCTGTTCACTCGAATCATCGACACCTCCTCGGCCGTCGGTGCCACGCGCTCCCGCAAGGCGAAGACCGAGGCTCTACGCCTGCTGCTCGCCGACCTGCAGTCCGCGGACGTGGGGGTCGTCGTGTCCTGGCTGTCCGGGGAGCTGCCGCAGGGCCGCATCGGGGTCGGGTGGCGCACTCTGGCAGACATCGACGTCCCGGCCGCTCCGGACGGTGTGCTGACGGTGAGCGAGGTCGACGACGCCATCACGGCCGTCGCGTCGACGTCGGGACCTGGCTCGGCCGCGCGGCGGCGTGAACTGCTGGTCGACCTCTGGGCGTCGGCGACCGGGGCGGAACGGAAGTTTCTCGTCGGCCTGATGACGGGTGAACTTCGCCAGGGTGCGCTCGAAGGAGTGATGACCGATGCGATCGCCAAGGCCGCCGGGTTGGATCCGGCGCCGGTGCGCCGGGCGTTCATGTTGTCCGGGCGTCTCGACGCGACCGCAGTTGCTGCGTTGAACGGTGGGGAGGAGGCACTGGCAGGCTTCGGTCTTCAGGTCGGAAGGCCGGTTCGTCCCATGCTCGCCTCGCCGGCGGAGACGCTGGCGTCCGCCTGGGCGGACATGGAGGGAGATGTGAGCGTCGAGTACAAGCTCGACGGTGCACGGATCCAGGTGCACAAGCTCGGAGACGACGTGCACATCTACACCAGGACGTTGCGCGAGATCACCGACGGCGTACCGGAATTGGTGGAGCTGATTCGCACACTTCCCTGTGAGTCCGTGGTGTTGGACGGTGAAACCCTTGCGCTGACCGACGGTGGGAGACCCCGGCCGTTCCAGGAGACGATGAGTCGGTTCGGCGCGCAGAGCGCACACGAATTGCTCTTGCAGCCGTACTTCTTCGACTGTATCCACCTCGACGGAGTTGACCTGTTGGACGAACCGCTCGAACGACGACTCGACGCCCTCGAGCGCGTGGCTCCGCAACATCGGATCCCGTCCTTGGTGCGACCCGACGCGGATTCGGCCGCCGCTCACTTCGATGCGGCGTTGGACGCCGGTCACGAAGGGGTGATGATCAAGTCGCTGTCCTCGATCTACGCGGCCGGACGACGGGGAAAGGATTGGCAGAAGGTCAAACCCGAGCACACTCTCGACCTCGTCGTGTTGGCTGCGGAATGGGGCTACGGGCGACGCACCGGGTGGTTGTCCAACCTGCATCTGGGAGCGCGTGACCCGGACGGCGGTGACCCGATCATGGTCGGTAAGACGTTCAAAGGTCTCACCGATGCGTTGTTGCAGTGGCAGACCGAGGAATTTCTCGAGCACGAGCGATCGCGCGACGAGCACACCGTCTACCTGAACTCCGAACTGGTCGTGGAGATCGAGCTCGACGGCGCGCAGACCAGTAGCCGCTATCCGGGTGGTGTGGCACTGAGATTCGCACGCGTGCTGCGGTATCGGCCGGACAAGACCCCCGCGGATGCGGACACCATCGACGCCGTGCGGGCCCTGTTGATGCCGTCGACCTGAGTCGTTACCCGGCCGAAACGTCCTCACTTCATGTTGTAACACCATTGACCGCACGTGTACCTCGTGGATCACTTATGTTGAACAGGCCCATCGAGAACGAGGGACGGAAGTGGTCAGCCATGACGACAGTTCGAGCGGCTCTGGTCCAGACCAACTGGACCGGCGACAAGCAGACGATGATCGAGGCGCACGAGGGATACGCGCGCAGAGCGGCCGAACAAGGGGCGAAGGTCGTCTGCTTCCAGGAGTTGTTCTACGGCCCGTATTTCTGCCAGGTGCAGGACTCGAAGTTCTACGACTACGCCGAGTCGGTTCCGGGACCCACCGTCGACAGGTTCGCGGCACTGGCGAAGGAATTGGGCATCGTCATGATCCTGCCGGTCTACGAGCAGGAACAACCGGGCATGCTCTACAACACCGCGGCCGTGGTCAACGCTGATGGTACCTACCTGGGGAAATACCGCAAACACCACATCCCGCACGTGAACGGTTTCTGGGAGAAGTTCTACTTTCGGCCCGGCAACCTGGGCTGGCCGGTGTTCGACACCGCAGTAGGTCGCATCGGCGTCTACATCTGCTACGACCGGCACTTTCCGGAAGGGTGGCGTGCGTTGGGTCTCGCCGGAGCCGAGATCGTGTTCAATCCGTCGGCCACCTCGCGCGGGTTGTCCAACTACCTCTGGAAACTCGAGCAGCCGGCGTCGGCGGTGGCCAACGAGTACTACATTGGAGCCATCAACCGCGTCGGCATCGAGGAGTACGGCGACGACGACTTCTACGGCACCAGCTACTTCGTCGACCCCGAAGGCAAGTTCGTCGGTGACGTCGCCTCGGACAGCGAGCCCGAGTTGATCGTGCGTGACCTGGAGATGGATCTCATCAAGACGGTCCGTGACCGGTGGGCGTTCTATCGGGACCGCAGACCCGACGCCTACGCGCCGCTGGTGGAGCCATGACCGCCGGCCGGAGGTGCTGAGATGGGGACGACGTTCGTTCACGGAGGCACAGTCGTCTCGCCGACGGGTGCCCAACCGCTCGATGTGCTGATCGACGGTGGCACCATCGTCGCTGTGCTGCAACCAGGTTCGACGGTGCTCGCTGCCGACCTGACCCAGACGGCGGACACGGTGATCGACGCGACCGGGAAATACGTGCTCCCCGGTGGAGTCGACGGGCACACGCACATGGAGATGCCGTTCGGGGGCACGTTCGCGTCGGACACGTTCGAGACCGGCACCCGGGCCGCAGCGTGGGGCGGCACCACCACCATCGTCGATTTCGCCATCCAGACTCCAGGGCAACGAGTTCAGGACACGCTGGCGCAGTGGCACGAGAAAGCTGCCGGGCGCTGTGCGATCGACTACGGGTTTCACCAGATCATCGGCGACGTGGACAGTGATTCGCTGAAAGCGATGAGCGAGTTGGTGTCCGAAGGTGTCACCAGCTTCAAACTGTTCATGGCGTATCCGGGCGTGTTCTACTCCGACGACGGAAAGATACTGCGCGCCATGCAGACAGCAGCGGAGACCGGTGCGTTGCTGATGATGCACGCCGAGAACGGGATCGCCATCGACGTGCTCGTCGCACAGTCGGTGGCGCGCGGCGACACCGCACCGTACTTTCACGGCACCTCGCGACCGTGGCAGTTGGAGGAAGAAGCAACCCACCGTGCCATCATGCTGGCGAACGTCACCGGAGCCCCGCTGTACGTCGTACACGTCTCCGCGAAGCAGGCACTGGAACAGATCGCGGTCGCACGAGGCAACGGACAGAACGTGTTTGCCGAGACCTGCCCGCAGTATCTGTACCTCTCGCTCGAAGAGCAGCTCGGCGCGCCGGGATTCGACGGCGCCAAATGGGTGTGCTCGACGCCGTTGAGATCCCGCGCCGAAGGCCACCAGGACGAATTGTGGCGCTACCTACGAACGGGGGACGTCGCCACCGTCAGCACCGACCACTGCCCGTTCTGCATGAAGGACCAGAAGGAAATGGGCATCGGTGACTTCTCCAAGATTCCCAACGGAATCGGATCCGTCGAGCACCGAATGGACCTGATGTTCCAAGGGGTGAAGAACGGCAGGATCACCCTGGAGAAGTGGGTGGACGTCTGCTGCACCACGCCCGCGCGCATGTTCGGCATGTACCCGAGGAAGGGCATCGTCTCGCCCGGTGCGGACGGTGACCTCGTGATCTACGACCCGAACGGCAACACCAGCATCGGACTCGGAAAGGCGCACCACATGAACATGGACTATTCCGCCTACGAGGGCTTCGAGATCGACGGACACGTCGACACGGTGATCTCCCGCGGCAAGGTGATCGTCGACGGCGGCGAATATCGTGGTTCGGCCGGAGACGGGCGGTTCGTGAAGCGCGAGCTGTCGCAGAATCTCGTGTGACCCATGGACATCGGAGTCGTGTTGCAGTGCACTCCGCCTGCATCACGCGTCGTGGACCTCGCCAGACGCGCGGAGACGCATGGTTTCTCGCATGTCTGGACGTTCGATTCCCACCTGCTGTGGCAGGAGCCGTACGTCATTCACAGCCAGATCCTGTCGGAAACCAGGAGGGTTGTCGTCGGGCCGATGGTGACCAATCCCGCCACCCGTGACTGGACGGTGACGGCGTCGACGTTCGCCACGCTCAACGACATGTTCGGCAACCGTACGGTCTGCGGAATCGGTCGAGGTGACTCGGCGGTTCGCACCCTCGGCGGAAAGCCGACGACGCTCGCCCAGTTGCGCGAGTCCATTCATGTCATCCGCGAGCTCGCCAACGGCCGGTCGGTGTCGCTCGGTGACACCGTCGTCCGATTCCCGTGGGCGACGAGATCGACACTCGAGGTGTGGGTTGCCGCGTACGGACCCAAGGCACTCGACCTCACCGGGGAAATCGCCGACGGGTACATTCTGCAGCTCGCCGACCCGGACATCGCGTCGTGGACGATCGGACGAGTCCGGGCCGCCGCGGACGCGGCCGGGCGGGATCCGTCGTCGATCAAGTTCTGTGTGGCAGCACCCGCCTACGTCACCGACGGCAGCGCGAGCGCACTCGCGCACGCGCGTGATCAGTGCCGATGGTTCGGGGGAATGGTGGGCAACCACGTCGCGGACATCGTGGCCAGATACGGAAACGACGGTGGGGGTGTACCTGCTGCGTTGACCGACTACATCGCTGCACGCACCGGGTACGACTACAACGAGCACGGAAAGTCCGGGAATTCGCACGCCGAGTTCGTGCCCGACGACGTGATCGACCGGTTCTGCATCCTGGGCAGCCCCGCCGAGCACGTCACGAAGCTGAAGGCGCTCGAAGCGCTGGGTGTCGACCAGTTTTCGGTGTACCTCCAGCACGACGCCAAATCGGCGACACTGGAGTCCTACGGTGAGCACGTCATCCCGGATCTGGCAGGGGCGACGACTGCATCCGTCGGATCGGAGGAAGGCGGCAAGTAGATGGACCACGTGTTCTACTCCTGGGCGGCGCAGGCCGAGTTGAACCCGATCACCGTCGACGGCGGCGAAGGGTCCTGGTTCTGGGACGACAAGGGGAATCGATACCTCGACTTCTCGTCGCAACTCGTCAACGTCAACCTGGGTCATCAGCACCCGGATCTCGTGGCGGCGATCGTCGACCAAGCCCGTGTGCTGACGACGATCTCCCCGACGGTCGCCAACTCCACCCGAAGCAAGCTCGCGGCTCTCGTCGCGGAGCGAGCACCGGGCGATCTGAACCGAGTCTTCTTCACCACCGGAGGAGCAGAAGCCGTCGAGCACGCCGTGCGCCTGGCCCGCCAGCACACCGGCCGGACGAAGATGTTGGCCGCGTACCGCTCGTACCACGGCGGAACCGGCGTGGCCATCGGCTTGACGGGTGAACCGAGGCGGTGGGGCACCGAACCGACCAACGTCGACGTCGTCCGGTTCTTCGGTCCGTACCCCTATCGGTCACCCTGGGGCACAACGACTCCCGAGGACGAGACCGCAGCGGCGCTGGCCCATCTGCAACAGGTCGTCGAGCTCGAGGGCCCGGGGAACATCGCGGGCCTCATCCTCGAATCCGTCGTCGGTACCAACGGTGTCCTGGTGCCACCGCCGGGTTACCTGGCGGGGGTGCGCGAACTGTGCGACCGGTACGGCATCGTCTACATCGCGGACGAGGTCATGGTCGGATTCGGCCGGGTCGGGGAATGGTTCGCCTGCCAGGCCTGGGACGTCGAGCCCGACCTGATCACCTTCGCGAAAGGAATCAATTCCGGCTACGTCCCGCTGGGCGGCGTCGTCATCTCCGAAGCCATCGCGTCGAAATTCGATCACAAGCCCTATCCGGGCGGGTTGACGTACTCGGGGCATCCGCTGGCCTGTGCGGTCGGTGTGGCATCCATCGAAGTGTTCGAACGCGACGGAATTCTGCCCTACGTCCGAAGCGTCGGCGCCGACGTACTCGGCGCCGGACTGGCCAAGCTCGCCGAGTCCCACCCCAGCGTCGGGGAAGTGAGAGGTCGGGGGTTCTTCTGGGCTGTGGAACTGGTCAAGGATCGGCAGACACGTGATCCGTTGGTGCCGTTCGCGGCGTCGGGCAAGGATGCCGAACCCATGGGGAAGGTGACCGCAGCGGCGAAAGCGCGCGGCCTGTGGCCGTTCATGGCGGGCAACAGAATTCAGATCGCGCCACCGTTGACGACGACCGAGGACGAACTCCGACAGGGCCTGGAGATTCTCGACGATGTCCTGACCGTCGCCGACGAGTGCGCCGCCGCCCTCGACTAGAGAACGGCTCCGGGATTGAGGATGCCGTCGGGGTCGAGTGCGGACTTGATTCGCTGAGTCAGCTTCATGACGTCCTCGCCCACCTGATCCGGTAGCCAGGCCTTCTTGAGCCTGCCGACTCCGTGTTCACCGGTGATCGTGCCGCCCAGCGAGATCGCGAGATCCATGATGGCGCCGAACGCGATGTTCGCACGTCGCTCCATGTCCGCGTCGGCTGGGTCGAACACGATCAGAGGGTGGGTGTTTCCGTCGCCTGCGTGTGCGATGACCGCGACGAGTACCTCGTACTTCTCCGCGATCCTCTCGATACCCTCGACCAGGTCGGGGAGCGCCGGCAATGGAACCCCGACGTCCTCGAGCAGGAGGCTACCCATCCGTTCCACCGCAGGGATCGCGAATCGCCGTGCTGCAGCGAAGGCTTCACCCTCGTCGGGATCGTCGGTGGTGAACACGTCGGATGCCCCTGCTTCGGTGCACGCCGAGGCCATGATGTCGATTTCCCGTCCGCGATCTGCGCCGGGGGAGTCCGAACGGGCGATGAGCATCGCGGCCGCACCCCGATCCAGTCCCATCTTCATCGCGTCCTCGACCGCTCCGATCGACGCACGGTCCATGAACTCGAGCATCGACGGACGGAGATTCCGGGTGATCGCGAGAATAGCCGTCGTCGCGTCGCGCACCGAGGAGAACGACGCGACGACGGTGCTCGCGGGCGGCTGTGCGGGCACCAGTCGAACGGTGATCTCCGTGATGATCCCGAGGGTGCCTTCGCTGCCGACGAACAGCTTCGTCAGAGAGAGTCCCGCAACATCTTTCAGCCGAGGGCCACCGAGACGCACCGCTGTGCCGTCGGCGAGGACCACTTCGAGGCCGAGCACGTAGTCGGTGGTCACGCCGTACTTCACGCAGCACAGACCGCCCGCGTTGGTGGCTGCATTGCCGCCGATGGAACACATCTCGAACGACGACGGGTCGGGCGGATACCACAGGCCGTGCTCGGCGGCGGCCTTCTTGACCTCGACATTGAGCAGACCGGGCTGGGTCACGGCCACACGCGTCACGGGATCGACATGGATGTCTCGCATCGATTCGGTCGTGAGAACGATTCCGCCGTCGACGGCGGTTGCACCGCCGGACAATCCGGAACCGGCGCCCCGGGGAACCACCGCGACGCGATGCGCGGTGGCCCACTTCATGACCGCCTGCACGTCGGCGGTGCAGGTTGCTCGCACGACGGCCAGCGGTGATCCGGCATCGGGGTCCTTCGCCCAGTCTCGTCGATATCCCTCGGTGATGTCGGGATCGACGATGACGGATCCCTCGGGGAGTGCGCGGCGCAGTTCGGTCAGGTCGGTCATCACCCCAGACTAGGAGTGGAGCCTGCGGAATGAACCGGAGTTGATTGAAACCGCGAGAATTCGGTCGGCTACGTATTACGTTGCAGCGTCAGCTCCGCGAGTCTGGTTGCTCCGGCGCACGGATCGACGGTTCCGGATCGGTACTGAACCCACCAGGTTATGGTGCCGGAGTACGAGGCGGTGATGCCGCAGGACGCGGGGTCGCCCGGCCGCCGGGACAGGAAGGCGCTCGCGCCGCCCACCGTGACCGGCTCCACCGAGTACTCGAGTTTCTCGGACAGCTCGCGCTCGCGGCCCAGCGAATTGTCCTCGTACCAGGCGAACGTGACGTCGATCAGCCCCGACGGGCCGGATCCGGACCACATGCAGACCGCACCGAAGAAGTACTGGCTCACGGTGTCCGCTTGGACCGACTCGGCGATCTTGTCGTCCGGCACGGCGACGCATTCCTGCAGTAGTTTGTCGAATTCTGTGTCGACGTCACCCGCGCCTTGCGCGACAGGAGTTCCGGAGACGGTCGTACTGCAACCGCCGACGAGTAGGGACAGTGCCGCTGCGGCCGCGGCCAGGGAAGTTCGACGTCTCATGGCAGTGCCTATCTCGCATTCTCGACGGTCGCGCGCACGAGTTCCTCGACCACGTCGCAACTGTCGCGAGGTGGTGCTGCGTAGACGTAGTTGAGTGACCAGTGCAGGAAGCCGTCGCCGGACTCGACGCCTGCCTCGCACGACGCGTCGCTTCCTCGTGCGGTGAACCCAGGGTGCCCGTCGGCGTCGATGACGCCGATCTCGCGTCCCATCTGGCCGGCGACGGTGCGTTCGCGGTCTATCGGGCTTCCTCGATACCAGGTGAACATCGCGTATGCGCCGGTGTCGACGGCGTCCCATCGGCAGCGAACAGCGTTCTTCGACGACGAGGCGAGCCCGCGGACCCCGGTGATGGACGTCAGTTCTTCGTCGGTCAGCGAACCGCATTCTCCGACGAACAGTTCTTCGGTCTGTGCGGAGTCCGGCTCTGTCGTGGGCGAGGCGCCGCCGTCGGTGTCGTCGGAGCCGGAGCATCCGGCGGCAAGTGTCACTGCCGCTACCGCGCCGATGATGGTTGCCCGCTTCCACACGGTTGTGGAGCCTACCGAGTCGAGTGCTGGATGTCGTTGCGCACGGCCGACGTGAGTCACATCAGTAACTTCAGTCACTTCCGTTACCTGATCGATGCGCGCACGCAACGCAATGTTGTAGCTGCGAGGTCTAGCGTCCTGCGAAGGCGGGTCGTCAGGTCCGTCCAGGGCCGGGAGTGGCACACACGGTCGGCCCCTGTGTCAGCGAGGAGGCCCGAAAATGATGGAGCCGAAACAGAAGTCGTGGAACCACGTCGCTGCGATGTTCTCGTACGAATTCCAGGACGGGGGAGTCGACTACGACACCATCGAGGCGATCCACCGCGGAGACGTCCAGGAGTGGGTCACCGCACTCGCGCAGTCCGGGTTGTTCGAGCGCGCCACCGTCGCCGACGCCGAACAGACGTGGAAGCGACGGCCCAAGATGCTGCTGGACATGCTGCTGATCGACGCCGACGAAGTGACGCGCCGCCGGTGCGAAATGGCGTGGATCTCGCTGGACCGCCTGGCCCCGATCGCACAGTTCGGTTAGAGACGCTCGAAGCGATCGCCGTCGACCACAACCACCTGCTCGTCGGTCAGCGTCAGGTACGGGACGTTCTCGCGCTCGAACACTGACACCATGGCCTGCGCGGCGCCGTTCTCGTCGAGAATCGACCCGAAATGCGGGACGAACGAGTGGTCGGTCAGACCGAGGCCGGTCCACGATGCTGTTCGACCGGTGGCCGCCTCGACTTCCGCCGGATCGTCGGCTGCCTCCACCCCTCGAAGCGACGGTGAGGCGATGCACGCGCCCGCGCTGTACCCAGCGAACACGAGGGAACCGTCCCGCACTCGCGAGGCGATCTCGCCGTCGGCGCCCGCGATCTCGAGCCGAGCTTGCAGCACGAACGTGTTACCCCCGCGGATCCAGACCGTGTCGACAGCGTCGAGTTCTCGGCAGAGCGCGTCGCGGTCGGTTCGGAATCGACGGAGGTCGAGTTCCTCGGCGACGTAACCGAGTTCGGTCAGGCTGCGCAGTTCGCTGACGACGGCAGACTGCCGCGCCGAGGCGGGCCACGCATCCGCGGCATTCGCGATCACCGCGACACGACCAGGACCGGACGTCAGGGCGAGAAATTCGTCGACGTGCGCGCCGAACCGGTACGACGCCAGAAACAGCTTCACCTGGGCTCTTCCTCGTCCAACCGCGTCAGCCCCGCCCTGATCGCCGACGCCGTCGCCTCGGGATCCTTCAGCCGTCGCGTCACGAATCCCGTCACGAACCGCAGTGTGTCACCGGTCCATCGCGGTACGACGTGAAGGTGCGTGTGGAACACGGTCTGGAAGGCGGCTTTGCCGTCGTTGAGGACGAGGTTGGCGCCGTCCGAACGAAGATCCGACCGCCTGATCGCGCGAGACAGTCGTTGTCCGGCGGCGAACAATGCGCCGCCGAGGCGCGGATCCAATGTGTCGAGGTCTTGCGAGTGTCTTCTCGGAATCACCAGGAGATGGCCGCGGGTGATCGGTCTGATGTCGAGAAACGCCACGACGTCGTCGTCGTCGTACACGGGGACCGAGGGGGCATCGCCGTCGACGATGGCGCAGAACACGCAGTTGTTCACGCCGCAACTGTAGGTGGGCGGCGACGTGCTCACTGTGATGTCCGTCACCGCAAATGGAAGGGTTGCACGTCGGGACGCGTCGGATTCGATTCAGAACAGACCACAGTTGTGGTCTGGGTTACCTGAGGTCTGCCTCATTTGGCTATCATCAGGGACCTTGTGCCTTGACGCTGGGCTTTGCCTGTTTGCCGCGCGGTTACCCCCGTTCGCCGTACCACGGGCGCCATTCAACATACGAAAGTCGGAGAATTGGAAACATCGCAGAGCACAGAGAGCAGGACGACACGTGTCGGTGTCGTGCGTGAGTCCGCGGACGGCGAGCGCCGAGTGGCCTTGGTGCCCAAGGTCGTCGCGTCGCTGATCGGTAAGGGCGTCGAGGTCGTCGTCGAGTCCGGTGCGGGTTCGGGAGCGTTGATTCCGGACGAGCTGTATGCCGCGGCCGGAGCAACGATCGGGGACCCGTGGTCCGCCGACGTAGTGGTGAAGGTGGCCCCGCCGACGGATGCCGAGATCTCGAAGTTGTCGTCGGGTTCGACGTTGATCGGATTCCTGGCGCCGCGTAACGCCGACAACAAGATCGACGCACTCGCCGCCGCCGGGGTGCAGGCGTTCGCGGTCGAGGCGATCCCGCGTATCTCCCGCGCACAGGTGATGGACGCACTGTCCTCGCAGGCCAACGTGGCCGGGTACAAGGCCGTTCTGTTGGCCGCGTCGGAATCGACTCGCTTCTTCCCGATGCTCACCACCGCCGCAGGCACGGTCAAGCCGGCGACCGTGCTGGTCCTCGGCGTAGGTGTCGCGGGTCTGCAGGCGTTGGCGACAGCGAAGCGTCTCGGCGGCCGGCCAACCGGTTACGACGTGCGCCCGGAGGTGGCCGATCAGGTTCGTTCCGTCGGTGCGCAGTGGCTCGATCTGGGGATCGACGCTGCCGGTGAGGGCGGATACGCACGTGAGCTGACCGAGGACGAGCGTGCTCAGCAGCAGCAGGCACTCGAAGAAGCGATCAAGGGTTTCGACGTCGTCATCACCACCGCGTTGGTGCCGGGTCGTCCGGCTCCGCGTCTGGTGACGGCCGCCGCTGTCGAGGGCATGAAGCCCGGCAGTGTCGTCGTCGACCTCGCCGGTGAGACCGGCGGCAACTGCGAGCTGACCGAGCCCGGCCAGACCGTCGTCAAGCACGACGTCACCATCGCCTCGCCGCTGAACTTGCCGGCCACCATGCCCGAGCACGCCAGCGAGCTGTACTCGAAGAACGTTTCCGCACTGCTGGAACTGCTTCTCGACGAGAACGGCGCACTCACGCCGGACTTCTCCGACGAGGTCGTCGCGCAGTCCTGTGTCACCAGAAAGGCTGACGCCTGATGTACACCGCTCTTCTCGCGAACATCGCGATTCTCGTGTTGGCGGGCTTCGTCGGATTCGCCGTCATCTCCAAGGTTCCCAACACGCTGCACACACCGTTGATGTCCGGCACCAACGCCATTCACGGCATCGTCGTGCTCGGCGCGCTCATCGTGCTCGGCCGTCTGCCCGAGGATGCGTCGTGGGGTGTGCGGATCATCGCGTTCGTCGCGCTGATCTTCGGCACGCTCAACGTCGTCGGCGGCTTCCTGGTCACCGACCGCATGCTCAGCATGTTCAAGTCCAAGAAGGCACCCGTTGCTTCTGATCCTGCGGCGTCGTCTGATTCTGGCCAGAAGGGTGCCGATTCCTGATGAACAATGTCGTCAACATTCTCTACATCGTTGCGTTCGCGATGTTCATCTACGGTCTGATGGGCCTGACGGGCCCGAAGACCGCCGTCCGCGGCAACTGGATCGCCGCTGTCGGTATGGGTATCGCCGTCGTCGCGACCCTGATCGAGGTGCGCGACGCCGCCGCGATCAACTGGATTCTCATCGCCGCCGGTCTCGCGATCGGTGTTCTGCTCGGCGTTCCGCCGGCCAAGCGCACCAAGATGACGGCCATGCCGCAGCTGGTGGCGCTGTTCAACGGCGTCGGCGGCGGCACCGTCGCGCTCATCGCGTGGGCGGAGTTCATCGAGACCGACGGGTTCTCGGCGTTCCAGCACGGTGAAGAGCCGACGGTGCACATCGTCGTCGGATCGCTGTTCGCCGCAGTCATCGGTTCGGTGTCGTTCTGGGGTTCGCTCGTGGCGTTCCTCAAGCTGCAGGAACTGCTGAACAAGAACGTCGAGAAGGCGTTCGTGAAGAATGCGCGCATCTTCCAGCTCACCAACATCGTGCTGCTCGTCCTCGCCGTGGCGGTCGCGATCTACATCGGTGTCAAGTCGACTCCGGGTGAGGGCACCTCGGTGTGGTTCATCGTGCTGGTGCTCGTCGCAGCCGGGCTGATGGGTCTGTTCGTGGTGTTCCCGATCGGCGGCGCGGACATGCCCGTCGTGATCTCGCTGCTCAACGCGCTCACCGGACTGTCGGCAGCGGCTGCCGGTCTTGCGTTGAACAACACGGCCATGATCGTGGCAGGCATGATCGTCGGCGCATCCGGTTCGATCCTGACCAACCTGATGGCAACGGCGATGAACCGGTCCATTCCGGCGATCGTGTTCGGGTCGTTCGGTGGCGGTGGCAGCGATGCCGGACCGGGCGCGGACGCATCGGGTGGCACGGTCAAGTCGACATCGGCCGCGGATGCAGCGATCCAGATGGCGTACGCATCGCAGGTCATCGTCGTGCCCGGGTACGGCCTCGCTGTCGCGCAGGCTCAGCATGCCGTCAAGGACATGGCGTCGATCCTCGAGAGCAAGGGCGTCGAGGTCAAGTACGCGATCCACCCCGTTGCCGGCCGTATGCCGGGGCACATGAACGTGCTGCTCGCCGAGGCCGACGTCGAGTACGACGCGATGAAGGAAATGGACGACATCAACGGCGAGTTCAATCGCACCGACGTCACCATCGTCATCGGCGCCAACGACGTCACCAACCCGGCGGCGCGCAACGACCCGTCGAGCCCGATCCACGGTATGCCGATCCTCAACGTCGACGAGTCGCGGTCGGTGATCGTGCTCAAGCGATCGATGAGCTCGGGTTACGCCGGTATCGACAACCCGCTGTTCACCGCCGATCGCACCTCGATGTTGTTCGGCGACGCGAAGAAGTCCGTCAACTCGGTGATCGAGGAGCTCAAAGCTCTGTAGTTCGTTCTTCGGTGCGAGTGCCCGGTGGCCTGACACGGTCACCGGGCTATCGGCGTTCTAGCGCAGTCTTCGCAGTGCGAGAGCAGCGGTGTCGAACGGATTCTGGGCCTCACGCTCGGCAGCGACGGGCGAGTACAACATGACTGCGGACGACCCAGCCCACCACGCGGTCACGATAACCACAGTCGTCACGATGCCCACGACTGTCGCCGAACCGCCGATGACGGCCGCCGCGGACACCGTCGCCACTGCAACCGCGCCGAGTCCCCACACCATCGGCAGGAACCGCGCACTCGCGACGAGTGTCGCCGCGCACACCAACGATGCACACGCCGTCACGTACCCGTTCGGCAGCGCCGACGCCGGCACCCAGCCGTCGGCCCACGACCGCACCGCTGCCGTCGTCAGAGACGCTCCGAGTACGAGGGCGATGACGGCACCGATCCCGTACGGCAGCTTACGAATCAGCGACACCACCGTCAGACCTGCCACCGCGACCAGAACGGGGGTGACTCCGAACGCTTCGAGCAGTGCGTTTGCGGGTCCGTCCAAGCTGGGAACCAGCGCCCGCGAATACGGATACGTCACGCCCGCGAGCGGAAGCACCACGAGTACCACGGCCAGTACTCCCAGCAGCCCGGCGACTGCGACGAGCCGTGCCATCAATCGCCTGCTTCGAGCCAGTGCGTCGTGGTCGATCTCGATGCCCTCGAGCTGCACCAATTCCATGCTGTCGGTGTCGGCACTCACTGCCTACAACACCCCCTTCGTGTCGCCCCTGTAGTACTACTGCGTTGTCCGCACGCCTGTCCTTCGGCTACGAGGATGCCGTACGACTCTGAGCGTGCGGTGTGAAGGTTCCGTCAATCCCGTTCGGGCAACACCGTGCGCGGTCGAACAGTTCCCGCGGCGGCTGCAGCGACAATCGTCAGCGCCAACGGGACAGCCATCGCCGAGGTGAGGGACACGAAGTGGGCGATCCAGCCGACGATCGCAGGTCCGGCCAGCAGCCCGACGTATCCCATTCCGACGACGCGAGACATGTTGGTCGCCGCGCCGCCTCCGAGGTTGCCTGCGGCGGTGAAGATCTGCGGAACGCTGCCGGACAATCCGAGGCCGAACAACGCCCATCCGGCGAGCGTCAGCGGCAGCACGTCCGAGACCAAGACCAGAGCCATCCCCGCTGCCGCGATCGCGTTGCCGTACCTGACCACCGCGACCGGGCCGAAGCGCGCGCTGACTCGATCCGCACAGAACCTGCCGACGGTCATCATCGTCGCGAAGAATCCGAAGGCGAGAGCTGCGGTGCTGTCCGACGTGGCGAGGTGCTCCTTCACCTGCAACGTGCTCCAGTCGTTGGCGACCCCTTCGGACAGAAGGAGGGCGAACGCAAGGGCTCCGAGCGCCAGGACGCGCGGAGAGAATCGGCCCCGCGCGGAACCGTCGGCTTCGGACTCCCCGGTGTGCGGCGACGTGCGGGGGACCAGGAACGGGCGGCAGCAGGCCAACACGCCGATGCCGACAACGGCTGCTCCGATCGTGGTCGACAGGATCGGCATGTCGATGGACAGGGTGGCGGCTCCCACGAGTGAGCCCACGACGCCACCGACCGAGAACAGAGCGTGGAATGCGGACATGATCGGTCGCGCGTAGACGCGCTCGACGTCGACTGCCTGAGAGTTCATGGACACGTCGAGAGCACCGTTGAAGATGCCGAACACGAACAGCGCAGCACCCAAGGTGGCGGCATTCGTGGCGAGCGCCGGACCGACGACTGCGGTGGACAGCAGCACTCCGGCGACGGTAACGATCCGATAACTGCCGTATCGGTCGGCCAACGGGCCGGCGGCCTGCATCCCCACGATCGCTCCGCCCGCCAAGACGAGGAGCAGCGATCCGAGGGTGGCGTGCGAGATACCGACCTGGCGCTCGACGGTCGGAATGTGCACGACCCAGATAGCGAAGAGGAAGCCGTTGACGGCGAACACTCCGAAAACGGCGGCGCGGGCGCGGCGGGCAGCGGCTGTCGAGATTGCGGCCTTGTCGATCACTGCACGCACGCTACCTGGTTGTTTGCGTCGAGCCCGCGGTGAGAGGTCGTGGGTGGACGATCTTGGTAAGCATTCGTAGCTGGATAGTCGCCGGATGCCGGCGACTCGTGTGACGCTTATCACATCATTCGGTTTGGTCTGGCGACACAACCGAGCGGAAGCGTAGTTTCGATGGATCGGACAGGAGTGCAAATTCGTTACAAATCTCTTCGTAACGATCTGAGAACGGTGCCGAGAAGGTTGGGCCGAGCGGCTGACCTGGCACCGCACAGCGACGCCGATCGAAGGAGACATCATGACCCTCGCACACACCCGCCAGGATCTCGCGGACGCGACACCCACAGTGCTGGACGCCGCAGTCGATTCGGCGCCGCTGTCCTCTTCTCAGCTGGAGATGATGCGCGCGTTCTTCTCGTGCGAGTTCGAGGTAGCTCGCCTCGACCGCGAGTCCATTCCGGTGGCTACGCCGGACGCCGTCGCCGAGTGGATCGACGCCCTGCGTATGAGCGGGCTGTTCTCCCCGTCCGAGATGCGCACGATGTCCGTGGCGTGGACGAGTGAGCCCGACGCGCTGGTGTCCTTGCTCGTCGGTGATGTCGACGAGGTGGCCGCTCGCCGCGACGTCACGGAATCGAGCCCTGAGGACGTGAACGTTTCCGCCCCGATCGTCGACGCAGCCGCCGACACCGAGCTCCCGAAGGCCAGCTGAGAGTACTTCTCACTATCCATTCGACGCCGCGGACGCCCACACGGGTGCGTCCGCGGCGTCGCTCGTCGTACGACACGTCGCAGCTCGTTGTTCGGCGAATCCACGCTCGGTCACGCGTCGTCCGTGCGACAGTGACGAGTGTTGATTCGCAAGTGAAAGGACCTTCGAGCGTATGACGACAGGTGTGGACTTCGACGCCGTCTCCGAATGGATCGGAGGCCTCGGCATCGGTGCAGTGGCCCCGCTGACATACGACAGGGTCGGCAACGGACAATCCAACCTCACGTACGCGGTCGCCGACGCCGGCGGTAGTCGCTGGGTACTGCGGAGGCCGCCACTCGGCACGTTGTTGGCATCCGCACACGACGTCGTCCGGGAATACCGGATCCTCACCGCCCTGCAGAACACCGGTGTTCCGGTCCCCAAGATGATCGCGGTGACCGAGGATTCACAGGTGTCCGACGTGCCTCTGGTGCTCATGAGCTACGTCGACGGCGTCGTGCTCGATTCGGTGCAGAAAGCCGAGGCCACCGCACCCGACATTCGCCGGGCAATCGGATCCAGCATGACGAGCGCGCTCGCGAGCATTCACCGGGTGGACCTCGACAGCGTCGGGCTCACGGACCTGGCCAGCCACAAGCCGTACGCGGAGCGGCAACTCAAGCGCTGGCGAACACAGTGGCAGCACACGCAGACACGTGAAGTACCGGCAATCGACACTCTCGCCGAGCGTCTCGCAGCGAACATCCCGGATCAACGAGAACTGACGTTGGTGCACGGCGACTTCCACCTCAACAACGTGATCACCTCACCCACCGCCGGTGACATCGTGGCCGTCGTCGACTGGGAACTGTGCACGCTCGGTGATCCACTCGCGGACATCGGCGGGCTCCTCGCCTACTGGCCGGAAGCGGGCGACGCCGTCGCAGGGCCGTTCATGGCCTCGACCTTGCCCGGCTTCCCGACCCGACAGCAATTGACGGCCGACTACGCAGCGAAGACGGGGCGCGACGTCACAGCCGTCGGATTCTGGCAGGTGCTCGCGCTGTGGAAGCTGTCCATCATCGCCGAGGGCGTCATGCGACGAGCGGAAGCCGACGCCCGCAACCGCGCCGACGCCGGTTCTCCCACGACGACCCTCATCGACGACATCATCGCCCGGGCTCTCAGCACCGCCGACGACATCGGCCTCTGAAATCTCCGCCTAGTCACTCCCGGTCTAGCTGGGGTCGTTCCTGCCGGCTCCACTCCCGGCCACAAGAGTGCGGGCGGCGGCTTCGATCTCGGTGGGAATGGCGACGGGACGACGCGTCTGCGCGTCGACGTACACGTGGACGAATCGGCCGGTGGCTGCCAGGTGCAGCTCGTCGCCCGGGCTTTCGCGGAACAGAGCGAGCGCGTAGACGATGCTGCGGGTGCCCAGTTTCTCGACCGACAGGCCGACCTGCAGGGCGTCGGGGAACGACAACTCGCTGTGGTACTTGCACGACGTCTCGGCGACCACACCGATGGCATCCAGTGCCCTGATGTCCACGCCTGTGGTGTGCATCAGCCAACCGTTCACCGCGGTGTCGAAGTACGAGTAGTAGGTGACGTTGTTGACGTGCCCGTAGTGATCGTTGTCGTCCCACCGCGTGGCGATCGGCCAGAGGGTCGGGTACTCGGCGGCGGTGTTGCGTTCGGCTCGCTGGCCGGCGGAGGCGGTCATGGTTGCTGACTCTATCGGCCGCGCGCCAGAACCCAGCGAACGACGAGGCCGACGACCAACGCCCAGAAGGCGGAGCCGATACCGAAGATGCCGATGCCCGACGCCGCGATCACGAACGTGAGAACGGCCGACTCCCTCCCGTTCTCGTCTTTCAGGGCACCGGCGAGCGAGGCGGCGAGCGTGCCCAGCAACGCCAGTCCGGCAACGGTTTCGACCACACCGGCAGGCGCAACGGACACAAGAGTCGCCACGGCAGCCGAACATGCTGCGAGGAGAAGGTAGAACCAGCCTGCCGACGATGCTGCGATCCAGCGACGCTGGGGGTCGGGGTGCGCCTGCGGCGCCGCGGCCAGGGCTGCGCTGATGGCTGCGAGGTTGACGGCGTGCCCACCGAACGGTGCGCCCACCATCGTTCCCAGGCCGGTGACCCCCATCGCGGGCCGCCAGGGTACGTCGTATCCGTAGGACTTCATGACGGCGACGCCCGGGATGTTCTGCGATGCCATGGTGACGATGTACAGCGGCAGCGCGATCCCGACGATTGCTTGCCACGTCCAGTCCGGTGCGGTGAAGGCGACGTGCGGAATCAAGTCCGCGGCGGGGGGAATACGCTGCGCGACAGCGACATCAATGGCAATGACCACGGCTGCGGTGCCGAATGCAGCGGGAACGGCCCACCGCGGAGAGTAACGCTGCAGCACCAGCCAGACCACGATGACCGGTGCGATCGCCCCGGGTGATGCGGCGAATGCAGTTACCGGTTTCAGGCACAGCGGCAACAGGACACCCGCGAGCATCGCCTGCGCGAGAGATGTGGGAATGGACGTGATCAGTGCGCCGAGACGCGGCCACAGCCCGGTGGTGATCACCGATGCGCCGACGACGAGAAACGCGCCGACGGCAGCGGGCCACCCGCCGGCCACCGCTCCTGTCCCGGCCAGCAGCGCGGCACCGGGCGTCGACCAGGCAAGGGTGATGGGTTGGCGATACCGCCGGGAGAGGTAGATCATTCCGAGAGCCTGAGTCACGCAGATCACCAGGAGCCCCGACGCTGCATCCGTCGGTGACGCGCCCACCGCGCGAAGACCGGTCAGCACCACGGCGAACGAACTGGTGAAACCGACGAGCGCGGCGACGATGCCCGCGAGGATCGGTTGAAGTGCGCTCGGTGTCGATCGGGTCGGCTCTGCCACGAACAGCAATGATGCCCTGTGTGGGGGTACGCCGGTAATCGTGGATGCGTGCTTACCGGCCACAGCGGCCGATGTGCTCCGTTAGTGTTGCAATCGTGAAGTTGTTCGTGGGAATCGATATGGGCACCGGCAGCAGCAAGGGCGTCCTCGTCACCGCCGACGGAAACGTTCTCGCCTCGGAGCAGCGAGCCCACGAGATGTCGTTACCGCACCCGGGCTGGGCGGAAGTGGATGCGGATGCGGTCTGGTGGGGTGACGTGTGCGTCATCGCATCGGCGTTGATGAACCGGGTTCCGTCGGGTTCCGAGGTCGCGGGCGTCTGTGTCAGTGGGGTCGGTCCGTGTCTGGTGCTCACCGACTCCGAACTGCGTCCGGTGCGGCCGGCGATCCTGTACGGGATCGATTCACGGGCCTCGTGCGAAATCGAGGAGCTCACCGAGCATTTCGGTGCCGACGCCATTCTGGAGCGATGTGGCAAATCGTTGTCCAGTCAGGCAGTGGGGCCGAAGATCGAGTGGGTTCGCAAGAACGAGCCGGAGGTGTTCGATCGTGCGAGACGGTGGTACGGATCCAATTCGTACATCGTCGCCAAGCTCACCGGTGAGTACGTGCAGGACCATCACACGGCCAGTCAGTGCGACCCTCTCTACTCGGTTCGTGAATTCGGTTGGAACGCAGACTGGATCGACCGAGTTCTGGGCGGACTCGAGGTGCCGAGGTTGGCGTGGCCGAGCGAGGTCGTCGGACATGTCGATGCGCGCGGCAGTGCTGCGTCCGGCATCCCTGTCGGCACGCCCGTGGTGGCGGGAACTGTCGACGCGTACGCCGAGGCATTCAGTGTGGGAGTGCGGCATCCGGGTGATCTGATGTTGATGTACGGATCGACGATGTTCCTGGTGCAGGTGTTGGCGGACTATCACACGAATTCTGCGCTGTGGACCACCACGGGAGTGCAGGCAGGCACGTATGCACTCGCGGCGGGAACATCCACCGCCGGTTCACTGACCACGTGGCTTCGGACACTCACCGGTGGAGCGCCGTTCGAGGAGCTGATGCGTGAGGCATCGGCCGTTCCAGCAGGGGCCGAGGGGTTGTTGATCCTGCCGTACCTCGCAGGCGAGCGAACGCCGGTGTTCGACGCCGATGCCCGCGGTGTGATGGCAGGACTGACTCTTCGGCATGGACGAGGTCATATCTTCCGGGCTGCGTACGAGGGAATCTCCTTCGGTATCAGGCAGATTCTGGAGATGTTCGACGACGCGGCCACGCCGGTCAACCGAGCCGTCGCCGTGGGTGGTGGGCTGCGGAGTCCGGTGTGGGCGCAGGCGCTCAGCGACATCACCGGACAGACGCAGCTCGTCACCGAGCAGGCCATCGGGGCGAGCTACGGTGACGGCCTGCTGGCCGCTATCGGGGTCGGGGAGGTATCGCCCGAAACCGACTGGGCCACCGTGGCATCCGAGGTGCCGCCGAATCCTGCACACCGCGCCCTGTACGACGACCTGTATGCCAGTTGGCTCCAGCTCTACCCGGCGACGCGAGACATCGTGCACGCGGGCGCTCAACTGACCAGGTAACCGCCGTCGACCGGGATGTCGATTCCATTGATCATCGCCGACGCGTCGGAGGCGAGCCACAGCGCAGTCGCCGACACCTCCGACGGCTCGGCGAATCGGCCGGAGGGGATCCGCGCGAGCATCGGTGCGGATTTCACCGGGTCGCCCCATACCTTCTGGCCCATGTCGGTGAGAACTACTGTGGGGCAGACGGAGTTGGCCCGGACGCCTCGCCCACCGAGTTCGAGCGCGAGCACTTTGGTGGCCATGATGAGTCCGGCTTTGGACGTGCAGTACGCGTAGTGCTCGGGGAGTGGTCGTAGTGCCGCGGCCGATGCGACGGTGACGATGGATCCGCCGTCGCCGTCCGCCATTGCTCGGCCGATACGCGCTGCGAGCAACGACGGGGCTCTCAAATTGACCTGGATCACTTCGTCGAAGTGCGCTGTATCGAGTGCGTCCACCGTTTCCGGGTAGGAGATTCCGGCGTTGTTGACGAGTACGTCGACGCCGCCGAATGCGTCGACGGCGTCGGCGGCGAGCGTGTCCGGACCCGCTGCTGTCGACAGATCTGCGACGACGATGGCGGTCTCGGTGTCGAGTGTGCGAGAGAAGCTTTCGAGCGATTCGTGATCTCGACCGGAGAGAACGAGGCGCGCGCCTGCCGCGGCGAACGTCTGCGCGATGTCGGCGCCGATGCCGCGACTTGCGCCCGTGATCAGCACGCGTTTGCCGTCGAGGCTCGGAGTCGTGGATCGGTCGATCGTAGGTGTCATGCCGTGTCTTCCTCGTCGAGTGTCGTGATGTGGGACAGGATGTCCTGTGCGGTCGCCGGGTCCGTGACGAGTCGATTGAAGAAGTGCGCTCGCGCGCCGCTGACGATCGGCACCACTTTGTCCGACCCGACTGCCACCGCGATCCCGACCGGAATCTTCTGCAGTGCATCCAGTTCCACCGCGATCAGACGATCGGAGCCGGGGAACTCGACAGAGTTTCCGTCCCGGTCGTAGAAGCGTGAGCACACGTCGCCGACAGAGTCTCGCAGTGATGCGGAGTCGGTCGGGACGAAGCGGGGTATGTCGGAGCGCAGGAGGGGAGGTGCCCCGACGCCCATCAGGATGCACCGGGCCTGGGGCCAGAGTTCGAGCACGCGTTGAATTGCGGGGTCCGAGTGGATGATCGAGTACAGATCGGCACCGGGAAGCGCGGGTGCGAACAGGTAGTTGGCTCGTCCGCCGAGTTTGTTGGAGATCAGTCTGGTGATCTCGTTCGTCTGGTACCACTCCTCGGGCTGGTCGTTGCCGCCGACGGTCGGAGCCACCAGGATTCCCGGGATTCTGTCCAGGTCGAACTGAGCCACTTCGTACACGGTTCTGCCGGAGGAGACCAACAGGATGTCGCCGGGGACGAGCCCGACCGCGGCGAGTGCTTTGGACACTGCGGGAGCGAGGTAGCGACCCATGAGATCGACCGTCGGTTTCGACGGCGTGGCCGGGGGCAGGGGTGCCGACAGGTAGACGTACTCGAGGCCGAGGGCGGACGCAACGCTGTCCGCCAGATCGTCCTGCGAGTAGTTGCTCGGTGGCACGACCTCGATACGAACGATTCCCTGACGCCTCGCCTCGGAGAGAAGTCTGCTGACCGTCGCTCGGCTGGTTCCGAGTTTGGCGGCGACCTCGGCCTGAGTGGCGTCCTCGTCGTAGTAGAGCTTGGCCGCCGTGTAGAGCAAGGTCGGCGCGAAGTGGCTCCCGTCGGCCGATTGGCCCGACAGGGGGTTCTCGCTCGCAGATCCTGTGATCGCCATGGTCGGAAGTATCCCACTGAACATATGTGCACGGAGTTTGAATTGCTGAACATTCGTTCTGGACATATGTATACCTGTTCGTTAATGTGAGCGCCAACACATCGCCGACAGGCAATGTCTCGCCTCACCCGCGACGACCGCGCGGACACGAAACTGCTGAACGAGGAGTCATAGATGCCGGACACGACAATCCCGGAGAAGATGCAGGCTGTGGTCTGCCACGGCCCGGAGGACTACCGGCTCGAGGAAGTGCCGGTACCGGTACCCGGGCCCGGCGAAGCCCTGGTTCGCGTCGAGGCGGTCGGGATCTGCGCAAGCGACCTCAAGTGCTACCACGGCGCAGCGAAGTTCTGGGGCGACGAGAACCGACCCGCCTGGGCCGAGACCGACGTCATTCCCGGTCACGAATTCGTGGGTGAAATCGTTGTGATCGACGACGAGGCGTCGGCCAGGTGGAACGTCTCGGTCGGTGACCGTGTGGTGTCGGAGCAGATCGTGCCGTGCTGGAAGTGTCGCTTCTGCCTGCGCGGCCAGTACCACATGTGCGCGCCGCACGACCTGTACGGATTCAAGCGTCGCACCCCCGGCGCAATGGCCAGCTACATGGTGTACCCCGCAGAAGCATTGGTGCACAAAGTGTCCAAGGATATCCCCGCCGCGCACGCAGCATTCACCGAGCCCCTGTCCTGCTCGCTGCACGCCGTCGAGCGGGTAGGGATCACATTCGACGACGTCGTCGTCGTCGCAGGATGCGGCCCCATCGGCCTGGGTATGATCGCCGGCGCACGGGCGAAGAACCCCGCGCATGTCATCGCGCTCGACATGCAGCCGGAGAAGCTGGCGCTCGCGAAGGAATGCGGCGCCGACATCGTCGTCGACATCCGCAACGAGGATGCCGAGAAGATCGTCAAGGACCTCACCGACGGATACGGCGCCGACGTCTACCTCGAAGGGACAGGACATCCCACTGCCGTTCCGCAGGGACTCAACCTGCTTCGCAAGCTCGGCACGTACGTCGAATACGGCGTCTTCGGAAGCGATGTCACGGTCGACTGGTCGATCATCTCCGACGACAAGGAACTCGACGTTCTCGGCGCGCATCTCGGCCCGTACTGCTGGCCCGCAGCCATCCGCATGATCGAGTCCGGTGTCTTGCCGATGGACAAGATCTGCACCCATCAACTACCCCTCGCTGACTTCCAGAAGGGTCTCGACCTCGTCGGAAGCGGCGCAGAGTCGGTCAAGGTTTCGCTGATTCCGTCCTGATTCGCTCCTGCACGAAGCACTTTGGAGACTTACCCATGACTTATCGTCAATTCTCGAGGCGGGACATGCTCCGCGCGATGGGGCTGGCAGGCGTCGCCGCAGCGTCGGTGCCGATTCTGTCGTCCTGCGGAGTCGGAGGTGGCGTGAACGCCGTCAACGGCGCCGGCGAGGTGAGCGGGTCGTTCGATTGGAAGGCCGTGGAGGGTACGACCCTCAACATCCTGCAGACCCCGCATCCGTACCAGCAGTCGTTCCAACCGCTGCTCGCCGAGTTCGAACAGCTGACCGGCATCACCGTCAATGCGGACCTGGTGCCCGAGGCGGACTACTTCACCAAGCTCAACACCGAACTTGCCGGCGGTACCGGCAAACACGACGTCTTCATGCTGGGGGCGTACTTCATCTGGCAGTACGGCCCGCCCGGATGGCTCGAGGACTTGAACCCCTGGTTGCAGAACAGTTCGGCCACCAGCGCCGAGTACGACTTCGAGGACATCTACGAGGGTCTGCGCACGTCGACCAGCTGGGATTTCGAGCAGGGCTCACCGCTCGGTACCGGTGGTCAGTGGGCGCTGCCGTGGGGATTCGAGAACAACGTCGTTGCGTACAACAAGAAGTTCTTCGACGACAACGGCATCACCCTGCCGGACACCTTCGAAAACTTCGTGCAGCTGGCCATCGACCTCACCGATCGTTCGCAGAACCGCTACGGAATCGCGACTCGCGGGTCCAAGTCGTGGGCGACGATTCACCCCGGCTTCATGACCCAGTTCACGCGTGAAGGTGCGCAGGACTACGTCTTCGAGAACGGCGAGTTGCAGGCCCGGATGAACTCGGAGAAGGCAGTTGCGTTCACCGAGAAGTGGATCGAGATGCAGCACAAGGCCGGACCGACGTCGTGGACGTCCTACGACTACCCCAACGCCACCGGTGATCTCGGTGACGGCAAAGCCATGATGGTGTTCGACGCCGACAGTGCGACCTACCCGAAGAACAAGCCGGGTGCGTCGGCACAGGCAGGCAACATCGGGTGGTACCCCGGTCCTGCAGGTCCCGACGGTAGCTACGCCACGAACCTGTGGACGTGGTCGCTGGCGATGAACTCGATGTCGAAGAACAAGCACGCAGCGTGGCTGTTCATGCAGTGGGCCACGGGCAAGGAAGCGATGTCGAAAGCTGTTCAGGGCGGGATCTACGCCGACCCGGTTCGCAAGTCCGTGTTCGACGGTGTCTTCAAGGACCAGGTCGCCGACCAAGCGGGTTATCTCGAGACGTTCGAGACCGTGATCGACCAGTCGAAGATCCAGTTCACTCCGCAGAAGAAGTTCTTCGACACCACGCAGAACTGGGCGTCGGCACTCCAGGACATCTACGGCGGCGACGATGCTCAGTCCCGGCTCGACGGACTGGCGAAAACCAACACCTCGAAGGTGAACCTGTGATGACTTTTCAGAAAGAGGTACGTCATGGCCACGCGCACTGAGCCTTCGCGTTCGACGGGCGCGCCTGTTCCGGGTTCCACGGCCAAGCCCGAGGTGCCGCGGTGGCGTCGTCGGCTGCGTCCGTATCTGTTGTCGGTTCCCGCCGTCCTGATCGTCGTCGGAATTCTGTACCCGTTCTTCGTCGGCGCGTGGTACTCGTTCCTCAACTACGCTGCCGTGAACCCGAACCCGGTGTTCGTCGGCTTCGCCAACTACGCCAGCGTTCTCGGTGACGCGCAGTTCTGGTCGAGCGTGCGCGTCACGGGCACGTTCGCAGTGGTGGCGACCATCGTGGAGACCGTCATCGGCGTGATCATCGCGCTGCTGCTCAACCGGTCGTCGATCGTCGGCCGCATCTTCGAGAAGGTGCTGATCCTTCCGCTGATGATCGCGCCGGTGATCGCCGCGGTGGTGTGGAAGCTGATGTTCAACCCGCAGTTCGGTGTGCTGAATCACGTTCTGGGACTGGGCAACACGTTCGACTGGTTGAGCAGTCAGAACGCGCTGTTCTCGGTGATCCTCGTCGACCTGTGGATCTTCACGCCGTTCGTCGCGATTCTCGTTCTCGCCGGCATCCGTTCCCTGCCGAAGGAACCGTTCGAAGCGTCCGAGGTCGACGGCGCGAGCTGGTTCTACATGTTCCGCCGGCTCATGTTGCCGATGCTGTGGCCGTACATCCTCGTCGCGGTGATCTTCCGCTTCATGGACAACCTCAAGTTCTTCGACGTGCCATGGGTTCTGACGGCCGGTGGGCCGGGTGTCGCGACCCGTTCGTTGCAGATCGGTGCGTTCGAGGACTCGATCATCAACCTCGACTACTCCCGCGGCAGCACCTACATGTTCCTGCTGTGGATCCTCGTGTTCATCACCGCGCGCTTCCTCGTGAGCGTGCTCGGCAAAGCACAGCGGCGCGCCGCTGGAGCGGAGAACTGACATCATGGCAAAGGAATTGCTTCCAGGGCAGCGCCGGTTCACCCCGGCCTCGGTCGCCGCGGACGTCGTACTGCTGGTGTGGTTCGTGTTCTCGCTGTTCCCCATCGTGTGGATGGTGTTACTGGCGCTGAAGTCCGACGCCGAGCAGACGAGCACGTACTTCTCCTTCACGCCGACGCTCGAGAACTTCGGAACCGTGCTCAGCCAGCGCGGAACCGACCTCACCAGCGTCGATTTCACGTCGTCTCTGCTCACCAGCCTCATCAACTGCGGCGGCGCGGTCATCGTCTCGCTCGTCATCGGTATCCCCGCCGCCTATGCGGCGGGTCGCTGGCAGTACAAGGGCAGCAACGATCTGATGTTCCAGATGCTCTCGTTCCGATTCGCGCCCGAGCTCATGGTGATCGTGCCGCTGTTCGTCATCTACAACCAGATCGGGTTGTTCGACACCAAGGTCGGCATGATCTGGGTGCTGCAGTTGGTGACCATGCCGCTCGTCGTGTGGATCCTGCGCTCCTACTTCCAGGATCTGCCGGAGGATCTGGAACAGGCCGCGCTTCTCGACGGGTACACCCGCTCGCGGGCATTCGTCATGGTCGCGCTCCCCTTGGTGCGCCCCGGCATTGCTGCAGCTGCATTGCTGGCTTTCATCTTCGCGTGGAACAACTACGTCTTCCCGCTCATCCTGTCCGACAGCAACGCCAGCACGGTCACCGTCGCGATCACCAAGTATCTCGGTGGTGGCGGGCAGGCCTACTACAACCTCACTGCGGCGGCAGCAGTCATCGCAGCACTCCCACCGCTGATCCTGGCGCTCACCATTCAGCGCTACCTGGTTCGCGGTCTCTCGTTCGGGGCGGTGAAATCCTAGATGGCACAGCTTGCAGTCAAAGGACTGAGCAAGAAGTACGGCAAGAAGATCGGAATCGACGGACTCGATCTCGACATCGCGGACGGCGAGTTCTTCGTCATCCTCGGTCCGTCCGGGGCGGGCAAGACCACGACGCTCAAGTCCATTGCAGGACTGGTCGAGGTCGACGAAGGTGCCGTCCACATCGGCGGCACGGACATGACAGCTGTGGAGCCGTACCACCGCAACGTCGCGATGGCGTTCGAGAGCTACGCGTTGTACCCGCAGAAGACCGTGTCGGAGAACCTGGCATCGCCGCTGAAGTCCGGCCGCACCGGCAAGTACACCGAAGCCGAGCAGACCGAACGCATCAAGTCCGTGACGACGACTCTCGGTATCGACCATCTGCTGAAGCGGTTTCCGCGCGAGCTGTCCAACGGTCAACGTCAGCGTGTCGCGCTCGGTCGCGTGCTGGTCCGTCCGGCCGACGTCTACCTGCTGGACGAGCCCCTCTCGCACCTCGATGCGAAGCTTCGTGCGGCCATGCGCGTCGAACTGAGGCAGTTGGGTGAGATGTCCAAGACCACCACCGTCTACGTCACCCACGATTATCAGGAAGCCCTCGCCCTGGGAGATCGCATCGCGATCCTCCGCGAGGGGCGTGTGGTCCAGGTCGATACTCCCGAGAACATCTGGCGTACACCGGCGGACACGTTCGTCGCCAAGGCCCTCGGTCAGCCCGAGATCAACCTCTACGACGCAACCGTCGACGACGGATCGCTGCGCGTGCTGGGAAGCAGCATCGAGGTGTCCGCTCCGGCAATGCTGTCGAGAGGGGACAACGCGCGCATCGGCATTCGGCCCTGCGACGTCGACGTGCTCGCGCAGGCGTCGACGCAGCCGGGGAAGGTGAACTTCGAGGGCACCGTCGTACTCGCCGAACGTCTCGGACGCGACGTCGAGGTGTCCGTCGATCTCGGCGGAACCACTCTCATCGCGTTGTCGAAGGGCGGACGTCACATCACCGAAGGTGCGACGGTGACCGTGTCGGTCGACGCGTCGGACATCCACATCTTCGACGGCACCGACGGGGCGTCGGACGTCGAAACTCGTCGCCTGGGCGCGGCAGACAGCAAGGAGCAGTAGATGACTGCCGTACACACCACGACCGTCGCGCAGAGCCTGACGCTCGACAACCTGGTCAAGACCTACTCGTCGCGTGGGCGGGAAGAATTCAAGGCCGTCAAGGGCATCGATCTCACCATCGAGCCCGGTGAACTGATTGCGCTCCTCGGCCCGTCCGGATGCGGCAAGACCACGACTCTGCGGATGATCGCGGGCCTGGAGACGGTCACGAGTGGAGAGATCCGCATCGGCGACAGGACCATCACGGACCTTCCGCCCGGAAAACGTGAGGTCGGGGTCGGATTCGAGAGTTACGCGCTGTACCCGCCGCTGTCCATTCGTGAGAACCTCGCGTACGGGTTGAAGGCACGCAAGGTCAAGGGTGCCGACGAGCTCGTGAACTCCATCGCTCGCAGGCTCGAGATGGAGGATCTACTCGAGCTGCGTCCGGCAGGACTGTCGAGTGGCCAGAAGCAGCGCGTCGCATTGGCGCGGGCCCTCGTTCGGAACCCTCCGGTGCTGCTCCTCGACGAGCCGCTCTCGCACCTCGATGCCTCTGCACGCCAACGAGTTCGACGCGAACTCAAGATGTTGCAGCGCGAGTTCGGGTACACCACGATCGTGGTCACCCACGACCAGGTCGAGGCGCTCAGCCTCGCGGACCGCTTGGCGGTCATGGACGGCGGAGTCATTCAGCAGTTCGGCACTCCGGACGAAGTGTTCGACGATCCGGCCAATCTGTTCGTCGCAGGGTTCGTCGGCGAGCCGCAGATCAACGTTCTCGACGGTGTCGTCCGTCGTTCGGGAACGTCCAGTGTCGTCGAAATCGGGGACGGCACACTGTCGGTGAACGTCACCGATGTCTCCGACGGCACATCCGTCAAGGTCGGTATCCGCCCGCAGGACGCGTCGATCGTCGCGGGCGTGGCCGGTGACGGGCAGATTGCGGCGTCGGTGGACTACTTCGAGCACCTGATGGAGTTCGGCCAGGCGAAAATTTCCGTCGCAGGCGGCGGCGAACTTCTGGTGCAGACCCCCGCACGCGAAAGCTACCGCAGCCACGATCGATGCGCGCTCTCCGCTCCGGCCGAACGCATCTACCTGTTCGACCGCGAATCCGGTCTCAGACTCCGATAGGACCAGTCATGACAAGGCTTTTCAACGATCCAGCGTCGTTCATGGAGGACATGCTCGACGGATTCCTCGACGCCAACTCGCGGTACGTCGTCGGTGTCCCCGGCGGGGTGGTGCGCGCGACAGCGACACCCGAGGGCAAGGCCACGGTTGTCGTCGGCGGCGGGTCCGGGCACTATCCGGCGTTCTGCGGAGTGGTGGGTCGTGGATTCGCCGACGGTGCCGTGGTGGGAAACATCTTCACCTCGCCGTCGGCCGACGATGCCGCGTCGGTGGCGCGTGCAGTCGAGCGCGGCGGGGGAGTGCTGCTGACGACGGGCAACTACGCGGGCGACGTCATGAACTTCGGTCTCGCGGTGCAGAAGCTGCGCGCCGAGGGAATCGACGCCCGGTACCTCGCGGTCACCGACGACATCGCCAGCGCACCGAAGGATCAGATCGCCAAGAGGCGCGGCATCGCCGGTGATTTCACGGTGTTCCGGTGCGCGTCGGCCGCTGCCGACGAGGGATACGACCTGGACGGTGTCGAGCGGGTCGGAATCGCCGCGAACGACGCCACCCGCACGCTGGGCGTGGCCTTCGACGGCTGCACGATGCCCGGTGCCCAGGACCCACTGTTCACGGTGGCGAAGGGGACGATGGATCTCGGTCTCGGTATTCACGGAGAGCCGGGGGTGTCCTCCCACGACATGCCGACTGCCGCCGAGCTTGCGGACCTGCTCGTCGATGGCGTGCTCGCCGAGAAGCCCGAAGGCAGCGGCGAGCGCATCGCGGTGATCCTCAACGGGCTCGGCCGAACCAAGTACGAGGAACTGTTCGTCGTGTGGCAGACGGTGTCGCGTCGGCTGCGCGAGCACGGATACACCGTCGTCGACCCGGAAGTGGGGGAACTCGTCACGAGCCTCGACATGGCAGGCTGCTCGCTCACCGTCATGTGGCTCGACGACGAACTCGAGAGGTTCTGGACCGCGCCGGCGGACACTCCCGCCTATCGCAAGGGAGTTGTCGCCGGCGATACCGGGGAGCGTCGGTCGGCCGACGACGTGGCCGAGGCTGCGTCCGCGGTAATGCCGGAGTCCGACGAGCATTCGCGGGAGTGCGCTCGGTTCGTGGCATCGTCCCTCGAAGCCCTGGCGGAGCGAATGGCTGCTGCGGAGGACGAACTCGGCCGCATCGACGCCGTCGCGGGAGACGGCGACCACGGCCGAGGAATGGTGAAGGGTACGGCTGCTGCACGTGAAGCCGCGGACGATGCCGTCAACCGAGACGGCGGCACCGGATCGGTGCTCGCGGCCGCAGGCTCGGCATGGGCAGCGAAAGCAGGTGGAACCTCCGGAGTGTTGTGGGGTGCCGCACTGACAGCCATCGGAAACAGACTGGGCAACAACGGCGTACCGGACGACGCGGCCGTCGCCGAAGCACTGCGAGCAGGGTACGACGCCCTGACATCCCTGGGCGGTGCATCGCTGGGAGACAAGACAATGCTCGACGCTCTCGACCCGTTCGTCGGGGCCGTCGAGAAAGCCGTTGCCGGCGGAAGTGACTGGCGGACTGCGTGGTCCGACGCAGTGAACGTGGCGGGTGACGCTGCGCAGCGCACCGCGGAACTCCGTCCGAAGGTGGGACGAGCACGTCCCCTGGCCGAGAAAAGCGTCGGGACCCCCGACGCGGGCGCGGTGTCGCTCAGCATGTGCGTCGCCACCGTCGCCGAACTCTTCACGAAGCAAGGACTGTAGATCATGAGCAAGCTGAGAATCGTCGTCGGATGCGACGACGCCGGACTGCAGTACAAGCAAGCACTGTTGGCCGATCTGGAGAAGGACGATCGAGTCGAATCGGTCGCCGACGTGGGCGTCGGAACCGACGAGCACACCGCCTACCCGCACGTGGCCGTCACCGCGGCACGCATGATCGCCGACGGGTCGGCCGACCGTGCGCTGCTGGTGTGCGGCACCGGTCTCGGAGTGGCCATCAGCGCCAACAAGGTTCCCGGTATCAGGGCCGTCACGGCACACGACAGCTTCTCGGTCGAGCGTGCCGTACTCAGCAACGATGCCCAGGTGCTGTGCATGGGCCAGCGTGTCATCGGAATCGAACTCGCGCGTCGCCTGGCAAGGGAATGGCTGGGCTACACCTTCGACCCGACATCGGCATCAGCAGCGAAGGTCGCGGCAATCGGAGAATACGAAACCGGTTCCCTCGCAACCGCGGAGGACGCAGCGAAAGCGGTGTGCGACTGAGTAGAACTGGATGCGACGGCGGGGCGGCAAACCCGCCGTCGCGCAGAGGGTCTCGAACGACCCTCAAGGATTTTTGGCAACCTATTCCTGCCGTGCGCAGCGAACCGTGGGCAGTCGGATGTAGACGACGAGACTTGGTATTTCGATCGACGCGAGCAGTGCGCAGCCGATGGTCCATTGCCCGACAGGACGCATGCTGATCGCCTCGAACAAGGCCCACAACGCTGCGCACCAGATCGGTTGGACTGCGAGGAGTCGACTGTACGGTTAGACGATTGGTGCGGCCGCCCGTGGACTCGTCCCGGTTACGAACACCCGTACAGAGCTGCCCCGGGAGACCTTTTAATACTTCGGAAGTCACCGATCTCGCCTGGTCTGCCGGAATCGACGGCCACCAGACCATCGGTGTGGGTTCGACCGTGTCACGAGCGTTTCGGTCGGTGGTGCAGTGCGCGGAGGTCTACCTCATGCCTCGCTGGTTCGCAGTAGTGCAACGTCGGAGACGAGGCGGATGTGGTCGGCCATGGCTCTGCCTGCCGTGGTCGGATCCTGCGCTCGTACTGCTTCGGCGATTCGGCGGTGGCCTTCGAGCGATGCTTTCGGTCGCTCGGATTGCGACAAGGATTCGATGCGTGTTTCGCGGATCAGTTCCGCGATTTCGCCCATGAGGCGTGCGAGGAGAGGGGAATGTGCAGCGTCGGTGATAGCGCGATGAAACATCTCGTCGCCTGACACGCCGCGGTCGCCGCCGGTGATCTCGGTCGCCATCACGGACAGTGCGTGATCGATGGCAGCCATCTCCGCGTCGCTGCGACGCTGTGCGGCCAATTCCGCTAGTTTCACTTCCAGCGCTTCTCGGGCTTCGATAACCTCCGGAAGTCGGTCGGCATGCTCGCGTAGTGCACGAATTGCGATATCTCCCACCGGGCGTCGAACCAGTACTGCTCCGTCGCCATGGCGCACGGACAGAATGCCTTGAACCTCGAGAGCGACGAGTGCCTGGCTGAGGGATGCTCGACTGACGCCGAGTTGTGCAGCGAGTTCGCGTTCGGCGGGAAGTCGATCGCCGAGCTTCATGTCGCGATCGACGATGTGTGCACAGAGCTGTTCGACGATCACTTCGTACAGCCGCGGCCTGGCCACCGGGCGAATTTGCTCAGCCACTGTGTCACTCGCTCTCTGTTCCTCTAGGCCTGCAAGTTTAACGGACCGCTCGGTAGTAACGACGAGCACATCGAGGGTTGACAAGTGATCCACTTCACTGGTTGAGTCCTTATTGACCCAGTGGCTAGTCCAATTGGCCACTGCGCAGCCGAAGCAACCGCTTCGGTGACGCCACAGATGAACCGGAGACCTCGATGTCGACCGAGCTGATTCCAATCCTTGCTCTTGTTGTCATGTTCCTCGCAGCCACGGTGTTCCCCGTCAACATGGGTGCGCTGGGCTTCGTGGCAGCGTTCTTCGTCGGAACCCTCGCCGTGGGTATGGGTACCGACGAGATCATCGGCGGATTCCCGAGCAGTTTGTTTCTGACCTTGGTCGGGATCACCTACCTGTTCGCGATAGCGCAGAACAACGGCACAGTGGACTTACTTGTCCGGGGTGCCGTACGTCTGGTCGGGGGGCGCGTCGCCCTGATTCCATGGGTGATGTTCGGCATCACCGCGGTGCTCACGTCGATCGGGGCACTCGGGCCCGCCGCGGTCGCCATCGTGGCTCCGATTGCGCTGGGATTCGCTGCCCGCTACAAGATCAACGCCCTGCTCATGGGCATGATGGTCATTCACGGAGCTCAGGCCGGCGGCTTCTCGCCGATCAGTATCTACGGAGTCACGGTCAACGGCATCGCCGCCGACGCCGGACTCACCAACAGCCCGCTGACACTGTTCCTCGGTAGCTTCATCTTCAATGCTGCAATCGGTGCCGCCCTGTTCGTGTTCCTGGGTGGTCGCTCGCTGATCGGCCGCAGCGTGCACGACGACGACGGCACCCGTCCCGACGGCGACACAGGCGGGGTCGGCGGTGGTGCACGCCGCTCGACGGTCATGCGTGGGTTCGGATCGAGTACGCCGAAGCCTTCGGGCCAGACGGTGACGGTCGAGAACGCCCCGCCGTTGGCGACTGCGGTCAAGGCCGTCACCTTCGATCAGATTCTGACGCTCATCGGCCTGGCGTCCTTGGCGGTGCTCTCGCTGATCCTGGACCTGGATGTCGGTTTCATCTCCATGACGGTTGCGGTAGTCCTTGCTCTGGCCTCGCCGAAGGCGCAGAAAGGGGCGATCAATCAGATCAGTTGGTCGACGGTCCTCCTGATCGGCGGTGTGCTCACATTTGTCGGGGTGCTACAGAAAGCCGGAACGGTCGGGTATGTCGGTGACGCGGTAGCGGGAATCGGAGTACCTCTCCTCGTCGCGTTGCTTCTGTGCTATATCGGTGCCATTGTTTCCGCGTTCGCCTCCTCGACCGCGATTCTCGGTGTCACCATTCCGCTCGCGGTCCCATTCCTGCTCGCCGGCGAAGTAGGCGCCGTGGGAGTCATTGTCGCACTTGCCATTTCCTCGACAATCGTCGATGTCAGCCCATTCTCGACCAACGGAGCTCTTGTCCTGGCCAACGCACAAGGCATCGACAAGGACGTGTTCTACAAACAGATCCTGAAGTACAGCGCCCTCGTTGTGGTACTCGGTCCGATCATTGCCTGGGGACTGCTGGTAGTGCCCGGTTGGCTGTAGCGGCCTCCGCAGTGTGTCGCGACCTACCGAAAGCGTCGCGGACACATTCTTGACATCCATCCGCATCGCTGGTCCAATTAAATTGGCTAGGCCACTGGGTCACTAGGCCAAGGGTACCTCTCGCTCTCGCACCCGGAAGAAGTTGATTTCGATGCCGCTCAACACGACAGGCAGAACCGGACCACTCGAAGGAACGGTGGTCATCGATCTGACGCGCGCCCTTGCCGGACCGCACGCGTCGATGATGCTGGGGGACCTCGGCGCCGACATCGTGAAGGTCGAAACTCCGAAAGGCGGCGACGACACCCGAGGTTGGGGCCCACCGTTCGTCGCCCCGGAGGGCGTGGATCGCGAGTCGACGTACTTCTTGTCGGCCAACCGGAACAAGAGATCGATCGCCCTCGATCTCAAGACCGACGACGGCCGAGAGGCATTGCACGACATGATCGAGCAGGCCGACGTGCTGCTGGAAAACTTCCGGACCGGCGTACTGGACCGGCTCGGATTCTCGCCCGCTCGTTTGGCCGAAATCAACCCCGGTCTCGTGGTGCTCTCGATCACCGGATTCGGGCACGACGGCCCAGAAGGCGGGCGTTCGGGGTACGACCAGATCGCGCAAGGTGAGGCGGGTCTGATGTCGTTGACCGGCTCCGGACCCGACGATCTCCAGCGGGTCGGAATCCCGATCGCCGATCTCCTCGCCGGCATGTACGGAGCCTTCGGTGTTCTCGCAGCACTTCGCGAGCGTGATCGCACCGGACGCGGCAAGGTGGTACGAACCTCGTTGCTGGCCAGCATCGTAGGTGTGCACGCCTTTCAGGGGACGAAATGGACCGTTGCGGGCGAGGTAGGTCAGGCGCAGGGGAATCATCACCCGTCCATCTGTCCCTACGGCCTCTTTCCCACCGCGGACGGTGCAGTTCAGATTTCAGTAGGCAGCGAAGGACTGTGGCACCGGTTCTGCGACGGCTTCGGCATCGACCCTGATCTGGAAGGCATGGCAACCAACCCACAGCGCGTCGAGTCGCGTCTCGAGGTCATCGAACTGGTATCGAAGATCTTCGGAACCTACGAGACCGAACCTCTGTTGAAGTTTCTCGACGAGATCGGTGTTCCCGCAGGAAAAGTACGCAACCTGCAGGAAGTCTACGAGTGGGAGCAGACCAAATCTCAAGGTCTGCTGGTCGACGTCCAACACGAAACGCTGGGAACCGTCACGCTCCCCGGACCACCCCTGCGCTTCTTCGAATCGGACGGCACCGAGGTCACCGAAACCCGCCACCTTGCCCCGCCGGTCCTCGGTGCCGACGACGAACTCGTCCGAGCATGGCTGAAAGAAGCGATCCGATGACCAGAATGACAGCGCACGAACTGCTGGACATCGTCGTCGACACAGACAGTTTCGACTCATGGGATACACCTGCCGTCGAGTACGTCGTCGACGAGACGTACGCCGAGGAATTGGCAGCGGCCCGCGAAAAGACCGGGCTCGATGAATCCGTCATCACAGGATCCGCCACTATCCGGGGCCGCAGAGTCGCCATTCTGGTGTGCGAATTCTCGTTCCTGGCGGGTTCGATCGGTGTGGCTGCGGGCGAGCGGCTCGTGACTGCAGTGCACCGGGCCACTGCGGAGCGGCTACCGCTTCTCGCGCTTCCGACATCGGGTGGGACGCGGATGCAGGAGGGCACCGTGGCGTTCCTGCAAATGGTGAAGATAACTGCGTCCATCACCGCACACAAGGCCGCTCACCTGCCCTACATCGTCTACTTGAGAAATCCCACCACGGGAGGGGTTTTCGCGTCCTGGGGTTCTCTCGGTCACGTCACCGTCGCCGAACCAGGTGCCCTGATCGGTTTTCTCGGGCCACGCGTCTACGAGGCGCTCTACGATGCCGCGTTCCCCGCGGGCGTGCAGACCTCGGAAAACCTCCAGGCACACGGTCTCGTCGACGCGATCCGAGCGCCCGAGCAACTCGCCGAAATAGTCGATCGTGCACTGCGCATCATTTCCGACCCGCCCTCCTGCCGTGCGCGCACTTCCCATACGCCGGAATGGAGAATCGACGACGTACCGGCATGGACGTCCGTACTCGCATCGCGTAGGACGGACCGCCCGGGAGTTCGCGAACTTTTGTTCAACACCGCAGCGGACGTGTTGCCGCTCAATGGAACCGGTCAGGGTGAAGCCGACCCCGGGTTGATTCTCGCGCTGGTACGTTTCGGTGACATGCCGTGCGTCCTGCTCGGTCAGGATCGTCGGACCCAAACGGCGACGACGCCGCTCGGTCCTGCGGCTCTGCGCGAGGCGCGACGCGGTATGCGACTTGCGCAGGATCTGGAACTCCCACTTGTCACGGTGATCGACACCGCGGGGGCGGCTCTGTCCAAGGAGGCGGAGGAAGGCGGATTGGCCGGTGAAATAGCCAGGTGCATAGCCGATATGGTCGATCTGGACACCCCGACCGTCTCGTTGCTTCTGGGCCAGGGGACCGGCGGAGGGGCTCTTGCGCTCGTGCCGGCCGACCGCGTGCTGGCGGCCCAACACGCATGGCTTTCGCCGTTGCCTCCGGAGGGGGCAAGCGCAATAGTTCACCGCGACATCGCGCACGCCGCTGACATGGCGACCAAGCAAGGAGTGCGATCACTGGATCTGTTCGACGCGGGAATCGTCGACCTCGTCATTCCCGAATTGCCGGATGCCGCAGAAGAATCGCAACAATTCTGCGATCGAGTCGGGGTCGCTCTTCATCGCGAACTCGCCGACCTGGTCGGGCAAGACCCGGAGATGCGGCGCATCACGCGAGAAAAACGGTTCAACCGAATCGGCTGCACGTCGGCAACTACCTGAACATGCTCGACCCGATCCTCCTCAGAACGTTCCTCGCAGTCGAACGTACAGGCTCGTTCACGGCTGCGGCCGACACCCTCGGTCTGCGTCAGTCGACGGTCAGCGGTCATGTAGCTCGGCTGGAACACGCAACGAGGCAAACCTTGTTTCTTCGGTCTTCCGGACGGAGAACAAGGGTGACGACGACGGCCGCGGGTGGTGTCCTGACCGAACATGCAGGACGGATACTCGCGGCGCACGAGGCAGCAACCACCTTCTTTTCCGCACCTCGTGCGTCCGGCAGTGTTCGATTCGGGACAACCGAGGATCTACTGGCGGGGCCTGTTCCGGTAGTGCTTCGCAACTTCGGACAAGAACACCCCGATGTCACGCTGGAACTCGTGGTCGACGACGACGCCCAGCAACTCCGGCGTCGTCTCGGCACGCACGACATCGACTCCGCACTGATGGCTTGTCGACCTGCAAGTTCCGCCGGCACCGTCGTCGGTCACGACCGACTCGTATGGGCTCGGGCTCCTCACTCGAGATGTCCTTCCCGCTCCCGCGAGTCCGTCGTCGTCTATCTCCCACCCACTTGGGTCCGCGACGCGGCAATCGAGGTGCTGAATCTCGGCGGCTACGACTATCGAACACCGACCGAGGTGTGCTCGCGCCGCGAGGCCCACCTGGCGTCACTCGCGGGCGTGGGGTACAGCGTGTACGCGTCCACGTCGATTCCTGGTGGTCTGGAAGAAGCCACTCGCCTTCCCGAGCTTCCCTCGGTCGATTTCGTCGTCGAACACTCCGGGCCCGCCGACGCCCCGACAACCGCGCTGAACGATTACATCGAACGACACTTTCGTTGGGAGTTGCCCCGGAATCGCGGTACCTACGTGTAGGGGGATACCGACCATGCGGACTACCGAGGGCGTTGTTTCGGAATCGATCGGCCCGATAGCCTCGATACAGGCTCCAGCCTGCACGGACGTTACGTTCGATTGTCCTGAAGTCACCGTGTGATGGAGTGCGAATATCAAGCGTTCCCCAGGCCAACCCTGCACGGTCGTTGGGCTAGCTCCGCGAGAATTCGGATGCTCGCTGGATTTGCTCGTTCGTCGGCCGGATGCCGGTGTAGAGGACGAATTGCTCGGCGGCCTGAAGTGCGATGACCTCGGCGCCGGTGATGACGGGCTTGCCTGCGGCCCGGGCTTTTACGATCAACGGTGTTTCCGACGGCATGGCGACTACGTCGAACACTGCGTGGGCGCCGTGGATCTGCTCGTCGGAGTATGGCGAGGCATCGGCGTCGGGGCCGCCCGCCATTCCGACGGGGGTGACGTTGACGAGCAGGTCGGCCTGGACGGTGCGGGCAGACCACTCGTATCCGTAGGCGGCGGCCAGAGCCGGACCGGTGACCTCGTTGCGGGCGACGACGGTGCCTCGGGTGAATCCCGAATCACGAAGTGCTGCAACGACGGCTTTGGCCATTCCTCCGCTACCGGTCACCGAAACCGTGTAGTCGGTGGAGAAGCCTGATGACGCAAGCAGATTCGCGACTGCCTGATAATCGGTGTTGTACGCGTGCAGTATGCCGTTCTCGTTGACGATGGTGTTGACCGATTCGATGGCGCTCGCGGAATCGTGCATCACGTCGATCGATGCGATGACGTCTTCCTTGAACGGCATCGAGATTGCGCACCCTCGGATTCCGAGAGCGCGGACGCCTCCGATCGCGGCAGCGAGATCCGTCGTCGTGAAGGCTTTGTAGACGAAGTTCAGATCGAGTTCGTCGTAGAGGTAATTGTGAAAACGGGTACCGATGTTGCTCGGGCGACCGGAGAGCGACATGCACAGTTGTGTTTCACGGTCGAGGAAGCTGCGCGAGGACATCGTTCGGACTTTACTCTCAGCAGTTCTGCGCCACCGACGAGAGCGCGCGCTGGTCCGCCTGTGTGATCGGCAGCGCGTACTGCGCCGCGACGGACAGGTACTTGCCCGCGTAGAAGCATCGGTACGCGGCGTTGGGTGGTAGCCACTGCGCTGGAGTGGAGTCGCTCTTCGACTGATTGTCGGGCCCGTTCACGGCAAGGAGGTTGAAGTCGATGTCGTTGGCGAACTGGACTCGCTTGTTCGGTGTCCATGCGTTCGCGCCCATGTCCCAGGCCGCGGACAGTGGGTAGACGTGGTCGATCTGGATCTTGCCTGCGTCGGCCTTGACGAATTCGACGGACTCACCGGAGTACGGGTCCGCGAGAACCCCCGACGTGACCACGCAGTTCCGAGTCCCGTCGCGGAACGTCACCTCGGTGAGGGAACGCGCCAGGACGTTGTCGCGGGTACCGCAGCCGTCGTGACCGCCGGGCCCGTCGTAATCGTCGGTCCACGCCGGACCGAACACGCAGCCCTCCCCGCTTTTGCAGCCCCGCTCGTATCCCGGGTTGTCGGGCCTGTCCGCGACCACCTGAACCCGTGCAAGTAGATCCTCGATCTGCACTCGTGTGGGACTACCCGGCGCCGGGGGAGGCGGCGAAAAACCTGGAATCGACGCTCTGTCGCAGGACCCGAATGCAGTCATGGCCAAAGCGGCCACCAGCAACAGCAGCGCCACACGCAGCTTCTTCACACACGCCCAATCGTCGTACTCGGTCTATCCGGACACGATTGTGCCGCACCCCACCGACAGTGATTGCTCAGCCGACTTCGATGATCACCTTGCCGGTTGCGTGGCCGCTCTCCACCGTCGCGAGCGCTTCACCTGCCCGCTCGAGCGGGAAGGTCTGGTCGATCCGAGGTGTCAGCACACCGGTGGCCACCAGCTCGGCCACGGCCTCGTACGCCTCCGTGGTTCGCCTGCGGTGTACGCCCGACCCGCCCAGGGACGTCGCGAGCACGGGATCCGCGACGCTGACGACAGGTGCGTCGGGCTTGGTCAGCGATACCGCCGATTTCAATGTGTCCCCGCCGACGAGATCGAAGATGCCGTCCACCACGGTGTCCACGGCGTCGGCGAAGTGCTCGCCGGAGGGGACGAAACGAGCCCCGAGGCCGGACACCCACTCCTGCTTGCCCGTGCCGGCCACGCCGATCGTGTTCAGACCGCGCGCCTTGGCTATCTGCAGCACGGCGGAACCGACCCCGCCGCCCGCGCCGAGTACCAGCAACGTCGAACCGCTCGCGAGGCCCAGCTGGTCGACACCGTCGTAAGCCGTACCTGCCGCGACCGGCAGCGTGGCGGCGGCGGCGAACGTCACGGCATCGGGCTTGTGTGCGGCGCTGGACGCGTTCAGCACCGTGTACTGCGCGTACCCGCCGTGACCGGCCGCGGTGGATCCGAACACTCGATCGCCCACCGAGAAACCGTCCACATGAGTACCGACCTGAACCACCGTGCCGGACACCTCACGGCCGAGAACTGCCGGTAGGGACGTTTGTACGGTGTCCTTGCGGTTGCCGGCCCGCACCTTCCAATCGGCAGGGTTCACCCCGGCTGCATGCACCGCTACCAGCACCTGTCCCTGTCCGGGGTCTGGAATCGGCACGTCGAGGAAATACTCGGTTTCGGGACCTCCGTACTCACTGAACCCATAAGCGATCATTCATCCACTGTGCCAAATGTCCGGTAGTCGGTGGGCGAGGTGTGCCATTTCTCGCCCGTCGGCGTCGCACGGACCCCGCGCACGGTGCGGCAACCGGCACACCACGCCCATCCGTAACCGAGCACCCTGGTTGGATGGACGAGTGCTTCACGGTCTCTGGTCTCCCGGCAGCGGGTTGGCGCTGTGGGACGACGAGGTCACCACCGGTACGGAGCCCGCTCTACCTGCCGCGCTCGCGCAGGTACTCGGCAGACCGTTTCGTCACCGAGTCGAGGTCACGTTCCCGCCGACCGACGGGGGGCGGCCCCCGACGGCCAGCGTTCCCGCGATCGCGCTCGTGCCGTTCAATGCAGCCGACCTGCTGCTCAGGATCACGCCGCATCCGCTGATCGCAGGTGATCTGCAGTATCTGGCGCACGTCGCGCACGGCATCGAGCGGTGGGCGCGCGCAGGCAGAGTCGTACCCTCGCTCGTCCGACTGGAAGGGACGTGGTGGCCGAGGTGGCGTCTGGTGGGCGGGGAGCGCCAACGGGCCTGGGCCAGCGAACTCGCCGCGGCCATGCCGTCCGTGCAGCGTGCGGCCCACAGACCCAAGGCAATCCTGGACGACATGCTGGCCGAGCTGACCGATCCCATCGTCAGGTCGGTGCTGGGCAGACCCTTTCCGGAACACCCGCTGCTGTCGGCCCTCGTTCTGGACGACCCCTACGTGGAAGGCACTCAGCAGGCGTCGACTCTGCTGGAGAAGTGGCGGGAAACCCTCACCGTCGACGAGCCGTCGCTGGTACTGCGATTGCTCGAACCCACCGACGACGAGACCGAAGATGCTGCGGATTTCGGCGAAGCGTTCTGGACCTTGCAGGTGTGTCTGCGCGCCGACGGCGAAGCGCCCGTGCCGGTTCCGATGAACCGCCGCGTCGACGCGACCCTGCTCTCCACAGCCGTGCGCAAGCTCGGCGAGGCCGTGGCGGCGTACCCGCGGCTGCGGGATCTGCCATCGGAGGACGGCACGCTCGATCTCCTGCTGCCCACGTCGGTGGTGATCGATCTCGTCGAGCACGGCGCGACGGCACTGCAGGCGACCGGAACGACGGTGCTGCTGCCCCGGGCATGGACGCGGCTGGATCCGTCGATGCGCTTGCGGGTGGAATCACCCGCGGTGACCAAGGCCGCCGCCGACCGAGCCGTCGGCATGGAGGAACTGGTCTCCTACGACTGGCAACTTCAGCTCGGCGACATGGTCCTCACCGAGGCCGAGATGAACCGCCTGGCCGTATCCAAGGGTGACCTGGTGCGTCTGCGCGGGCAGTGGGTGCTCGCCGACGGTGGTCAACTCGCCCGCGCCGCCAAATACGTCGCCGAGCACCACGGCGACGGGACCCCGCTCGGCAAGCTGATGCGCGAGATGACCCTTGCCGATCCGCCTCCGGCGTCCGTTCAGGACATCCGGGCGACGGGATGGGCGAAGGCGCTGCTCGAGCCGGGAGCGAGCCCGGAGCCGATTCCGCTTCCACCGGGCGTGAACGCAACCCTGCGGCCGTACCAGCAGCGTGGTGTGGAGTGGCTGGCGTTCATGAGCAGGCTGGGACTCGGAGCGGTACTCGCCGACGACATGGGGCTCGGCAAGACTCTGCAGGTCCTCACCTTGCTCGCGCACGAACGGAGTACGACGCCGACGCTTCTGGTGGCGCCGATGTCGGTCGTCGGAAACTGGCAGCGCGAAGCCGCGAAGTTCACCCCCGGCCTACGCGTGATGGTTCACCACGGTGCGGCGCGGTTGAGCGGTGACGAACTTCGAGACGCCATTTCCGCGCACGATCTCGTCGTGACGACGTATGCACTGATGGCGCGCGATCGGGCGCAGTTGGCGGAGCGGACGTGGCGTCGGGTCGTGCTCGACGAAGCGCAGCACATCAAGAACTCGGGTACGGGGCAGGCGAAGGCGGCTCTCGCCATTCCGGCCGAGCACAAGATCGCCCTCACCGGAACTCCCGTCGAGAACCGACTGGACGAGCTCCGCTCGATCCTCGACTTCGCCAACCCTGGAATGCTGGGCAGACCAACGGATTTCCGCAAGCGCTTCTCCGTTCCCATCGAACGCGAGAAAGACGAGAACGCGGTGACACGCCTGCGCGCCATCACCTCTCCGTTCATTCTCCGACGGGTCAAGACCGATCCCGCCGTCATCTCCGATCTTCCGGAGAAAAACGAGATGACGGTGCGCTCGAACCTCACCGCCGAGCAGGCGGGCCTGTACAAGGCCGTCGTCGACGAGATGATGGCCCAGATCGCCGACGCCAAGGGGATGAAGCGCAAGGGCGCCGTGCTGTCTGCGCTGACGAGGCTGAAACAGGTGTGCAACCATCCAGCGCACTTCCTGTCGGACGGCTCGCCGGTGCTCAAGCGCGGGCACCATCGCTCCGGAAAGATCGGCCTCGTCGAGGACATGCTCGATTCGATCCTCGGGGAGAACGAGAAAGCGTTGCTGTTCACGCAGTTTCGGGAGTTCGGCGACATCGTCGCGCCGTACTTCGCGGAAAGGTTCGGCACCGCCGTGCCGTTCCTGCACGGCGGCGTCACCAAATCGAAGCGTGATGCGATGGTGGAGGCCTTCCAAGCCGACGGCGGCCCACCGATCATGATGCTCTCGCTCAAGGCAGGTGGAACCGGGTTGAACCTCACCGCGGCCAACCACGTCGTGCACCTCGACCGCTGGTGGAATCCGGCGGTCGAGAACCAAGCGACCGACCGCGCCTTCCGGATCGGCCAGCGCAAGAACGTCTCGGTGCAGAAGCTGCTCTGTGTCGGAACGGTCGAGGAGCGCATCGATTCGATGTTGCACTCCAAACAAGACCTCGCGAATCTCGCCGTCGGCACCGGCGAGAACTGGGTGACCGAGATGGATACCGCAGAACTGCACGAACTGTTCCGTCTCAGCGAAGACGCGGTAGGTGAGTGATGGTCGACTTCAGTCAGTACGGCAAGCGTCGGAAAGCCAAGGGCGGCATCGAGTCCCGCAACAAGCGCGGTGCATTCGGTCAGACCTGGTGGGGGAGGCACTTCGTCACCGCCATGGAGGACCTGGCCGATCCGGGCAGAATCGCCCGTGGCCGGACGTACGCGCGACAGGGCCAGGTGCTCAATCTCGGTGTCGAACGCGGCCAGATCTACGGCGAGGTTCAGGGCAGCCAGCTGGAACCGTTCTCGGCGTCGATCACCGTCGATCCGCTGACCGACGGTCAGATCTCGGCGCTGATGAGCCGCGTCGCATCCAACCCAGGAATGTTGGCCGAACTGGCGTCCAACTCGATCCCACAGGCACTGGCGTCGATTCTTCTTCCGCACGACCGCGGTCAGCTGGACTTCGACTGCACCTGCCCCGACGACGGTTGGCCGTGCAAGCATGCGGCTGCCTTGATGTACATCGCCGCCGAACACGTCGATGCGTCCGCCGCGACAATTCTGACGCTCCGCGGCGTCGATTTGGATCAACTGATCGAGGGCGTCGGTGACGGCGACGACGAACTCGATTCCGGCGACTGGTTCGGGGACGACGCCAGACTGCCGGCTCTTCCGAAACCGACGTCGGCGCCGGCGATGGACGACCTGGACCCGCTGATCCTGCGCAAGGTCTTCCGAGCCGACGGGTCCAACGAGGCCGAGGTCAGCCGGGCTGTTGCCGAGCTGCGGGCGTTGTACGACCGGCTCTGACCCGCTCACGTGCTGGACATACATGGAAGTCCGACTATAGGATGAGCACACTTCATTCTCGTACCTGTTAGGACGGATTCCATGGCTCGCGAACTCACGCATTTCATCGGCGGCAAGCACGTTCCCGGAGAGTCGGGGAATTTCGGCGACGTGTTCGACCCCAATACCGGCGAGGTTCAGGCGCTCGTTCCGCTGGCCAGTGACGCCGAGGTCGAGGCGGCCATCGCCGACGCCGAGCAGGCGCAGCGCGAGTGGGCGACGTGGAACCCGCAGCGCCGCGCCCGCGTGCTGATGAAGTTCCTGCAGCTGATCAACCGCGACATGGACGAGCTCGCTCGCTTGCTGTCGAGCGAGCACGGCAAGACCATCGCCGACGCCAAGGGCGACATCCAGCGCGGCCTCGAGGTCGTCGAGTTCGCCGTCGGTATCCCGCACCTGCTCAAGGGTGAGTACACCGAAGGCGCGGGCGGCGGAATCGACGTCTACTCGATGCGGCAGCCGCTCGGCGTCGTCGCGGGTATCACCCCGTTCAACTTCCCGGCGATGATCCCGCTGTGGAAGGCAGGCCCGGCCATTGCGTGCGGCAACGCGTTCATCCTCAAGCCGTCCGAGCGTGACCCGTCGGTACCGCTCAAGCTGGCCGAGCTGTTCCTCGAAGCCGGTTTGCCGCCGGGCATCTTCAACGTCGTCAACGGCGGCAAGAACGCCGTCGACGTGCTGCTGAACGACGATCGCGTCAAGGCCATCGGCTTCGTCGGATCGACCCCGATCGCGCAGTACATCTACGAGGAAGCCGCCAGGAACGGCAAGCGCGCCCAGTGCTTCGGTGGCGCCAAGAACCATGCTCTCGTCATGCCCGACGCCGATCTCGATCAGGTCGCCGACGCCCTCCTCGGTGCTGCCTACGGCTCCGCGGGCGAGCGCTGCATGGCCATCTCGGTTGCCGTTCCTGTCGGTGAGGAGACTGCCGATGCACTCGTCGCCAAGCTGAAGGAACGCGTCGCGACGCTGAAGATCGGCCGCTCCGACGACGAGGCCGCGGACTTCGGGCCGCTCGTCGGAAGCGACGCGCTGAAGCGGGTCAACGACTACACCCAGATCGGGATCGACGAAGGAGCCGAGCTCGTCGTCGACGGCCGGGACTTCGTGCTCGAGGGCCACGAGAACGGATTCTTCGCGGGTGCAACGTTGTTCGACAAGGTCACCACGGACATGCGCATCTACAAGGAAGAGATCTTCGGACCGGTCCTCATCGTGGTGCGCGCCGAGGACTACGAGGACGCACTGCGTCTGCCGACCGAGCACGAATACGGCAACGGCGTGTCCATCTTCACCCGTGACGGCGACACTGCTCGCGACTTCTGCTCGCGCGTGCAGGTCGGCATGGTCGGCGTCAACGTCCCGATTCCGGTGCCGATCGCGTACCACACGTTCGGCGGCTGGAAGCGGTCCGGCTTCGGCGATCTCAACCAGCACGGACCGGACTCGGTGCGCTTCTACACCAAGACCAAGACCGTCACGCAGCGGTGGCCGTCGGGCACCAAGGAGCAAGCTGCCAATCACTTCGTCATCCCCAACATGGACTGACGCATGTTCACACTGACCGAAGACGAAAAGGCGATCAACGAAACCGCACGGGATTTCGCCGACGAGTTCCTCGCTCCCGATGCAGTCGAATGGGACCAGAACAAGCACTTCCCGGTGGACGTGTTGCGCAAGGCGGCCGGTCTGGGAATGGGCGGTATCTACATCGGTGAGGACGTCGGTGGGTCCGGCTTGACGCGGCTGGATTCGGTCCGCATCTTCGAGCAGCTCGCGACGGGTGATCCGTCGATCGCGGCCTACATCTCCATCCACAACATGGTGACGTGGATGATCGACACCTACGGCAACGACGAACAGCGTCGCCAGTGGGTGCCGGGATTGTGCTCGATGGACCAGCTGGGCAGCTACTGCCTCACCGAGCCCGGTGCGGGGTCCGACGCGGCGGCCTTGAGTACCAAGGCTGTTCGCGACGGTGACGACTATGTGCTGAACGGCGTCAAGCAGTTCATCTCCGGTGCGGGTACGTCGGACGTGTACGTCGTGATGGTCCGAACGGGCACTGCGGGTCCCAAGGGAATTTCCGCGATCATCGTGCCCAAGGATTCGCCCGGCCTGTCCTTCGGGGCGAACGAGAAGAAGATGGGGTGGAACGCCCAGCCCACACGCCAGGTCATCTTCGAGGACGTTCGCGTCCCGGCCGCCAACGTCCTCGGTAACGAGGGCGACGGTTTCCGCATCGCGATGAACGGACTCAACGGTGGCCGGCTCAACATTGCAGCCTGCTCCATCGGCGGGGCGCAGAGCGCACTGGACAAGGCCGTTGCCTATCTCCTCGAACGCAAGGCGTTCGGTGCCCGGCTGCTGGACTCGCAGGCTCTGCAGTTCCGGCTGGCGGACATGAAGACCGAACTGGAAGCTGCACGCACCATGCTCTGGCGCGCCGCCGACGCACTGCAGAACGACGAGGCGGACAAGGTCGAACTGTGTGCGATGGCAAAGAGATTCGCCACGGACACGGGTTTCGAGGTCGCCAACGCTGCGCTGCAGTTGCTCGGTGGATACGGTTACCTCGCGGAATACGGTGTGGAGAAGATCGTCCGCGATCTTCGTGTGCACCAGATCCTCGAGGGAACCAACGAGATCATGCGAGTCGTGGTGGCTCGCTCGATAGTGGGAGCAGCATGACCGAGGCAGTTACCGAATCCGAAGCAGAAGTGCTGTTCGACGTCGCCGGCGGAGTCGGCCGGATCACGCTGAACCGCCCCAGGGCGATCAACGCGCTCAATCACGCGATGGTGCAGCAGATTGCGCCGAAGCTCGACCAGTGGGCTACCGCCGACGACGTCGACCTCGTGCTGCTCGTGGGAGCAGGTGAACGTGGCCTGTGCGCGGGCGGCGACATAGTCTCGATCTACCACGACGCCAAGGACGGCGGCAGCGGTTCGAAGGACTTCTGGCGCGACGAATACATTCTCAACGCGGCGATCGCCCGATTCCCGAAGCCGTACGTCGCCATCATGGACGGTGTGGTCATGGGCGGCGGCGTCGGGTTGTCCGCTCACGGGAACGTCCGAATCGTCACCGAGCGATCGAAGATCGCGATGCCGGAAGTCGGGATCGGTTTCATCCCCGACGTCGGTGGCACGTACCTCCTCGCCCGGACGCCGGGAGAACTCGGCACCCACCTCGGCCTGACGACGGCGCGCATGAACGCAGGCGACGCGATCGCAGCAGGATTTGCGGACCACTACATGCCGTCGGAGAATCTGGAGAAATTCTACGACGCCCTGGAATCCGGTGAATTGTCCGACGCTCTCGACGAGTTCACCGAAGAAGCACCTGCGTCGACGCTCGATGCATCGCGTGAGTGGATCGACAGGTACTACGCAGGAGACAGTGTCCAGGCCATCGTGGACGGACTGCGCGGCAGCGGGATACCCGACGCCGAGCAAGCTGCGGGCGACATCGAATCGAAATCGCCTGTCTCGCTGAAGGTGACCTTGCGCTCGCTGCGGCACGCGGCTACGGCGTCGTCGCTCGAGGAGGTGTTGAACGAGGAGTATCGAGTCTCGCTCGCGAGCCTCGAATCACACGATCTCGTCGAGGGCATCCGCGCGCAGGTCGTGGAGAAGGACAGAAACCCGAAGTGGTCGCCGGCGACGCTCGCCGACGTGACCGACGCCGACGTCGATCGGTACTTCGCATCGTTGGGTGACAGGGAACTGGGGCTGGAGTGGAGCCTGCAGAAACGACCGATGGGACTGGAGAAGAACACATGAGTGAGAAGACGATCGGCTTCATCGGTCTCGGCCACATGGGCGGCCCGATGGCGGCCAATCTGGTCAAGGCCGGGTACACGGTGCAGGGCTTCGATCTGGTCCCGGCGGCATTGGCGCAGGCCGAGTCCGACGGGGTGACCGTCGTCGACTCTGCGGTGGCGGCAGTGAAGGACGCGGGCATCGTCGTGACGATGCTTCCGAACGGACGGCTTGTCCTCGATCTGTACAAGGATCTGCTGCCGGCGGCGGCGCCGGGCACGTTGTTCATCGACAGTTCCACGATCGATGTCGCCGACGCCCACGCCGCGCACAGGCTGATCGACGACGCGGGCCACCGCGGTCTCGACGCGCCGGTGTCCGGCGGAGTCGGCGGGGCGGCTGCGGGGACGTTGACGTTCATGGTCGGTGGCTCGGAGGAGGACTTCGCCTCGGCAGCAGCGGTTCTCGATGTGATGGGCCGCAAGGTCGTGCACTGCGGGCAGGCCGGTAACGGTCAGGCCGCCAAGATCTGCAACAACATGATCCTCGGCGTGTCCATGATCGCGATCAGCGAGGCGTTCGTGCTGGGGGAGAAGCTCGGACTCAGCAATCAGGCTCTGTTCGACGTTGCGTCGACGGCGTCCGGTCAGTGCTGGGCGCTCACCACCAACTGCCCGGTTCCGGGCCCGGTCCCCACGTCGCCGGCGAACAACGACTACAAGCCGGGCTTCGCCGCTGCTCTGATGGACAAGGACCTCGGTCTCGCCGCCAATGCGTTGCGCGACAATGGTGTCGAGGGAGTTCTGGGGTTGCAGGCCGCCGAGATCTACGCGAAGTTCAAGGAGACGTCCGGCGGCGGTACCGATGTCGACTTCTCCGGCATCATCAACGACATTCGTGAGCGTTCGACAGGAGCAGCACAGTGACGGATTTCGAGACCATTCTGCTCGAGCGTCGTGGGCGCGTCGGCATCATCACCCTGAATCGACCGAAAGCACTGAACGCGCTCAATTCTCAGCTGATGCACGAGGTCGTCTCGGTCGTCGAGGAACTCGATCGTGACGAGAACATCGGCGCCATCCTCATCACCGGTTCGGAGAAGGCCTTCGCTGCCGGGGCGGACATCAAGGAGATGCAGCCCAAGTCCTACATGGACGTCTACCTCGACGACTTCTTCACGGCGTGGGATCGTCTCGCCGCGGCCAGGACGCCGATCGTGGCGGCGGTGTCCGGTTATGCACTCGGCGGTGGGTGCGAACTCGCGATGATGTGTGACGTCCTGATCGCGTCGGACACCGCGGTGTTCGGCCAGCCCGAGATCAAGCTCGGCGTCATTCCCGGAATCGGTGGTTCGCAGCGTCTGACTCGTGCGGTCGGCAAGGCCAAGGCGATGGAGATGGTGCTGACCGGGCGGAACATGAAGGTCGAGGAGGCCGAGCGAGCCGGCCTCGTCTCTCGTGTCGTCCCGGTAGCCGACCTGCTCGACGACGCCATCGCCACGGCGACCACGATCGCGGAGATGTCGCTTCCTGTTGCGATGATGGCGAAGGACGCCGTGAACCGGTCTTTCGAGTCGTCGCTCGCCGAGGGAGTCAGGTTCGAGCGTCGCCTGTTCCATTCGACGTTCGCGACCGACGATCAGAAGGAAGGCATGGCCGCGTTCGTGGAGAAGCGTCAGGCCAAGTTCGTCAATCGCTGAACTGCTGATCGGTTGCACCACTGATCGTGGACAGCAACGCGGCGCCCCGGGCCGACACGAGCTCGGGGCGCTGCGGCACCACCGTCCGCAGGCGCAGGCGTTTCTCGAAGGCCGCGCCGATCGAGGTGACGTTGGCGCCCCCACCGAGCAGGACGATGGACGCAGGTTTGATGCCGGACAGTTCGATCGTCTGTTCCACCACCATCGTCGCGTAGCGCACCGGACCGGCGATGATGTCGTCGAAGTCGCGGCGCGTCAGCACGTGGTGGCCAGCGCCGTCGGGATCGTGTGCGCTCACCACTCCGCCGTCACTGAGCCGCTCCTTGAGTGCGCGGGACGAGTCGATGTCCGTCCGGACTCCATGGTCGGCGAGATGTCGGCGAACGAGGTGGTCCAGGTCGTCACCGCAGAACGTCTCTGTTCGACGGGCGGCGACGGTTCTGCCCGCGGCCAGATCCAGCACGGACACCGTCATACCGGTGCTCCCCAGATCGCACAGCACCGTCGATCCGTGCGCGGGAACGGTTCCGGTGAACCGAAGGTAACGCAGCTGCGCCGCGGTTTCGTGCACGAGTTGGGCGTAGCGCGGATCACGGTGAGCGCTGATGGCGTCGGCTTCCTCGGCCAGCCGGTACGCGATGGCCGAGTACTGCACCGGTAGAGACAGTTTGGCGGCGATGGCATGCAGGGCGGACACCCCGTCGGAGATCGTGGACACCAACGACTGACCTCGTCGGCGACGCACGGTACGCGACGCCACCGGCGCGCGATGAGGACTGTCGAGATACGTCAGGATCGCGCGCGCACCGTGTGCGCCCGCGCCTACACCCACAACCAACACTGCTTTGCTCCAACCTGGGAGCGGCCCCCGCCACACCCGGTGACCATTTGATCATGAAACGGGTGAGCGAGCGCGATTCACCAGGCCGCAGTGGCCCCGTCGTCCTCGAAATCGCCAGCGGTGCGCCTCAGTTCGGCCAGGATTCGCACCAGCGACGTCAACCGGTCCTTCGCCAGACCGGGCTTGCCGAACACTTGCGCATTGAGCTTCTCGGTGGCATCGACCGCCAGTTCGCGGCCGCTGTCGGTGATTTCGACGAGGGTGGTGCGTCGGTCGCTCGGATGCGGCGTCCGGCGCACGTACCCGGCGGTCTCCAGCCGATCCACCGCATTGGTGACACTCGTCGGGTGGACCTGCAGGCGCGCACTTGCTTTTGCCATCGGGATCGCACCGGTCTTGGTGAAGGTCAGCAACGTCAACAACTCGTAGCGCGAGAACGTCAAACCAGTCGGCTTCAGCACTTCCTCGACCCGCGCGAGCATGATCTGCTGCGCGCGCATCAGCGACGTGACCGCGGCCATCCCGTCGGCGACGTCGCCCCATCCATGCTTGGTCCACTGACGGTGGGCCTCTGCAATGGGATCGAGTGGAAGCGGCGACGAAGCAGACATGCCGTCCATCCTCCCATGGCATCCGGCCTGGGCGCCGTCGTCTGCCGTGTCTTTGAAATCACGCTGAGCAGAACCATGGTCACATCGGGTTCACTGGGGCACTCTTGTCCTCGATGCGGGTGTGGCTGAGTGGCTAGGCACCGGCCTGCAAAGCCGTTTACACGGGTTCGAATCCCGTCGCTCGCTCGAAGGAACCGCCAGGCGACATGCCTGGCGGTTCCGCTTTTCTCACCCTGCGCCGTCCGCCGGCCGACGTGTTCCGCGCTGGTTCTGCTCAGCGCTTCCGGCGGGCTGCCGCCGAGCGTGGGGGTGCTGTGCGCATGTGATCGCGGACCGGCGACAGGAGTTCGCCGAGAGCCCGGGTGTCCGACGGCGACAGCGACGAGAACAGTTGCTGCTGAACGATCTCGACGTGGCCGGGAATCACCTTGGCGATCAACGCCCGTCCGGAGTCGGTGACCGTGACGGTGACGCTGCGTTCGTCGTCGGGCGACGGTCCGCGGGACACGAGACCCGCTTTTTCGAGCAGTCCAGCCTGGTAGGTCAGTCCGCTACGGCTGTAGACGACGCCGTCGGCGAGGTCGGTCATGCGTTCGCTGCCCGATGGCGAGTCGAGGGCCAGGCGGGCGAGCAACTGGAATTGCACGTAGCTGAGGTCTCCGTCCTCCCTCAATTGCTGCTCCACCGCGTGACGCAGCAGGCCGGCGACCTCCATGAGCGAGAAGTACGCGCCGAGTTGAACGGAGTCGAGGGCGGGCGGTTGTTCCGACATGAGGCCACTCTACAACTGCTTCGTATTCGAAAGACTTGCTTCGAATTCGCAACAGTGCTAGCTTTGCGGTGTGCTTCGAAATCGAAGCACTTCGGGTTCGACGAGAGGCAACACCATGAAGGCCATTCGCTTCCACCAGTACGGCGACGCCGATGTTCTGCGGTACGAGGACGTCGAGACTCCCGTTCCCGCAGCCGGTCAGGTTCGCGTTCGCGTTGCAGGAACCACCTTCAACGGCGTCGACGGAAACATCCGGGCGGGCAACATGCAGGAGCCGATGCCACTGACCCTGCCGCACATCCCGGGTGTCGATGTCGCGGGAACCGTCGACGCGCTGGGCGACGGAGTCGACAACCGAAAGGTCGGGGACCGGGTGATCGGATTCCTTCCGTTCGTCACGGACGGTGCGTCAGCAGAATTCGTGGTCGTCGACGCCGACGCGCTCGCACCGGCTCCGACGTCGATTCCGCTCGCTGATTCGGCAGTGCTCGGCGTGGTCGGACTGACCGCGTGGCAGGCGTTGTTCGATCACGCCGAGCTGAAGCGCGGACAACGCATCCTGGTGAACGGCGCGAGCGGGGCCGTCGGTGGGTTCGCCGTGCAGTTGGCCCACGCGGCAGGCGCGTACGTCGTCGCGACGGGGCGTGCGTCGGAGACAGAGCGTCTGAGGAAGCTCGGTGCCGACGAGGTCGTCGACCATTCGGCGGTCGACGTCGTGGTCGCGCTGACGACGCCCGTCGACGTTCTGGTGAACTTCGCGCCCATCACGCCGGACCTGTTCGGCGCCTTGGCAACCCGAGTCGCGGACGGCGGCGTGGTCGTCAACACCACGGTCTGGATGCCCGCGCCGAGTGACGAGGCGCGCGGTGTTCGCGGCATCGACATGTACCTCCGCAGCGACGCCGCGCAACTGTCCGAACTCTCGACGCGTGTCGACCGAGGCGAGCTCGTCGTCGACGTGGCCGACCGAGTTGCGCTCCGTGAGCTCGCGACGGTGCACGCCCGCGCCGCAGCGGGGAACCTGCCGGGCAAGGTCGTCGTGATTCCCGGTTCGTGACGTGGTGTCAGCGACTGGTGCAACCCATCGGCATTCCGGTGACCCGGTGCAGTGCCAGCATCGCTCCCCATGGGCCGATGACCCACACCGGCCAGGGGTAGAGGAAGTTCCCGGTGGCGACCGAGGTGACGGCCCAGATGGTCAGGCACAGGACTCCGACGCTCGCCCACGTCAGCAGTTCGCGGCTCATCGGTGGACGTTGCGGGGACTGCGGCTCGATGAGTGTCGAGGCCACCGGTGTCGAGGCGACAGGTGCGGGGAGGTCGCGGAACACGTCGTCGAGGTCGGCGCGCGTGACGGCGGCGTAGGCCTGGGCGGCGCGTCCGTCGAAGTCCTCGATCGTCAGGCGGCCGGACGCCACATGGCTGGTCAGGAGGTCGACGGCGGCGTCGCGGTGCGCGTCGGACAGGCGGGTGTTCGAGTTCGTTTCACGGACATTCGGTTGGTACGGCATCTGCACTCCAACTCCGGACTGACGTTCCATTGTGGACTGTCGGGGTGTGTCCAGCATCGACCTACCACTGTGGAATGTCAAGGTGTGGGAGCATGACGATGTGCCCGAAACAACACCGTTGAACGCGACCGCGGCGTCACTGCTCGGGTTCCTGCATCGCGGCTCCATGACCGGCTGGGACCTTCATGCCACTGCCGTTGCCTGCATCGGCGGCTTCTGGACCGTCACGCGGAGTCAGGTGTATCGGGAACTTGCGGCGCTGACCACGAGGGGCCTGATCGAGGAAGGCGCGGTGGGAGCCAGGGCTCAGAAACCGTTCACCATCACCGATGACGGGCGGGCGGAGTTCGCCCGGTGGATCGACCGGGCTCCCGGTGAGGAGAACATTCGACACCCGCTGTTGCTGACTCTGGCGTTCGGCGAGCATCTCGCCCCGGGGCGGGTGGCGGGGATACTGGCCGACCACCGGCGTCGGCACGCGGACACCCTGGCTCGCTACCGGGAGCAGCGCGCCGCGTCGGGCGGCGCGAGTGTGTTCGATCTGGCCACATTGGATTTCGGAATCAGGTACGAGCAGGCGACACTCGACTGGTTCGATGCACTACCCGACCAGCTTCGAGCCGGAAGCTTCAGGCCAGGAGCCGAGCCGCCCGCGCCACGGTGACCGCCCAGTCGGAGTCCGATCGCCAGGGTCGCAGATCCCAAGTGCCGAAACGATGTTCGACGATCAGGCCGGACGCGGCGAGATCGTCGTCGAACTGTCCCACGGTGTACTCCCGGTCGGTGGCGAAGCCCGCGACGAACACGCCGCCCGGCGTCAGATGCGCCGCGATGCGCTCCACCGCACTGCGCTCGGTTCCGGGCTCCACGAACACCATCACGTTCCCGGCCGCGACGACGGCGTCGAACGTCTCACCGAGGTCCAGCTGGGTCAGGTCGGCCTGGTGAACGGTGATGTCCGGGTTCAGGCGGGCTGCGTCGACGAACACGGGGTCGAGGTCCACTGCGGTCACCCGATGTCCTCGACGGGCGAGCTCCGCGCCGAGACGCGCTGTGCCACAACCCGCGTCGAGGACCGAACTGCCCGGCGTGAGGAGCGCGTCGACCATCCGTGCCTCACCGTGCACGTCGACGCCCCGAGCCTCGAGCCGAGCGAACCTGTCGACGTATTTCCTGGACTGTGCCTCGTCGTTCTCGGTCTGCCAGCGTGTCGGAGCCATGGTGGACACTCTAGGCGGCCGCCGCGCACACCTCCGCCACACGATCGAGCGCAATCGTGGAATTGTGAACCTGTGAGTGCATCCTTTACACCCGAAGACGACGCACGGTTCGCAGCCGACGTTGCGCAGGCCGCGGGCAGAGTGCTGCTCGACATTCGTACGCGCGAGAACGGAAGAACGGAAGGGCGCGAGCTCGGCCGTCTCGGAGACGCCGAGGCGAACGGTCTCATCCTCGCCAGATTGAGAGCCGATCGGCCGGGCGATGCCGTGCTGTCCGAGGAGTCCGCCGACGATCCGGCCCGGCTCGACGCACAGCGCGTCTGGATCATCGATCCACTGGACGGGTCGCGCGAGTACGGAATCCAGGGGCGTGAGGACTGGGCGGTCCACGTCGGACTCTGGGAGGCCGGGAAGGGGATGACCGCGTCCGCGGTTGCTCAACCTGCTCTCGGAGCCGTCTACTCGACCACGAAGACGGGGCAACGGGCGCCGTCGAACGGCAGGCCTACCCTCGTCGTGAGCGACAGTCGTCCGCCGTACTACATCGAAGCGGTCGCCGACGACGTCGGTGGAGATGTCGTCACGATGGGATCGGCCGGGGCGAAGGCGATGGCCGTCGTCCGCGGGGACGCCGACGCCTACGTGCACTCGGGCGGTCAGTGGGAATGGGATTCGGCTGCGCCAGTGGGCGTTGCCCTCGCGGCAGGCCTGCACTGCTCACGCATCGACGGAACGCCGTTGCTGTACAACCAGTCTCATCCCTACCTCCCGGATCTGCTGATCTGCCGTACCGAACTCGCAGAGCCCTTGCTGGCGAGCATCGCCCGGCATGCGACGAGGCAAGCAGACACCGGACGCGTCGCGATGGCACGCGAATACATCAAGGCCTTGACGAGTCACGACGCCACCAAATTGCGCCTCGCGGAGGGATGCCGACGCGTCGAGAACGGCGACGTCACCGGGGAGAGCGGGCAACACATTCGGGACGACCTGGAACAGTCGTCGCGGTACCGTCGCGTCACCGCGGTCCGTGACGTGGACATCGAGGAGTGGGAGTCCTTCGTCGTCGCACGGTACCGAATCGAACTGGACGACAACACGACACTGTCCACGGTCGAACATTTCGCCATCCCCGCCGGCGACATCACCGCCATCACGACGATCGTCGTTCCCGACGATCAAGCGGGCGAACCCGCTGGACCGTCCTCGGCGGAGTGATCGGCATCGTCGACGAAAAGCAAGCCGTCGTTGTCGACGAGGTGATCGGGGTCGAGCGGCGCGTAACCGAACCACGGTGACACGCGGGCATCGGGGCACTCCGTTGCCAGCGCTTCGGCCAGCACGCGAGTGTCGACGAGGCTTTGCCCGGCACGCAACGAGAACAGGTGGCCCTCCACCGTGTTCGGCAACGGTGGGCCGACGTCGTGGCGTTCGATCGTGCCGACTGCGGTCGGCAGGAACGCGAAATCGGCCCCGAGTCGGGCGTCGACGAGTGCGCCCGCACTCCACCATTCGATCCGCCCCTGCCACATCTGCATGCTGCTCTTCCAGCGTTGGAGATGGCTGTTGTGCGCCGATACCAGCGTCGGTCCCCGCTCGGCGAGTGCCAGGAGGTTCTCCGCCATCATGGAGTCTCGTAGGCTGCACAACCTCGTGATGCGTGCCGCGGAGGCGTCCGCCATCCAGTAGTGGTAGCGCAGCAACCCGGCGGCGGTCCGAGCACACAGGTGCGCATCGAACCAGGACTCGTGGGTCGTCACCGCGCGGAGACGTGGCGCCTGCATATCGAGCAGGCTCGCCAGATCGTCTGCGACGAGCTGCAATTCGATGGCTTGTGCACTGCGTCCGAAGGAGCGGGACGGGGAGTGCATCGCGTCGGGATCGGTCCATCGCTCGTCCGGACCGAGCAACCGATCCAGAGTCTCACCGGTGACGGGGATCAGATCCGACTCCACCCAACGGGCGAGGTAGGCATGGAGTTCGGTGAGCGCGTGCCGTGGGCTGGCTGCCGACGCCATCTCCAGCGGTGCATCGAAACCAGCGAATCGAACGGCCTCGGATACCGGGCGCCGACGGTTGTGCTCTCGCATCCACTGCACGAGCTGCCGATTCCCGTCCAACGTGCCCCACTCGTGGCTGAAACCTTGTGCCAGAACGTGATCGAGTGTGCCGACGCCGCTCACGACGTAGTCGTCGACCAACCGACCCATCAGGCAGTCGCTTTCGATGGAGATGGTGCGGTACTTCTCCTTCTCGACGAGTTCGCGGAAAAGGTCGTTCCGCAGTTCCAGGAGTCCATGAGCGCCGTGGGTCGGCTCTCCCACGGCGAGCAGGCGCGGCCGGGTACCCAGCAGGCGGACGAGGGACGACGATCCGACTGGGTGGACGGCGTGATCGATCGAAGCAGGCATACAGTGAACGCTATCGTTGAACCAACGGTTGAAGCTTTGGAAGGATACTGCCATTTCGGCTGCCGAAAAGTCTCGATTGCGTCCCGTCGACCTGGCTCGCGAACACGGGGTGTCGACGCAGGCTGTGCGAAATTACGAGGATGCCGGAATACTTCCCGCGGCCACGAGAACCGAGCACGGTTACCGGACGTACACGCCGATGCACGCGCAAGCCTCGAGGACGTTCCGAGCTCTCACCGCGGGGCACGGTCACGCGATGTCGACGGCAATCATGTGCGCTGTGAACTCCGGTGATGTCGACGCCGCGCTTCAGACGATCGACGACGCACACGCACAGCTGCGCGAAGAACGTGCAACCCTGCGCTCGGTCGAACATGCTCTGGCAGGAGTGCAGCCTGCAGGAACGACTCGAGGGGGAGTGCAGCCTGCAGGAACGACTCGAGGGGGAGTGCAGCCTGCAGGAACGACTCGAGGGGGAGTGCAGCCTGTGGCCTCGTCGGGCGCCGGGTTGTTCATCGGCCCGCTTGCTCACAAGCTGGGTGTCGAGCCCGCGACCTTGCGCAAGTGGGAGCGCGCCGGTTTGGTGCGACCCGACCGTGACAGGAAGACGGGGTATCGGGTCTACGCCGAGTCCGCGGTACGCGACGCGCAGCTGATCAGGCAGCTGCGGCGAGGAGGGTTTGCGCTGAGCCGGATTGCGCCGCTGATTGCTCACGTTCGAAGCGCGGGCGGGGTGGAACCGCTTGTGGATCTGATGGACGACTGGCGCGACCGGATTCATGCTCGCGGGCGCGCGATGCTCAGCGGTGCTGCAGAGTTGGACCGGTACCTCGTGCTCAGGAATCCTGACGGTCGAGTTCGTCCAGAGCTGCCCGATGCTCCGCCGTCCGCGCCTGTGCATCGGTGAGAATCCTTCGTAGACGGCGGGATTCGCGCTCGGTCGATTTCTCGTCCTTTCTGGCGTCGGCTTCGTGCTCTTCGGCGTCGTGCAACTCGGAGCGCAGCTGAGTCAACCGCTGTTTGATCTCGGTCAATCGGGTCGACGCAGCCTCGGCCGCGGCGTCGGCGGCCGCGGCGGCGTTCTCGGCTGCCTCCTCGTCCTCCCGAGCCTCCTCGAGCCGTTCCTTAGCCTCGTCGAATCGCTTCCGAGCCTCCGCTCGCACCTCCGCGGCCCTGGCGGCCGCCTCTGTGTCCTCCTCGTGCGTCGCCTCGTCCGGCTGCTCGGATTCGGCAGTGTCGGTGGATGTGGCCGGTTCCGGCGCCAACGACAGCACGGCCGGGCCGAAGCCGCTGTAGGACTCGGCCGTCACCACTCGTCCCGCGCGTACGCGCTCGGCGACATCGGGATCCGCGAGTGCGGCACCGAGGGTCTGACCGACTTCGCGGGCCGCGTCCTCCGTGGTGGTCCGTCCGCGATCGGCGGCGATCTCGACGGCACGGGCGGAGAGGGCGCGGATCGATTTCTGACGGTCCGCCGACAGTTCTCGGAGGTCCCCGGCGGCCGATCGGCGCTGGGCGTCGCGAAGCCTGTCGCCGAGGTCGAACAGATCTGCCACGTCCTCGGGTTCTTCACGGACGAGGAGGTTGACCATCCATCCGACGGTCGTCGGCTTACGGAGCTTGATGATCGCGGCCGCTAGTTTTCGATTCCCCGAGTCCTTGGCGGCTGCGGCAGCGGATGTGCGAGCGGCGACGAACTCGGCCGGATCGACGGAATACAGCTCGGCTGCAACGTCGTCGAGTTCGGCGGAGGACATGTGCGCAATTGTTGCATCGCGCGGAAAAAATGTGTGCCCCCGGCAGGATTCGAACCTGCGGCCTTTCGCTCCGGAGGCGAACGCTCTATCCCCTGAGCTACGGGGGCGCGCCGAGACGAAGAAAACCTGCGTATTCGGCGTGCCTGTTGGGCGGCTCCAAGACTAGCGCATTGCAACCGTCACCTGAAATCGCACCTGGTGTTAACGCAACAAGAGGACAGTCGAGGGCATGACCGACTGCGAGTATTCGGACGACGCTCTCGATCTCGACCTGGCGTGGTGGTCGGCAGCGAACTATCTGACCGTCGCGCAGATATACCTGAAGGACAACACGCTTCTGCGTGATCCGCTCGATGCGTCGCACATCAAACCGCGCTTGCTCGGGCACTGGGGGACAAGCCCGTGCCTGTCGATGATCTACACCCTGCTCAACCGTCACATCACAGAGACCGACACCGACTGGCTCTACGTGACAGGACCGGGACACGGCGGCCCGGCGCTCGTGGCGTCGACCTATCTCGAAGGGACGTACACCGAGATCTACCCGCACGTGTCCCGCGACGCGGACGGAATACGACGCTTGTGCCGTCAGTTCTCCGCTCCCGGCGGCATACCGAGTCACGTCAGCGTGCAGACACCGGGCAGCATCCACGAGGGCGGCGAACTCGGCTATGCACTCGTTCATGCGGGCGGAGCAGCATTCGACCGACCACAGTTGACGGTTGCGTGCGTCATCGGTGACGGAGAGGCGGAGACGGGTCCGCTCGCGGGCTCCTGGAAGCTCCCGGCTTTCCTGAACGCACGACGCGACGGTGCTGTGCTGCCGATCGTCAACGTGAACGGCGCGAAAATCGCGGGGCCGACGGTGTTCGGCCGGAGTCGCGACGAGGACATCGTCGACTTTCTGCACGGGCAAGGATGGGAACCCGTCGTGGTGGCCGGTGACGATCCACGTGTGGTGTTCCCGGAACTGCTCCGCGTGCTTCGTGAGTCGCATCGGAGAATCCGAGCGATCCAAAGCGCCGCTCGAACCGGGGAGCCCGAGACCGGTGCCCGATGGCCCGCGATCATCCTGCGCACACCCAAGGGCTGGACGGGCCCTCACACCGTCGACGGTGTCCTCGTCGAGGGCACTTTCCGGGCGCACCAGGTGCCCCTGTCCGGTGTCAGGACCAACCCGGAGCACCTGGCGCAGTTGGAGACCTGGCTGCAGTCCTACCGTCCGCACGAACTGTTCGACGGCGACGGAGCCCTGGCCCCGCAGATCGCAGCGCTGGCTCCGGCGGGGGACAAACGTATGGGGTCGACGCCGTACGCCAACGGCGGCCGTCTGCTGCAACCACTACGTATCCCGCCACTCGAGAACTACGAGATCTCGGTCGAGTCGCCCGGCGCAGGTTTCCACGAGACGACGAGGGTGCTCGGTGAATTGATGCGCGACATCTACGCGGGGAACACCACGGACGACGGTGGAGGAAACTTCCGGTTGTTCTCACCGGACGAAACCTCGAGCAACCGCTTGGCTGCGGTCTTCGAGCAGACCGACCGCTGCTGGCAACTCCCGACGGAGGACTGGGACGACCACCTCTCACCCGACGGACGTGTGATGGAGGTACTCAGCGAGCACCTGTGCGAAGGGTGGCTCGAAGGCTATCTGCTGGCGGGAGGCCACGGACTGTTCGCGAGCTACGAGGCATTCGCGATGGTGAGCGTGTCCATGATGATCCAGCACGTCAAGTGGCTGCAGCACGCCGCCGATCTGCCGTGGCGAGAACCGGTGGCGTCGCTGAACGTGCTGCTGACCAGTACGTGTTGGCGCAACGACCACAACGGGTTCAGCCATCAAGGACCAGGCATGATCGACGCCGCGATTCCGCTCTCGCCCGAGGTCGTGCGAATCTGGCTACCACCGGACTCCAACACCCTGCTGTCGATCGCCGATCACTGCTTCCGCAGCAGGGACCACGTGAACCTGATCGTCGTGGACAAGCAACCTCACCTGCAGTATTTGACGCTCCAACAGGCGGCCGAGCACTGTGCCGCGGGCGCGTCGGTGTGGCACTGGGCGGGAACGGAAACCGAGTCCGCCGGGAGCCCCAGCGAACCCGACGTGGTGCTCGCCGCAGCGGGTGACGTACCGACCCAGGAAATCCTCGCCGCCGCACAGATCCTCGCCGAGTGGGTTCCCTACTTGCGGATCCGCGTCGTCAACGTCGTGGATCTGATGGCGCTGGTGACGCCGGGGGACCACCCGCACGGGTTCACGCACGAGAAGTTCGTCGATCTCTTCACCGCGGACACCGACGTGGTGTTCGCGTTCCACGGCTATCCCCGCGCGGTCCACGAACTACTGCACGGCCGGCCGAAGGTCGATCGGTTCCACGTGCGCGGCTTCAACGAACAGGGCACGACCACAACGCCGTTCGACATGGTGGTGCTCAACAGAATGAGCCGCTACCACCTCGTGCTCGAGGCCCTGCGTCGATCGAGGCGGGTACCGGAGCGCGGCGGAGAGCTGGTGTCCTACTGCAACGCCCAACTCGAGCGGCATGCGACCTACGTCGTCGAGCACATGGAGGACATGCCCGAGGTAGCGGACTGGACGTACTCGCCGACCGTCAGTTAGTACCGAGGGGCTGAGCGCCCTTCTCGGCGAGCATCTGTGTCATCAGGGTGGATTCGCTTTCCTGAGTCGAGATCATCGACTGAGCGAGACGGACGAGCGCCGGAGTCTCGGCGTGATCCGCCGCGTACTCCATCATCGAGAGTCCACCCTGGTGGTGACGCAGCATCAGTTGCAGGAACATGACGTCGACAGCCGGTCCGGTTGCCTGGCGGAGGGCGGCGAGTTCGTCGCTGGTCGCCATTCCCGGCATTGCCGCGACGGGGCCCGTCGACTCGGATCCGTCGGAGCCGGCGGACATTCCGGCCATCGAGTGGCCGTGCTCGTCGCCGGACATCCAGCCCATGTAGCCGTCGGTCCCGACGGGGGAGCGGTCCCAGATGGCGAGCCAGCCCTGCATCTGGCCGACCTGGTTCTGCTGCGAAGTGAGCATGTCGAACGCGAGGTTACGGACGAGTGGGTCGGAGGCGTTGGTCAGCGCGATCGACGACATGTCGATGGCTTGATTGTGGTGAACCGACATGTCCTGCGCGAAGCCGACGTCCACCGAATCGGATGCAGGAACGTTGTCGTTTCCGCCGAGGAAGTTCGTTCGTGCCAAGAAACCCAGAGCGAACCCGATTGCGACTGCGGCGACGACGCCGAGGGCCAACAGGGCGACCAACTGTGGCCTGCTGACCCTCGGCTTCGTGGGAGCAGTCATCAGGAAGCAGGTGCCGGAGCTGCCGGTGCTTCGGTCGGGATCTGGAGGTCACTCGGAAGCTGCAGGTCCGACGGCAGGCCGCCGGTCGCGCCCGTCTCGCTGGCGTCGGGTGTGATGCCTGCGCCGTCCATCGGGACGGCGTCGGGGCCGGGTGCCGAGGCGTCGAACGGCGGTGGGTTGTCGGGATCGAATCCGCCACCGGGCACCGTCGAGCAGCTCGCGCCGACCTCGGGGTACTGGTACCGGTTGAGGCGGAGCGCCGAGATGAACTGGTCCACGCGCTCGTCGTCGACGCTGTCCACCTTGAGCTGGTGTCCCCAGGACTGCAGCGAGACGGGAGATTCCTGACCGGGGTACGGCGACATCAGCATGTACGTCTCACCGTCGACCTTGTCGGCGAGAACCTGGATCTGGTCCTCGGACAGTGCGTCGGGGTTGTAGGTGATCCACACGGCACCGTGTTCGAGGGAGTGGACTGCGTTCTCGGTGCGGATCGCTTCCGGGTACACGACGCCGGTGCAGGTGGCCCACGTCGCGTCGTGGGGTCCGCCGAACGGAGGCGTCTGGTCGTAGGCGACGCGCTGGGTGGCGGACACGTGCAGGGCAGCCTCGTACGGCTGAACCACCACGTCGGCGATTTCCGACGAGGGGTCCTGGTTGCTTTCGCTGGGCTCCCAGCGCTGCGCCTCGGCGCGGTCCTGGTACTTCGGGAAGAGGTTGATGGCGAGAGCCGCGATGAGGCCGACCACGACGACGACGGCTCCAACGGTCAGCCATGGGACCTGGCGGTTCTTCGGCGCGCCCGATTTTCTGGTCGCGGGGACGCCGCTGCTTTTCTTCGCAGCCTTGATGGCCTTGTTGGCTTTGGCTGCAGACTTCTTGTCCGGACCGCCGTTGTTGGAACCCGTGGGCATCGCTGTCGTCGCTCTTTCGGTTGTCGGAGGTGCAGTTGGGCGCGCAAAAACTACTTGTGATCGCAGAGCGCCCTTACTGTACGGTCCTAGTCTGAGTGCTTGCTTTGAGGTGCCGCCAGTACGGGCTCGCGTTGCCTCGGGCCAGTGGTTGCCGACAGTCCCCGCCTCAGACCACGGGCGCCTCGAACCTCGGGCACCTCAGACAATAGGATAGACACCTGTGACTCCCGCCGACCTTGCCGAACTACTACGCGCGACCGCAAGTGCGGTACTCGCCGACCGTGGCCTCGACGTATCCGTCCTGCCTGACAAGGTGACGGTCGAGCGCCCACGCAACCCCGAACACGGCGACTACGCCACCAACGTCGCCCTTCAGGTCGCGAAGAAGGCAGGCGCGAACCCTCGTGAGTTCGCCGGGTGGCTCGCCGAGGCCTTGAGCGCCGACGCATCGATAGCCAGTGCAGAGGTGGCAGGTCCCGGCTTCCTGAACATCCGTCTCGACGCCGACGCCCAGGGCGCGATCGTCGCGCAGGCGCTCGACGCGGGTGCCGCGTACGGCACCTCGTCGACGCTGGCAGGTACCAAGATCAACCTCGAGTTCGTCTCGGCCAATCCGACGGGTCCCATCCACCTGGGTGGAACGCGGTGGGCTGCGGTCGGCGACGCACTCGGCCGCATTCTGTCGGCTCAGGGCGCGGAGGTGGTACGCGAGTACTACTTCAACGATCACGGTGCTCAGATCGACCGGTTCACCAACTCCCTGATCGCTGCGGCGAAGGGTGAGCCTGCTCCGGAGAACGGTTACGCAGGCGCTTACATCCACGAGATCGCGCAGCAGGTGCTCGCCAAGAGCCCCGAGGTTCTGGCCATGGCCGATGTTCCGCAGGCCGAGACGTTCCGGTCGATCGGTGTCGAGTTGATGTTCGACCAGATCAAGAACAACCTGCACGAGTTCGGTGTCGACTTCGACGTGTACTTCCACGAGAACTCGCTGTTCGAATCCGGTGCAGTGGAGAAGAGCGTCGAATTCCTGAAGAACTCGGGAAGTCTTTTCGAGTACGACGGTGCGTGGTGGCTGCGTAGTACCGATTACGGCGACGACAAGGATCGCGTCGTCATCAAGAGCGACGGCAACGCCGCCTACATCGCCGGGGACATCGCGTACTTCCAGAACAAGCGGCAACGTGGTTTCGACCTGTGCATCTACATGCTCGGCGCGGACCACCACGGGTACATCGGCCGCCTCAAGGCCGCCGCGGCAGCGTTCGGAGACGACCCGAACACGGTCGAGGTTCTGATCGGCCAGATGGTCAACCTGGTCCGCGACGGTGTCGCGGTGAAGATGAGCAAGCGTGCGGGCACGGTCATCACCCTCGACGACCTGGTCGAGGCCATCGGTGTGGATGCGGCCCGCTACGTGATGGTCCGCTCGTCGGTGGACTCGAGCATCGACATCGATCTCGAACTGTGGGCGAGCGCGAGCAACGAGAATCCGGTCTACTACGTGCAGTACGCGCACGCGAGGCTCGCGTCGTTGGCGCGCAACGCCGCCGAACTGGGTATCAGTGGGGACGATCCGGACCTGAGCCTGCTCACGCAGGATCAGGAGGGCGAATTGATCAGGACCATCGGCGAGTATCCGCGGGTCGTCGCCAGCGCTGCCGACCTCCGTGAGCCTCACCGCATCGCGCGGTACCTGGAAGAATTGGCCGGCGCGTACCACCGGTTCTACGGCGCATGCCGAGTACTGCCACAAGGAGACGAGGAGCCAGGCCCCGTGAACACTGCTCGATTGGCATTGGGCAACGCAACCCGTCAGGTACTGGCCAACGGCCTGCGCCTGCTCGGTGTCAGCGCACCGGAGCGGATGTGAGCGCGCATCCGGCGGGTCCGAAGCACGCGGACGTACGCTCCCAGGACGGGCTCGCCGAACGCCCGAAGGTCGCTTCCGACATGACTGCTCTTCCCGAGCACGTCTACCCGCGCAACGCTGCTCGCGGCGACGACGGTGTGGTCACGCTTGCGGGTGTGCCGGTCACCGAGTTGGCCGAGCAGTACGGGACTCCGCTGTTCGTCATCGACGAGGACGATTTCCGTTCCCGCGCAAGGGAAATGGCGGAAGCGTTCGGTGATCCCGCACGGGTTCACTACGCCTCGAAGGCATTTCTGTGCGGCGAGATCGCACGGTGGGTGGCGGACGAAGGATTGTCCCTCGACATCTGCTCCGGCGGTGAACTGGGGATTGCACTCGCGGCGGGCTTCCCCGCTGAGCGAATTGCGATGCACGGCAACAACAAATCCGTCGCGGAGTTGACGGCCGGTGTTCGAGCGGGCGTGGAGCACGTCGTGCTCGATTCCATGATCGAGATCGACCGCCTCGACGCAGTCGCCGCGGACGAGAAGAAGGTCCAGGACGTTCTGGTTCGCGTGACCGTCGGCGTGGAAGCTCATACCCACGAGTTCATCGCGACGGCGCACGAGGACCAGAAGTTCGGCTTCTCCCTCGCCGACGGTTCGGCACTCGAAGCGATCAAGCGCGTGTTCGCGACCGACAACCTCCGCCTCGTCGGATTGCACAGCCACATCGGTTCGCAGATCTTCGAGGTCGACGGCTTCGAGCTGGCCGCGCACAAGTTGCTGGGCCTGCTGCGAGACGTGGTGGCGGAGTTCGGCGTCGAGAAGACGTCCCAGATCTCGACGGTCGATCTCGGCGGAGGAATGGGAATTTCCTACGTGCCGAGCGACGATCCGCCGCCGGTCGATCAACTCGCCGCGAAGCTGAAGTCGATCGTCGCCACGGAATCCGCTCTGGTGGGTCTTCCTGTGCCCAACATCGACGTTGAGCCCGGCCGTGCCATCGCAGGCCCGGGAACGGTGACGCTGTACGAGGTCGGGACCATCAAGGACGTCACCGTCGACGCGCAGACTCGTCGACGCTACGTGAGCGTCGACGGCGGAATGAGCGACAACATTCGCACCTCCCTGTATCAGGCGGAGTACGACTGCAGGCTCGTCTCGCGTGACTCCGACGCCGATGCAGTGCTCGCTCGCGTCGTCGGAAAGCATTGTGAGAGCGGTGATGTGGTGATCAAGAACACCTGGATGCCGAGCGATGTCGGCCCCGGTGATCTGCTTGCCGTCGCCGCGACCGGCGCGTACTGCTACTCGATGTCCAGCCGGTACAACTTGCTGACGCGACCCGCCGTCGTCGCGGTGAAAGACGGAAAGTCTCGGCTCGTCCTGCGCCGAGAGACACTCGAAGACCTGCTCAGCTTGGAGGTGCAGCCATGACAACGAAGCCGTTGGGAGTAGCCGTTCTCGGCCTCGGGAACGTCGGAAGTGAAGTCGTCCGAATTCTGACCGAGAACGCCGAGGACCTCGCCGCACGTGTCGGTGCACCTCTCGAGATTCGCGGCATCGCGGTCCGGCGAGTCGATGGAGATCGCGGAGTCGACACCGCGTTGCTCACCGACGATCCCGAGTCCCTCGTCGCCCGCGACGATGTGGACCTGGTCGTCGAGGTGCTCGGTGGTATCGACATCCCGCGCAAACTGATCCTGTCGGCTCTGGAGAAGGGCAAGTCGGTCGTCACGGCCAACAAGGCTCTTCTCGCGGAGTACACCGGCGAGCTTGCCGACGCTGCCGAGAAGTCACGCGCAGACCTGTATTTCGAGGCCGCGGTCGCCGGTGCCATTCCCGTCGTACGTCCGTTGATGCAGTCGCTTGCAGGTGACCGCGTCAACAAGGTCGCCGGAATCGTCAACGGCACCACCAACTTCATCCTGTCCGCCATGGACGAGACCGGCGCGGACTACGCCGAAACCCTGGCCGAGGCCGGACGGTTGGGCTACGCCGAAGCCGATCCCACGGCCGACGTCGAGGGATACGACGCGGCGTCGAAGGCTGCGATTCTGGCGTCCATTGCCTTCCACACCCGCGTGACCGCGGGGGATGTCTACCGCGAGGGAATCTCGAAGATCACCTCGGCGGACCTGGAGACGGCTCGCTCGCTCGACTGCACCATCAAGTTGCTGGCGATCTGCGAGCGCATCACGACGCCCAAGGGCAAAGAACGCATCTCGGCGCGTGTCTACCCGGCGCTCGTTCCGCGTGACCACCCGCTTGCCACCGTCAACGGGGCCTTCAACGCCATCGTCGTCGAGGCGGAAGCCGCTGGACGCCTGATGTTCTACGGGCAGGGTGCCGGCGGAGCCCCGACCGCGTCGGCAGTTCTGGGTGACCTCGTCATGGCTGCCCGCAACAAGTTCTACGGCGGCCGAGGCCCGCTGGAGTCGAAGTACGCGAAGCTGAAGGTAGCTCCCATGGGCGACATCCCCACGCGGTACTACGTCAGCATGCAGGTGGCGGACAAGCCAGGGGTCCTCGCGACCGTGGCGGCGGAGTTCGCCACTCGCGACGTCAGCATCTCCACCGTTCGCCAGGCCGGTTCGGGTGACGGGGCGAGGCTCGTCGTCGTCACCCATCTCGCCGCCGATTCCGCTCTGTCCGAAACCGTCTCGGCGTTGGACAAGCTCGACGTCGTCACCTCTGTAGTCAGTGTTCTGAGATTGGAAGGCACCGAATGACCGTGCATACGCCGTGGCCGGGACTGATCGAGGCGTACCGCGATCGTCTGGCGATCGGACCGGACTGGAAGACCGTCACGCTGCTCGAGGGCGGCACGCCGCTGATCCACGCCGAGCGTCTGTCCGAGATGACGGGCTGCGAAGTCCATCTCAAGGTCGAGGGCTTGAACCCGACGGGCTCGTTCAAGGACCGCGGCATGACCATGGCCGTGACGGATTCCCTTGCGCGCGGCCAGGAAGCGGTGCTGTGCGCGTCGACGGGCAACACGTCCGCGTCCGCTGCCGCGTACGCCGCGAAGGCAGGTATGGGCTGCGCTGTCCTCGTCCCGCAGGGCAAGATCGCGATGGGCAAGCTCGCGCAGGCAGTCATGCACGGCGCCAAGATCATTCAGGTGCAGGGCAACTTCGACGACTGCCTCGAGCTGGCGCGCAAGACCACGGCCGAGTTCCCGACCATCGGCCTCGTCAACTCGGTCAACCCGGTGCGCATCGAGGGCCAGAAGACGGCTGCGTTCGAGATCTGTGACGCACTGGGCAACGCGCCCGACGTCCATGCGCTGCCGGTGGGCAACGCAGGCAACATCACCGCCTACTGGCGGGGCTACTCCGAGTACTTCCGTGACGGATTGACCACGGTGAAGCCGCGCATGCTCGGCGTCCAGGCCGCCGGTGCTGCACCGCTGGTTCACGGCGCGCCCGTCGCGGACCCCGAGACCATCGCCACGGCCATCCGGATCGGCTCGCCCGCGTCCTGGAACGGTGCGGTCGCCGCGAAAGAAGAGTCCGGCGGTGCCTTCCGCGCGGCCACCGACGAGGAAATCCTCGAGGCGTACCGTCTGGTCGCGAAGACCGAAGGCGTCTTCGTCGAACCCGCGTCCGCGGCCTCCATCGCCGGCCTGATCGCAGCCCGCAAGGAAGGCTGGCTGGACAGCGGCCTGCGCGTCGTCTGCACGGTCACCGGCAACGGACTCAAGGATCCGGACACCGCGTTGTCCGGAATGCCGGTGGTCGAGCCCATTCCCGTCGACCCTGTCGCTGTGGCATCTGCGCTCGAGTTGGCGTAGTGGCAGAGTCTCGTTCCATGACGACGACACTGCCGCACGGTTTGACGGTCACGGCGCGGGTTCCTGCGTCGAGCGCCAACCTCGGCCCCGGATTCGACACCTTGGGGATTGCCCTCGGGCTGTACGACGAGATCAAGGTCACCACCACGGCGTCGGGTCTGAGTATTCATGTCGAGGGCGAAGGTGCCGACGACGTCCCGTGGGGACCTTCGCATCTCGTCGTCCGTGCCATCGAACGGGGCCTCGAAGCCGCCGGTGTCTGGGCTGATGGCTTGGACGTGGTGTGCACCAACGTGATTCCGCATTCACGTGGGCTCGGCTCGTCGGCGTCCGCTGTCGTCGGTGGACTGTCGGCAGCGAACGGTCTTGCGGCCAAACTGGACTCGTCGTTCGCCTTGTCGGATGCCCAGTTGGTTCAGCTCGCATCCGAGTTCGAAGGTCACCCGGACAATGCGTCGGCGAGCGTCCTGGGCGGTGCCGTCGTCTCCTGGAGCGAGCCCGCGAGCATCACGCAGCGGACGTACTCCGCGGTGCGACTGCCCGTGCACCCCGATATCCACGTGGTGGCGTTCGTCCCCGCGGAGCGATCGTCGACATCGCACACGCGAGGCCTGTTGCCCGAGTTGGTTCCGCATCGCGACGCCGCGTTCAACGTCAGCCGCGGCGCGTTGGCCGTCGTCGCGCTCACCCAGCGTCCGGACCTTCTCATTCCCGCGACCGAGGACATGCTGCATCAGGGGCAACGTGCGAGCGCGCTCCCGGGTGCCACGGAATTGATTGCTTCACTTCGGTCCAGGGGAATCGCGGCTGTACTGTCCGGTGCCGGACCGACGGTCCTTGCTCTCTGCACCGAACCGTTCCCGCAGGACCTCAAGGACAAAGCCGTCGCCGACGGTCTCCGGGTCCTGGAACTCGACGTCGCCGACGGCGTCAGCACATCCTGAGAAAACCTTTCGTGACTCGCCGGTAGGTGCTTCTTGCCGACCGAGAGGATCGACGCTATCCTGAGGGTCGTCCGTACATCGTGCGCTTCAGACGCCGGTTTTCGCCAGGGCAATCACGTCATCGCATTCGGGGGGTTCCACGCCCGAGCCGACTGTCGTCCTTGGAGAGGAGCCTGCGGAGTGACCGGAAGTCGCCGGCTTCGACCCACCGTGGTTCTCACACGGCTGCGGGTCGGTCGTCCGTCGGAAGTGGCGTGATCGTGAACGGCAATATCCGTGCTCGAAAGAGATTCGAGCTGCGGAACGAACCCTTGGCTGCGCAGACTGCGAGCGAGGGAAGGAAAGGACCTCCGTGACCGATACGGAACTGATCTCTGCGCCCGAAAAGACGCGTCGTGGAGCTGGCCTGTCCGGAATGGTGCTCACCGAGCTGCGTACTCTCGCGGGCGAACTCGGAATCAAAAGCATTTCCGGCATGCGCAAGGGCGATCTGATCGCCGCCATCTCTGCACGTCAGGGCGGTGGTGCGTCGGCAACGACCGAGGCGCCCAAGGCAACAAGGCGAGGCGCAGCCGACAAGGCTCGTGCGCAGGACGCCGCTCCCGCTGCCGAGGCTCCTGCAGCCGAAGCCCCGGCCGCAGCAGATGCGCCCGCGTCCGACGACGCGTCGACCGAGCCGCCCCGCCGGACACGTGGTCGACGCACCGCAGGCCGCCGAGCAGGCGCTCCCGACCAGCTTCCGCTGGACGACACTGCCTCGCAGTCGGTCGATTCGGACGCCGCTCAGCAGGACTCGGGATCGACCCCCGATGCCCCGGCGTCGGACACCGGTTCATCGACGCGACCGCGTCGCGCTCGCGCCGATCGTGGTGACCGAGAGAACCGCAACGCTGCCGACAACCGCAACGCTGCCGATAACCGCAACGCTGCCGACAGCAACGACGGTGCCCGCGCACAGCGCGGTGACGCACCCGGTCGTGATTCGGCAGGCCAGGACGGCGAGGGCAACCGCGCCGAGGGTGGCCGCGGAGACCGCAACCGCGACAACAACCGTGGTGACGGCAACCGGGACAGCCGTGACGGCAACCGGGAGAACTCGCGCGGCGAGAACGGCCGGAACCGCAATCGCAATCAGAACCAGAACGACAACCGTTCCGAAGACCGCGGCAACGGACCGCGTGACGGCCGGGACAACCGGGACAACGCCGAGGACGACGGCGACGGCCGCGGACGCAGGGGCCGTCGGTTCCGTGAGCGTCGGCGTGGTCGTGACCGCGGCGAAGGCGGTGGTGGCAACGAGCGCGAGCCCGAGATCCGCGAGGACGATGTTCTTCAGCCGGTAGCGGGCATCCTGGATGTCCTGGACAACTACGCGTTCGTGCGTACGTCCGGCTACCTTGCGGGCCCGAACGACGTGTACGTGTCGATGAACCTGGTGCGCAAGAACGGTCTTCGTCGCGGTGACGCGATCACCGGCGCCGTCCGGGTGGCCCGCGAGGGTGAGCAGTCGAACCAGCGTCAGAAGTTCAACCCACTGGTGCGTCTGGACACGGTCAACGGCGGAGACGTCGAGGCCGCGCGCAAGCGTCCCGAGTTCGGCAAGCTCACGCCGCTGTACCCGAACCAGCGTCTGCGGCTCGAGACCACGCCGAACATCCTGACCACGCGCATCATCGACCTGGTCATGCCGATCGGTAAGGGCCAGCGTGCATTGATCGTGAGCCCGCCGAAGGCAGGCAAGACGAGCGTTCTGCAGGCCATCGCCAACGCGATCTCGGTCAACAACCCCGAGTGCTACCTCATGGTCGTTCTGGTCGACGAGCGTCCCGAGGAAGTGACCGACATGCAGCGTTCGGTGAACGGTGAGGTCATCGCCTCCACGTTCGACCGTCCGCCGGGCGATCACACCTCGGTCGCCGAGCTCGCGATCGAGCGCGCGAAGCGTCTCGTGGAAGCCGGCCAGGACGTCGTCGTGTTGCTCGACTCCATCACCCGTCTGGGTCGTGCGTACAACAACAGTTCACCTGCGTCGGGCCGGATCCTGTCCGGTGGTGTCGATTCCACGGCCCTCTACCCGCCGAAGCGTTTCCTCGGTGCTGCTCGCAACATCGAGAACGGTGGATCGCTCACCATCATCGCCACGGCGATGGTCGAGACCGGTTCGACCGGCGACACGGTGATCTTCGAGGAGTTCAAGGGCACCGGTAACGCGGAGCTCAAGCTCGATCGCAAGATCGCCGAGCGTCGTGTGTTCCCTGCGGTCGACGTCAACCCGTCGGGTACCCGCAAGGACGAACTGCTGCTGAGTTCCGACGAAGCCGCGGTGCTGCACAAGCTGCGTCGCGTGTTGTCCGGTCTCGATTCGCATCAGGCGATCGATCTGCTGATCGACCGGTTGAAGAAGAGCAAGAGCAACATCGAGTTCCTGATCCAGGTGTCGAAGACGGCACCCGGCGCGCTCGACGACTGACCTCGTGAGTACTTGTGTGTCCCCTGGGACACACAAGTACTCCCAGCGGGGAACAAGCCGACAGGGGTTCGTGTTGAAGCCACTGTCGGTGAGCGATTAGCAGGTCGGATCGCATATCTGGCATACTGAACGGCCGAGTCCGGTTCCGGTTCACGTCCTCGAACGGCGAGGTCGACCCGGCGACCATATGAAAGGGACACCATGAAGGCAGGAATTCACCCCGACTACACGCTGACCACGGTCGTGTGCGGTTGCGGAAATACTTTCGAGACGCGCAGCACCACCGACAAAGAGCGCATCAACGTCGAGGTGTGCTCGCAGTGCCACCCGTTCTACACGGGCAAGCAGAAGATCCTCGACACCGGTGGTCGCGTTGCACGCTTCGAGGCTCGCTACGGAAAGCGCGCCGGCAAGAAGGCTGCAGCCGACAGCTAGCTGCTCTCCCGACGCCCGTCCTGCGATGTCTGCAGGGCGGGCGTTCGGCTTTTCACCACCGATTCTTTTTCAGGGAAGCAGAGCGGAGCGACACCATGGCGAGGACCACGAAGCCTTCGGCCATCGACGACATTCTGGCCGAACATTCAGGCCTCGAGCAGCAGTTGGCCGATCCGGCTCTGCACAACGATCCGTCCGCTGCGCGCAAGGCAGGCAAGCGTTTCGCCGAGCTGGCGCCGATCATGTCGGTGCACGGAAAGCTGATGTCCGCCACGGACGATCTGGCTGCCGCTCGTGAGCTCGCCGCCGACGACGCATCCTTCGCTGCCGAGATTCCGGAGCTCGAGCACACCGTCGAGTCGCTCGAACAGACGCTCGCCGATCTGCTCGCACCGCGCGATCCGCACGACGGCGACGACATCGTCATGGAGGTCAAGTCCGGTGAGGGCGGCGAGGAATCAGCGCTGTTCGCCGCGGACCTCGCACGGATGTACGTCCGGTACGCCGAGCGTCGCGGATGGCGCGTCGAAATTCTCGACGCGAACGTGTCGGATCTCGGCGGTTACAAGGACGCGACCCTGTCGATCAAAGCCAAAGGCGATCCGCTCGACGGCGTCTGGGCGCGGCTGAAGTTCGAAGGTGGAGTCCACCGCGTGCAGCGCGTTCCCGTGACCGAATCGCAGGGCCGAGTGCACACGTCGGCCGCCGGAATTCTCGTCTATCCGGAGCCCGACGAGGTCGAGGAAGTCCAGATCGACGAGACCGACCTGCGTATCGACGTCTACCGGTCCTCGGGCAAGGGTGGTCAGGGCGTCAACACAACGGACTCCGCGGTGCGCATCACGCACTTGCCGACGGGCATCGTCGTCACCTGCCAGAACGAGCGGTCGCAGTTGCAGAACAAGGCGCGTGCGATGCAGGTACTCGCCGCGCGGTTGCAGGCCGCAGCCGAAGAGGCTGCCGACGAGGAAGCCGCGGCCGGTCGGGCGAGCCAGGTCCGTACCGTCGACCGCTCGGAACGCATCCGCACGTACAACTTTCCAGAGAACCGCATCACCGATCACCGGATCGGGTTCAAGTCTCACAATCTCGACGCGGTGCTCGACGGCGAGCTCGACGCTCTCCTCGACGCTCTGGGCAAGGCCGACCGCGACGCTCGGATGCAGGCAGAATGATGTGGTCGTGAGCGCGTAGGTTCCGCTGCACGACACCGCACGGGCACACGAAGGGGAACCGATGCATCAGCAGCTCACACCCACCGGCGAGGACGCCGTGGCGGACCTGGCCGCTCGCCACGGAGTATCCACCGACGCTGTGCGGGCGATGCTCGACGCCGTGAATGCAGGCCGGGGATCGATGGCGCAGTTCCACATACCCGAGCTCGGTGGCGGCGGGCAGTGGATGCGCGGCGGAATGACGATGGTCGGCAACATGTTCGATCACGGTCTCAAAGCTCGCGTCGACGGCCTGTGCCGCGATCTGTCCGAGCTTCTGGCCTCGCACCAGATCTATCCGCCGCTGCAGTCGAACCAGGGTTTCGGCGGGAAGTGGTGGCCGAGCGGCCTCGGAAGCCCCAGTTCGAGCGGGGGTCAGAACGGTTCGCAGTACGCGTATTTTCCTGCTGCGCGGCGGCTCGCGGTTCTGGTCGGTGGACGGTTGTCGGTGTACGACACTCTCGACCACTCCATCGGCGGTGTTCAGCAACAGCAGGGCGGGAGTCCAGGCTCGGTGGAGTTCACCAGCCAGTACGGAACGTTCACCGCGGCAAGTCTTCCGCTGGTGGATCCCGCGCCGGCCGATTCGATCTCCGGTTCCGCACCAGATCCCACGCCGGCGACGAGCCCGGTAGCGCCACCGTCGACGAATCTCGACGAGATCACTTCGGCCATCGAGGCGTTGGCGGCACTGCACGGCAAAGGCATCCTGACGGACGACGAGTTCTTCTCGAAGAAGGCCGAGCGGCTGAAGCGAATCTGACCGTCGCGTGGGTGGCCGGCGGGACGTGGCAGGCTGTAACCGTGACCCGGAAACCTCTTCGACTGGCCATACTCGAAGCAACAGCGATACTCGAAGCGGCCGGTGTTCCGAGCCCGCGGGTGGACGCGGAACTCCTCGCGTCTCATCTCGTCGGAGTCGAGCGTGGTCGGCTCGGGCTGGTCCCTCTCGTGGAACCCGAGGTGGTCGAGGCCTACAACCGCACCATCGAACAGCGTGCCAAGCGAATCCCGTTGCAGTACATCACCGGAACGACGGCGCTCGGCAACATCGACGTCGAGGTCGGACCGGGGGTTTTCGTTCCGCGGCCGGAGACGGAGCTGCTGCTCGGGTGGGCGCTCGCATTCCTCGAGGGCGTCGATCGCAAGCCGCCGGTGATTCTCGATCTGTGTACCGGATCGGGGGCACTCGCGCTGGCGCTCGCCAACGCCAGGCCCGACGCTCAGGTCCACGCCGTCGAACTCGACCCGTCGGCTCTCGCGTGGGCCAGACGCAACGCCGACCTGCGGGCCGAGCGGGGAGACACACCCATCACCCTCCACCACGGCGATGTCACCGACCGCGAACTGCTACGAGAGCTGGACGGCCGCGTCGACGTCGTGGTCGCCAATCCGCCCTACATCCCGGAGGGCGCCGAGCTGGATCCCGAGGTGATCGATCACGACCCGCATCTCGCCCTGTTCGGAGGTGTCGACGGTCTGTCGGTGATCGAGCCGATGATCCAGAACATCGCGCGGTGGCTCCGCGTCGGCGGGGGAGTAGGCGTCGAACACGACGATTCTCACGGTGATCGCGTGGCTGCGCTGTTCGAGAAGCGCCGCGTGTTCGGCGACGTCGTCGAGCATCCCGACCTGTCCGGACGGCCCCGGTTCGTCGTCGCCTCGCGGGCAGTGTCCGCAGACAGCTGACATCACTCGGCTACCGCCGGACGGGTAGGCGACGCACGGCAGAGGCGTCCTGCACCGCGGGAGGCACAGGTGAGAAGATGAACGGGTGAGTACCGTCTACGACTGCCAGCACGCCGATTCACGAACAGCAGGGTTGTCTGCAGCCAGAGGCGCACTCAAATCCGGCCGCCTCGTGGTCATGCCGACGGACACGTTGTACGGCCTCGCGGCCGATGCATTCGACGGCAGCGCGGTCACCGACCTTCTCCGCGCCAAGGGCCGTGGGCGCGACATGCCGGTCCCCGTTCTCGTGGGTTCGTGGAACACCATCGACGGGCTGGTCGGCAGTGTCAGGCCGCGCACCAGAGATCTGATTCGGGCCTTCTGGCCGGGCGCACTGAGCCTCGTCGTGCAGCAGGCACCGTCCCTTGCCTGGGACCTCGGTGACGCGCAGGGCACGGTGATGCTCAGGATGCCGCTGCACCCGGTGGCGCTCGAACTGCTCCGCGAAGTCGGACCGCTCGCCGTCTCGAGTGCGAACATCTCCGGACAACCGCCGGCTACGACGGTCGTCGAAGCTCGCGATCAGCTCGGCGGATCTGCGGCGGTGTATCTCGACGGCGGGCCTGCGGCGCACGCGAAAGCGTCGACGATCGTCGATCTCACGTCCGAGCAGCCGAGGATCCTGCGCGCCGGAGCCATCGCGACCGAAGCCGTCGCCGAGGTGCTCGGAGTGACGGCGGAGAGCCTGACGCAGGGGAGTTCGACATGACCGAGCCGCGTTTCCACGGACCCGACTTCGCGGCGCTCGAGGCATCCGATCCCGAGATCGCGGGCATCGTCCTGGACGAGCTGGACCGTCAACGTGGCGGTCTGCAGCTCATCGCGAGTGAGAATCTGACGTCGCCTGCTGTCCTCGCGGCGCAGGGGAGCGTGCTGACCAACAAGTACGCCGAGGGTTACCCGGGTGCGCGGTACTACGGGGGCTGCGAGGTCGTCGATCGTGCGGAGACCATTGCGATCGAACGAGCGAAGGCACTGTTCGGCGCGGATCACGTCAACGTGCAACCTCATTCCGGCGCTTCGGCGAACCTCGCGGTCTATGCAGCCTTCGCGCAGCCGGGCGACTCGATTCTGGCGATGAGCCTCCCGCACGGCGGCCACCTCACCCACGGGGCGACGGTCAACTTCTCCGGCCGATGGTTCACCGCGGTGCCGTATCACGTGCGAAAAGACACGGAACTGATCGATTACGACGAGGTCCGTGAACTCGCGTTGGTCCACCGCCCGCGCATCATCGTCGCCGGGGCGACGGCGTACTCGCGTGAGCTCGACTTCGCGGCCTTCAGAGCCATCGCCGACGAGGTGGGCGCCATCCTGTGGGTGGACGCAGCGCACTTCGTCGGACTGGTGGCAGGCAAGGCAATTCCCTCGCCCGTGCCGTACGCCGACGTGGTGTCCGCGACCACTCACAAGGTGCTGCGAGGGCCTCGCGGAGGAATGTTGATGTGCCGCGCGGAGCACGCACGCGCCATCGACAAGGCTGTGTTCCCGTTCGGCCAGGGCGGGCCGATGATGCACACGATCGCGGCCAAGGCCGTCGCGTTCGGCGAGGCGCAGACCGAGAGCTATGCACGCTACGCAGCCCAGGTCGTCGCGAACGCGCAGACACTGTCCGCGTCCTTGACCGACGCCGGGATGCGTGCCGTGTCCGGAGGGACGGACACACATCTGATTCTGTTCGACCTCCAGCATCTGGGGATCGACGGACGTACCGCCGAAGCACGATGTGCCGCAGCCGGCATCACCCTCAACAAGAACGCGATTCCGTTCGACCCCGCGCCGCCTGCGGTGGCGTCGGGCATCCGGGTCGGTTCCGCGGCTGTGACGACACAGGGGTTCGACGCGGCGGACATGAACGCGGTCGGATCTCTCGTGGCCCGTGCGGTGCGCGCCGAGGCAGGCACCGCCAACGGTGACCGTGAACTCGCCGCCGTCAGGGACGAGGTCACCACCCTCGTGGCACGCAAGCCTGCGTATCCCGGCATATGACGGTCGAGGTTCTCGCTCAGTCCGGCCAGGGCGCAGGCGTTCCGATCCGCGAACTCCTGCTGGTGTTCTTCACGGCTGCGGTGGTGACCTTCCTGGCGACCGGTGGTGTGCGGGTGCTCGCCGTCAAGTTCGGTGCCGTCGCCGCTCCCCGTGACCGCGACGTGCACGTGACGCCGACGCCGCGTCTCGGCGGAACCGGAATGTTCCTCGGGATGCTGGTTGCCTTGTTGTTCGCGTCGCAGCTGCCTGCTCTCGCACGTGGTTTCGACTCGGCCTACAACCAGGACGTCCGAGCTGCGGCCGTCGCCGGTTTCGTCATCGTGGCGGTGGGGATCATCGACGACCGATGGGGCCTCGACGCGCTCACCAAATTCGTCGGGCAGGTGACGGCGGCGGGTGTGCTCGTCGTGATGGGCGTGAGTTGGAACATCGTCTATCTGCCTTGGGGGCCGGACGGCGGTAGCACTCTCGTGCTCGATCAGCTTCAGGCCGGGCTGGTGACGGTGCTGGTGACGGTCGTGATGGTCAATGCCATGAACTTCGTCGACGGTCTGGACGGCCTCGCGGCAGGGCTCGGGTTGATCGCGTCGCTCGCCATCTGTGTCTTCTCCGTCGGACTGTTGCACGAGCAGGGCGGCGACACCGGTATCTATCCGCCGGCGATCATCGCGGCGACGTTGGCCGGTGCCTGCCTGGGATTTCTTCCGCACAATTTCCAGCCTGCGCGGATCTTCATGGGCGACTCCGGGTCCATGATGATCGGGCTGATGCTCGCGACGGTCGCGACCAGTGCGTCGGGCAGAATCCCGCTCGTCGCGTACGGCCCACGCGACCTCCTCGGTCTGCTGTCGCCGTTGCTCCTGGTCGGCGCGGTGATGTTCATCCCGATCCTCGATCTCCTTCTCGCGGTGATCCGACGGACGCGCGCAGGCCGAAGTCCGTTCAGTCCGGACAAGATGCACCTGCACCACCGTTTGCTGCAGATCGGGCACTCTCACCGGCGCGTGGTGTTGGTGATCTACCTCTGGGTCGGTGTCCTCGCGTTCGGCGCCGTCGGCTCGTCGTTGATCGACCGTCGAATAGTGGTGTTGCTGGTTGCTGCCGGATTGGTGTTCGCACTGGTGGTGACGGCCGTGCCGAGCATCCGTCTCGACATGGCCAGGCAGCGCAGGCGCACCAGAAAGTCCGCTGGACGAGGCCGTCGGGCCTGAAGTCGGACATGGCTGGGTAGTCTGTGCGGCTGTGAGCTTCTCTCCTTCTCCGGTGCCCGATCAGTCCGACTCGATGCGAGCCGCGGTTCGGTACGGAATCATCGGCCTCCTTGCGCTGACGGTTCTCGGAGCCGTCGTCGCCACGGTGGCCGCCGGTCTTCCCGGTTTGTGGGGTGCGCTCATCGGTGCGGCACTCGGTGGGGGATTCATTCTCACCACGGCGCTGTCCATCGCCCTGACGTCCAAGTTTCCGCCGACGATGGCAGGCGCGGTGCTGCTCGGTGGCTGGATCGTGAAGATGCTTATCGCCGTTGTCGTGCTCGCGGTTCTGAAGGACATGGATTTTTACAACAGAAAAGCTCTTGCCGGGGTGGTGATCGCCGCACTGGTTCTGGTTCTCGGCGCGGAGGTATACGGTGTCGTCCGTACGAAGGCCCCCTACGTCGACGATCCTGAATCCGACAAGGCGTAGTACGACGACCAGTCGTAATCGGTCAAGAAGTAGCCCCACCTACACAACGTCGTAGTTGTGTTGATAAAGTTCCGACCAAGTAAGGGTAGGACTGCCGCTAATAGGACAAAAGGCGTGCAGAACAGCCCTTGCAGGTAACCGAAGCTGCGTGAAATTGCTTACAGACGCGGCCGCAAAGTTACCGAGTCGACGTGAGTCGCCGACACCCGACAGACGCTGGCCTTTCAAGACCAGGCCTCAGCTGCTGACGACCTCGAGCCGATCTCGTCGACTTGATAGATCGTCAATGTCCGATCGAACCGCAGTCCTTTGGCGTCTGCGGCCCGAACACGGGAGAGACCGCTGAGCGTCACCAACCTGGCTGCGGAGTTCCACCCGCCGTCACTATCCGACTTCTTTCCTCCCGCTGTGCTGTTCGAGGGCACACCCTTCGAACTCGACCGGCTGATGCTGATCCGCATCCTGATGACCCTCGTGTTGGTCGTGCTGTTCGCAGTGGCCATGCGCAGCCCGAAGGTCGTTCCGCGTGGTCTGCAGAACTGCATCGAGTACATGCTGGACTTCGTCAAGGTGCAGATCGCCGACGAGATTCTCGGCAAGGAGCAGGGCAGGCGGTTCCTGCCGATCATCATGACGATTTTCTTCGCCGTGCTGTTCATGAACCTGTCGGGCATCATCCCGTTCCTGAACATCTCGCCGAACGCTCGAATCGGTATGCCGATCGTGCTCGCACTGATCGCCTACGTGACGTTCAACTACGTGGGAATCAAGAAGTACGGATTCTTCAAGTACGTCAAGAGCAGCGTCGTGGTTCCGGACGTCCCGCCCGCACTGCACATCATTCTGATTCCGATCGAGTTCATCTCGACGTTCATCCTCCGTCCGTTCACGCTCACCGTTCGTCTCATGGCGAACATGCTGGCCGGCCACCTCATGCTCGTGCTGTTCTTCAGCGCGACTCAGTTCTTCTTCTTCCAGGCCGCGGCGGGAATGAAGATTTTCGGCGTGTTCTCCCTTGCAGCGGGCTTCGGCTTCACGCTGTTCGAGATGCTCGTCATCGGTCTGCAGGCGTACGTGTTCGCACTGCTGACCGCGGTGTACATCGATCTCGCCCTGCATGCAGACTCGCACTGATCTGCACGCCGATTCTCACTAGACCGCACGACCAAGATCTACCTGACCCACGCACCGACCGGTGATGGGCAACAGAAAGGGAACGGAAATCAAATGAGCCTCGCGTACCTGGCACAGGAAGTCACCGAAACCACCGTCACGGGTGGCGGCTACGGCGCAATCGGTTACGGCCTCGCTGCCATCGGACCTGGCATCGGTGTAGGCATCGTGGTCGGAAAGGCTATCGAGGGCATCGCTCGCCAGCCTGAGCTTCAGGGCACCATCCGTACCAACATGTTCCTCGGCATCGCGTTCACCGAAGCGCTCGCGCTGATCGGTATCGTCGCCGGCTTCCTGTTCGGTTAATCCACTATGGCAACCAACATCGCGATCTTGGCCGCGGAGGAAGGCGAGGACATCAATCCTCTCCTCCCCGCGACATACGACATCGTTTGGTCTGCGGTCTGCATCGCTGTCATCGGCTTCGTCTTCTGGAAGTACATCCTTCCGAAGTTCCAGGAAGTGTTGGCGCAGCGTAGCGATCTGATCGAAGGCGGCATCAAGAAGGCCGAAGAGGCTCAGGCAGAAGCCAAGGCTGCTCTCGAGCAGTACCAGAAGCAGCTTGCCGACGCCCGCGCCGAGGCTGCGCAGATCCGTGAGGAAGCGCGCACTCAAGGCCAGGCCATCCTCGCCGAAATGAAGACGAAGGCACAGGAAGAAAGCGACCGGATCGTGGCTGCAGGCCACAACCAGCTCGCTGCGCAGCGCCAGCAGATCGTGACGGAACTCCGTGGCGACCTGGGACGCACTGCAGTCGAACTCGCAGAGAAGGTCATCGGAGAGCAGCTGTCCGACGAGGCCAAGCGCGCTGGTTCGATCGACCGCTTCCTGAGCGAACTCGACTCCGTCACCGCTGACTCTGCAGCGGGAAAGTGAGATAACCATGTACGCAACTTCTCGCGAGGCTCTCGCTCGCACGCGTTCGGTTGCGAACGAAGCACTGGGACAGGCGGGGGACGCGACAGCGGTCGCTGCTCAGACCGGTGCAGAGCTCTTCGCAGTCGTGGAGGCCCTCGACGGCCAGCGCACGTTGCGTACTGCGCTGGCCGACGCTTCGGTCTCTGCCGAACGTCGCAGCGCGCTCGCGGAGGAAGTGTTCGCCGGTCAGGTCTCCGCCACCACGGCGCAGATCCTGAAGTCCGCCGTCGCGGACAACTGGTCCAAGGCGTCGGACCTGCTGAACTCTCTGGTCGAACTGGGTCGGGAAGCACTGCTTCGCGCCGCGGCCGATCAGGATCAGCTCGACACGGTCGAGGACGAATTGTTCCGCCTCGGTCGCATCGTCGCCGCGAATCCTCAGCTGGAACAGGCATTGTCGGATCTCGGCAAGCCGGTTCAGGCGAAGCGTGAGCTACTGGGCCGGTTGCTGTACGGCAAGGTCACCGCGGTGACCGAAGCCCTGGCAATCCAGACGGTCAGCCGCCTGCGCAAGACGGCACCTGCGGACGCACTCGATGCGCTTGCAGGCTTGGCGGCACAGGTTCGCGATCGGGCTGTCGCACACGTGCGGAGTGCTGCTCCGCTCAGCGCCAGCCAGCTCGAGAAGCTGACCGCGACACTCACACGCACCTACGGCAAGCCGGTCACCGTGCATGTCGAGGTCGATGCCGAACTGCTCAGCGGACTGGTGGTCCGGGTCGGCGACGAGGTCATCGACGGCAGCGGGGCGGGTCGTCTCGCCGCACTACGAAAGACCCTCAAGTAGTCCGCGAGCGGACACCACTTCTTACGAAGAAGCGTTTCGAACCTTCGAAGCCCTTCACACCGCGAACATTGAAGGAAGAGCAGGAAAAAATATGGCGGAGCTGACGATCTCCTCCGACGAGATCCGTAGCGCGATCGAGAACTTCACCGCGAGCTACTCACCGGAGTCCTCTCGCGAGGAGGTCGGCACGGTTACCGACACGAGCGACGGTATCGCTCACGTGTCCGGACTGCCGTCGGCGATGTCCAACGAGCTGCTGGAATTCCCCGGTGGCGTTCTCGGTGTGGCGCTCAACCTGGATGCCACCGAAATCGGTGCCGTCATCCTCGGTGACTACGAGCACATCGAAGAAGGCCAGGAAGTCAAGCGCACCGGCGACGTTCTGTCCGTGCCGGTCGGCGACGGCTACCTCGGCCGCGTCGTCAACCCACTCGGCCAGCCCATCGACGGCCTCGGCGACATCGAGTCCAGCGAGAACCGCGCCCTCGAACTGCAGGCTGCGTCCGTGCTCGAGCGCCAGCCGGTGGAAGAGCCGCTGCAGACCGGCATCAAGGCCATCGACGCCATGACGCCGATCGGTCGCGGACAGCGCCAGCTCGTCATCGGTGACCGCAAGACGGGCAAGACCGCCGTCTGCATCGACGCCATCCTCAACCAGAAGGCCAACTGGGAGTCCGGAGACGAGAAGAAGCAGGTTCGCTGCATCTACGTCGCCATCGGTCAGAAGGGCTCCACGATCGCAGGCGTCAAGGCTGCGCTCGAAGAGCAGGGTGCACTCGAGTACACGACCATCGTCGCGGCTCCCGCATCCGATTCGGCCGGCTTCAAGTGGCTCGCTCCGTACACCGGTTCGGCCATCGGCCAGCACTGGATGTACCAGGGCAAGCACGTCCTCATCGTGTTCGACGACCTGACCAAGCAGGCCGAGGCTTACCGCGCCATCTCGCTTCTGCTGCGTCGCCCGCCGGGCCGCGAGGCATACCCCGGTGACGTCTTCTACTTGCACTCTCGTCTGCTCGAGCGTTCGGCGAAGCTGTCCGACGAGCTCGGCGGTGGATCGCTGACGGCGCTGCCGATCATCGAGACCAAGGCCAACGACGTCTCGGCATACATCCCGACCAACGTCATCTCGATCACCGACGGACAGGTCTTCCTCGAGTCGGACCTCTTCAACAAGGGTGTTCGTCCCGCGATCAACGTCGGTATCTCGGTGTCCCGAGTCGGTGGCGCTGCGCAGACCAAGGGCATGAAGAAGGTCTCCGGTTCGCTTCGTCTCGAGCTCGCTCAGTTCCGTGAGCTGGAAGCATTCTCGGCGTTCGCGTCGGACCTGGATGCTGCATCGAAGGCTCAGCTGGACCGCGGTGCTCGCCTCGTCGAGCTCCTCAAGCAGGACCAGTACGCACCGGTCGCCGTCGAGGATCAGATCGTCTCGATCTGGCTCGCCGGTCAGGGCACGTACGACTCCGTTCCCGTCGGCGACGTCCGTCGCTTCGAGAGCGAGCTGCTCGAGGACCTGCATCGCAACGCGAGCGGCGTCTACGACAGCATCGCCGGCGGCAAGGCTCTCGACGACGACGCTCAGAAGTCGCTGCTCGAGGCAACCGAGAAGTTCAAGGCAGGGTTCCTCGACTCCGAGGGCAACCGCGTCGTCAACGAGGCTGAGGCGGACACGCTGAACCCCGACGAGGTCAGCCAGGAGCAGGTCAACGTCACTCGCAAGACAGTCAGTAAGTAGGTCTTACGAGATGCCAAGTGTCTTTACGAGCAGAGAAGGGAGCGTGAACAGCTAGATGGCAAGCATTCTCGAGCTACGTTCCCGGATCAAGTCGGTCAACTCGACGAAGAAGATCACCAAGGCTCAAGAGCTGATCGCGACGTCGCGAATCACCAAGGCGCAGGCGCGCGTGGCAGCGTCGAAGCCGTACGCGGAGGAGATCACCAAGGTCCTCTCCGCGCTGGCCAGTGCGTCGGGTTCGCTCGACCACCCGCTGCTGAACGAGCGTGACGAGCCCAAGCGCGCAGCAGTTCTGGTCGTCACCAGTGACCGCGGCATGTGCGGTGGCTACAACTCCAACGTCCTCAAGGAAGCGGAGGAGCTGTTCCAGCTTCTGCGCAAGGAGGGCAAGGATCCGGTCATCTACGTGCTCGGCGCAAAGGGCCTCGGCTACTACACCTTCCGTCAGCGCGACGTGAAGGGCGCGTGGACCGGCTTCTCGCAGGAGCCCGGTTACGCGGATGCAGCCAAGGCGAGCAAGCACCTGGTCGAGCTGTTCATGGCGGGTTCGGGCTCCGAGGTCGAGGCTCCCAACGGTGAAGGCACCGTCGAGGGCGTCGACGAACTGCACATCGTCTACACGCGGTTCGTGTCGATGCTGACGCAAAAGCCCGAGGTCCGGCGTATGGCTCCGCTCGAGGTGTCGTACACGGACGAGGAAATCGAGCTGGGCGCGGATGCTCTGACCGATTCCCCGTCGGCGTCCGAGGTTCAGGCTCAGTACGATTTCGAGCCCGAAGCCGGAACTCTCCTGTCGGCTCTGCTGCCGAAGTACATCAGCACGAGGGTCTACTCCTCGTTGCTCGATGCGGCTGCATCCGAGTCGGCCGCGCGCCGTACTGCCATGAAGGCGGCCACGGACAACGCGAACGAATTGGTCGAGACCTTGAGCCGTCAGGCGAACCAGGCTCGGCAAGCCCAGATCACCCAGGAAATCAGCGAAATCGTTGGTGGCGCAAACGCGTTGGCTGACAGCGCAGGAAGTGACTAAGCAATGACCGCAGCAGTAGCCCAAGAGAACGCGAGCGGAGCGGACACTCAGTCCGGCCGTGTCGTTCGGGTCATCGGCCCCGTTGTGGACGTCGAGTTCCCGCGCGGCTCCATCCCCGCCCTGTTCAACGCACTCCACGCAGAGATCACGCTGCCGACGGTGGCGAAGACCCTGACACTCGAGGTTGCACAGCACCTCGGTGACAACCTGGTCCGCACCATCTCGATGCAGCCGACCGACGGTCTGGTCCGTGGCGCCTCGGTGTCCGACTCCGGCAAGCCGATCTCGGTGCCCGTCGGCGACGTCGTCAAGGGCCACGTGTTCAACGCCCTCGGTGACTGCCTCGACAGCCCGGGCCTCGGACGCGACGGCGAGCAGTGGGGCATCCACCGCAAGCCACCAGCCTTCGATCAGCTCGAGGGCAAGACGGAGATCCTCGAGACCGGCATCAAGGTCATCGACCTCCTCACCCCGTACGTGAAGGGTGGAAAGATCGGTCTGTTCGGTGGCGCCGGTGTCGGCAAGACCGTTCTGATCCAGGAGATGATCACCCGTATCGCGCGTGAGTTCTCCGGTACGTCGGTGTTCGCCGGCGTCGGTGAGCGCACCCGTGAGGGAACCGACCTCCACCTCGAGATGGAAGAGATGGGCGTCCTCCAGGACACCGCCCTCGTCTTCGGCCAGATGGACGAGCCGCCGGGCACGCGTATGCGCGTCGCCCTGTCCGCACTGACCATGGCGGAGTACTTCCGCGATGTTCAGGGCCAGGACGTGCTGCTGTTCATCGACAACATCTTCCGTTTCACGCAGGCAGGTTCCGAGGTGTCGACCCTGCTGGGACGTATGCCTTCTGCCGTGGGTTACCAGCCGACGCTGGCGGACGAGATGGGTGAGCTCCAGGAGCGCATCACCTCGACCCGTGGACGCTCGATCACCTCGCTGCAGGCGATCTACGTTCCCGCCGACGACTACACCGACCCGGCACCTGCGACGACGTTCGCCCACCTCGACGCAACGACCGAGCTGTCGCGTCCGATTTCGCAGATGGGTATCTACCCCGCTGTGGACCCGCTCAGCTCGACGTCGCGAATCCTCGAGCCGGGCATCGTCGGTGCGGAGCACTTCCGCGTCGCCAACGAGGTCAAGCGGATCCTGCAGAAGTACAAGGAACTGCAGGACATCATCGCCATCCTCGGTATGGACGAGCTTCAGGAAGAGGACAAGGTTCTGGTCGGTCGCGCACGTCGCCTCCAGAAGTTCCTCGGACAGAACTTCATCGTCGCCGAGAAGTTCACCGGTGAGGCCGGCTCGGTCGTGTCCCTCTCGGACACCATCGAGGCGTTCGACAAGGTCACCAAGGGCGAGTACGACCACCTTCCCGAGCAGGCATTCAACAGCTGCGGTGGACTCGACGACGTCGAGGCTGCAGCCAAGAAGATCGCCGGAAAGTAGCCCGACGTGACTTCTGCGGAAAGCTCCGGCATGGAGGTCGCTCTCGTCGCGGTCGAGCGCGAGTTGTGGTCCGGCAACGCAACTCTGGTCAGTGCTCAGACGACCGAGGGCGAGATCGGCATCATGGCCGGCCACGAGCCAGTGCTCGGCCAGCTCGTCGAGGCAGGCACGGTGTCCATCACGACGACCGACGGCGAGAAGATCGTTGCTGCGGTTCACGGTGGGTTCCTGTCCGTGACGGGTAAGACCGTCACGGTCCTGGCGGAGTCCGCGGACTTCGCTCAGGACATCGACGTCGACGCAGCCCGTTCGGTCCTCGACGCCGGCGGCGACGACAAGGAAGCCCTCGCTGTGGCGAAGGGCCGAATTCGCGCCGTCGAGCGGGCCTAGGTTCCAAGAGAAAGCCGCGACGAGGTTCTGTGATGCACATGGGAGTGATCGTTCTGATCATTCTGGTTGTGCTGCTCGCAGGCCTCGTCGCGGCTTTTCTGTACCGTCTCACCATTCTTCGTCGCGGTGGAACGGCTGCCATTCTGCGCATGACGCCCGCTGCGGGTGGAAGCGGTTGGCGGCACGGGGTCATCCGGTACGGAGACAACACCCTGGTGTTCTTCAAGCTGTCGAGCCTGCGGCCCGGCCCGGACCACCGGATGAGCCGTCAGGGCATCGAGGTCGGGGAGCGGCGCACCCCACGCAACGACGAGTTCGACATCATGTCCGACGAGATCGCGATTCTCGAGCTGACCGATCAGGGCCTGGGCTACGAGATCGCTCTCGACCGCGGTGCGCTCACCGCATTCATGTCGTGGCTGGAATCGCGTCCGTCCGGCCGTTCTCGGCGGGGTCGGCCCGCCGCCTGATCTACGTGTCGGTGGAGCGTGATGCTCCCGGCACCCATTTCACGTCACCTTCGGGGTTCGCGTACCTGCTCAGGATGAACAGCAGGTCGGAGAGCCTGTTCAAGTACTTCGCCGGTAGGACGCTCGTGTTCTCGGGGTTGGCGTCCACCGCGGCCCATGCCGAGCGCTCTGCTCGACGCGCCACGGTTCGGGAGGTGTGCAGCAGCGCCGCCAGGGGAGTGCCGCCGGGAAGAATGAACGAGTCGAGCGCCTTCAGGCCTTCGTTGAACTCGTCGCACCATCCTTCGAGCCGGTCGACGTAGGACTGATCGATGCGTAGGGGTGGATACTCGGGGTCTGCGACGACGGGTGTCGAGAGATCGGCTCCGGCGTCGAACAGATCGCTTTGAATCGTTCGAATGACCGAGACGACCTTCTCCGACGGATTGCCCAGTGCCAGAACGACTCCGAGGCTCGCGTTGGTCTCGTCGCAGTCCGCGTAGGCAACGAGCCGCGGATCGTTCTTCCCGACCCGCGAGAAGTCGCTGAGACCGGTGGTTCCGTCGTCACCGGTGCGGGTGTAGATCCGAGTCAGGTGCACAGCCATGGCGCTACGGTACCGCCCGGATGGGGCGACCGAACCCTGGCTACGCTGTCGAACTGTGAGTGAACGCTTTTTGGTCTCCGGTGGTAACCGGCTCGTCGGTGAGGTGTCGGTCGGCGGCGCGAAGAACAGCGTGCTCAAGTTGATGGCGGCAGCGCTGCTCGCCGAGGGCACGAGCACCATCACCAACTGCCCCGACATCCTCGACGTGCCGTTGATGGCCGAGGTCCTCCGCGGATTGGGGTGCGAGGTCGTGCTGGAAGGCGACGTCGTGCACATCACCACGCCGGCGGAACCCAAGCACCATGCAGATTTCCCGGCCGTCACGCAGTTCCGAGCATCGGTCTGTGTCCTCGGTCCGCTCGTCGCCCGGTGCAAACGAGCGGTGGTGGCGCTTCCCGGTGGTGACGCAATCGGGTCTCGTCCGTTGGACATGCACCAGTCGGGACTGCGCCTGCTCGGTGCGCACAGCGAGATCCAGCACGGCTGCGTCGTGGCGGAGGCCGAGGAACTTCGGGGCGCCAACATCCGTCTTGCTTTCCCGTCGGTCGGCGCGACGGAGAACATCCTGATGGCAGCAGTGCTCGCCAAGGGCGACACCGTCATCGACAACGCTGCGCGTGAACCCGACATCGTCGACGTGTGCAACATGCTCAACGAGATGGGGGCGCAGGTCAGCGGCGCCGGCACCTCCACGTTGACCATCAGGGGCGTCGAGTCGTTGAAGCCCACCACGCACAAGGTGATCGGTGACCGTATCGTCGCTGCGACGTGGGGAATCGCTGCCGCCATGACGCGGGGCGACGTGCGAGTTCGAGGCGTCAACCCCAAGCATCTGTCACTCGTGTTGGACAAGCTGAGGCTTGCGGGTTCGGAGGTGACGTCGGAGGCCGACGGGTTCCGCGTGGTCCAGCGCGAGCGGCCGACCGCCGTGAACTTCGCGACGTTGCCGTTCCCCGGTTTTCCCACCGATCTGCAGCCGATGGCGATCGGCCTCGCGGCGGTGGCGAACGGAACGTCGATGATCACCGAGAACGTGTTCGAAGCGCGCTTCCGGTTCGTCGAGGAGATGATCCGACTCGGCGCCGACGCCCGTACCGACGGTCACCACGCGGTGGTCCGTGGCGTAGCCCAGTTGTCGAGTGCACCCGTGTGGTCGTCCGACATCAGGGCGGGTGCAGGACTGGTACTCGCAGGACTGTGCGCCGACGGGGTCACCGAGGTGCACGACGTTTACCACATCGATCGGGGTTACCCGAGGTTCGTGGAGAACCTGACGGAGCTCGGCGGAAGCATCGAGCGAGTCAGCTGACGGACGTCAGCGCGTCGACCAGTACGTCGAGTCCGTAGGCCAGTTCGTCGTCGGACACCGATCCGTATCCGACGATCAGTCCGGTGACGGGCGACGGGGAACGTGTGGATCCAGCGAGAGTGTCGACATCGACGCCGGCCGCTGCCGCTCGTTCTGCCACGGCGACCGCGATCGTGGCGTCGAGCAGGAGTGTGGTGTGCATTCCAGCGCCGACACCACGAAGTTCACCGAAGGGCGCCAGAGCAGCGGCGACCAGTCTGTCGCGTTGCCGATAGACGCGGCGGGCAGCACGCACAGTTCTGTCCCACTCGCCGTCGCGTAGCAGCGAGAGCATCGCGTGTTGGACCGGTGTGGAGGGATAGTCGCCGAGGTCGGTGCGAACGTGTGCGATGAGTTCGACGACATCGGGCGGGGCAACGAGCCAACCGAGTCTGATACCCCCGCCCAGGGTCTTCGCCACCGTTCCGAGATAGACGGTGCGGTCGGGCGCCAGCTCCGCGATGGTAGGCAAAGGTGCTACGTCGTAACGGAATTCGGAATCGTAGTCGTCTTCGATGATCATCGCGTCGCGTGATCGTGCGTACGATGCGAGGGCGCGACGGCGGCCGACGGTAAGGAGGCCGCCGGTGGGGTACTGGTGAGACGGAGTGACGTACACCGCGCGTGTGGTCCGTGGCGTCATGTCCAGACGTTCGGTGACAATTCCGTCGAGGTCGACGGGAACGTCGAAGACGGACCACCCCCAGCGTCGTGCGGCTGTGGTCGCGACCCGGTAGCCCGGGTTCTCGTGTGCCAGGACCGGACGTGAAGTGCCGTCTTCGGTCGACAGTGCGGCCAGGGCCAGGCTCATCCCGTGCATGCTCCCCGTGGTGACCACTATGGATTCGGCTGACGTGTGAAGCCCACGCGCGCGGCCCAGTAGGTCTGCAAGGGCGGCTCGGAGTCGGTGGTCACCGCGAGGGTCCGGGTATTCCTGCGGTTGCGGGACTGCGCTGACGTCCCGCCACGCTCGCTTCCACGCCGCCGAGCTCGGGGGCACCCACGGTGTTCCGGTGGCAAGTCGAATACGGCCTAGGGTTTCCGTGGTTCCGGCGGTACGGGATGTGGTCGACGGCCGCGTCGGTGTGGTGACGCCGCTGAGGCGGCGCACGAACGTTCCCGATCCTGCGCGCGGTTGTAGCCACCCCTCCGCGGTCAGTTGATCGTAGGCGCTCTCCACCACGCCCCGAGCGACTTCGAGCTCGACCGAAAGCGCTCTGCTACTTGGCAATCGGGTGTTCGGTTCGATACGAGCGGAGTCTATGGCCGCGCGTATCCCGTCCGCGATCTGCACCGGCAGCGTGCGGGGATCCGTCCGGTCGACCGAGACGATCAGGGACATCGGCAGCATGCTCGCCTCCAAGTGGTCTATTGGAAATCGAGTTGATTGGATCATGACAGTAGGCCAATCATGACCGAGGATCGACAGTATGAGTACCGAAGCCGATTTGTCGCCGACCGAACGCACCACCATCAGGCGAGGCAGAGTCCGAGCACGAACCGATCGCTCGGACCTGGCGGACGTGCTGGCCACCGCGCGGATATGCCACCTCGGCGTGGTGGTCGACGGGAGCGTGCGCGTTCTTCCTACTGTGTTCGCGGTCGATCATGACGGTCCCGATCCCGGCGGCACTCTGTACGTGCACGGATCGGTGGCCGCTCGCAGCTTGGTCGATGCGCCGAATGGGGAGATCTGCGTGACCGTCACCGTGCTCGACGGCCTGGTTCTGGCGAGGTCGGCGTTCCATCACTCCATGAACTACCGAAGCGCCGTCGTGTACGGCCGGCCGCGATTGGTTGGCGACGACGAGGAACGCGTGCGCGCACTTGCGGCGATCGTCGATCAGGTGGTGGACGGGCGCAGTGAGCATCTTCGTGCGCACACGCGGAAAGAGTTGGCGGCAACGGTGGTGCTCGCCCTCCCGCTCCACGAGGCATCGGTGAAGGCGCGGACCGGAGACCCGGTGGACGACGAGCGAGATGTCGACGCGGGTGGAGTGTGGGCAGGCGTCGTTCCCGTGCGCGACGACTTCGCCGAGCCGACTCGGGCGGCGGACGTGGACGTGAGAATCCCTGTGCCCGAGCATGTTCTGGCCCTCGTTCGACAATTCTGAACGCGTCTATGTCCGGCGTCACATTCACGAATTTTGCGACGAGGCGCTTTCGAGTTCGTCGTGACGAGCGAGCTACCTGCGGAAATGTTGTCCAGGATTTCCTCGACCTGGCGATTTGCGCGACGGATTCTGCTCGCGTAACTTTTGTCGAGTCAGAGCGACACGGACACCGACCAGGGCCTACACGGTCCCGGACACGAGGTTGGACGTCGGAGCCTGACGGAACATGAAATTCCAGTTCTACCCACCAAGAGTCGGAGCTTGCATCCGAGACCAAGCTGGGATAGGCTGGAGAAGTTGCCCCAAACACCCTGAAGCTACGGTTTCCTGGCTGTTCGGTGTGTGCGTGTTCTTTGAGAACTCAACAGTGTGTCGATGAATGTCAGTGCCGAATGTTTTTGGTGCTCATGCCTTTTGGGGTGTGGGTGTGACATCTTCTTGCTTCATTCTTCCCGTCTGGGGTGAGAGGATTTTTTGTAGTGCTAGTTGAGTTTTTTTGCTAGTGATTTGGACTTGATGTCATTTGACTGATTGCACTGTCTTCTTTTGGGGGATGGTGGGATTGCAAGTCTTTTACGGAGAGTTTGATCCTGGCTCAGGACGAACG
>NZ_NPGB01000034.1:0-724 GCF_002259345.1 Rhodococcus sp. 06-156-4 | reverse complement strand
CATCGAACTCTCCTACCAACCACACCGCATCACCCACCACACCATCACCACCCTCACCACACTCCTCGACACCGCCCTACACACCCTCGCCACCGCACCACACACCCGAATCGCCGAACTACCCCTACTCACCGACCACGAACGCGAACACCTCGCACGATGGTCCACCGGAGCCAGCGAACCCGCAGCCGGCACCACCCTCGACACACTCATCCGCAACCGAACCACCCATACCCCGAACGCCATCGCCGTCACCGACGACTCGAGACAGCAATGGACGTACACAACACTCGATTCCCGCGCAAACGCACTGGCACACATACTGTTCGAACGTGGCGTCCAGGTCGGCGACCGCGTCGCAGTCATGCTCCCCCGCAGCGTCGACCTGGTCACCGCACTCCTGGCCGTGATCCGGGTCGGCGCCGCCTACGTCCCCATCGACCCCGACTACCCGAGTGAGCGGATCGGGCACATCCTCGACGACTCCACACCCTCACTCCTGATTACCACCACCGAAATCCGAACGAACACACGCGCAACGAACGAGCTACACCTCGACAACCCCGACATCGCCGCACGCCTCGACACCGGACACACCACCGCACCGACACTCGATCGCCCACTGACCCCCGCCGACACCGCCTACGTCATCTTCACCTCCGGCACCACCGGACGCCCCAAAGGCGTCATGATCTCCCACCGAGCAATCATCAACCTCATCCGC
>NZ_NPGB01000030.1:0-109907 GCF_002259345.1 Rhodococcus sp. 06-156-4 | reverse complement strand
CGAACTCGACCTCGCCGACACCCCGAACGGTATGGTCGGCTCCCTCACCTACGCCACCGAACTGTTCACCCCCGCCACCATCGACCGATTCACCACCACCTTCCAACGCGTCCTGCAGACACTGGCAACCGCGCCGGAGACCCGACTGTCCGCACTCGATGCCCTGCCCGCAGCCGATTCGGGCCAGATCTCCACACTCTCGGCGGGTCCGGTTGTGTCGGTGGCGGATTCGACGGTAGATGCGTTGATCGCGAACCGTGCGACTGTCGCTCCGGATGCGCTCGCCGTCATCGACGACACCGGAACGCACTGGTCGTACGCCGATTTCGATGCCCGCGTCAACGCACTCGCACACATACTGATCGAACGTGGGGTTCAGGTCGGAGACCGCGTCGCCGTCCACCTCCCGCGCAGCATCGACCTCGTGACCGCACTACTGGCGGTGATCCGCGCCGGCGCAGCGTATGTCCCCATCGACCCCGACTACCCGGACGAGCGGATCGGGCACATCCTCGACGACGCGTCACCGACGATGGTCATCACCGGTGATTTCCTCGATACTCCGGCGGTCTCGGCGCGTCTGACACGCGGTGAACGTGTGGCACCGGTGTTGGCGCGGGCCCTGACCCCGGCGGACACGGCATATGTCCTGTTCACCTCCGGCACCACCGGACGCCCCAAAGGCGTCATGATCTCCCACCAGGCGATCATCAACCGCCTCACCTGGATGGCCGAGGACTACGGACTCGGCCCCGGTGATCGGATCCTGCAGAAAACCCCCGCCGTCTTCGACGTCTCGGTCTGGGAATTCTTCCTCCCCGCCGTCGTCGGCGCCACCCTCGTCGTCGCGAAAGACGGCGGCCACAAAGACCCGTCCTATCTCGCCGAGGTCATCGACCGCCACCAGATCACCGTCCTGCACTTCGTGCCCGCCATGCTCGCTGCATTCCTCACCGCCACACCCGACCCCGAACGCCTCACCTCGGTGCGGCGAGTGTTCTTCTCCGGCGAAGCCCTCCCCGCCGCGAACGCCGCCGACGCCGACCGACTCTTCACCGGCGCCGAACTGCACAACCTCTACGGCCCCACCGAAGCCGCCGTCGACGTCACCGCAGCACCCATCCACGCAGACGCGCTCACCGATGTGGTGACCGTGCCCATCGGAACACCGGTCGCCAACACAACCACCCACGTCCTCGACACCTGGCTGCGCCCGGTACCCGTCGGGGTGACAGGAGAGCTGTATCTCGGTGGCATCCAACTCGCCGACGGCTACATCGGCCGCACGGATCTGACGGCGTCCCGGTTCGTCGCTACCGGATCCGGGCAGCGTCTGTATCGCACCGGTGATCTCGTGCGCTGGAACCACGCCGGTGAACTCGACTACCTCGGCCGCTCCGACGATCAGGTCAAGATCCGCGGCTTCCGCATCGAACTCGACGAGATCCGCGTCGTCCTGCAGCAGCACCCTGCCGTCTCGACCGCGGTCGTCATCGCTGCCGACCACCCCGGCGGCAATGACAAATACCTTGCCGCCTATTACGTCGGTACCGACGTCACCGACGACGAACTCCGGGAGCATCTGACCGCACGGGTGCCGGACTACATGATCCCCACCGTCTTCATTCCCATCACCACCGTCCCGGTCACCCCCAACGGCAAACTCGACCGCCGCGCACTACCCACACCCGACCTCACCGGAGCACTCACCGGCGGACAGGAACTCGAGACCGATGCGGAGAAAGCACTCGGGCGGCTGTTCCGCGAGGTGTTGGGACTCGCGGACGACATCACGCTCGCCGCAGACGACCACTTCTTCCGTCTCGGCGGGCACTCGTTGCTCGCTGTCCGGTTGGTCGCTCGGGCGAACGAGGAGATCGGTACGTCGTTGCTCCTGAACGACGTGCTCCGGAACCCGACCGTCGCAGGTTTGGCTGCTGCAGCGCAGGATCGCGCCGCGCGTACGGTCACCCCGACCGACGTGGCCGACGCGATACTCGTCCCGCTGTTGCCATCCTCGTCCGGGCGCTTTCTGTTCTGTGCGCACACGATGTACGGCGGCGATGCTGCTGCGTACGACGTGTTGGCCGACTACGTGCCGGACGGACTGGGGATCGTGGGGTTGCAGGACCCAGCACACGGCGGTGTCGACATCGAATTCGACACGCTCGCCGAACTGGCGGTCGTCTACGCGAATGCGGTGCAACGTGTGCAGTCGACCGGGCCGTACGACCTGCTCGGCTGGTCCTACGGCGGACACATCATGTTCGCCGTGGCACAGGAGCTTCGCTCGAGAGGAGAGGAGATCCATTCCTTGACGATCCTCGACACCTATCCGACCAGCGCCCCCGAGACGCCTGCGCCCGATGTGTCGTTCATCGACGACCGGGATGCCCAGTTGGAGTACCTGGAAAGCAGACGCGAGGACTTGCTGGCCATTCTCGGCGACGAGGGAAGCCGCGCGTTGTTTGCGAACCAGACGCTCGTCAAAGCCTTTGCGGTGTCCGGTAACCGATGTGAACAACTCATGGCTCAACCGACCAGCGGCCGACTCGACTGCGGCTCGCTCGTCGTGTTGGCCGGGGAAACCATCGACAACTCCGAGGCGGAGGGGCTCACCGCTGGACGGGGCGCCTGGCGTGTCCATCTCCCGCGGGCCGTGATCACTGTGGCCGACGGCGAAAACCACACGTCGGTGATCCTCACCGCGCGCGGACGAGCCCACTGGGGTGCGCAGCTCACCCGACTACTGGAACCAGGCGACGAAGGAGCCGAACAGCGATGACACTGAGCAGCGAACAGGTACAGGAAGATGTGGCGAACGTGCTGTACGTGGAGGTCGACGAGCTCGACCACGAATTGGATTTGCGCGAGCAGGGAATGGATTCCGTGCGCGTGATGCAACTCGTCGAGCAGTGGCGCAGCGCAGGGGTGGAGAAGGTGGACTACATCGTGTTGGCAGAGGATCCACGGCTGGAACGCTGGCTTGCGGTTCTGGAGGACCTGCAGCAGTCTGCGCAGAAAACGTAGGGACGCGAGAGTGTGGGGCCGGGAAAGGATCCGGCCCCACGCTCGTCGACACGCGAAGCGGTTCTACTTTCTCTTGCTGATTTTTCCGACGGCGGTGCGCTCGAACTCGGTGACCAATTCGACGACGTCAGGAAGCTTGTACGTCGCGAGCCCCTTGGCCTTCAGGAACTGCCGAACCTTGGTCAGCGACAACGATTTCGGATCCACACCCTCGCGTGGGAGCAGGAATGCTTTGACACGCTCACCGAGGACGGCGTCGGGAATGCCCTGGACGGAGGCCTCGTGGATCGACTCGTGCGCCAGCAGCAGGTCTTCCACCTCTGCGGGTGCGACTTTCTCCCCGCCACGGTTGATCTGATCCTTCGAGCGTCCGGTGACCGTCAGGTAACCGTCGGCGCCCTGGACGACAATGTCACCTGTGCGGTAGAAGCCGTCCTCGGTGAACACGTTCTGGTGCTGAGGGGCGTTGTAGTAACCGCGGATGGTCGACGGTCCACGGGTCAGAAGGTCACCGGCGGTGCCTCTGTCGACATTCTGGCCATGAGAGTCGACGACGCGGATTTCGTCGTAGTCGGTGGTCGGGCGCCCCTGGCGAGTGGTGATGATGTCCTCGTCCGCATCGAGTCGTGTGAAGGTGTGCAGGCCCTCGGCCATACCGAACGACTGCTGGACCGTCGCCCCGAGTTCGGGCCGAACTCGTCGCGCCGAGTCGGGGCTGAACTTCGCCCCGCCGACCTGGATGACGGCGAGCGTGGACAGGTCGTATCGCTCTTTCAGTGACGAGTTCAACCACGCCAGCGCGAGCGGGGGAACCAGCGCGACGATGGTCACACCATGCTCGGCGATGAGGGGGAAGCTCACGTCCGGACTCCCGTTGGGCGCCATGACGACTGTGCCGCCGGCAGCGAGAGTGGACAGGTAACCGGGGGAGCGCATCGCGAAGCTGTGCGACATCGGTAGCACGACGAGTTGCACTGTGTCCGAGGTGATATCGGTCATCGCGGCTGCCGCCCGCACGGAGGCGAGGTACGTCTCGTGGGTGTGCGGGACAAGCTTGGGGCGATCGGTCGTGCCTCCCGACAATGCCAGGAAAGCGACGTCCGATGGGAGCGATCGTCGACGATGTTCCAGTGTGCCCTGTGCAAGAAGCGGTTCAAGTCCATCGGCGTCGACGATGATCGTGTGTTCGAGTGTGGACGACGTCGACTTCAGCTCGGCTGCGAGGGCTGCGAGATCGTTCCCGTCGTGCGCGGCGGTGGCGATGTACCCGCGGGCACCGGATTCTTCGACGATGTAACCGATTTCGTGCAGGCGCAACGCGATCGGGGTGAGGACGGGTACTGCGCCGATCTCGTAGAGTGCGAACACCAGCGCCACATAGTCGGGAATGTTCGGGAGGTGGACCACGACGCGGTCGCCGCGCCGGATTCCGAGACGCTCGAACCCGGCCGCGAGCGTCAGAATCCGCTCGCCCAGGTGGCCGTACGTGATCCGGGTGTCACCGAAGATCAGTGCAGTCTCCTCCGAGTGCTGCTCGATCGAGCTGAACAGAAACTCCGTGAACGTCTGGTCCACCCAGATGCCCTCATCCCGGTAGCGCTGCGCGAACTCCGGTGGATAGGGGACGACTCCGTCCAGGACGAGGGGTGCGAGGTCGTGAGTGGACGCGGTCATCTATCCCTTCCTATGTGAGCGGAAATGTAGGTCAGGCCTACATTTCCGCTCACGTTGTGGTGTATTGCAGACGAGAAATCAAGGCGTCGAGCGATTCTGCCCCGTGTGCCGCGACGTCGGCTGCGGGGCGTTCGCGGTATCCGGGGTTGAAGATTTCCAGTGAAAGCGGACCGGTGTATCCGGCTTCGATCACGCCGGCAACGGGGGCGAGTACGTCGAACTCGCCGTCTCCGGGGAAGCAGCGGTGATTTCGGCTCCACTGGATCAGCTCGAGATCCATCCACGGGGCGTCGGCGACCTGAAGAAAGCCGATACCGCGGGGGTCGAGGGCGTGGATCTGTTCGATTCCGTCTCCCACCGCATAGAGGTGGAAGGTGTCGACGACGAGTGACAACGACGGGTGGTCGGCGCGCCTCAGTGCATCTTCGACGTCGGCGATGCGGTTGATGTGGGTGCCCCAGGCCAGCGCTTCGAACATGACGGTGGCGCCATGTTCTGCTGCGGCCTCGCCGAGTGCGTGCAATTGCGAGGCAGAGAGGTCTCGGTCGTCGATGGCGTCGTCGTCGGTGTTGGAGACGACGAGGATTGCATCTCCGCCGAGCGCCTCCATGATGTCGCTTTCGCGGTGGAAACGTTGGAGTACGTCGGCGAATTCGGTTTCGGTGACACCTTCGGCGCGCCTGAACGGTTGGTAGAGGTCGACGGTCAATCCGAGGTCGTCGCATCGCCGACGGATGTCTGCGGTGCTCGATGATGCAGCCGTCAGGTCGGCGTCGAGAATTTCGACGCCGTCGAAGCCTGCCGCGGCGATGCCGTCGAGTTTGTCCTCGAGCGTTCCGCCGAGTGACACGGTGGCGATGCAGGTCTTCACGGGTGCTCCTCGGCGTAGGTCCGGCGAGGCTGACATTGATAGCCTAACCTAGCTCAGCTTAACCTAGCCTTACCTCGGAATGGGGTTGTATGTCGGCGCTGTACACGGCCCACAGTTCGGCGTAGCGGCCCGCGGCATCGAGTAGCTCGTCGTGGGTGCCTTCCTCGACGATGGACCCCCGCTCGAGGACGACGATACGGTCGCACGCACGCGCCTGCGAGAGTCGGTGCGCGATGACGATCGCCGACCGGCCATGTAGTGCCTTCGCTGTGGCCTCGTCGAGCAGAGCCGAGTTGCGCGAATCTGCTTCTGCCGTGGCCTCGTCCAGAATCGCCACCGCGGGGTCGTGCAGGACCAGCCTGGCCAGCGCGAGCAGCTGAACGTCCGCCGCGGTGATGCGGTGACCTTCCTCGCCGAGTTCGGTGTCGAGGCCACCGGGGAGCGAGCTGAGAAGGACATCCCCGCCGACGAGTGACAGTGCGTGCGTAAGTGACTCGTCCGAAGCATCCGGCGCGGCGAACGCCAGATTCTCGCGCAGTGTTGCCGAGAAGACTCGTCCCTCTTGGTTCAGGTACGCGATCCGCGATCGGTGTACCGATGCCTCGATGGTTCCGCCGCCCGGCTCGCGCACGCCGGCGATCAGACGGGCGAGCGTTGTCTTGCCCGAACCGCTCGTGCCGACGATCGCGAGGTGCTCCCCGGCGTGGAGCGTCAGATCGACGCCGTTCAGCACGGGGTGCTCCGGCAGATAGGAGAAGGATGCATCACGAACCGAGACGACGGGGCCGGTTCGCCTCACGGTCGAGTCCGGCGCGGCGGCCGGGGCGGCGTAGTTCTTCGTGACACCCACGACCCGAGCGAGAGATGCTGCGGCGGACTGCAAGTCGTCCATCACGAACATCAGCATCGAGATCGGTCCGGTGACCTGCAGGAACAACAGCGAGGCGGCGGTGATCGAACCCAGTGACGTGCCGTACCGCGCAGCCAGAACGAAACCACATCCGACGATCAGGAGCAGGCAGACCGCCTCGGCGAGGTTGATGCGGCTGAAGAAACGGTTCTGCATGATTCGAGCGCGCACCTCCCAACGTGCCACATCCCATGTTGCGCTCTGGATGTCGTTGATACGTGCATCGCCTACCTGAAATGCGGTAACGGTTGGAAGCGCCGTGAGTGTGGTGAGTACGCGTTCGCCGCGGGTGCTGTCTGCCGAGCGCAGTGCGCCGTACACCGGCGGCACCGCGGGGAGGTACCACCTCAATGCCCGTACGTACAACGGCGCGGCAAGCAAGAACGCGATGCCGAAGCGCCAGTCGATGGCCGCTGCCCCGATGACGGTCAGCACGATCGTGAAGATCGCTGCTGACAGCGTCGGCAGAATTGCTGGGAGTTCGTCGGACACGTTCCGCGTGTCGGATGCGGCACGAGTCACGATGTCTCCGACACCCACTCGTTCCACCTCGGTCTCCGTCAGATCCAGTGTCGCCGCCATGAACTTCTCGCGCAGGTCCGCGACCATCGTGTCGATGACGCGTCCGAGCGCCACCATGCCGAAGAACTCGACGACGCCGCCGATGAGGGCAGCGGCCACCAGTGCAGTCAACTGCCACCAGAACACCGCTGGAATTCCCGACGCTTCACTGCCGGTGACTGTGTCGACGATCCACCCGATGGTCAGTGGGAGGACGAGCGTCGTGGCTGCCGAGATCAGCAGAAGTAGGAGGATGCCCGCGATCCTCAGCTTCTTGCCCTCGGCGAGTTCTGTTATCTCGTTACGCATCTCGCGCCAGTCGGCGACCGGCAGGCGCTGCATTTCGGTATCGCTCACGAATGTTCTCCTGCGATGCTGTGCGTGGACACTGCGTGAAAGGCGGGCGAGGACGTGATGACGATCGTGGTCAATCCTTCTCGCGCAGAACGTACCCTGGTGGCGATGTCGTGCTCGGTGGCCGAGTCCACGGAATTCGTGGGATCGTGCAGAACGAGTACCGGCGGACGGCGATGCAGTGCGCGGGCGAGTGCGACGCGTTGGCGTTGGCCACCGGACAGGGTTCTGCCGCCGTCGCCGATATCGGTGTCGTAGCCGTCGCGAAGTTCGTGCTCCAGGCCGTCGCAGCGGGCTGCCTGCAGCGCGCCGCGGGCGCTGGTGTGCTCGTCCGACCCCGGAACTGCCTCCGCGGACGCCACGTTGGCAAACAACGTCGGTTCGAGGAGGTCCGGCTGATGGGGTGAGACGAGTATTCGGCGGCGGACCTCGGCCGGGTCATGTTCTCGCAAGGGACGTCCGTCGAGTGTGATGCCCGGGGTCTTGTCTTGCTCGCCGCGCGAGGTCAAGGTCATCGCGGCGACGAGCCCGTCGGCATCGATCGCGGACGGGTCGATCACGAGAAACTCGCCGGGCGTGACGAGAATCGGGTCGGTCATCTGGGGCGAGTGGATCCGAAGCGTCGGGGACTCCGGGATCGGAGCGGTTCCGAGCGCCTCCGGATCGGGGCCGATGTGCAGTTGATCGAGAACACGCTTGGCCGACGCCAACACCATCGCACCCAACGTTGCGGCGTCCTCGATAAGACTTCTCAGCGGATCGAGAAGCACCTGGGCCATGGCGGCAGCGGCGATAAGGCCGCCGATCGTGATGGAGCCGTTGAACGTGAGCATTGCAGCGATGACGGTCACCACGCCCGCGAACAGACCGGTCAGCGCATTGTTGATGCCGATGACCGCGCCCTCTGCCCTGTTGGCCGCGAGTGTGCCGCGCAGGGCCGATCGGGACACACCTCGATAATGGTCAGTGGCGGCGCGCTGAGCGTGGATGCCCGTGATCACTCGGTAGCCGGACACCAGATCGGCGGCGATGCCTGCCGCGTCCGCGACGGCATCTTGTTCTTCCTCTGCGCGTCTTTGCAGTGGACGCGCGACAACCGCCATGAGCGCCAACAGCAATGGCGACCCGAGTATGACGGTCAAGCCTAGAACCGGGTGGATGGCGAAGAGCGACACAGCCGCGACGACGATTGCGACGATATGGCCGAGTGGATACACCGCGAAATAGAGTGCGCTGCTGGCCCGGTCGCTGTCGGAGGTTGCCACCGACAGCAGCCGCCCTGGCAGCTGCGGTCCGCCTGCGGTTCCGCGTGCGTCGAGGATGCGCTCGATCACTCGCGACGACAGCTCGTACTTCGCTCGCTGTACAGCGAACCAACCGATGCGCCCGCCGAAGCGATACGTCAAGTTCATGACCACATAGAGGCCTGCGATGACGGCAAGCCACTGCAGGAACCCACCGACGGCCTCACCGGCAGGGGTGCCCGTGGTGACCGGCCCGATGCCGCGGTCGATGGCTGCACCCAATGCCAGCGGAACGAGCGTCGTCGCGGTGTTGTACAGCACCAGGAGCAGGCACCCGAGTGCCGCATGCCAGCCTGCCGATCGGATGATCGACGCCGAGAGGCGTAGCGGCGACATGCCGTCGCGGATTCTGATTCGACGCTGCGGCGGCGTGTCCGGAATGTCGAAGAAAACGGGGATGTGCTTGGGCGGATTCCAGGCGGATGTCATACGTCGGCAGGCTCGTGTTCCAGTGGGAGGGGATGGACGGTGGGGTTCCGGTGCTGCGAGCGGACGCGTCGACGGGGTTGGCCGTAGGGGTTCGACGAATCACAGGGGGTGCGCCCGACTAGTTCTATAGGTTAGCCTAACTTCGAATGTTAAACGATCAGGAGCCTGTAGTGCCTACGCCCGCCCGACGCCAGCCTTATCCCATCAAGATCCGTGCGGCAGAGGTCGTCCGGACCGAGATGATCACCGACACGATGATCCGCGTGACGTTCGGTGGAGCCGGGACCGATGGATTTGTCAGTCAGGTCGCCGACGAGCACGTCAAGCTCATCTTCCCCGACGTCGACACCGGTGAGCTGCGGCTCCCGGTGCCCGACGGCGACCATCTCGATTGGCCGGAGCCCTTCCCGACCACCCGTGAGTACACAGTCCGGAAGTACCGTCCCGAGGAGCGGGAGATCGATATCGATTTCGTCGTGCACCGACATGGGCTCGCGTCGGGGTGGGCGATCGCGGCAAGGCCGGGTGACACCCTTCATGTCGCGGGACCTCCCGGCGGGGTGATCATCGATCCCGGATACGACCATTTCGTCATCGTCGGCGACGAGACCGCGCTGCCTGCGATCGCTCGCTGGGTGGAGGAGATGCCGCGTGACACCCGCGGAGACGTGTACATCGAAGTGCACACCGAATCGAGCATTCAGAAGCTGGACCCGCCGGGTGGAATCGACGTCCACTGGATTGTGACGCCGCACGGTGAGGCGTCGGGGCTCGAGACGGCAGTACGATCGACGAAGATTCCGGACGGCGCTTCGGTGTTCGTCTGGCTCGCCGGCGAGGCCGGGGACATACGTCCGCTGCGGTCCTGGATCCGGAAGGATCTGGGTTTGGGCAAGGGGGACAGCTCGATCACGGGATATTGGCGCCGAGGTGTCTCCAATACCCACGAACATCTGGACGAGGAAGAATGAGCAAGGGTTTCTACTACGCCGAAGTTGTTGCCGTCGAGCAGATCACCAAGCACATGGTGCGGGTGACGTTCGGTGGTGAGGACGTTGCCGACTACGTGAGCATCGGGTCCCCCGACGAATGCGTGACGTTGTTCTTCGCGCGTGAGGGTGAGGATCGTCCGCCTGCGATGACCGAGGTCGACGGCGAATGGTGGTTCCACGGCATCGAGGATGCGCCCGAGGGCCGCAACTACACCGTCCGTCGGTTCGATGCCGACTCCGGGCACCTTGTCATCGATTTCGTCGCGCACGAAGGCGGTGTTGCTGCCACCTGGGCGCTGAACGCGACGGTCGGCCAGGTTTTGCTGTGGACGCGACCACGTTCCTGGTACAACATCCCGGCTACGGCGCAGTGGCAGTTGCTCGTCGCAGACATGACGGGTCTGCCTGCGCTCGGACGCATCATCGAGGAATTGCCGAGTGGCGCAAAAGCTCACGCGATCGTCGAGGTGCTCGAGCGCAGTGACAAGCAGGAGTTCGAGACAGCCGGCGACGTGACGTACGACTGGCGATTCGGCTCCGGCAACGGTGATTCCGCGAGTGTGCTCGAAGACGCGGCACGTCAGTGGGAACTGCCCGACGGCGAGGGTTACATCTGGTTCGCCGGTGAGGCTGCGTCGTCCCGCGTCGTGCGAAAGTACTTCCGGAAGGAGCTCGGCTACCCGGTGACTCGATTCGAGATCATCGGGTACTGGCGCGCCAACTCCGAGCAGTGGCTGGAAAAATACAAGAAGTACCAGGAAGAAGCACTGGCGGTGTACAACGGCGCATTGGCCGCAGGCCGCAGTCAAGCCGAGGCCAGCGAGGAGTTCGACGCCATGCTGGAGCGCGTCGGTCTGTGAGTGGAAATGTAGGCTCCCGCCTATATTTCCACTCACGTGGATAATCTATGGGTGAGTTCTTCCCTGGTCGAGCCCGGCGTTCCCCTTGCAGTCCTGTGCGTGGTCATGGTCCTGCTGGCGGCCTTGGTGTATCGAGTTTCTGCCATCGGGCGAGTGTGGACGGTGCCGTCGGCAGCTGGCCGTGGGTTCCTGCAGTTGGCCGCGGTGTCGCTGGTCCTGGCCGCGGCGCTCGCTCATCTGTGGTCTTCGTTGCTTGTGTTGGTCGTCATGTTCGCTGCGGCTGCCTTCACGTCCATTCGTCGTTCGGAGGCCGGGAGATCCGGGCTGTGGTTGACGGTCCCACTGGCCGTGGGTATCGGCGTCGTCGTTCCATTGTGTTTGTCGACGGGAGTCGTTCCTGCCGAGGGGATTGCGATCGTGCCCGTCGGTGGCATCATTCTGGGCGGCACGATGACAGCGACGTCGCTTGCGGCTCGTCGAGCTCTGGATGCACTGTCCGAGCGGCACGGTGAAGTAGAAGCCGCGTTGAGTCTCGGCCTCACCGAACGTGATTCGCGGCTCGAAGTCGTTCGTCCCACTGCCGGGGACGCGCTGCTGCCTGGGTTGGATCAGACGCGGACGGTCGGGCTCGTGACACTGCCCGGAGCTTTCGTGGGTGTGCTGTTGGCCAGCGGTTCGGCCATCCAGGCCGGAGCCGTGCAGATACTCGTGTTGACCGGACTCTTGCTCGCTCAGACATTGGCGGTGGTCCTGACGGTCGATCTCGTCTCGCGCGGTGTGGTGCACCGCAAAAGCTGACCCACCACAACTGCGAGTGATCGATCTAGAATGCTGAGTTGGTCGAGCACTACTGATGTCTCGCGCTTTCGAAAGGATTTACGTTGTCCGGTTCACTTCTTCGGCGGCGCAGTGTGCGCGTGATCGCCGCGCTCGCCGCAGTGACGATCGGTCTCACCGCATGCAGTAGCGACAGCTCGCCCGGCGACGACACCGAGACGGGAGCCACAAGCAGCGAGACCAGGGTGATCTCGACCGACAAGGGAGACGTCACCGTGCCGGCCGATCCGCAACGCATCGCGGTGCTGTCTGCAGGACTGGCCGGATACCTCTTCACCCTCGACGCACCGATCGCCATCACCGACACGCGGCTTCTGGGCGTGACCAACCTCGACGGCGGGTTCCCACCGCAGTGGGCCGAGAAGGCGGAGGAGCAGGGCACCGAAGAACTGCCCGCAGGCGAAGCGCTGAACATCGAGGCGATCGCACAGGCAGAACCCGACCTCATCATCGGTGGCGGACAGGGAATTTCCGCCGTCCAGGCAGACGAAGCATACGACCAGCTGACCGCCATCGCGCCGACTGTTCTGATACCCGCGTCCGTCAACACGTGGCAGGGGCAGCTCGAAGCAGTTGCCGACGCTGCGGGTGAGTCGGACAAGGTTGCCGGACTGCTCGAGGCATACGACGACAAGGTCGCCGAAGTAAAAGGGGCCATCACGGTGCCGGGATCGCCCGTGTCGTACCTGTTGTCGCTGAGCACCAACGAGCCCGCGTTCATCCCGCAGACTGCAACGTTGCCGGAGTTGCTGAAGAACGTCGGCCTCGAACCGGACGACGTGCTCACCAAAGCCGACAACCCCGAGCTCTACGGCTCGGGTGACTCGTTCATCATCAGCCCCGAACTCCTGGCTCCGGTGGCGAGCGCACCCGTCATCATCGTCGTTCCGGTCGCCGGTCGTAGCTTGGACGAATTGAAACAGGATCCCGCCTACGCGAGTCTGCCTGCCTTTGCGTCCGGCAACGTCTTCGAGCTGCCTGCTACGAGCTACCGACCGGATTACGACGGGGTTATCTCGACCCTGGATCAGGTGCAGACGCTGTTCGCCCAGTAGATCGTCACGGCTGAGATGTCCGTCGACTCACCTGCGGCGGAGCCGCCTTGGGCATCAACGTTGCGGCGAGGAGCATGAGTACTGCCGCACCGAAGACGCCCAGGAAGACCAGATGAATGGCGTCGGACAGCTGCTGCGGTTCCGGATCCCCGGAGACACGCGAGTTCACGATTGCACCGAAGATCGCGACGCCGACGGCGCTGCCGATGGAGCGGGCGAACATGTTGGTCGACGTCGCGACGCCACGCTCGGACCACTCGACCGACGACTGCGCGGCGATCAGCGTCGGGCTTGCAATGAGACCCATGCCGAGCCCGACGACGAAGCAGACGGCGGCGATCATCCAGATCTGCGACTGCGCGCCTATCAACGTTGCCGATCCGGTTCCGACCACCGCGATGGACCCGCCGGTCAACGCCGTCGCGCGGAATCCGAACCTCAGATAGAACTTGCCGGACAGCGACGCCGCGATCGGCCAGCCGAGCGTGAGGGTTGCCAGAGCGAAGCCGGCCACGATGGCACCGGTGCCGAGGACGCCTTGCACGAAGGTGGGGACGTACGACGTCAACCCCAGCACGATTGCCCCGACGATGAGGGACACCAGGCTACTGACGACGAGGACGCGCCGGGTGAACACCCAGAGCGGCAGTATCGGCTCGGGCGCGCGGGTCTGCTGCCAGGTGAACAACGCCAGTGAGACGACCCCGAGTGCAAAGATCCCCACCGACGTGCCCGACGCCCATGCCCAGGACTGTCCACCTTCCAGCAACCCGAGAAGCAGCGCAGCCGCGCCGACGGTGAGCAGACCCGCACCGAGGTAGTCGATCGTGGGTTTCGAGCGGTCGACGGGCCCTTCGTGGAAGCGTCGGATCAGCATCCAGGCGGCCAGTGCGCACAGTGGGATGTTGACGAAGAAGATCCAGCGCCAGGACAGGAACTCGGAGAACACACCGCCGAGTGCAGGCCCCAGCACTGCCGACATGGCCCACACGCTGGCCAGGTAGCCCTGGGCTTTGGCGCGTTCCTGCAGGGTGTAGATGTCGCCCGCGATCGTGACGGACATCGGCTGCACCGCCCCCGCCCCGAGTCCCTGGACCGCCCGGAAAGCGATCAACGCGGGCATCGACCACGCCAGGCCGCACAGAATCGAGCCGAGGAGGAACACGCTGATGCCCCACAGCATGACCTTCTTGCGGCCGAACAGGTCGGCAAGCTTCCCGTAGATCGGCACGGACACGGCCTGGGCCAGCAGATAGATCGAGAACAGCCACGGGAACTGACTGAAACCACCGAGATCGTCCACGATGGTCAACACGGCCGTCGCGATGATCGTGGAGTCCAGTGCGACGAGCGACGTGCTGAGCATCAGAGCGATGAGTACCGGCCCGCGCTCGGACCGGAAGCCGACGTCTGCGATCTCGTTGGTTGCCATCAGCAACCATTGTTCTCCTGTCGCCGAGACATGACGACATCAGGCCCAGATAGGGTTGGTTTCGTGCGCCCAACACTCAGTAGCTACCAGCATCTGGCCGGCGGCAAGGTTCGCGATCTCTACATCGTCGACGACGACCACCTGCTTCTCGTCGCAAGCGACCGCATCTCCGCCTACGACCACGTCCTCGATACGCCGATCCCCGACAAGGGGCGCGTCCTGACGGCGATGAGCGTGTTCTTCTTCGAAGAGCTCGGGGGAGTCAATCACCTCGCCGGTGATCCGCTCGACGAGCGGATCCCTCAGCAACTGCTCGGACGGGCTCTTGTCGTCAAGCGCCTCGAGATGGTGCCGATCGAATGCGTCGCTCGCGGTTACCTGACCGGTTCGGGGCTCTCGGACTACCAGCGGACCGGCGCGGTGTGCGGTGTCGCCCTGCCCGACGGTCTGGTCGAATCCAGCAAGCTCGACGAGCCGATCTTCACGCCCGCGGCCAAAGCGGCTCTCGGCGAGCACGACGAGAACGTCGACTACGCCGCCGTCGTCGACAAGGTCGGGGAGGAACTGGCGTTCAAACTTCGCGAGGACACCCTCGAGATCTACGCCCGAGCTGCCAATTTCGCACTCGACCGCGGAATCATCCTCGCCGACACCAAGTTCGAATTCGGGCAGGACGCCGACGGCAACCTGGTTCTCGCCGACGAGGTGCTCACCCCGGATTCCTCGCGGTACTGGCCGGCCGACAGCTACGAGGAAGGTCGCGTCCAGCCGAGCTTCGACAAGCAGTACGTCCGCGACTGGCTGACGGGCGAATCGGGCTGGGACCGTCACGGTGACACGCCGCCGCCCGCTCTTCCCGACGACGTCGTCGCGGCGACTCGTGCACGGTACATCGAGGCCTACGAACGCATTTCGGGCCTCAACTTCGACGATTGGGTCAAGCCATGACAGTTACTCCACCGATTGCCAAGAAGGTCCCCCTCGAACGGACCCACCACGGCGACACCGTCGTCGACAACTACGAGTGGCTGCGGGACAAGGAAGATGCCGAGGTGATCGCCTACCTCGAAGCCGAGAACGCCTATACCGAGCAGCAGACCGCCGGTCTCGAGGAACTCCGCGGACAGATCTTCGACGAGATCAAGTCACGCACCCAGGAGACAGACCTGTCGGTCCCGACGCGTATGGGCGACTGGTGGTACTACTCGCGGACCATCGAAGGCAAGTCCTACGGCCTCCAATGCCGTTGCGCCGTGGATTCTCCCGACGACTGGACACCTCCCACTCTGTCCGGTGAGGTGCCGGGCGAGCAGGTCCTTCTCGATTCCAACATCGAGGCCGAGGGGCACACCTTCTTCTCCCTCGGAGCATTCTCGATCAGCCAGGACGGTAACCTCCTGGCCTACTCGACCGACACCGAGGGCGACGAGCGGTACACGTTGCGTTTCAAGGACCTGCGCACCGATGAGATGCTGCCCGACACCATCGAGAAGGTCTCCACCGGAGCGACGTGGTCGATCGACCACGGCCACGTCTTCTACCAAACCGTCGACGAATCCTGGCGTCCCGACACCGTGTGGCGGCACAAGCTCGGCACACCATCCTCCGAGGACGTCAAGGTCTTCCACGAGCCGGACGAGAGCTACTGGGTCGGATTCGGCTCCACCCGTAGCGAGAAGTACCTGATGATCTGGGTCGGCTCCAAGATCACCTCCGAATGCCTCGTCCTGGAATCCGAGAATCCGGAAGGCGAATTCCGCGTCGTACTCCCGCGCGAAACCGGTGTGGAGTACAGCGTCGAGCATGCCGTGGTGAACGGTGAGGATCGATTCCTGATCCAGCACAACGGCTCCGTCAACGGCTGGGGAACCGACGGCGAGAAGGCGGAGAACTTTCTCCTCGCCGACGCACCCGTCGACGATCCGTCGAACCAGACCATTCTGATTCCGCACCGCGACGACGTCAGGCTCGAGGACGTCGACGCGTTCGCCGACCATCTCGTACTCAACTACCGCCGAGAAGCGTTGACACGGCTGGCTATCTGGCCGATCGGACCCGAGGGGTACGGCGACTACGAGGAACTCGAGTTCGAGGAAGAACTCTTCGCCGTCGGCGCCGGCTCGAACCCCGAGTGGACGCAGCCACTTCTTCGTCTTGTCTACACCTCGTTCATCACCCCTGGGCAGGTGTACGACTACGACGTGAAATCAGGCGAGTTGCTGCTCCGTAAGGCGCAGCCCGTCCTGGGTGATTTCCGCGCCGACGACTACGTCCAGCATCGAGATTGGGCCGTCGCGGCCGACGGGACCCGCATTCCGCTGTCCATCGTGCTGCGCAAGGACGTTCCCGAAGGCCCTGCTCCGACCCTGCTGTACGGCTACGGATCGTACGAAGCATCGATGGATCCGGCGTTCTCCGTAGCCAGGCTCTCGCTACTGGACCGCGGAATCGTCTTCGTCGTCGCACACGTGCGCGGTGGCGGCGAGATGGGCCGCCACTGGTACGAGAACGGCAAGACTCTCACCAAGAAGAACACGTTCACCGATTTCGTCTCCGCTGCACAGCATCTGATCGACACGGGTCGGACGGCGCCGAAACACCTCGTCGCCGACGGTGGTAGCGCGGGCGGGCTTCTGATGGGTGCTGTCGCGAACCTGGCGCCGGAGCTGTTCAACGGCATCCTCGCGAACGTTCCGTTCGTCGATCCACTGACCTCCATTCTCGACCCGTCGCTGCCGCTCACGGTCATCGAGTGGGACGAGTGGGGCAATCCGTTGGCGGACAAGGAGGTGTACGACTACATGAAGTCGTACAGTCCCTACGAGAACGTCGAAGCCAAGGACTACCCAGCGATCCTCGCGATCACGTCCATCAACGACACCCGTGTGCTCTACGTCGAGCCCGCCAAATGGGTTGCCGCACTGCGTGCCACCAAGACCGGTGACTCCGACCTGCTGCTCAAGACCGAGATGAGCGCAGGCCACGGCGGCGTCAGTGGACGATACGAGAAGTGGAAGGAAGCCGCCTTCGAATACGCCTGGATCGTGCAGCAGACCGGCGCCCGTATGTGAGTGTCAGCGCCAGACGTACCTGACCTGCGGGCGACCGGCCTTTCCGTACTCGGTGTTCCGGGTGACCAGGCCGTCGTCGGCGAGGCGCTCGAGGTACCGCCAGGCCGTCACGCGCGAGACTCCGACGAGCTTGGCGGCCTCGGACGCGTTGAGCCCGTCGGGGGCGTCGCGGACGATTGCGGTGACGCCGTCCATCGTCTGCGGCGCAATGCCTTTCGGGGTCGAGGCGCGTTCGTCCGCGGTGCGCAGGTGGGACATCGCTCGGTCGATGTCCCGCTGGCTCGCGGCGTTCTCTCCCGCGGGAAGGGCGTCGTGGAACTCGCGGTACCGGTCCAGCTTGTCCCGAAACGCGGCGAACGTGAACGGCTTCAGTAGGTACAGAACGACACCGTGGGCCACGGCGGATCGGACCACCGAGAGGTCACGCTCCGACGTGATGGCGATGACGTCCGGGCTGGGCCGGAGGCCGCCGAGCGCTGCGGCGACGTCGATGCCGTTGGAATCGGGCAGGCCGATGTCCAGCAGCACCAGGTCGATCGGTTCGACGGCTTCGGCTGCGGCCCGCAGTGCGGCCGACCCTGTGTGCGCCAGGGCGACGACGGTGAAACCCGGAACGCGCTCGACGTAGCTGCGATGCGCCTCGGCGATCAACGGTTCGTCCTCGACTATCAACACTCGGATCACGAGGGCCTCCCCAGCGGAATGGTCGCGGTCAACACCGAACCGTAGGTGACCTCGGAGGTCAGCGATCCGCGATACCGATTGACCACCTGTGTCACCAGTGCCAGACCCAGGCCGCGCGACCCGGATTTGGTCGAGTATCCGCGGGTCAGTGCAGTTCTCAGTACGTCGGCGGGCATCCCCGGGCCGCTGTCGGACACCCGAACCATCAGCTCCGATTCCGAATCACGCACCGTCACTTCGACCCACGGCTGCTCTGCTTCCTTCGACGCATCGATTGCATTGTCTATCAAATTACCGACCAGCGTGACCAATTCCCGCGGAGTGACGATGCCGGCATGTTCGAGTGCTGTGTCCTCGGTGATCGTGAGTTCGACGCTCTGCTCGGCTGCCTGACTGACCTTGCCCAACAACAAGGCGGCCAGAGCGGGTTCACCCACGGCACTCATCAATCGGTCGATCAAGTTCTGCGACAGTTCGAGGTCCGCAGTCGCGAACTCGACAGCTTCCTGTGGCCGACCGAGTTCCACCATCGTGATGACGGTGTGCAGGCGATTCGCGGACTCGTGCGCCTGCGAACGCAGCGATTCGGCGAAGCTCCGCACCGAATCGAGTTCACCGATCACCCCTTGCAATTCCGTGCGATCGCGGATCGTGAGAACGTCGCCGAGGCGTCGACCCTCCCACATCACCGGGTCGGAGTTGACGACCAGCACGCGGGTTTCGGTCAGGTGGAGTTCGCCGCCGGACGTCATGTGCTGCAGTGATTCCGGCAGGTCCGTCCGTCGAACAGGGCCGTCGGGGAGATCGAGGAGCCGCCTGGCCTCGTCGTTGACGATTTCCGCCGTGTCCCTCTTGCCGAACACGAGCAACCCTTCGCTGATGGAGTGCAGAACGGCGTCGTGATGCTCGTACATCGAACGCAACTCGTCCGGCGCCATGCCCAACGTCTGACGACGAAGTCGTCGGCTCAGTGCCACCGAGCCGCCGGCGGCGACGATGAAGGCCGAGATCACCACCCCGACGATGAGAGGCAGCCCGGCCAGGAACTGATCGCTGATCTTGTCCCTCGTCACCCCGGCCGACACCAGGCCGACGATGGCACCGGTGGAGTCGGTCACCGGCGTCACCGCGCGGATCGAGGGACCGAGCGACCCGACGTAGGTCTCGGTGAACGTCTCGCCCTCGAGCGCGCGATCGATGTTGCCGCTGAACGGCTGACCGATCAGGTCGACGGTGGTGTGAGTGAAACGAGTTCGGTCCGGCGCCATCACGACGATGAAGTCGACGCCGGTGACCTTTCGGATCCGTTCGGTCTCCGGTTGCAGGTACGCAGTGGGGTCGTCCGAGGCGATCGCCGTCGGCGTCGACGGTTCGTTGGCGATGCTCGCCGCGACGGCGATGACCTCGCGGCGGGTCGCCTCGTCGCTGTTGGACCGCTCGTTGACGATGGTCAGGAACCCGCCGGCAAGCACGATGACGGCCATGACGATCAATTGCAGGATCAGAACTTGCCCTGCAACGCTCGTCGGACGCTTCGCCACGTTTCGTTCCTTTGTTTCGTACCCGGTTCTCGTGAACAGAATGAACGTATTCGTGACTACGGTCACGAATTCCACCAACATCGTCCTCTAGCAAGGCGTGATCCAACTCACTCCATTAGTCACAAAGGACGTACCCATGACTACCAGCATCGATGCTGAAAACCGGAATCCGGCGCCGGAACCGAAGAAGAAGCGCGACAAGACGCACTGGCTCTACATCGCGGTGATCATCGCCGTGGTCGCCGGTGTTGCCGTCGGTCTCCTGTGGAAGGACTTCGGTGTCGAGCTCGCAGTGCTCGGCACCCTGTTCGTCAGCTTGATCAAGATGATGATCAGCCCGGTCATCTTCTGCACCATCGTTCTCGGCATCGGCTCGGTCAAAGCTGCAGCCAGTGTCGGCAAGGTCGGCGGGCTCGCGCTCGCCTACTTCATCGGAATGTCGACGATCGCCCTCGGCATCGGCATGGTCGTCGGCAACTTGATCCAGCCAGGCACCGGCCTGAACATCGTGCCAGGCGGTGGTTCGGAGTACGCCGAGGACGCCGAAGGTGCAGGCGGCACGATGGACTTCATCGCCGGAATCATCCCCGAGTCGCTGTTGTCGTCCTTGACCGCAGGCTCGGTGCTGCAGACGTTGTTCGTCGCCATCCTCGTCGGCTTCGCACTCCAGGCCATGGGCAAGCAGGGCGAGGGCATCCTCAAGGGCATCGGCGCAGTGCAGAAGCTCGTGTTCCGCATCCTGACGATGATCCTGTGGCTCGCCCCGATCGGCGCTTTCGGCGCCATCGCCGGTGTGGTCGGCAAGACCGGATTCGACGCTGTCGTTCAGCTCGGCACACTGATGCTGGCGTTCTACATCACGTGCTTCATCTTCGTGTTCGGCTTCCTCGGCCTGATCCTGAAGTTCGTGTCCGGCTTCTCGATCTTCAAGCTGGCCAAGTACCTGGGGCGCGAATACCTGCTCATCGTCGCGACGAGCTCGTCCGAGTCGGCTCTGCCGCGTCTGATCGCCAAGATGGAGCATGTCGGCGTCGAGCGCACCACCGTCGGCATCGTCGTCCCGACCGGATACTCGTTCAACCTCGACGGCACCGCCATCTACCTGACCATGGCGTCGATCTTCATCGCCGACGCGATGAACATGCCGCTCTCGATCCCCGAGCAGTTCTCCTTGCTGCTCTTCATGATCATCGCGTCGAAGGGTGCTGCCGGAGTCTCCGGTGCCGGTCTGGCAACCCTCGCGGGCGGCCTGCAGAGCCACCGCCCCGAACTGCTCGACGGCGTCGGCATGATCGTCGGCATCGACCGGTTCATGTCCGAGGCCCGGGCACTCACGAACTTCTCCGGCAACGCAGTTGCAACCCTTCTCGTGGGAACCTGGACCAAGACGATCGACGCGTCACGCGTCAAGACCGTCCTCGACGGAGACCTGCCGTTCGACGAGGAGACCATGGTCGACGACCATCTCCCGGAAGACGACAAGCGCGTCGAGCTCGATAAAGCCGCAGCCAAGGCGTAAAAGACCCCGCCTGGTGACGCGCACCCCCCGTCACCAGGCGTGTAGTACAAGAGCGGCCCTCCCACTCGGAGGGTCGCTCTTGTGTGTTCGGACAGCCAACTCACCAGAAGTCGGTACCCACAGGTAAGTTCGTGGAATGACTGAAGTCCAGAACATCGGCATCAACACGCTGGGCGGTGCGCCCACCTCGCTCGACGAGTACGCGGGCAGAGCCGTCCTCGTGGTGAATGTCGCCTCGAAGTGCGGCCTGACGCCTCAGTACGCCACACTCGAGAAGCTTGCCACCGAATACTCGGCGAAGGGACTGTCCGTCATCGGCGTTCCTTGCAACCAGTTCGGTGGTCAGGAGCCCGGCACCGCCGAGGAAATCGAAACGTTCTGCTCCACCACCTACGGCGTCACCTTCCCCATCACGGAGAAGATCGAGGTCAACGGAGAGAACCGGCACCCGCTCTACGCGGAGCTCACCAAGACCGAGGACGCAGAAGGCGTCGCAGGAGACATCCAGTGGAACTTCGAGAAGTTCCTGATCTCACCCGAGGGCGTCGTCACCAACCGCTTCCGCCCACGTACCGAGCCGGACGCCCCTGAAGTACTGGCTGCGATCGACAAGATCCTGCCCAAGGAGAACATCGCCGTTTAGACGCGATCAATTCTGCCGTCGAGCCTCGTTCACATCGGTGTGCGAGGCTCGCGGCATGTCTGGAGCACTGATCGTGTCGGTGAGCGGAATCAGGGACGACACCTGCGACAACGCAGCGGAGTTCGCCCTCGAACTGGACAAGCGTGGCGTCGCGCAGTCGCTTCTCGTTGCGCCGCGGCTGAAGGACAAGTACCGGCTCACGAAAGACGAGAACACCCAGGACTGGCTGCGAGGGCGTCGGGACCTGGGGGATGCGATAGTCCTGCACGGGTACGACCAGGCCGCGACCAAGCGTCGCCGAGCCGAATTCGCAGCACTTCCACGTCACGAAGCACGGCTGCGGCTCATGGCCGCCGACCGGGTCATGGAGCAGACCGGCTTGCGCACAAGGGTGTTCGCAGCGCCGAGGTGGATCGCATCACCCGGAGCAGTTGCCGCTCTGCCCGAGGCCGGCTTTCGAATGATCGCCGGCCTCAGTGCAATTCACGATCTGGAATCGGGATCGCTCGTACGGGCACGAGTCCTGGGCATCGGCGAAGGCTTCAAAGCCGAACCCTGGTGGTGTCGAGCACTGGTCATCGGCGCCGGACGTACCGCCCGACGCGGCGGCACCGTCCGATTGGCGGTCAGCGCAAAACAACTGGGCCGCAGCGGTCCCCGGCAGGCAATCCTGGACGCGGTCGACCTGGCGCTCTACAGCGGTGCAACACCGGGCGTTTACGAACACGTTCGCAGGGTGAGAGCAGCCTGACCGCTCGCGGGGTTATGAGATCGTGACGTAACGGACCACCTGGTCCAGTGGATGTAACCCTCGACGATGCAATCGATGTCGAGGCGGCGCCATGAAAAGAATCGTGCTCGTGACCCTCTGCATGATGGCCGCTGTGGCCTGCGGAAACACCGATGGCGGCACAGCGACCGCAGTGTCGGAATCCACTGCCGCGCCGGGGCAGCAGGCCGCGACGCCGACGGTTGCACCCTCGGTGGGCGCGCTGCCGTCGGTCGTGGTTCCGTCGCCGGTCCCTGCCCTTCCGTCGGACATCGGGATCCCGACGGCGGACGCAGCTCCGACAGTGACCCCGGTCCAGCCGAAGACATGTGTGGACGCTGCCGTGGTCGCCGATGCTGTGGCATCCATTCCGCGATACTTCCCGGACGAAGCCTGGACCGCAGGCCGGACAGGTGATCCCTGTGCGGCGTTCACGTGGGTGGAAGCTGCGGCGTCGCCGTATGCAACCGCGAGCACACCGGAGCACATTCTGTTCTTCGGCAACGGTGTGTACCTCGGCACGGCGACGGCAGCGCCGTACAGCTTCACGAGTGTTGCAACCCAGACCGCCGACACGATCACCGTGAACTATCGCTGGCTCGTCGCCGACGAGGCGTTCGCAGCACCCGACGGTGGCCCCGCCGCAATCCGCTACCAGTGGGACGGGAGCTCCGTGATCATGCTGGACACTCTGCCGCCCGAGGTGACCGGTTGATGTGAGTGGAGATGACAGTGCCATCGGGTCGCTCCGCAGGCTCCGCTCCTGTCCCCGGCCTATATTTTTACTCACATGGAGAGGGAGGATTCCTGAGGAAGCTCGCGGAATTCGGTGTTCTCGTCGGCCATGTCCTTGAACCGGCCGTAGTAGATTCCCCTGGCCTCCTCGGCGACGACGGCCTGGTGGATCGGGAACGCGGTCCGAGGTGCGACTGCGCGCAGAAACTCGACGTTCTCCGAGAGCTTCGACCACGGCGCCGCAGTCGGGAGCGCCAGCACGTCCACCTTCTGCTCGGGAACGAACAACGAGTCGCCGGGATGGAACAGTTGCCCCGGATTCTCCGGTGTCCCCAGCAGATAGCCAGTGTTGTCGATCACGGGCAGTTCGGGGTGGATGACGGCATGGGTTCCGCCGACACCACTCACCTGGATGCCGCCGACGGAGAACGTCTGGCCCGCGTGTGTGGCCGTCCACCGCTCGCCGAGTTGCGACGCGGTCATCGGATCCGCGTACAACGCTGCGTTCGGATTGCCGTCCACCAGTGCAGGAAGACGCTCGAGGTCGACGTGGTCGGGGTGCTGGTGGGTGATCAGAATGGCGTCGAGCCCGGTGATGCCCTCGAAGCCGTGTGAGAAGTTGCCGGGATCGAACAGCACCGTGGTGCCGTTCAGCTCGACGAGTACACAGGAATGTCCGAAGTGCGTCAGCTTCATTCCTCCACACTAAGCGCAGTTTCGCGGCTCGCGCTGGTGCTGCGTAAACTCTTCACCGCCGGTATTTGTCTTATCCAAGGAGCTCCCTCGTGGCCCGAGTAGTTGTCGATGTCATGCCCAAGGCCGAAATCCTCGACCCGCAGGGTCAGGCCATCGCAGGCGCGCTTGGTCGTCTCGGCGTAGCAGGCGTCTCCGACGTCAGGCAGGGCAAGCGGTTCGAGTTGGAGGTCGACGACAGCGTCGACGACGCCGAGCTCGAGAAGATCGCGGAATCGCTCCTCGCGAACACCGTCATCGAGGACTGGAAGGTCACCCGAGAAGCATGAGCACACGCAACTCGTCCGCCCGCGTGGGGGTCATCACCTTCCCCGGAACTCTCGACGACGTCGACGCCTCCCGCGCCGTGACGCTCGCCGGCGGCGAGGCCGTCAGTCTGTGGCACGCCGACGCGGACCTGAAGAACGTGGACGCCATCGTCGTCCCCGGCGGGTTCTCCTACGGCGACTACCTGCGTGCAGGCGCGATCGCCCGGTTCGCACCCGTCATGGAATCCGTCGTCAAGGCGGCCGAAGGCGGCATGCCGGTCCTCGGCATCTGCAACGGCTTCCAAGTTCTGTGTGAAGTCGGCCTGCTTCCCGGCGCGCTGACCCGCAACGAGGGCCTGCACTTCGTCTGCCGCGACCAGTGGCTGAAAGTGGAGAACTCGGACACCGCGTGGTCGTCGCGCTACGAGACGGGTGCCGAGATCCTGATCCCGGTCAAGAACGCCGAAGGCCGGTTCCAGGCATCACAGAACGTGCTCGACGAGCTCGAGGGCGAAGGCCGCGTCGTGTTCCGCTACAGCGGATCCAACCCGAACGGTAGCCAGCGGGACATCGCCGGAATCTCCTCGCCCAACGGCCGCGTCGTCGGACTCATGCCGCATCCCGAGCACGCCACCGAGCCCCTCACCGGCCCCAGCGACGACGGCCTCGGCATCTTCTACTCGGCACTGGACGCAATCGTCTCGGCCTAGCAGGAAGCAGGGTCTATTCTCCGACGCATGACCCTGACACCGGTGATGATCACGATCGACTCCTCCGATCCTGGACCGCTCGCGACGTGGTGGGCGGCCAGGACCGGCGGAACCATCGAAGAAGAGAACGACGGGTGGTTCTACACCGTCTCGCTGCCCTCGGCGCCGTACCGCCTTGCCTTCCAGAAGGTCGACGACCCGACGCCGGGCAAGAACCGAATCCACCTGGATCTGACGACGGCGGATCTCGACACCGAGGTGACGGCTCTGGTCGATTCGGGTGCGTCCAAGGTCGACGAGCACACGATGGGCGAATTCCGCTGGGTCACCCTGACCGATCCGGACGGAAACGCATTCTGCGTCTCGGGCGCGCACTAGAGCTCGGCGAGAGTCCGCTCGAACAGATCTGCCGACGAACTACCGTTGACCTGGCAGTACTGCCCGTCACGCCAGAAGTAGAGATCCTGGGACAGCGGATTCGGGGTGTCCCGAGAGAATATGCGCGCCAACTGCACGAGCAGTGTCGACGCACGAACGGTGGCGTCGAACTCGAAGGGTTTGTAGTAGTCGATCTCGTAGGCATTGGGAACGACGAACAGAACGCCGAACGGTGAATCGCCGAGGTGATCGGCGATCAGCGTGGGCATGTTCGCGACCTTGGATGCGAGATAGATCGAATCGCCTTTGCACACGTCGATCGTCACATCGTCCTTGGTCAGTGTTTCGCGATCGTCGAAGGTCATCGCGGCTGTGTTGTCGCGACCGAACGCCCACGCGGCCTCGAGGTCTCGATTCTCCAGATACCGACCTTCGAGAGTCAACGCAAGGTCCGGAAACGTCAGGTTCAGCACTCGGCGTGGTGAATTCGGCGCATCGACCAGCGGAGTCGAATAGCGGAAGTCGCCCCTGCCCGGCAACGCGCTCGGCGCAGTGACCCGCTCACGCAATCGCATGTAGAACTCGTCGTCCGGCATGTTCAGCAGATACTGCGGGTCACTCAGTCGCTGTGACTCGAGCATGGTTGCGACATGGATCTCGATGATCTCGCCCCAGTACTTCCGCGGAGCACCGAGGCAGCGTGCCGTCAGATTCTCGAGCGTCACGTGGTGGCCGTCGTCGGTCTTCAGAGTGGTGGCGTCGATCTTCGTCAGCTTCACCCCGTGCCTGCCGAATGCCTCGATCACTTTCTTGCGGACGATGGCTGTCGTAGCCGGTCCCGATGCCTGCGCTGCCAGATGATTCATGACGCCCCCGAGTCGATGTGTGGTCCTTGCTCTGTTCGACGCAGCTACTGACACAATGGTTCCCATGTCGTCTCTTGCGTCTGCCGCTGGTCTGTGCAATTTCGTCGACGTGTCGCCGTCGCCGTTCCATGTGTGCCGCACCGTAGCGGTGCAGCTCGAGGAGGTAGGTTTCGTCCGCGTCGACGAGACCGAAGCCTGGCCGGCCGAGGCAGGGCGGTACTACCTCATCCGCGGCGGGTCGCTCGTCGCATGGAGTACCGAGAGCAGCAGCGCTGCATTCCGGATCGTCGGCGGACACACCGACAGCCCCAACCTGCGCGTCAAGCAGCACCCTGATCTGGAGTCGGCGGGATGGCAGATGGTCGGCCTCGAGCCGTACGGGGGAGCGTGGCTCAATTCCTGGCTCGACCGCGATCTCGGTGTGTCCGGTCGACTCAGTGTGCGCGACGGCAACGGGCTGCGTGAGGTGCTCGTCAAGGTCGACGAACCGATTCTCCGTGTCCCGCAGCTCGCAATTCACCTGTCCGAGGATCGCAAGGGCGTGACCTTGGACCCGCAACGACACGTCAATGCCATTTGGGGCGTGGGTAACTCACCGCGATCGTTCATCTCGTTCGTCGCGGAACGCGAAGGCGTCGACCCGTCGACGGTTCTCGGGTGGGAGCTGATGACGCACGACCTCGCGCCCAGCGCAGTCGTCGGCGCCCAGAGCGAACTGGTCAGCGCACCGAGGCTCGACAACCAGGGAACGTGCTACGCGGGTACTCAGGCTTTGATTGCGGCAGTGCAGAATCCGGCGGACGTCACCCCGGTGCTGGCATTGTTCGACCACGAGGAAGTCGGCAGTATGTCCGACCGTGGCGCGTTCTCGGACCTGCTCAACACGGTGCTCGAGCGAATCGTGTTGGGCCGCGGCGGCGGTCGCGAGGAGTTCCTCCGCACCATGGCCGGATCCATCTGCGCCTCCGGTGACATGGCGCATGCGACGCATCCGAACTACCCGGACCGACACGAACCCGCGCACCGCATCGAACTCGGTGGAGGGCCCGTGCTCAAGGTCAACCAGAACCTCAGGTACGCAACGGATTCCGCGGGTGCAGGAGCATTCGCACTGGCCTGCGACCAGGCGGGGGTGCCACTGCAGCGCTACGTTCACCGCGCCGATCTGCCCTGCGGTTCGACGATCGGCCCGATCACGGCCTCACGGACGGGCCTGTCGACCGTCGACGTCGGTGCCGCACAGCTCGCCATGCACAGCGCACGCGAGCTCATGGGCGCCTCCGATGTGAAGGCCTACGCCGACGCCCTCGCTGCGTTCCTGGCTCCGTCGGCCTAGCTAGCTCAGCTGCAGGCACGCGTCGGCCGCGAGCCAGAACAGTTGCTCGCGGACGGTGCCTGCCTTGGTCCAGCCGCGGTGCTCCCAGTCCGCGGCCAGGGAGTCGCCCGCGTACAGCAGTTGCGCGAACCGCACGCCGCGATACCGGGCGACCGCGCAGAACGCCGACGCTTCCATGTCGACCGTCAGGCAGCCCTCGTCGACGCGCCGGGAGACTCGGCTTCGGGTTTCGCGGTACAGAGCGTCGGTGGTCCAGGATCGACCGGTGACGTGCGCGATCCCGGCCTCCGTCAGCACGTTCTGCAGCACCGTGACGCCTGCAGGATCGGCGTCGACGACCCGTCCGGGCGGGAGGTAGTGGAACGACGTTCCCTCGTCGCGGACAGCGCTGTCGACAACCATGACGTGACCCATGCCGAGCTGATCGGTCAGTGCTCCCGCGCCCCCGACGGCGACGAACTCCGAGCAGCCGAGCGCGATCGCCTCTTCGAGGAACAGTGCGGCCAGGGGTGCGCCGACTCCCGGATGGAACACGGCGAGCCGTTCACCGCCCCGCTCGATCTCGTAGACGGGGTGCTCGCCGTGCTCGGATCGGAGCACCGACAGGACGCGTGCCTTGCCCTGACCGGCTATGGACTCGATCACTTCCGCGAAGAAGCAGACAACGGCTTTTCTGGGGACATCCACACCCTTGACCACCATCTGAGGCGTCAGGACGCCCGATTCGTCCAGATCGTTCTCCGTCAACGCGATGGGAGCGGAGCCTGAAGAGGCGACAGAAGGGGTATCCACGGCACAATGTTTGCACGCTGCTTTTGGGGCCTGTCACCCTGCACGGATAGACTCCCCCTGGCATTTCGCTCCAGGAAGGGACCCCACTCCTCGTGTCCGACAGCTTTGTGAAAATTGACACTGTCTCCGCCGCAGTCGCTACGCCGGATGTTGCGCAGCCGTACAAAGAACTCGGACTCAAGGACGACGAGTACGCCCGCATCAAGGAAATCCTCGGTCGCAGGCCGACGGATGCCGAGCTGGCGATGTACTCCGTCATGTGGAGCGAGCACTGCTCCTACAAGTCCTCCAAGGTGCACCTGAAGTACTTCGGCGAGACCACCACCGACGAGATGCGTAAGTCGATGCTCGCGGGTATCGGCGAGAATGCAGGCGTCGTCGACGTCGGTGACGGATGGGCCGTCACGTTCAAGGTGGAAAGCCACAATCACCCGTCGTACGTCGAGCCCTACCAGGGTGCGGCGACGGGCGTCGGCGGCATCGTCCGCGACATCATGGCCATGGGCGCGCGGCCCATCGCCGTCATGGACCAGCTGCGTTTCGGTGCTGCAGATGCGCCCGATACACGTCGCGTCCTCTCGGGCATCGTCTCCGGCGTCGGCGGCTACGGAAACTCGCTCGGCCTTCCCAACGTCGGCGGCGAAACGGTGTTCGACGCCTCCTACGCGGGCAACCCACTGCTCAACGCTCTGTGTGCAGGTGTCATGCGCGTCGAGGACATGCATCTCGCGTTCGCGTCGGGCCTGGGCAACAAGATCATCCTGTTCGGCGCTCGCACGGGTCTCGACGGCATCGGTGGCGTGTCCGTGCTGGCCTCGGAGACGTTCGACGGTGATGAGACGGGAGGCGGCAGGAAGAAGCTTCCTGCCGTTCAGGTCGGCGACCCGTTCACCGAGAAGGTCCTCATCGAGGCGTGTCTCGAGCTGTATGCCGAGAAGCTCGTCGTCGGGATCCAGGACCTCGGCGGCGCCGGATTGTCCTGCGCGACGTCCGAACTCGCGTCGGCAGGCAGTGGTGGCATGCACATCGCGCTCGAGCAGGTCCCGATGCGCGCTACCGGCATGACCCCGGCCGAGGTGCTCTCGAGCGAGTCCCAGGAACGCATGTGCGCCGTGGTGACGCCGGAGAACGTCGACAAGTTCATGGCCGTCTGCAAGAAGTGGGATGTTCTCGCGACGGTGATCGGCGAGGTCACCGACGGTGACAACCTCGAGATCACGTGGCACGGGGAGACCGTCGTCGACGTTCCGCCGAAGACCGTCGCCCACGAGGGCCCGGTGTACTCGCGGCCCGTGCAGCGTCCCGTCGCTCAGGACGCACTCGTCGCGAACACCACGGCGTCGCTGAAGCGCCCCGAGACCGCCGAGGAACTGAAGGCAACGCTGCTGAAGATGATCGGCAGCCCACAGCTCTGCAGCCGCAAGTTCATCACCGAGCAGTACGACCGCTACGTCCGCGGGAATACCGTGCTGGCCGAGAACGCTGACGCCGGTGTGATTCGGATCGACGAGACGACTGGCCGCGGTATCGCGCTGGCCACGGACGCGTCGGGCCGGTACACCGCACTCGACCCTTACCAGGGCGCACAACTCGCGCTCGCCGAGGCGTTCCGCAACGTCGCCGTCACCGGTGCGACCCCGAAGGCCGTCACCAACTGCCTCAACTTCGGATCGCCCGAGGATCCGGGCGTCATGTGGCAGTTCCAGCAGGCCGTTCGCGGTCTCGCCGACGGCTGCGTCACCCTCGGCATTCCCGTCACCGGCGGAAACGTCAGCTTCTACAACCAGACGGGCTCCGAAGCGATCCTCCCGACGCCGGTCGTCGGAGTCCTCGGTGTCATCGACGACGTGCACCGCCGCGTCCCCACCGGACTCGGCCTCGAGCCCGGCGAGACACTGATCCTCCTCGGCGACACCCACGACGAGTTCGACGGATCCATCTGGGCACAGGTCGAGCACGATCATCTCGGTGGCGTGCCGCCGAAGGTCGATCTGGCCCGCGAGCAGCTGCTCGCCGACATTCTGCTCGCCGGATCTCGTGACGGTCTGATCTCCGCCGCGCACGATCTCTCCGAGGGCGGCCTGGCTCAGGCTGTCGTCGAGGCAGCGTTGGCAGGCGAAACCGGTTGCCGCATCCTGCTTCCCGAAGGCGCCGACCCGTTCGTCACCTTGTTCTCCGAGTCCTCCGGCCGCGTGCTCGTCGCTGTGCCGCGCACCGAGGAGACTCGCTTCACCGGCATGTGCACCGCCCGTAACCTCCCGTGGACGCGCATCGGCGTCGTCGACGAGGGTTCGGACGAGATCGAAGTTCAGGGCCAGTTCGCCGTCGAGATGACCGAACTCCGTGACACTTTCGAGAGCACCCTTCCCAGACTTTTCGGGTAGGGCAGTGAGCGGGGGAGAGGCATCGGAAGGGGCCGTCGACACGGTCGAGCGTGAACACACGCATCACCGTCTGCCGATCGAGTTCGCGGTGCCTTCTCCTGAGCGGCATCCCCTCGTCATGTGGGCGTGGGGGCTGCTGAAACTCGATTTCACGGGCATCGTCTTCAGCGCGCTGTTCTTCTGCTGGTCGCTGACACCGTCGCTGCTGCCGCGTGACTGGTTGTTCCAGGGACTGATCGGCGGAATCAACGCGGCCATCGGTTACGGCTTCGGCGTGGCCGTCGGCTGGGCGGCTCGGAGGTGGTACCTCGACCGGAAGACGTGGTGGCCCCTGCCGCGTCGGGTCGAGCTCTACGTCAAGTTCGCCATCCCGCCGCTCGCGATCCTCGCATCGCTGTACATGCTGTACCTGTCCGCCGGATGGCAGCGCGAACTTGCCGCGTTGATGGACGCCGAGGGAACGACCACCACCGGCTACTTCCGCACCGGTGCGTTGAGCATCGGCGTCGCCGCGCTGTTCATCTCGGGCATGCGTGTGCTGCGTGACCTGGTTCGCTTCGTCGCGCGCCAGCTCAACAAGGTCGTCAAGATGCCCCGTGAGGTCGCGAACGTCATCGGGGTCGTCCTCATCGTCGTTCTGGTCATCGCGCTCGTCCAAGGTGTTCTGCTGCGGGCAGTCTCCGACGTCACCAATTCGATCTTCAGCCTGCAGAACAACGAAACTCGCGAAGGCGCAGAACAACCCACCGAACCCGAGCGATCCGGCAGCCCACAATCTCTCGCGCCCTGGGACACCCTCGGATTCGAAGGACGCAACTTCGTCTCCAGCGGACTGAGCGCACAGGAGATCTCCGACGGCCTCGGACAGCCTGCGCTGGAACCGATCCGCGCCTACGCCGGGTTGGAGACCGCCGAGACACAGGACGAGCGGCTCGACATCGTCGTACAGGAACTCGAACGCACCGGAGCCTTCGAGCGTCAGGCCCTGGTCGTCGTCCCGACCACGGGAACCGGATGGGTCAACCCCACCGCGATCGAAGCCGAGGAACTGATGTTCGGCGGCGACGTCGCCACCGTCGCCGCGCAGTACTCCTACCTACCCAGTTGGATCTCGTTCCTCGCCGAACGCGACAAAGCGGCCGAGGCGGGTAAGGCGTTGATCGACAAGGTCCACGAGCGCTGGCTACAGGAACCGGAGGCCACCAGGCCCAAGCTGTACGTCTACGGCGAAAGCCTCGGAACGCAGTCCGGTGAAGGTGCATTCGACGGTCTCGCCGAGATCCGGGACAGCGTCGACGGCGTCCTGTGGGTCGGGCCGCCGAACGCGAACCGGCTGTGGTCCCAGTTCAAGAACCGCCGCGACCCGGGTAGCCCCGAAGTACGGCCCGTCTACGCCGATGGTCTCGTCGTCCGTTTCGCCGACAACTCGTCCGGGATCCCGCCCGAGGGTCAGCCGTGGCTCAGTCCCCGCATCCTCTACGTGCAGCACGCGTCCGACCCGGTCGTCTGGTGGTCGCCCGACCTGCTGTTCGAGCGCCCCGACTGGCTGTCGGAAGCTCCTGGCCCCGACCGTCTGCCCGACATGCGCTGGTTCCCGATCGTCACCTTCTGGCAAGTCGCAGCCGATCTGACCAACGCCGCGGGCGTGCCCGACGGTCACGGTCACAACTACGGGACCCTCGTTCTCGACGGCTGGGTCGCCGTTGCGGCGCCCGCAGGATGGACTGCGGAGGACACCGAGAAAGTGCGCGCCGTGATGGACGAATACGCAGGTCGCGACGGCCCCGAGAAGTGAAAGGTCTCGCTCTGGGCGCGGTCACGACGGCATGGAGTACGGCCGTCGTACCTGCGCTGAACTTGCCTGACCGACCGCGCACGGTGGTGAACGCAGCGTTCGGGATTTCGCTGGCCGCAGTGACACGGGCTCCGCTCGGGTTGAGCAAATGGCGAAGCGGTCTGAAGTGGGGGCTCGGTGCGGCGGCGGTACCCGCCCTGGGTTCGGTCGTGATCGCATCCGTACCCGCGCTGGCCACCCGAGTTCGACCGTCGGACGACAACCTCGCCGAGTGGGTGTTGTTTCGGATCCCGATCGGAACCGTCGTCACCGAAGAGCTGGTGTTCAGAGCCGTGTTCGACGACGTGTCCCCGTCGCTGTCGCCGGTGTTCTTCGGCCTCTGGCACATCCATCCCGCCCGTGCTGCCGGCGATTCCATTCCCGGAACGGTGGCGGGCACCTATCTGGCAGGTCTGTTGTTCTCGTGGCTCCGACGCCGCGGCGGTGTTCTCGCGCCGATGATTCTTCACTACGGGGTGAACGCCTCCGGAGCGGTCCTGGCTGCATACAATTCGACCGCGCAGGGCCGGATGTGACCTGCCGGGCGGACTTCTGTGCACTGGGGACCGCGTCCTGAGCCGGGAGTGGAGCCTGCAGGAACGACCCGAATAAGCTGATCGGCATGGCTCCGAGTAAGACGGTCACCCCCGAGCAGGTTCGAACCGCCGTTCTGGCCGTCGCAGACTGGGTGCACGACGCCTCGGCGCCGAAGCCTCCGCGCTCGGCACTGGCCGACGCGGTGCGCACGACTGCCCGCACGCTCGCCCAGGTCGCACCGGGATCCAGCGTCGAGGTTCGGGTTCCGCCGTTCGTCGCGGTGCAGTGCATCGTCGGCCCGCGGCACACCAGGGGCACACCTCCCAATGTGGTCGAGACCGATCCGCGCACGTGGCTGGAGGTCGCGACCGGAGTCCGAGCGTTCGACGACGCCCTGAACGACGGTTCGATCACGGCGTCGGGCAGCAGGGCGAGCGAAGTCGGACATTGGTTACCGATCCTGCGTGCCTGACGTAGGCCAAGTGGACAGCCGGTTACCGCAAAACAGACAACCGGGGAATGTCACTCGCCCACGATGCGTTGCCATGGCCTGTGTGCCCGTAGACTGGTACATGCCCCCCGCCCCGTCCCCCAAGGGAGCAGTGTTGTGACCTCTGCCGATATCTCGGTCGACAGTCCAAATCTTCTGGTAGGCAAGCCTGTAGACGAACCCGAGAACGAACCTCGGGAAGAATGCGGCGTATTCGGAGTGTGGGCCCCGGGGGAGGATGTAGCCAAGCTCTCCTATTACGGCCTGTACGCACTGCAGCACAGAGGCCAGGAAGCTGCCGGCATCGCCGTCTCCGACGGTTCCCAGGTCCTGGTGTTCAAAGATCTCGGCCTGGTCAGCCAGGTGTTCGACGAGCAGACCCTCGGCGCCATGCCGGGGCACGTCGCCATCGGACACTGCCGCTACTCCACCAGCGGCTCGGTGACGTGGGAAAATGCGCAGCCGATCTTCCGGACCACGACGGCCGGTACGGGTATCGCCCTCGGCCACAACGGCAACCTCGTCAACTTCGCCGAACTGGCGACGCGAGCCCGCGAAGAGGGCCTGATCAGCGACCGGTTGCAGGGCAACGGCACGTCGGATTCCGATGTCGTCACCGCACTGCTGGCGCACAAGGCCGCAGACCGCACCATCGAGCAAGCTGCGATGGAACTGCTCCCCACTCTGAAGGGCGCATTCTGCCTCACCTTCATGGACGAGCACACGCTGTACGCCGCGCGTGATCCCCACGGAATCCGTCCGCTGTCCCTCGGACGCCTGGACCGAGGATGGGTCGTCGCCAGCGAGACCGCAGCGCTCGACATCGTCGGAGCCGCATTCGTGCGTGACATCGAGCCGGGCGAACTCCTGGCCATCGACGCCGACGGTGTTCGCTCCTCGCGGTTCGCGGCGCCGGAACCCAAGGGCTGCGTGTTCGAGTACGTCTACCTCGCGCGCCCGGACTCCGTCATCGGTGGCCGTTCGGTGCACTCCACTCGCGTCGAGATCGGTCGTCGGCTCGCCGAGGAGCACCCCGCCGAGGGTGACCTGGTGATTCCGGTTCCCGAGTCGGGAACGCCCGCTGCCGTCGGATTCGCGCAGGGCTCCGGAATTCCGTACGGCCAGGGACTGATGAAGAACGCCTACGTGGGACGTACGTTCATCCAGCCGTCGCAGACCATCCGGCAACTCGGAATCCGCCTCAAGCTCAACCCCCTCAAAGAGGTCATTCGGGGCAAAAGGCTCGTGGTCGTGGACGATTCGATCGTGCGCGGCAATACTCAGCGCGCCCTGATCAGGATGCTGCGGGAAGCCGGTGCGCTCGAGATCCACGTACGGATCGCGTCGCCGCCCGTCCGCTGGCCATGCTTCTACGGTATCGACTTCGCGTCTCCCGCCGAGTTGATCGCCAACGGCGTCGACTCGGAGGACGGAATCCTCGAAGGGGTGCGTCAAGCCATCGGTGCCGACTCCCTCGGTTACATCTCCACCGAAGGCATGATCGCGGCGTCGGAGCAGCCCGAATCTCGGCTGTGCACCGCATGTTTCACGGGCAAGTACCCCATCGAGCTTCCCGCCGACAACGCACTGGGCAAGCACGTCCTCGAAGGCATGCTCGCCACCGCCGCCGGACAGGCGTCGGAATCCACCAACGCCAACGTGAGTGCTCTCAGCAGGCCCTGATCCGCTGACGTGCGGCGGAGCCGCTACAGACTGATGGTGTGATCGGCCAGCCAGGAGTTGATGCCGACTACCCGCTCCGCGGCATGCCGGGCGTGCGGATCGTTCTGAGCGCCCAGGATCTTCTCGACGCCGGTTCGGTCCAGCAGGGCCGCGATCGGTGCGTTGGAATCGTCCAGAACGGCGCCGAGCTCCTGCAGGATCGTCTTCGAGTACTGCGGATCCTGGGTGCTCGGGTACGGGCTCTTCACACGCTGCACGACCGACTGCGGCAGTAGATCCGCCGTCGCGGCACGCAGAAGGCTCTTCTCGCGGCCGTCGAAGGTCTTGAACGCCCAGGGTGTACCGAACACGTACTGCACCAGGCGGTGATCGCAGAACGGCACCCGAACCTCCAGCCCCACGGCCATGCTCATCCTGTCCTTGCGCTCGAGCAGCAACGGAAGGAAGCGAGTCAGGTAGAGGTAGGAGATCTCGCGCATCCGGGCTTCCAGGCCCTCGTCACCGGGTCGTCTCGGAACTTCCGCCAGCGCCCGCCGATACTCATTCTCGTAGTACCCCTCCATGTCGAGCTGACGTTGCAGATCGAGCGAGAACGGCGACGTCGTGTCCCTGCCCTGCGCCATCGACCCGGCCAGCCATGGGAACGTATCGGCGGCAACCACGTTCGGGTCGTGGAAATCGGCGTACCCGCCGAACACCTCGTCCGCGGACTCGCCGGACAGCGCCACCGTCGATTGCTCGCGTACGGCCTTGAACAGCAGATACAGCGAGGTGTCCATGTCGCCGAGTCCCGGGTAGTCCCGTGCGGCCAGCACGGCTGCCCGGTGAACCGGATCGAGCAGGTCGTCGTTGCTCAGCACGATGTCTCGGTGGTCCGACGCCACGTGCTGGGCCACGTCCTGCACGAACTTCGTGTCGGGCGCGTCGCGGAGACCGTCGGCGACGAAGTTGTCCGCGTACCCCACGAAGTCGACCGCGAACGACCGCACAGGTCCTGTGCCCTCGGCGGCGAGCCGGCCGGCCGCGAGTGCGGTCAACGCCGACGAGTCGAGCCCTCCCGACAGGAGTGTGCACAGAGGAACGTCGGCGATGAGCTGGCGAGATGCAGTGTCGTCCAGCAGCTCTCGAACCGTGCGGATCGTGGTGTCGAGGTCATGGGTGTGCTCGTGATCGTCGAGGCCCCAGTATTTCACTTCGTGTGCACCGTGCGCGGTCACTCGAACGACGTGACCGGGCGGAACTTCCTTCATACCGTCGAACACCGCGTTCGACGGATCGGCGACGAAACCGAGGAGTCGACGCAGACCGTCGATACCGACGTTCTTGGAGGCCAGTGAATTGGCAAGTATCGCTTTCGGTTCGGAGCCGAACAGGACTCCGTCCTCGGTTTCGAGGTAGTAGAGGGGCTTGACGCCCAGGCGGTCGCGGACGAGGAGGAGTTCCTCGGTTGCTGTGTCCCACAGTGCGTACGCGAACATGCCGTTGAGTTGTGGGACCGCGTTCTCGCCCCACTTCTCGTGGGCGCGAAGAACCACCTCGGTGTCACTGCTGGTTCGGAAGTCGCCGCCGATCACTCCGCGGAGCTCGCGGAAGTTGTAGGTCTCGCCGCTGTAGACGATGACGGCTTCGGTGCCGTCGAGCCTGCGGTGGATCATCGGCTGATGGCCACCGGGTAGGTCGATGATGGCGAGGCGACGATGCCCGAGGGCTGCGTGCTCGGACGTCCACAGTCCCTCGTCATCGGGTCCTCGTCGGGTCATGGTGTCGGTCATGGCGCGCAGCGTTCGATTTTCGCCACGTAGATCCCGCCCGTAGGACACCCATCCCGTGATTCCGCACATATGTTGCCTCCTGGTCCGAAGTCCCCCGACCGGCACATCGACGCAACAAAAACGTTACGCGAACTAAATAGTCTCGGCTACATCCACGGCATCCTGCATCGACGGATCGGACTCCGGTACCGTTAGAGCGCAATTGCGCGCATTTGGTGTGCAACGATCACGAGTACAAGGCTGGAGCCGCATGACCGAGGAAACCCGACCACAGAGCGCAACCTCCTCGGGTGGTGCTTCCTACGCTGCGGCCGGCGTCGACATCGCCGCGGGTGACCGGGCCGTCGAGCTGTTCGCGCCGCTGGCGAAGAAGGCATCGCGTCCCGAGGTCATGGGTGGCCTGGGCGGATTCGCCGGCCTCTTCGCGCTCAAGGGTGACTACCGCGAACCGATTCTCGCTGCGTCCACCGACGGCGTCGGCACCAAGATCGCCGTCGCGCAGGCGCTCGGCAAGCACGACACCCTCGGGCTCGACCTCGTCGCGATGGTCGTCGACGACCTCGTCGTGTGCGGAGCCGAACCGCTGTTCCTGCAGGACTACATCGCCGTGGGGCGCGTCGTCCCCGAGATGGTCGCAGAACTCGTCAAGGGCATCGCAGAGGGCTGCGTCATCGCCGGCTGTGCGCTCCTCGGCGGCGAGACGGCCGAGCACCCCGGGCTCATGGCCGACGGGGATTACGACCTCTCCGCCACCGGCGTGGGCGTCGTCGAGGCCGATGCAGTCCTCGGACCGGACCGTGTGCGTCCCGGTGACGTCGTGATCGCGATGGGCTCGTCGGGACTGCACTCCAACGGATACTCCCTGGCGCGCAAGGTTCTGCTCGAGATCAACCACATGGACCTCGGCGGGCACGTCGAGGAGTTCGGCCGCACCCTGGGCGAAGAATTGCTCGAGCCGACGAAGATCTACGCCAAGGACTGCCTTGCACTCGCCGCGGAAACCGACGTGCGCACGTTCTGCCACGTCACCGGCGGCGGGCTTGCCAACAATCTCGGACGTGTGATGCCTGCAGGCCTCGTCGCAGAACTCGACCGTACGACGTGGAGCCCAGCGCCGGTGTTCTCGCTGATCGCCCAGCGTGGCCGCGTCGAGCGCGCCGAGATGGAGCAGACGTTCAACATGGGCGTCGGCATGGTCGCCATCGTCGCACCCGAGGACGTCGACCGTGCACTGGCCGTGTTGACGGCGCGTCACATCGACTGCTGGACTCTGGGAACGGTCAAGAAGTCGAGCGACAAGTCCGCGACCGAGCGAGCGCTTCTGCTGGGTAACCACCCACGCTTCTGAGCGATCAGCACGAACGACAATGAGGGGGAGCCGCCGTGCGGCTCCCCCTCACTTCGTTGTCAACTCGCTGTCAGCGTCGCCAGTCCTCGTATTCGTCTTCTTCGGCGCGGGAATAGCCGTCCGCGTCCGAAGAGGAAATGCCGCCCGAGGTGATACCGCCACGGTGGGAGTTGGACGAATGACCGGAGAGCTCTCTTTGCAGACTCTCCAAGTCCGTTGTCGGCGAGCTGTACTTCAGCTCACGAGCGACCTTTGTCTGCTTTGCCTTAGCCCTGCCTCGGCCCATGGCGTTGCCCCCTCGCGGACTTGCGGGGCGGCCTGGGGAAATTTGGGCGCCCCGTTAGATTTGGTATTTCTTCCTGGCACACACTCTAGCGCGCGAATCGCTCGGATGCTCATACGGAGTACGTGTCCGGCCTGTTTGCTTCATCTCAGCGGCGCAGGCAGTGCCCACAACCTGCGAAAATGTGCTGAGTCTCGGTAAGAATCACGATTGGGTATGTTTTCGGAGCGCGAGCTTGGCGTCCCGTTCCACCTTGACCGGCAGATCGCCGCGACCGAGAAGCTCCGTCAGACCCTCGGGGTTTCGGCCGAGAAACAGGTCTCGAACGGTCACTCCGTGCGACGGCACATCCTCCACCGAGATGCCGACACCGCCTTCGAGAGCGCCCGGCGTGATCACCCGCAGATAGGCCCCGACGTCGCCACGCTCGGTGAACCGTTTGACCCAGTTGGGCTCGCCCACCCACCGAGCGAACGTCGAGCACGGCTTGCGCGCGATGGTCACCTCGAGAACCACCTCACCGAGACGCCACCGCGAACCGACGACGGCGTCCGTGACCGCGATCCCGGACGTCCGCAGGTTCTCGCCGAACCAGCCGGGCGGAATCTCCCGGCCCAGGTCTGCAGCCCACCGATCGGCCTCCGCCGAGTCGTAGGCGTAGACGGCCTGATCGCCGCCGCCGTGGAACTTGGTGTCCAGGCTGTAGTCACCGGTCACCCCATCGGCGTGCACGAGCACCGGGTGATCGACCGGCCGCTTGTCGATGGCGCTGTCCACGACGCCTCGACGGCCCACCGGAACGTCCGCGTGCACGACGCACACCGCGTCGACCTGCCCAGCGATCATCGCCCGCGAAGTCGGTCGACGGCGGCGCGGCCGGCCTGGACGTCGTCGTAGTCGGGAATCGAATCCGGGTCGATGGAGGCCGCACACGGACCGGCGGTGAGCTCGGTCCCCGCAGGAACGGTGCGCTTGACCAACGCGAGCGCAACCGGACCGAGTTCGAAGTGATCGACGACGGTGCCGAGGCGACCGATCGTGCGACCACCCGCGGTCACCGCATCCCCGGTGGCAGGCCGGCCGTCCGCGGAACCGTCGAGATGAAGCAGGACGAGGTGGCGAGGCGGCCGCCCCAGGTTGTGCACCCGAGCCACCGTCTCCTGTCCTCGGTAGCAGCCCTTCTCGAGGTGAACTGCCCCGAGTTCGGTCACACCGCCGATCCACCGCACCTCGTGCGGGATGGTCTTCTCGTCGGTGTCCACGCCGACTCGAGGCCGGATCGACTCCACGCGCAGGGCCTCGTACGTCCACGTTCCGGCGGGAGAGGCGCCGGCGTCGCGCAGCCTGGAGAACCACTCGGCCAACGCGGCCCGGGGAACCAGCAGGTCGAAGGCGTTGCGGCCCGGCCACGGCATGCGGCGTACGAAACCGCCACCGGTGAGCGGGGCGGCGTCATAGACCTCCGCGGGCACCGGCGCGCCGACGGCGGGCAGAACAGCCTCGGCTTCGGCGCCCAGCAGGCTCAGCACGGCGAGTTCGCTGCCTTCACGGGGTTCCGCCTTGGACCAGAACACCATCTTCTTCAGGAACGACAACAGGTCCGGGCCGTGCGCGGCTTCGGTGTCGATCCACGTGACACCGTCCAGATCGGTCTGCACGAAATGGTGCTCGACGCGCCCGTTGACGTCGAGCGAGAGGTTCTCCGCGGAGTGCCCGTCGGGCAGATTCGACACGAGCTGGCTGGAGATGGTGTTGAGCCAGGTCAGCCGCTCTTCACCGCTGATCGCGATCACGAAGCGATGGGATCGGTCGATCACCGCAGCGTTCGACACCGCGTCCCGTTGTTCGCCGAACGGGTTTCCGTAATGCCACGCGACGGCACTGTCCGGCGTGTTCTCCGGGGACGGCACGGCGTCGGGGAAAGTCAGAAGTGGGCTCGGTGCGATCACAGCAGTATCCGACACGTCCTCCATAGTAGGTCGACACGGTGACAGCGGGTCGTCGCGGGACGTGAAAACGGACATCAGGGCCCACGTAGGCTGCGTTCATGTCGGATCGCGTAGTAGTCACCTTGGACGGGCAGGTTCACGACGCGGACGCTCCGCTGCTGCATGCGGACGATCTCGCGGCCGTACGCGGAGACGGGGTGTTCGAGACGCTCCTGGTACGCGGCGGAGCGCCGTGCGGTGTCGAACTTCACCTGGCCCGCTTGACGGCGTCGGCCGCTGCCCTCGACCTGCCGACACCGGACCTGGATTCGTGGCGTCTCGTCGTCGGCCTCGCAGTGGACGAATGGACCCGGACGTCCGACGCGGAGGGTGCGTTGCGGCTCGTGCTCAGCCGCGGTCGCGAGAGCGGAGGGGAACCGACGGGCTATGCGACGGTAGGGCCGCTGAACGAACGGGTGACGAAAGCGCGGGACGACGGTGTCTCGGTGGTCACGTTGAACCGCGGTTACTCGGTCGATTACGCGGCGTCTGCGCCGTGGGGATTGCTCGGCGCCAAGACGCTGTCCTACGCGACCAACATGGCAGCACTACGGCACGCGGCGCGTCTCGGAGCCGACGACGTCATCTTCACCAGCAGCGAAGGGCGAGTGCTGGAGGGTCCGCGGTCCACCGTGGTGCTCGCACGCGGTAAGACTCTCGTCACACCCCCGGTGGAGCAGGGCATTCTCGCGGGAACCACGGTCGACGCACTGTTCCAGGTCGCGTCGAGCAAGGGGTACACCTGCGAGCGTGCGAACGTGTATCCTGCCGATCTCGTTGCAGCAGATGGTGTTTGGTTGATCTCGAGCATCACCCTCGCCGCCCGCGTGACGACGCTCAACGGCGTCGAACTTCCGGTCCCGGCCATCGCCGAGGACGTGCGTTCCATGGTCGATCTGGCGGTCGAATCGATCGGAGACTCCGCCGCCGACGCTTGAGCTACTACTACGCGTAGTAGTACTCTCGAACTCGCTGGGGCACGCCCGTAAGCAGCGGTATCTTCCCCGCGGGCCGAGAGTTCGGAGTAGCCATGGACGCCTTGGACGTCTCGAGGTGGCAGTTCGGAATCACCACCGTCTACCACTTCATCCTGGTGCCGCTCACGATCGGTCTTGCACCGATCATCGCGGCGATGCAGACCATGTGGGTCATCACCGGGAAGGACTCCTGGTACCGCCTCACCAAGTTCTTCGGCAAGCTCTTCCTCATCAACTTCGCCCTCGGCGTCGCCACCGGAATCGTTCAGGAGTTCCAATTCGGAATGAACTGGAGCGAGTACTCGCGGTTCGTCGGCGACGTCTTCGGAGCACCCCTCGCGCTCGAAGGGCTCGTCGCATTCTTCCTCGAATCGACGTTCCTCGGCCTGTGGATCTTCGGCTGGAACCGACTGCCGAAACTCGTTCACCTGGCCACCATCTGGCTCGTCGCGACCGGCGTGAACGCATCGGCCTACTTCATCATCGCCGCCAACTCCTGGATGCAGCATCCCGTCGGCGCACGCTTCAACCCCGAGACCGGTCGTGCCGAATTGACGAGCATCTGGGAGTTGATGACCAACAGCACCGCACTCGCGGCATTCCCACACGCTGTCGCAGGCGCGTTCCTGACGGCTGCGACCTTCGTGGCAGGCATCTCGGGCTGGTGGATGGTGCGTGAGGCACGCGGCACATCGACGGGCGAGGGGCGAAGCGACAACTCGCGCAGCATGTTCCGTCCTGCGGCTCGGCTGTCCTTCGTCGTCATGATCGTCGCGGGCGGCGCACTCGCGATCACCGGAGACATCCAGGGCAAGCTGATGTTCGAGCAGCAGCCCATGAAGATGGCGTCGGCAGAATCGTTGTGCGATACGGAGACCGGTGCATCGTTCTCGCTTCTCACCGTCGGAACCCACAACAACTGCGAGTCGGTGGAACACCTGATCTCCATCCCCGGACTGACGTCCTTCCTCGCCGAGAACGACTTCGGCGCAACGGTCCAAGGGGTCAACCAACTGCAGGAACAGTACGAGCAGCAGTTCGGACCGGGTAACTACAAGCCCAACCTGTTCGTCACCTACTGGGCATTCCGAATGATGATCGGCCTCGCCGCCGGATCGGCACTGCTTGCCCTCGCCGGCCTGTGGGTCACTCGCGGCGGAAGGGTGCCGGACCAGAAATGGTTCTCGTGGCTCAGCCTCGCCGCGATTCCGACGCCGTTCCTCGCCAACAGTGCCGGTTGGATCTTCACCGAGATGGGGCGCCAACCGTGGGTGGTGGCACCGAATTTGAACGGAATCGACCAGATTCGGTTGACCGTGGACCAAGGCGTGTCCGACCACCCGGTGGGTCTGGTCGTCGCCTCGCTCGTGACCTTCACACTGCTCTACGCCGCCCTCGGATGTGTCTGGTTCTTCCTGATCAGGCGCTACGTGATCGAAGGACCGCTCGAACACGACGAGCACCCCCACGAGGACGTCGATTCCGAACAACTCTCGTTCGCGTACTAGAGGAAGACGACCATGGGACTTCAAGAATTCTGGTTCATCGCGATAGCGGTCCTGTTCATCGGATACTTCGTCCTCGAAGGCTTCGACTTCGGCGTCGGAATGCTCATGCCTTTCCTCGGCCGTCACGCCGATGCAGAGGTGGGGGAGAAGAGGCGCAGGGCTGTTCTCAACACGATCGGGCCGGTCTGGGACGGCAACGAGGTATGGCTCATCACGGCGGGCGGGGCGTTGTTCGCGGCCTTCCCTGAGTGGTACGCCACGCTCTTCGCCGGCTTCTACCTCCCGTTGCTGCTGATTCTCGTCGCGTTGATCCTGCGGATCTGCGCCATCGAGTACCGCGGCAAGATCGACGATCCGGTGTGGCGTCGGCGGTGCGACCTGGGTATCGGTATCGGATCGTGGGTGCCTGCAGTGTTGTGGGGAGTGGCGTTCGCCAATATCGTCAGCGGGGTGGCGATCGACGAGAACAAGAAGGTCACAGCCGGGCTTCTCGACCTGCTCGGTCCGTACGCGCTGCTCGGCGGCGCGACGATGGCACTGGTCTTCGCGCTCCACGGAGCGGTCTTCATTGCGCTCAAGACCTCCGGCGACGTCCACGAGGATGCGGTGAGAATGGCTGTGCGGCTGTCGATCCCAGCTCTGATCGTCGGCGGCGGATTCGCCCTGTGGACCCAACTTGCCCACGGCACGACGTGGACGTGGATTCTCGTCGGCGTCGCCGCGGCATCGTTGATCGCGGTGGTCGCGCTGACGGCCAAGGTCCGCGAAGGGTGGGCGTTCGTGTTCACCACGGTGGCCGTCATCGCCGTCGTCGTGCTGCTGTTCGGGTCACTGTTCCCCGACGTCATGCCGTCGACGACGGATCCCGCCTTCAGTCTCACCGTCGAGAACGCGTCGTCGAGTCCGTACACGCTGAAGGTGATGACCTGGGCAGCAGCGTTCATGGCGCCCGTCGTGATCGGCTACCAGGCCTGGACGTACTGGGTGTTCCGCAAGCGCATTTCCACCGCTCACATTCCTGATTCGATCGGATTGTCGCTCGGTCGTTCCAAGTGAGTACGACTGTCACGGCCGGCCGCGGACCGGTGGACCCACGGCTGTGGCGCTACTCGCGATCCGCCCGTCGGTACCTCGTCCTCATCTTCGTACTCGCCCTGATCGACACCGCGGCCGTCGTCGTGTCCGCGGTGATGCTCGGCACCGTCCTCGCGGGCGTCATCACCTCCGACGCCCGCGAGATGTCCGACTGGGCAGCGCAGCTGTGGATTCTCCTGGGCGCCATCGTCGTTCGCACCCTCGCGGCGTGGTTGCAAGCGCGGTACGGCCACCGTGCCGCGTCACGAGTCGTGGAGGAGATCGAGAACGAAGTCCTCGATGCGGCGTCGCACATGGATCCCCGGGACCTGGACTCCGAACGCGAGTCGATCGCGATCGTGGTGACGCGCGCACTCGGCGGCCTCGCGCCGTACCTGACCGGATACGTGCCGTCGCTCGTGCTGGCCGCGACACTCACTCCCATCACGCTCGTGGTCATCCTCACCGAGGATCTCACGTCGGCTCTGATCATCTTCTTCACTCTCCCGCTGATCCCGATCTTCATGATCCTGATCGGATTGCTGACCAAGGGGCGCGCGGAGAAGACGCTCGAATCGATGACGAGATTGTCCGCGCAACTGCTCGATCTCGTCGCCGGCCTTCCGACGCTGCGCGCACTGGGCCGCGAGCGTGGCCCGGCGGCGAGAGTCCAGGCGCTCGGCGACGCGCACCGCCGAGCGACGATGCGGGCACTGAAGATCGCGTTCCTGTCCTCGATGGTGTTGGAATTGCTTGCGACGCTGTGCGTTGCCCTCGTCGCCGTCAGTATCGGACTGCGACTCGTGTTCGGCGACATGGCGTTGGAGGCAGGCATCATCGCACTCGTACTCGCACCGGAGGTGTACGTGCCGTTGCGTCGCGTCGGAGCCCAGTTCCATGCCGCGGAAGACGGAGTTGCCGCCGCCGACAGAGCATTCGCGATCCTGGACCGACGGGCACCGACCGCATCCGGAACGGCCGTCGTCGACGCCGCAGGAACCGGAATCCGATTCGAATCGGTGTCCGCGAGGAGCGTAGCCCGCGGACAGACTCGGCAACGGGAATCCGAGGGAACCGTTGCACCGTACGAACTTTCGGCCGACATCGCGCCCGGGACCGTCACCGTGCTCGCCGGACCCAACGGTGCAGGGAAATCGACGGCGCTGAACATCCTGCTCGGGCTCACCGAGCCGTGCGAGGGCCGAGTGGTCGTCGGCGACGTGGACGCCCGCAGCCTCGACCTGCGATCGTGGTGGGATCAGATCGCCTGGCTGCCGCAACGGCCCGTACTGGTACCGGGAACCCTGCGGGAAAACCTGGAATTCACCGGCAGCACCATCGATCTGCTCGGCGACACCGCTGCCGCAGTCGGTTTCGACCGAGTCCTCGCCGAACTACCCGACGGATGGGAGACGAGAGTGGGCACCGGCGGCGTCGGCCTGTCCCTCGGCCAAGTGCAGAGGCTCGCCCTGACCCGGGTCCTGTCCACCGACAAACCCGTCCTGCTGCTCGACGAACCGACCGCGCATCTCGACGACGCAGCCGAGGCACGCGTCCTCACCGCCCTGCGCGAGATCGCCGACCAGGGAAAGACCGTGATAGTCGTCGGGCACCGGCCGTCGGTTCTGGCGTGGGCCGACGTCGTGGTGAACGTGAGGGCCGCGTAGATGTACACCGATCTCCGACGAGCACTCGCGCTGTTCGAACTGCGGCCCGCGAGAGTGGCGACGAGCGTGGCTGCCGGCGTCGCGACTCTGGGCAGCGCTCTGACGCTCGCCGCCGTCTCCGCCTGGCTGATCACGCGAGCATGGCAGATGCCGCCGGTGCTCGACCTGACCGTCGCCGTCGTCGCCGTGCGAGCCCTCGGCATCTCCCGTGGCGTCTTCCGCTACCTCGAACGCCTCGCCACCCACGACACCGCCCTCCGCGGAATGACATCGGCACGCACCAGGCTGTACGAGCGACTCGCCGACGGCAATGCTCGCGCAACTCTGGACCTACGCCGCGGCGACCTGATGGCACGGGTAGGCGCCGACATCGACGCGATGGGCGACGTCGTCGTACGCGCCCTCGTTCCGATCTGCGTGTCCGCGATACTGATGATCAGCGCAACCGTGCTGATTGCACTGATCTCGCCGAGCGCGGCGCTGATCCTGTTTCTCGCGTTGCTGCTCGCCGGGGTCGTCGCACCGATCCTGGCCGCACGCGCAGCCCTGATCACCGAAACCGAAGGCGTCGCCGCACGAACCGAATTCACCCTCATCGCGGTACGCGCGCTCGACCACGCACCGGAACTGCGAGTCGCGGGCACGCTGACACGAACCCTCGCCGACGCCTCCGCCGCCAACCGGGCCGCGGTGACCGCCCGCGACCGCGCATCGATGCCCACCGCCTTCGCCGACGCGGCTCTCCCACTGTCCATCGGCGCATCCGTGCTCGGATCGTTGCTCGTCGGAATCTCGCTGTACGGCAGCACCGGTAGCGCCCTGTCGCCCATGGCCCTGGCCATCATCGTGCTGGTTCCACTGGCGGCATTCGAAGCGACATCGGTCCTGCCCGCCGCAGCGGTGACTCTGACGCGCGCGCGTCTGTCCGCGTCGCGCATCACGGCGCTGTTGGACGACGCCGACGCGCCCGAGCCTCGGCGGGTGGGCACAGGCGCGGCGCTTCAGGGACCGCACGACGCCGCCAGAATCGCCGTCGTCGGGCCGAGCGGCGTGGGCAAGACGACACTGCTCATGGAACTGGCAGGGCTCGTGCCGTCGGACGGTGGACTGGGGGATGCAGAACTGCCGGGCGCACGGTTCTTCGCCGAGGACGCCCACGTGTTCGAGACGTCGATACTCGAAAATCTTCGGGTCGTCCGAGGCGACGTCGACGCCGACCAGGCACGAGCGGCGCTGACGAAGCTCGGCTTGGGGGATTGGCTGGACCAGCTCCCGGACGGCGTCGACACCACTCTCGTCGCCGGTGCTGCCTCTCTGTCCGGCGGTCAGCGTCGACGCCTACTGCTGGCACGCGCCCTGCTGTCGGACGCGCCGGTACTGCTGCTCGACGAGCCGACCGAACATCTCGACGACGTGTCCGGTTCCGACTTGATCCGGCGGTTGCTCGATCGCGACGGCGGCCTCGTCGACGAGGACAGAACGGTTGTTCTCGTCACTCACCAGCTGCCGCCGGACACCCGTGCGGACCAGGTCGTGGACCTCGGGCGTTCGCTGTCGGCCGAACTTCGAAAAAACCCTTTGCGAGCCTCGAAATCCGGGCGTACGTTGTCGAGTACACGAGAGAGGAGGTGGTCTGAAGTTGAAGAACTCTAGGACGCGTGAGGTGGCTGCCAGCTAGCCGCTACCGCTGACGGATTCTTTTACCGCGCGAGCGGCGAGCGAATCCACGGCAGCTACCCGGCCCCCGAGCTCTCGGTCCGTCCGACCGAGACCTGCATCAGCGCAGGTATGGCTCGGGGGCCGTTCGCATGCTCATGGTGTGTAGGGCTGAAATCAGCCGATGTACTGAATCAGCCGATGTACCGGGCGAGCCGGGCGGAGAGCCGCGGTGCGAGTTCGCCATCGGCTCCGACGCGTTCCTCGACGTAGGCGAGATCCGCACCTTCGACGATGCCGTACAGGCGCTTCGCGCCGCCGACGAGCGCACCCGACGTCGACCGGATGACGACATCGGTAGCGAGTTCCCACGACGACTGGTTGAGTGCGTGGCCGTAGTACAGCTCGACGACGCCGGTGCTGTGAGTCAGAAGCAGTTCGATGACCTCTTCGTTCTCGGTGCCCTTCTCTCCGTCGCCGCCACTGACCCGCCAGAAGCCCGTCTCGCGGAGATCGGGGTGCGCGTAGTTGCCGTCGGAGTCCAGACGCCAGGACCGCGATTCCCAGCCCAGGTACGCGCCGCCGTCGTGGGAGACGACGATCTGCTGACCGAAGGCGTACTCCTCGCCCGATTCCGGGTCGCGGCCCTCGCCTTCGCCGCGCCACACGCCGACGAGCGGCAGCAGTGCGAGCAGCGCGGGATTGAGATCCGGCCCCAGCCGCAGATTCGCCGTGTCCTCGGGATGCGGCAGATCCGGCAGCGTGGGGATGTTGCGCGTCGACGAGGACGCGAACTTCTCGGCTGCCTCGGCGATGGCCTCGTTGGCAGACCGGGTTTCGTCCGATTCGTCGGCGGCGCGATCACTCACGATTCGTCGGTGACCAGGCGGTAGACGACATAGAGCGAGAACGCGATGATGGCGACTGCAGCGACGGCAAGCAGTACCTCGAAGAAGATGACCACGTCGCCGAGTTTAACCCCAGCCAAGTCCAGGATCGAACCGCGCCCCGACATTGTCGTGACCGCAATAGTGGCTTCTCACTGACGATCGCCCACAGGAATGGTCCGATTCACGTCCCGTCTCTACAGATCGCGTTCTGCACGGTACGTTTCTTCTGGCGTCGGGTCGGGGGAGTATCGAGATCCGGCGCTGACGGCTGTCGAAAACGTTTCGAAGTTTTGGGGAAGGACCCGTACATGCAGCGCCGATCACGTGCTGGCTCTTGGCTGTTCACTACCGCGACAATTGCAACGGCCCTGCTGTTGGTGGTTCCCGCCGCAGCCTCCGCTGCCCCGGACAGCGGCTCTGCGGACAGTGGTTCGTCTTCCGGATCCTCGGACGAATCGAACATCGACCCCAACAATTACGCCCAGGATTGCCCGGACGTGCTGATGCTCGCAGTGTCCGGTGCGACGGACTCCGACGCCGACCGCGACCCCCTGAACGAGGAGCCGCGGTCCCCGGCGTCGAACTGGGTGGGAAATGTCACACTTCCCGTCGGGCAAACGAACGCGAACAGCCCTGGCTCAGTCGGCTGGCTCTACGTTCCGTACCCGTCGACCTACGGCGTCGGCGTGCTCTCCGACGTCGACACCTACCAACAGTCCGTCGCAGAGGGCATCGCCTCCACCAACCGCCTGCTCGACGAGTACAAGACCAAGTGCGGCGACAACACCAAGTTCGTCCTGCTCGGTTACAGCGTCGGCGGTGAAGTCATCGAACGCGTCTCCATGGAGCTCGGCCATCGTGATCCGAACGCACTGGTCACCGGCGACGACATCGCAGGAGTCGTCATGATCGGTGCGCCGTACCGGCCGGCGGGTGTGCCGAACTTCGACGAGCCCGGCCCGACCGACGGTGGCTTCCAGTCGCAGACCGCCAAGGATTACGGAACGCTGAACGACAAGGTGACATGGTCGTGCCGACCGTACGATCTGGCCTGCGACGCGCCGGACAACATCGTCGCGCTGCAGTTGGCTCTCGGCATTCTCGGGCAGATGCGGTTGACGATTCTCAACCCGCTGCAGACCGTCGCCGATTTCGCGCGGGCCGTGAGCTCCATCGCCACCCGCGCCATCGTCGACATCGCCACCAACAAGGACTGGCTCGAATCCGACGAGACGCTGCTCGAAGTTCTGCTCAAGGTGTCCGATCAGCTCTACGAGGTCGACGAACAGAAGGCCTGGGAGCAGTTGACTCCCGACCAGCTCCTCGCCGATCTCAACTGGGCCCTCGGCCCCGGTGCGGACAAGGTGCGCGAGAAGCTCCGCCAGGAGGGTGAGGGCCTCGTCGAGAACAACAAGGGCATCGTCGACGTCGTCGTCGGGCCGTACATCTTCATCGGCTTCCTCCAGCACCTCCTGTACTGGAACAACAATCCGGGCGACGGCCGCGAATGGGAGAGCGAGAAGATCGTCGCCTGGGTGACCGATCTGGCGCAGACCGAACGCGAACGCAAGAACACCAACGACGCACCCCTGGCGCCTTCCGAGGTGGACCCGGCTCCGGCCCGGGATGCGGAGTCCCTCCCCGAGGCTGCGCGTGAGCCGAATCCGCAGACATTGCCCACCCCGGGCACCGTCACGCGCGACAGCGATCTGGGTGCGTTCCTGGAGTCGCTGAATCTGGTTCCCCCCGGAGTCTTCCCGCCGCAGTACAGCGTGGTGCCGGATCCGTCGACCGAGCCGAAGACCGAGATCGTTCCCGAGACGACGCACGGCTGACACCACACAGAAAAGAACCCCCGCACCGATCGGTGCGGGGGTTCTTTCGGTCTACGGGAGAGATCAGACTCCGACGGTCACGTCCGCCGAGTGGATGCCTGCGCCCTCCGGCGCGATGTCGGCCTGGCCGTTGCCCGACGCCGACAGTGCACGCAGCGTCCAATTGCCGGGAGCTGCGAAGAAACGGAAGTCTCCGGTGCCCGACGCGACGACCTCGGCGGTGAACTCACCGGTGCCGTCGAGCAGGCGCACGAACGCACCGCCCACAGGCTCCCCGTCGCCTCCGAGGACACGACCGGTGATGACGGTTTCCTTCTCGACGTCGACGCCTGCCGGAATGGCCTGGCCCTGAACGGGTGCAGCACACATGATCAGTGAACCTCCAACTCGATGGGTGCTCCGACGAGGGAGCCGTACTCTACCCAGCTGCCGTCGTAGTTCTTGACGTCCGACTTGCCGAGAAGTTCCTTCAGCACGAACCAGGTGTGGCTCGAACGCTCGCCGATGCGGCAGTAGGCGATGGTGGCCTTGCCGTCGTCGTATCCCTTTTCCTTGTAGAGCGCCTCGAGAGCGTCGTCGTCCTTGAAGGTGCCGTCCTCGTTGGCAGTGGTGCTCCACGGGATGTTGATGGCGCCGGGGACGTGGCCGCGCTGCTGTGCCTGCTCCTGCGGGAGGTGGGCGGGGGCGAGGATCTTGCCGGAGAACTCGTCGGGCGACCGCACGTCGACGAGGTTCTTGTTGCCGATCGCGTCGATGACCTCGTCGCGGAACGCGCGGATCGACAGGTCGGGAGCCTCGGCGCGGTACTGCGCGGCGTCACGGGTGACGACGTCCTTCGACAGCGGGCGGCCGTCGAGTTCCCACTTCTTGCGTCCACCGTCGATGAGCTTGACGTCCTTGTGGCCGTACAGCTTGAAGTACCAGTACGCGTATGCAGCGAACCAGTTGTTGTTGCCGCCGTAGAGGACGACCGTGTCGTCGTTGGAGATGCCCTTCGACGAGAGCAGATCGGAGAACTGCTCCTGGTTCAGGAAGTCGCGACGAACCGCATCCTGGAGGTCCTTGCGCCAGTCGAGCTTCACTGCGCCTTCGATGTGACCGCCGTCGTAGGCGCTTGCGTCTTCGTCGACCTCGACGAAGACGGTCTTCGGGGCGTTCAGGTTCTGCTCGGCCCAGTCGGCAGAGACCAGGACGTCGGAGCGAGCCATGGGTTTCCTTTCGATCTTTTGCGTTACTTCGGTCGGTGGAGGGGTCGAGCGATCAAGCGCGTGCGGATTGTGTCCGCAGTCGCGCTACGAGGGGATAGATCTGGCAGCCCAGGCAGAACGCGAAGGCTGCGTTGAGGAACGCCGCGAACAGCGCGAAGCCGGTCGCGATCGTTCCCACGAGGGGAGCGCCGAGCGCGAAGCCGAGGACGCCGACTGCAGCGAACAGGAAGCCGACGAGCTGAGCGAACTTCAGCGGTGCGACGGGTTCGCGTTCGGTGGTCGGTCCGAGTCGCGGCGCGACGAGGTGTCCGAAGAACGCCCCGTACGGGCTCTTCCTCGGCCCCCGCGCAGCGCCGATCGCGAACACGACGGCCTGTACTGCCAGGAGCACCGCAGCAGCGGTGGTCTGGAAGGTGGACAGAACCAGAACGAGTACCAGGACAGCCGTGGTGATCCACGCCGCGAAGCGTGGCCCCCGAACATCGACCTGGTCGACTGCGGCGGAAGAAGCTGTGGGCGATGGAGATTCTGGGGACAACGGCGTGCTCCTGCGTGCTGGGCTGATGACAGACAACTGCATGGGCGCGGCGAACAGAAAGATTCGCCGACGATCTCGAACCGGATGGATGCGCGGCCACGAGGCCGGCGGTGAGATCAGTGGCAGCGACAGCAACAACCGCCCAGTCGGCACAGATCGACCGTGCGGCGACTGGTGAGCATCAGCTCGTGGGCGGTGAACACACCGTGCATCCTACCGGACGTCGCGGACCAGCAGAACTACAGGTTCTCGAGGGCGGAACGCAGGGCGTCGGCCTTCGGAACGCCGGAAATCCTGGCTCGTTCCACCAGCTCGGCGTCGAGCACGAACGTCGTCGGTAGCGACAGGACGCCCATTTCCTTCGCGAGCATCGGGTGAGCGTCGATGTCGACCTCGAGTTCACGTGGCCCGCTCGGCGGTGTTCCTCCGTCGGTCGAGCCGCCGATCACCTGGTCGACGACTCGGCGGACAGCAGCACACGGACCGCACCACTCCGCCGAGAAGTGCAGCACCGTTGCCGCGCCCGGCACGGCCCCGGCGTCGAGAAGCAGCGCGCGGCGATCGATCGAACCGTGCGACTCGGAGACCTGCACCCTGCCGGATCGATACCGGAGGACCAGCCCGACAACCGTGGCGACGACGAGCGTCACCACGAGAATTGTGATTCCGGTCATGGCTTCTCGATCTGCTCGAGATCGATGGTCACGTCCTTTGCATTGCCCTCGATCACGATCTGCGAACCCTCGGCGTAGACATCGGTCGGCAGAATCCCGAACGGCAGCGTCTGCCTGTCGATGGTCTTGGTGAAGAGCCCGAGAACCGCAGGCTTCGCGAAGTCCGGAATGCTGAAATCGGCGTTCCCCTCCGGGCCGAAGTAGAAGTCGCTCGCAACGATGTCGACGCTGTCACCGTCGAGGATGAGGTCCGCTTGGACGGCGACCTTGGTCTCGATCGGACCCACGGGCACCGTGCCGGTCAGGACGACGCCGCCGTTCGTGGTCATACCGGAGCCGCCCGACCCGCCCGTGCCGTCCGACTTGTCCGCGGGGGGAGCGGAAACCTGCAGGTCGACGATACCGAGGAACCGTCCGAGGTCGGTCGCCTCGATGCGCACTCGGCCGTCGAGTTCGTCGACGGGCACTGCTCCCACCGACCCGTCGACGAGGTCGGAGAGGGGTACCGCGACGCCGCGGAGGTTGGCCTCGATGGTCGTCGACTCCACGTAGTCGGTCGGTACGTCCTGGGCTCGAATCTCCACGTTCTGATACTTGCCGTCGGCGGCCTGGGTCAGGAACGGGAACCCGTGGACGATCACCTGTGGGTCGGAGGTCAGATCTCCGCCGTCGCGGATTGCGCGTGAGACGCGGTACTCGGAGTACGCGGCCGCTCCGAAGTCCACGACGACGGCAAGTGCCAGCAGGCTCACGAGTCCGATGATCAGTTTGCGCATGACGCCCATTGTGACCGATGCCCGCCGGGGCTTTCGGGCACGGCGGCACGCGACAGGTATGTCGGACGGGTTAGTCTTGTTGCCTGAACAAGGACTCGACCTCGGCGAAGGAGTCTTTGAGTGACAGCGGTAAGAATGGAGGCTGAATGGAGCTCTTGCTTCTGACCTCCGATCCGAACCCGGAGGCCGTACTGCCGTCTTTGGCATTGTTGGCTCACCACGTGCGGCCCGCTCCGACCGAGGTCTCCTCGCTGCTCGAGGCAGGTTCCGCGGACATCGCGCTGGTGGACGCCCGTACCGACCTCGCCGCAGCGCGCGGACTGTGCCGGCTGCTCGGTAGCACCGGTTCCGCGATTCCGGTGGTCGCGGTGCTCACCGAAGGCGGCCTCGTCGCGGTCAACTCCGAGTGGGGTCTCGACGACATCCTGCTCCCCGGGACCGGCCCCGCCGAGATCGACGCGCGGTTGCGGCTCCTCGTGGGCAGGTCGGGCGGCATCGCGAGTCCCGAGGCATCGGGCAAGATCACGCTCGGTGAGCTCGTCATCGACGAGGGCACCTACACGGCCCGGTTGCGCGGTCGACCGTTGGACCTCACCTACAAGGAATTCGAACTCCTCAAATACCTGGCCCAGCATGCGGGACGTGTCTTCACCCGTGCCCAGCTGCTCCAGGAAGTGTGGGGATACGACTTCTTCGGAGGCACCAGAACCGTCGACGTCCACGTCCGGCGTCTGCGGGCCAAGCTGGGAAGCGAATACGAGTCGCTCATCGGCACCGTCCGCAACGTCGGCTACAAGGCCGTGCGACCCAGCCGTAGCTCCAAGGGAGGCCCGGCGACTCCCGACGGCGACGACGACAACGAATCGGACAGCGCCGAGTTCAGTTCACTGGGCGGCGCGACAAACGGAAGTACGAACTGACCGACGATGACTCTCTCGATCGATATCGCTCGCATCGATTCCGCGGAGATGGCGCCAGACGTCGTCGACGAGATCCGGGCGATCGCCGCACGCGCAACCGAGGTCGACGGCACGGCGCCGCTGTCCGAACAGGCACTGAAATCCGTCGGATCCGGCGACGACACGACCCATCTGGTCGCGACGGCCGGTTCACGCGTCGTCGGGTACGCGGGCACCGCTCCCGGATCGCCCACGATGACCGAGATCGTGGTGGACCCGGAGTTCCGCACTCGCGGAATCGGAACACAGTTGATCGACCGATCCTTCGCCGACGGCGGGGCCGGGGCCCGGATCTGGGCGCACGGAAACATCGATGCCGCACGGGCATTGGCGTCCACGCTCGGGCTGTCGGTCGCTCGCGAGTTGCTTCAGCTCAGGCGTCCGCTCGCCGAGCCTGCGTTGCCGGACGTCACTGTGCCGGACAATGTTTCGCTTCGGACGTATCGAGGGCATCAGGACGACGCGGAATTGCTCCGCGTCAACAACGCGGCGTTCTCGTGGCACCCCGAGCAGGGTGGATGGACCGAGAAGGACATCGCCGAACGGCGTGACGAGGCCTGGTTCGACCCGGCCGGAGTGTTCCTCGCGTTCGAGGAAGGGACCGACACGCTCCTCGGCTTCCACTGGACCAAGGTCCACCCCGCCGAGGCGGGGGAAGACGAGATCGGCGAGGTCTACGTCGTCGGCATCGACCCCGAGGCTCAGGGCCGAGGGCTCGGCCGAGTGCTGACGCTTGCGGGCCTGCACTACCTGCGTGGCAGGGATTTGCGAGACGTACTCCTGTACGTCGAATCGGACAATGCTGCCGCCGTGCACACCTACGAGCGACTCGGTTTCACGCGTTTCCATACCGACGTCGCCTACGCACGTCCGTAGAACCGGACATACAGCCCACTCTGTTCATCTTCCGTTAACCAACCCGGGGGTAGCCGTCCACCGGCGGCCCTTACCTTTTCCAGCGGGTGGCGCCGACGCCGCCCGGTGCGAGGAACGACAAACGGGCCGGCACCTCGATCCTCGTGACACGCACGACCCGAGTGCGGACACGAGACACGGCACAAGATTCCCCGGAGGAAACAGGTGAAGCTCAAGCGCAGCGCGTCTCTCGTAGGCGCAGTGGCGATCGGCGCCATGCTGCTGACCGCATGTGGCAGTGACGCGAACGTCGAATCTGCTGCGGGCACGGACTCGGCAGCAACGTGTGAGGGCAAGACCCCTCTGACCGGTGAAGGATCGTCTGCTCAGCAGAACGCGATGTCCAACTTCACGTCCATCTACTCCGGTGTCTGCGCCGGGCAGGCCGTCGAGTACACGACCAGCGGTTCCGGTAACGGCCGTACCCAGTTCGTCGCGGGCCTCGTCGACTTCGCCGGCTCCGACTCGACCATCAAGGACGAGCAGGCCGCAGCAGCAGCCGAGCGCTGCCAGGGCAACCCGGCATGGAACCTCCCCCTCGTCTTCGGCCCGATCGCCGTTGCCTACAACGTCGAAGGCGTCGACAACCTCGTCGTCAGCCCGGACGTCGCCGCACGTATCTTCACCGGCCAGATCACCACGTGGAACGACCCGGCGATCGCCGCACTGAACGAGGGTGCGACCCTGCCGTCCACCTCGATCACCCCGATCTACCGCTCCGATTCCTCGGGCACCAGCGACAACTTCCAGCGCTTCCTCTCCGCAGCCGCACCCGAGGCATGGACCCTCGACCACAGCTCGGACTGGGCCGGTGGAGTCGGTGAAGGCGCCAACGGATCCTCGGGCGTCGCTCAGGCCGTAGCAGCCACCCCCGGTTCCATCACCTACGTCGAGAAGGGCTTCGCCGACCAGGAAAGCCTCGGCACCGCCGCGGTCGACTTCGGCAACGGACCCGTCGAGCTGTCCAGCGAGACCGCAGGCGCAGCCATCGACACCGCCGAGTTCTCCGGTGAAGGCAACGACCTCGCAATCGACATCGACGCTCTCTACGCGTCGAACGCAGCGGACAGCTACCCGCTGGTTCTCGCCACCTACGAGATCGTCTGCTCCGCCGGCTACGACGCCGACACCTCCGCAGCAGTCAAGTCGTTCCTGCTGAGCGCAGCGAACGAAGGCCAGCAGGGCCTCGAGGAAGCCGGATACGTCCCGCTGCCCGAGTCCTTCAAGGAACGCCTCGAGACGGCGATCAACGCGATCGCCTGATTCAATTGAGACGAGACCCCGCTTCGGGCGCCGCGAGCAACAGCCGCGGCGCCCGGGTGGGACTCCCGTCTCTCTAAGCCACCAAACGAGAGACGTGAGCGGTATGAGCGACACCCACTCGATCACCGGCGAACCATCTGCGGCGAGCATTTCCGCGGGCGGCGTGCCGCGGAACACGGAAGAACCCAAGCAATTGCCCGACAAAAAAGCCAAGGGCGGCACCGTCACGCGCCCAGGTGACCGGATCTTCTCCACCCTCGCCACGGGCTCGGGTGTCTTCGTCATCGTTCTCATCGCGGCCATCGGCGTGTTCCTGCTGTGGCGCGCGATCCCGTCGTTGCAGAACAACACGGTCAACTTCCTGACCTACAACGGCCAGTGGAACACCTCGAACACCTCCGCGATGATCTTCGGTATTCGCGACCTGTTCCTGGTGACCGCGACCGTGTCGATCTTCGCGCTGATCCTGGCCATGCCCGTGGCACTGGGAATCGCGATCTATCTGACCAACTACGCGCCGAAGAAGGTCGCAGGCCCACTCGGTTACGTCATCGACCTGCTCGCCGCGGTTCCCTCGATCGTGTTCGGCCTCTGGGGCCTCTACGTGCTTGCTCCCGCCATCAGCCCGTTCGCCGAGTGGCTGAACGAGAACCTGAGCTGGTTCCCGCTGTTCTCCACCGGTTCGGTGTCCATCGCGGGCGGCGGCACCATCTTCACCGGCGGCATCGTGCTGGCCGTGATGATCCTGCCGATCATCGCCGCGGTGACCCGCGAGGTGTTCGTACAGACCCCGCGCGGACAGATCGAGGCTGCACTCGCCCTCGGCGCCACTCGCTGGGAAGTCGTTCGCACCACCGTCATCCCGTTCGGCAAGTCCGGCTTCGTCTCCGGCTCGATGCTCGGCCTCGGGCGCGCCCTCGGTGAGACCATCGCCCTGTACATCATCATCCGCAGCGTCCAGTCGAGCTTCGGATGGACGTTGTTCGACGGTGGCAGCACGTTCGCGACCAAGATTGCCCTTGCCGCAGGCGAGTTCAACAACCAGCTGCAGGCCGGCGCCTACATCGCCGCAGGCCTCGTGCTCTTCGTACTCACCTTCGTGGTCAACGCAGGCGCTCGCGCCGCGATCGCAGGAAAGAAGGACTAGGCCATGACCGCAACCATGGATCGCCCGGTCAAAGAGCCCACGTTCAAGGGCGTCAGTGCGCGTCGCAAGTTCTCGAACGGCGCTGCCACCGTCCTCGTCAGCCTGGCCGTCCTCATCGCGCTCGTGCCGCTGGTCTGGGTTCTGTACACGGTGATCTCACGCGGGCTCTCCGCCGTCGTCTCCCCGACGTGGTGGCAGAACTCGCAGGCAGGCATCACCCAGTTCATCGCCGGTGGTGGCGCCTACCACGCCATCGTGGGAACCCTGACGCAAGGCTTGTTCTGCGCCCTGATCTCCATCCCGATCGGCGTGTTCGTCGCGATCTACCTCGTCGAATACGGTGCGGGTACGCGGTTGGCTCGCCTGACCACCTTCATGGTCGACATCCTCACCGGTGTTCCGTCCATCGTCGCAGCCCTGTTCATCTACGCACTGTGGATCGCCACGTTCGGCTTCGAACGGTCCGGCCTCGCCGTGTCGTTCGCTCTCGTCCTGCTGATGATTCCCGTCATCGTGCGGTCCTCCGAGGAGATGCTCCGCATCGTTCCTCAGGACCTGCGTGAGGCGTCCTACGCCCTCGGCGTACCCAAGTGGAAGACCATCGCCAAGATCGTCGTCCCGACGGCACTGTCCGGCATCGTCACCGGCATCATGCTCGCCCTGGCCCGCGTCATGGGAGAGACCGCACCGGTACTGATCCTCGTGGGATCCGCCACGGCGATCAACTTCAACCTGTTCTCCGGGCCGCAGACGTCCCTGCCGCTCATGATGGTCGACCTGCAGAAAGCAGGAACCGGCGCGCTCACCTCCGAGCGCATGTGGGGAGCAGCCCTGACGCTGATCCTGATCATTGCCCTGCTCAACATCGGCGCAAAGCTGGTCTCGAAGTTCTTCTCGCCGAAGAACGTCTGACCGTCACACGCCCACCCCGAAACTTCAGGAGCCGACCATGGCAAAACGTCTCGACCTCAAAGACGTGAACATCTACTACGGCAAATTCCACGCCGTGCAGAACGTCACCCTCGCAGTCCCGCCGCGCGGCGTCACCGCCTTCATCGGACCGTCCGGCTGCGGTAAGTCGACAGTCCTCCGCTCCCTCAACCGCATGCACGAGGTCACCCCCGGCGCACGCGTCGAAGGCTCCGTCCTGCTCGACGGCGAGGACATCTACGGCGCAGGCGTCGACCCCGTCGGTGTGCGACGCACCATCGGCATGGTCTTCCAGCGCCCCAACCCGTTCCCGACGATGTCCATCCGCGACAACGTCGTCGCAGGCCTCAAGCTGCAGGGCGGCAAGAGCAAGAAGGAGCTCGACGAAATCGCCGAGCGTTCCCTCAAAGGTGCGAACCTCTGGAACGAGGTCAAGGATCGCCTCGACAAGCCAGGCGGCGGACTCTCCGGCGGCCAGCAGCAGCGCCTGTGCATCGCCCGCGCCATCGCCGTCCAGCCCGACGTACTGCTGATGGACGAGCCCTGCTCGGCCCTCGACCCGATCTCCACCCTCGCCATCGAAGACCTCATCGGTGAACTCAAGAAAGACTTCACCATCGTCATCGTGACGCACAACATGCAGCAGGCCGCACGCGTCAGCGACCAGACCGGATTCTTCAACCTCGAAGCCACCGGCAAGCCCGGCCAGCTCATCGAAATCGACGACACGGAGAAGATCTTCTCCAACCCCAGCCAGAAAGCCACCGAGGACTACATCTCCGGTCGCTTCGGATAACCTGCACTACGGAAAAACCCCCGACTGCCCAGAGCAGTCGGGGGTTTTCTCGTTGCGCGTGGACGCCGGAAGCGAGTTCGACCGGGGTGTGTGGAGCGAACGTGCCGTTCGGTCACTCAGACTGACCGAACGGCACATTCGCTCCGGAGGTAGACGGAAGAACGATCAGGAGTTGCTGAGCTTGGGTGCGTTCAGGTCGACGGGCAGCTCGCCGGTCACCAGGAAGATCACTCGGCGGCCGACCTCGACGGCGTGGTCGGCGAAGCGCTCGTAGAACCGGCCGAGGAGTGTGACGTCGACGGCTGCGGCAACGCCGTGCTGCCATTCGCGGTCCATGAGGACGGTGAAGAGGTGGCGGTGGAGGTCGTCCATTGCCTCGTCTTCTTCACGCAGCTTGGCGGCGCGTTCGGGGTCGCGGGTTTCGAGGACCTCGCGGGCGGATGCGCCGAGCTGAACTGCGATGCGTCCCATTTCGGCGAAGTAGCCGTTGACCTCTTCGGGCAGGGCGTGGGCGGGGTGGCGTCGGCGCGTGATCTTGGCGACGTGCAGGGCGAGGGCGCCCATGCGGTCGATGTCGGCGACGATCTGGATTCCGGAGACCACCGAACGCAGATCACCGGCGACCGGTGCCTGCAGGGCGAGCAGGGAGAACGCTTTTTCCTCGCATACCGCGCTGAGGTCGGTGATCTTGTCGTGATCGGAGATGACCTGTTCGGCGAGAACGAGGTCGGCTTGGAGGAGGGATTGGGTGGCCTTGTCCATGGCGGAGCCGGCCAAGGTGGCCATCTCGCCGAGGGTATCGGCCAAATCGTTCATCTGTTCGTTGTAGGCGACGCGCATAAGGCGCAAGTTTAGTGCGTCACACAGATCCATTCATGGTCCGCCGGGTGAACGGGGCATGAATGGATTCGCACTAGGCGCAGGTGTCGTCGGCGGCGTTGGTGAAAGCGAGGTTCTCGGGGAGTGCCGGAGCTTCCGTGCTGCCCTCGACCTGGGTGGCTTCGATCGGCTGTCCGAAGACCGTCGGTGCGGTGGTGTAGCCGGGGTAGTCGGCGCCGAGGACGACCTCGACCACGCTGTCCAGACCAGCGGACTGTTCGATGACGGCTCCGGGTATGGCGGAGGCGACGGTAGCAGCCTCCGATTCCTGACCGGGCGAGAAACGTACGACGGTCTGCGCCGCAGAACCGACGAAGTTGCCGACGTCGAGAATCTGGAAGCCGTAGGACGCGAGCTCGCTCGACGCGGTGGCAGCCATGCCGGCGGTGTCCGAGGCGTTCGAGACCTGCACGGAGACGGTCGCCGGGTCGACGGCGAGTGTGGGGACCGTCGGCTCTGCGGGGGACTCGGGAGCGGGCGTCGGCTCGGCGCGTTCCTCTCCGGGGAGGGGGAGGTCGTCGATGATCGCTCGGAACAGGGCTGCGATGGCGCTGTCGACGGGGATCTCGTTGCCCCATTCGTTGGTGCCGTCCGTCGGGAGCGTGAGGAACGTGACGGCGCCTGCGTCGACGTTCTGCAACGAACGTCCGAGCGTGATGAGGTCCTGCGTCTTGACGTTCTCGACGAAGGTGTCCCGGGTGAACGCGCTGACGAAGCCGTTGAGCTTGCCGGGATCGAGAAGGACCTGGTTGGACAGTGCGGACCTCAGCAGTGACGACAGGAATCGCTGCTGGCGTTTGATACGCCCGTAGTCGCCGTTGCCTTCGGTGTCGACGTGCCGTGCACGGACATAGTTCAGTGCGGTTCTGCCGTCGATCCTCTGTTCACCGACATTGGGGAGGACGGTGCCCAGCTCGTAGTCGACGAGAGGTTGCGCCGTGCAGACGTCGACTCCGCCGATTTCGTCGACCATCGACTCGAAGCCGGCGAAGTCCATACCGACGAAGTGGCCGATTCTCAGGCCCGAGATCTTCTGGATGGTCTTCACGAGACACTTCGGTCCGCCGAGTGCGTAGGTGGCGTTGAGCTTGTCTCCATCGGCAGCCGGGTACATCTCACCGGTGTAGCTGTTGGTGTCGTTGTCGAACGCTTCGCATTCGGGGCGTTCGACGTCGAGGTCGCGAGGAAAGGACACGGCGACGACGCGGCTACGGTCGGCCGGGATGTTGACCAGCATCACGGTGTCCGATCGGGCGCCCTCGGCGTCCTCGACGGTTCCGGCGCCGATCTCGCCGCTGGCACCGGCCCTGGTGTCGGTTCCCACGATCAGGTACGTCTCGTCGCCGTACTGCCCGTCGGCGTCGACGACGTCGGTGGAGTTGGGGTCGAGCGCGGCAACCTGAGCGAATCCGCGGTCGGTGCTTCGGAGGTAGCCCCAGACGACACCGGTCAGTGCCACGGACAGAATGGCGATGATCGACACCAAGCCTCGAGCCATGTTCTGCATGCGCTTGCGGCGGCGCACCTTGCTCATCGCGAGACGGGTCAGCGCGGGGCGCGACTCGGCGGGTACACCGACTGCTTCCGGGAGCGCGGTCACCGGGGGAGGTGTGCTGTCCGTGATCGGATCGATCTTCTCGGTGGGGGCCTCGACGTCGGGCTCCCGTCGAGCGCGTTCTCCGGTCGACTCTCTGGGCGTGCGCGGTGCCGGGCGCTCGTCCTCGGAATCGCGATCCATGAGCTCGGCGACGGACACGGCGTCCGACTTGCCGGACGGCTTCTTACCGAATCTCTTCAGCAGACCGCCGTTCGATTCCTGCTCGGGCTCGGGTTCGGGGTCGGGTTCCGAAGCCTGTGGCCTCGGCGCGGCGGAAGGCCGAACGGACTCGGACTCCGGGTTGTGGATTCGCGAGATCGGTCGTTCCCACGGCGCGCGACCGTCGGACATGGAAGAGCCCGAATCTCGATCGTCAACCACGGATTCGAACCTGACCTTCCTCGAACACATCTTCTCGCCGTCGATCGGGCGATCCCAGCAATGATACTGAGGAATTCGATGTGGTCCACTTCAGTACGTTCGGCCGGGCGTCGGTGCAGGTCAGCCTCCGGAATGCATGAGGTCTGCGCCCGCCGGGACCGAGATGTCCTCCGGGTCGTCGAGCCACCCCTCCGGCAGTGACACCGCACCGGGAGAGCCCTGGCGACCACGAGGACCTTCGGCGTCCTTCGGGAAAGGAACCGACGGGTCCAGTTGTCCCAGTAGGTCGTCGAGCTCGGGAAGGGTCTTGACCAGCGCCATGGACACCCGGAGGTCCGAGCCGGCGGGGAAGCCGCGTAGGTACCAGGCGACGTGCTTGCGGAGCTCGCGCAGGCCTCTGTCCTCCCCGTGGTGTTCCGCCAGGAGCTCGGCGTGCCGCCTGATGACGACGGCCACCTCGCCCAGCGTCGGTGCAGTGGGTTCCTCGCGGCCGGCGAACCGAGCGCTGAGCTCGGCGAAGAGCCACGGCCTGCCGAGGCATCCGCGACCGACGACCACACCGTCACAACCGGTTTCGGCCATCATTCGGACAGCGTCCGACGCCGAGAAGATGTCGCCGTTGCCGAGGACCGGCACGTCGGTGACGTGTTCCTTCAGGCGTGCGATCTGCGTCCAGTCGGCGGTGCCGGAGTACCGCTGCGACGCCGTCCGCGCATGCAGTGCGACAGCGGCGGCGCCTTCGGCGGCTGCGATTCGTCCGGCGTCGAGGTGGGTGTGGTGCTCCTCGTCGATGCCGACGCGGAACTTGACCGTCACCGGAACATCGGTTCCCTCAGTGGCTTTCACGGCCGCAGCGACGATTCTTCCGAACAGGTTGCGCTTGTACGGCAGTGCCGCGCCGCCACCTTTTCTGGTGACTTTGGGAACCGGGCAGCCGAAGTTCATGTCGATGTGGTCGGCGAGGTTCTCGTCGACGATCATCTTCGCGGCCGCGTACGTCGTGTCCGGGTCGACGGTGTAGAGCTGGAGTGACCTGGGCGTCTCGGTCGGTCCGAATGTGGTCATGTGCATCGTGGCGGGCTGGCGTTCGACGAGTGCGCGCGCGGTCACCATCTCGCAGACGTACAGACCCGAGGTGCTGCCTGCGCGCTCGAGTTCCTGCTCGCGGCACAGGGTGCGGAATGCCACGTTGGTCACACCGGCCATCGGTGCCAGTACCACTGGGCTTCGGAGTTCGAGTGAACCGATCCGCAATGTCATGGGTGAAGCCTCGTTCGTGTTCTTCTCGGAGATGGTCTGTCGGCCGGCAGCGGAGCCTGCGGTGCTGCCTGTCGGATTCACGAGCGAAGCCCTACACCGCGGTCGAGGTGTAGGGCTTCGATCGCTGGTCTGTAGATCAGGAAGCTCGAGATCAGGAAGCTTGCTTCTCTGCCTTCTTCGCCTCGCGAGCGAGCGAGCGATCGCGCATTTCCTCGAACTTCGTCGCCTGCTTCTCGAGGTCCTCGAGGAACGCGGCCAGCTCTTCACGCTTGTTCTCGCCGCGTCCGGTGAAGTCGTCGCGCTCGAAGATGCGCCACTTGCGGAGCACCGGCCACACGACGTCCTCGAGGTGCTGACGCAGGTCGTAGATGCCGTGCTTGGCCATCAACACACCGTTGCGGCGGAAGTTCGGCATCCCAGCGCCGGGCATCTGGAAGTTCATGACGATGTCCGACAGCGCGTCCAGCGTCTGATCCGGTGCGATGTCGAGGGCCGCAGCGCTGATGTTGCGGTAGAAGATCATGTGCAGGTTCTCGTCCGCCGCGATGCGCTGGAGCATGCGGTCGGCGATGGGGTCGTCGCAGACCTTGCCGGTGTTGCGGTGCGACACACGCGTCGCGAGCTCCTGGAACGTCACGTACGAGACGGAGTGAAGAAGACCCGTCTGCGAACCGGCGGGAGAGGCGAATCCGTTGGTCATGTGGATCATGCGCGCCTGCTCGAGGGCAACGGGATCGACCCCGCGGGTCACGACGAGGTAGTCACGCATGACGATGCCGTGACGGTTCTCCTCGGCGGTCCACCGGCCTACCCAGGTGCCCCAGGCGCCGTCCTGCGAGAAGTTCTCCGCGATCTCGCGGTGGTACGACGGCAGGTTGTCCTCCGTGAGGAGGTTCGTGATCATCGCGGCCTTGGCGACCTCGGACAGTTTGCTCTGCTCCGGGTCGTAGTCGATGCCACCGAGTTCGGCGAAGTTGCGGCCTTCGTCCCACGGCACGTAGTCGTGGGGATGCCACTCCTTCGCCATGGACATGTGCCGGTTGACGTTGTCTTCCGCAACCGGAACGAGCTCCTGGAGCAGCTCCAGCTGTGTCAGATCCCTCGCCATTACATAGCCTCCATACATTGCGGACAACGGTCTCGAGCTTACGGCACCGTAACCACGCTGTGAACTCCGCTGAGTTCGCTGGGCGCGGCACGTCACCGGCTGATTTGTCGGAGAATCCCCCGAAGGGTGTGTTCGTTCCCCGAAGTCGAACCGTTACCGAGTGTACGACCGTGCACCTCGGAAGTGTGCGTACTCGTAGCTGGGAGTGCGCTGCGAATCCGTCGGCGACCCGATGCAACATACCGCTCGGCCCGGTGGCGGGAGAGGTGGTGAAGTGCCCCCAGTAGGACTCGAACCTACGACCTGCGGATTAAAAGTCCGTAGCTCTACCAACTGAGCTATAGGGGCGCGGATCGAAAGTGTAGTGGGTCCGCCCCGGCACTTCGCCACGCCCCCTGGCGCGCTCTCGAAAAGAACACCGGGAGGGTTCGGTCACCGACCGAAACTGCTGCATCCGTCGGGTGCCGGTATCCCGGCGAGCCTGTCGTCGATCCACTGATGGGAGCCGGGGAGCCCGGAGACGGCGACGATCATGTGTTCGCCGACGTATTCCTCCAGTCGAACCTGGGCGCCGCCCGCGCACCATTCGTCGTACAGGGTTTCGGCGCCTTGTTTGGGAATCCAGAACTCGTGCTGTCCCTGATAGATGAAGACCGGCGCCGACGGTGTGAGGTCACCACCCATGCGGGTCTGCCGGATGATCTCTTCGGCTATGGGCGTTCGGTCGACGTTCGGCACGTCGGAGAGAGCCTGGACAGGAATCGGCGCGACGAGGCCGCCGGGCGCGAGCAGGTACACGCACATGTCCTTGGCGATCTGGGCGAGTCGCAGCCCGTTGGCGTTCATCAGTTGGAACATCTCGGGATATTCACGTGCCACGCCCATCGCGGCCGACAGGAACAGGGTCGATGCGGCGTTGTTGCCGTTCATCGACCCGAGGAGGATGCGGTAGTCGATGGGGGCGCCGCCGAATGCCGTTCCGACGATGTTGACGTCGGGTGCGTACACCGGTGCGAGTTGGGCCGCCCATCCGGATGCGATGGCGCCTCCGGAGTACCCGGTGATGGCGATCGGTGATTCGGCAGGCAGGCCGAGTGACGGCAGATTCACCATGGCGCGAAGGGCATCGAGGACGGCGTGCCCCGCCATGCGTCCGGCGGCGTACGCCTGACGCGGGCCTTGATGGTCGGTGACGACGACGGCGTAGTTCTTGGCCAGGAAGAGTTGTACCGCAGCGATTTCTGGTGCGATCCCGCGTGGCAGTGTCCAGGACGGCGCGCATGTCTGGCCGAGTGAGTCGATTGCCATGTTGTAGGCGACGACGGGTCGGGGTCCCGGCCCCGCCCAGGGTGCTGTCGGCACGATGACGGTGGTAGCTCCGGCGACCGGCCTATCCTTCGAATCCGTTGTTCGGAAGAGGATCTGTGTCGATTGGACAGGGGTGAGCAACGGGCCGACGGTGACTGTTCTGGTGTTGAGAACCGCGCCGGGAGAATAGCTTTCGAATCCTGGTGGTGGATCGAACCACGGCTCGCCCAGTGGTGTTGCCGCGGCCAGTGTCGGGTCCTGGGCTGGATCGAGGAAATCGGACACCGGGTCGGCGTTCGCCGTCCAGGTGGCGGTGGTCAGCAGCGCGACGCTGAAGATTGTTGCTGCCGATCGGCGGAGGATGGTTCGAAGAGTCATGCGTGCCCCGAATTCGTTGTCGTCGTTGACCACGATGTGTTGTGGGCCACAGTAAGGGCGAGTTCGGGTGGGCGAGTGCTTCCGGCGCTTTCGGAGGCGAAACCGTTATACGAACCCCTTCTGAGACTTGCACGGCCACAGCGATATCGGCGCCGAGACGTGCGAATGAATCGAACTGGCAACGAATCCCGGGGTGTTCGATTGTTTCGACGCCATCGGTGTGGTCGAGCGGTCCAGAATGTCTGCGTGGCAGGGGATTCGTGACCGGCCGGGCTCGGTCGACCGTCGGCACGGTAGAAGTGTGTCGGACCCGTGGCCGATGGGAGTGCTGCATTTCGAGTCCATCGGAAGAGGCGCTTCACACAATTGTGACGCTTTTGTGGCGGAGGTCTCGATTTCGCCGTGCGTCGAAATCGTGGATTGACACCGGCGGGCTATATGTAAAGCCGTTCGGAATTGCTCGGTGTAGAGCTCCAATAGCGCGGCCCGCGACAAAGAAACGGCTCGAGTGCGCACCCCCTGCAGCGCACTCGAGCCGGCCTGATCGTACCACTCGGATTGTTTGAAGACAGCTCGGAGATTTGTCCGGATTACTGTTTCCAGCACTTTTTCCGAGCGAGTGGTCGGTCTCGAGTGCGCTGGTTCAAGTACGCTCGACTAGCGGTACTGCCTGCTGATAGATGCAGGTCGCTCGGGTTCGGAGGCACGGAAGCAATGGCACAACAAGAGCGCGCTCGGCGAACCCGAGCAGCGATAGTCGAAGCGGCGGCATCGGAGTTTGCACGCCGCGGGTACGCGGCTGCGTCGGTGAACACCATTCTGGAGGGCTCGAATGCCACCAAGGGTGCGATGTACTTTCACTTCCAATCCAAGGAAGACCTGGCTCGTGCCGTTCTGACGGCCGCGCTGGACCGGTACGTCGCCATCACGGAGAAATGGCTCGATTCGCCGCTGCACCCCTTCGAGGTGATCCGCGGGATCATCGACGACCTGGCGCTCGGGTTCCAGAACGACGTGATCGTTCGTGCCGAGTTCCGGCTGATAGTCGAGCCCGAGTTCTACGCCGAGATTCAATCCGGCGGAGGCCGTGTGTGGGGCCGTGCGGGGGTGCAGCTCGCGCGGAAGGCCCAGGAGATGGGGGACCTCGACCCCGAGTTCGGCCCGGAGAAGTTCATCCGAGTGCTGTCTGCGTCTCTTGCCGGCCAGCGGTACATGGCCGACCTCGTCTCCGACAGTCGCGATCTTCGCGTGATGTTCGAGGAATCGCTCGAAGTCGTACTTCACGCGATGGCGTCACCGGCATGGCTGGACCGCTGGAAGGCTGAAGGATGGCGCGAAAACACCGCAGAAACCGAGTCTGACCTGCCGGTTTGAGTTTTCTGCGAAAAGTGTCCTAAGCTATCCCAGCTCCCAACGGAACGCCGTTGAGGGTAGCGGCGGAGCAGTTCGGAACCGAAGAAATTCGGGTCCGGGTCATTCCGTCGGGCCCCCTTCGTCTAGCGGCCTAGGACGCCGCCCTTTCAAGGCGGTAGCGCGGGTTCGAATCCCGTAGGGGGTACGCAGGAAACGATCGGAATTGACAAACCGGTCGGCAGTACAGCAGTCTCTTGCAGGCCGCCGCGGTTCGAAGCAGGTTCAAAGCCTGCTAAGGTCTACGGCGGGAAGTTCCTCCGGGAATGTTTCACAGCAAGGCCCTGTGGCGCAGTTGGTTAGCGCGCCGCCCTGTCACGGCGGAGGTCGCGGGTTCGAGTCCCGTCAGGGTCGCAAATTCGATGCGAAAGCATCGGCTTGCGTGTAGTTCACGAGATGGCATTGTCACCGGTGCCGCCCGGCCAGGTAGCTCAGTTGGTACGAGCGTCCGCCTGAAAAGCGGAAGGTCGCCGGTTCGATCCCGGCCCTGGCCACCACAGCGTTCACAAGCCTCCACCGAGAAACTCGGTCGGGGGCTTGTTTCGTTTCCGGTTGCCGCAGGCTCCGCTTCACGGTCACGGCGCCGACCGAGTTGCCGGACGGTTACGCTTCTCGCTGTGGACGTGATCGACAGCGCGCAGCGCGCCTTGGCCGCGGGTGACCTCGACGGCGCTCGGGAGCGTCTGTACGAGGCGCTGAGGACAGCGCCGGCATCCCAGCCCGTTCTGGAACTGCTCGCGTACACCCACCTGTTGCGGGGTGATCGTGCTTCCGCTGGGGCGTCGTGGTTCCTGACCGACAAAGCCGACGACGACCCGACCGCGTCGTCGGCGTTCGAGGCCCTGGCTGCCCGTCACCGTTCTGCTCTCGAGTTGGCGAAATCGCTGCCCATCAACGCCCCGTCTCGGTACTACCCGGAGCGGGCTCGCGCGCGGCTCGACCGATTGGTCACCGCAATCGCAGCCGGCGGGCAGGAGTGGGTGCCACCCAGGGACACGGTGTACTTCGACGAGGCGGGCGTCGATGTCGACGATTTCGTCGACGACGAGTTCTCGGACGGAAGCGTGACTCGCAGCGGCAGGCCACTGCGTCAGCGTGTGTTGGCGATTCTGGTGATCGTCGCGATCGCGGCGACGTCCGCATCGGTTGTGTTGGCCATTGTGTTCTCCTGACACACTGCGCGACGGTCGGAGATACTGCAGGCGTAAAGTTTGTTTTTCGACACCGTCCGGAACAGAAGGCACCATCATCGATCCCACCCCGCAGGAGACGAGTCACCGCGACGCCAACTACGCGGTCAATCTTGCGCAGGCCCGCGTCTTCGCGAGGAGTCTTGCCGAGCACATCGAGAAGTGTTCGGCCTCCATCGAGGTTGCGCAGGCCCGGTCTTTTCGAGCGCGCGCGGACAAGGCCTTGACCCGGGCACGTGAACTCGACAGCGAAGCGGCCACGTTGCGTCGTGAGCTCTACGAGATGTATCGCCAGATCGACAACATGACCGCCCGCTTTCCCGAACTACGCGGAGACCCCGCTCTGCGCAACTGAGCCCGGCGCCAACACGTGCCCCCAGCGCGCCAGTGCTATCCGTCGTGACTCGGAATCGTGGCTGTCGCGGCCCTCGGCGATCGTGATGACCGTCCGCGCCAACTCGAACAGGCTCACCCTGTTGTCACGGGCGGTGGCGAACAGGTCGTTCACCGCGGCAGTGACGGTCACGCCGCATCGGCCGACGAGCACACCCGTCGCGATATCCACATCCGAGCGCGATGCGGGTCCCCGAGACACCGTTGTTTCGGGATTTCTCTCAGTCATGAACGTTCCTCGTACCTCTCGTGTGCTTCGGTGGTTCCGGAGCCGACGTCGTCTGCTCTCGGATCGCTCACTCTGCCATATGGATCCGACTGGAAAGTAGCGAAACAGCTACGAATCGGTGGGCTTGGCTCGAACGTGCATCCGTTCGCCCTGCGGGCCGAAAAGACTGAGGATTTCCACAGGGCGATCGTCGACTGCACCGAACCAATGCGGTACCCGGGTGTCGAACTCGGCGGCTTCGCCCGGCTTCATGACGATGTCGTGTTCACCGAGAACGAGGCGCAATCGACCGTTGAGAACGTACAACCATTCGTACCCCTCGTGGACACGGGGCGACGGCTCGGTGCGCACCGGATCCACGACGAGTTTGTACGCCTGCATCCCGCCCGGCCGACGGGTCAGCGGGTGAATGGTCACGTGCTCGCGGCGTACCGGGGTGCTCTTGATGCGAGGGTCTTCGACGGGCGGTGGGCTGATCAACTCGTCGAGCGGAATCTGGTGGGCCCGTGCGATCGGCAACAGCAGCTCGAGGCTCGGTTTGCGTGAGCCGGATTCCAGCCGCGAGAGTGTGCTGACGGAGATGCCCGTGGTGTCCGCCAGCGCGGAGAGTGTTGTTCCGCGTTCGCTGCGCACCTTCCGCAGGCGCGGGCCGACGCCTGCGATGACCGAACCGACGTCGTCCTCGGAAGTGCTCATGAGGATATTGCAGTTTCGGCAAACAGTTTTGTCAAGCGCGAGTCACGGGCAGGCGAATGCGGCCTGGTCGTAGATCCGCTGCGCCTGCTCGGTCGTCGGAACGGCGTCGCCCTTCGCGGCCTCCACCTCCAACTGCGCAACGATGTCCGACTCCGGGGTACCGCCGGCGATCTCCGTACAAGTACTGGACAGGAGGTTCTCGATCGCGGTGTCGTCCCTGCCCTCGGCCAGCCCACCGAACTGGGCACGGAACGCGACCACGAACGCTTGCACCTTGGCCTCGTCGAACACGCTTCCGGCGCGATCCCGGACACTCGTCGCGATGCTGCTTGCCGAGCCGGCGGCGTTCTCGAGCGACCGATCCGCGTCGGATCGATCCTCCGCAGTGCACCCCGCAAGAAGCAGGGCACCGATCACGACGGACAGGGCCGCAGTACGGGTTCGCGAAACGATCGTCATGTCCGCGATGCTATCGCGCATCACCGACGTCGCCTTTTCACCCTCATCGGCCCCTGATCGCGCCCATACTTGTGCAGTGACCCCCGACGTCGCACACACGACCGTCCGAGTTCGGCACTCGCGCGTGCACCGTGACGCGTACGGCAGCACCGCCGCCGAAGCATTCATGATCATCGCGATCGTGACGATCCTCGTCACCCGCTTGTATCTGGAACTCACCCACTACCCCCAAGTGGGTGGCAAGACCCTGCACATCGCACACGCGCTGTACGGCGGCGCGCTGATGATGGTGGCGTTGCTCGTCGGGTGGCTGTTCATCGGGTTCGGTGTCCGGGCGCTGGCCGTCGTCCTCGGCGGCGTCGGATTCGGGCTGTTCCTCGACGAGGTCGGCAAGTTCGTCACCAAGGACAACGACTACTTCTACGGTCCGTCGTCGGAAATCATGTACGTCCTCGTCGTCGTGGTCCTCGTGCTGAACCGCATCGTGCGGGATTCCCGACGGCCTTCCCACGAGGAGACTCTGGCCAATGCGGCCGCGATCGCGGCGGAGGGCGTCGCACACGGGTTGCCGGATCATCGCCGGGAATGGGCGTTGCGCATGGTCGACCGCGCGGAAGCCGAGGGCGCCGAGGTCGATACCGTCGCCGGTCTTCGATTGTTGCTGGAGGGTGCCCCGGTGACGCGTTCGCGGTTGTACGACGCTCGCATGTTCGCGCCGCGGCTGATCCCTGGCTTCCTGAAGAGTCCGCGCCTGGTTCCGGTGGTGGCGTGGGCGATGACGGCTGCGTCGTTCGTCGGTGTGGTCTTCGGGGTGGTCGAACTGACGCTCGGTGGACTCGATCTCGACACGCGCGACAGGACCATCGATATCGATGAAATGGGAATTGCCGGCGGAATTCTGTTCGCGTCGTCGGCGATCACGTTTCTGCTCGCGTTTCCGGCCGTGCTCCGGCTTCGCAAGGGCAGATTGTGGCCACTTCGATCCCTGCGTATCGCCGCATTGGTGTTCACTCTGCTGAATGCCTTGGTCGATTTCGCGCAAGAAGGATTCACGGCGCTGATCAATGTCGCGATCGGATTGTTCACAATGGCTGTTCTTTCTCACCGAATCTCGGTGCGAACGGCCGAGATCGCCGAGGAGAACGCGTCGCGGGGCGACGTCGTGTCGATGCCGAAATAGACTTGTCAGGACGGAAAATCGAGCGTTCGACGGGTCTCGAAGACACACCGTTCGCCGGTGAAAGGATCGTCGAAACTCAGCTCACGAGCCAACAGTGCCAGGGGACGGGAATAGTCGTCGTGAGCGACCTCGTAGAACGTCGGGTAGAAGTTGTCCCCGACGATCGGCACTCCCAGCGAGCTCATGTGCAATCGAAGTTGATGTGTGCGTCCGGTTTTGGGTGTCAACGTGTACCGTGCCCAGCCGTCGTGGACGGCAGCGACCTCGACCAGTGTCTCGGCGTTGGGCTCGCCAGGTACCTCTTCGGCACGAAGAACGCCGCGCTCTTTGACCATTCGACTTCTGATCACCAACGGAACGGTCAGGTTCGGATCGTGGCGAGCGATGGCGTCGTAGATCTTGGTGACGGTACGAGCCGCGAACAGTTCCTGATACGCGCGCCGCACCTCGGGCCGGATCGTGAACACGAGAACTCCGGCGGTGAGCCGATCGAGGCGATGGGCGGGCGACAGATCCGGCAGGTCGAGTTCCCGACGGAGAACGACCAGCGCGGACCGCGCCACATAGGCACCGCGGGGGGTCGTCGCCAGAAAGTGCGGTTTGTCCACGACCAGAAGGTTCTCGTCGCGATGCAGAATCTCCATCGGGAACGGCACGACCGGTTCGACGGGCGGGTCTCGGTACAGATAGATGTCCGCGCGAGGACGCACCACGGAATCCAGCGAGATGGGAGTGCCGCCTGCATCGACGACCTCACCCAGTGCAACCTTCTCGCGAAGCCTCCTCTCGTCCTGCGGAAACCGCGAAATCAGGTATTGCAACACAGTGACAGGGCTCGGGTCGTCGGGCATCCGAATCCGAGTCGGACCGAGCCCGTCGCGCACGGGTAGGGGAGCACGCGCCATGCGCCCACCCTAGTTGCTCGGGATCAACAGCCACTCGGCGCGGGCTCGCCACGTAACCGAGCGTCGAGCCAGAGGTAGGCCTCGGGGAGGCCGAGGACGGTCGCGGAGAAGTGCTCGGCCGCAGGGTATCCGCGGAACACGACGTCGGCGCCCGATCGGCAGTATCGGTCGACCATGTCGGCGACAGGCTGGTACGGGGCGATGAAGTCGTTGACGCCCTGCCACACGAACAGTGGTGCCGTCGGGACTCCGTCGTAGAAGGTGACACTGTTCTCGCGTAGTACTTGTTGCGCACTCGGTGTGTCCGCCAGTGACGCGGCGGTGCTCAGGTCGCGAGCGCTGTGGAAGGCGCCGTCGATGAGGATCGAGCGTCGGCACTCGTTGAACATCTTGTTGCGCAGTGCGATTCCTCGGTCGTTGAGGTTGCTGGTGATGGGGAATCGACCCGGGTACTCGCGTTCGAGCCCGAGCGCCACCGCCATCGCCATGCCGAAGCCCGGGTGCGGTAGCGGGCTGTACGCCAGGTTCTGGGCGATCTGCGCCAGATCGGCCGGGATTCCACCCTCGGCGATTCCGGCGATGTCGAGATCCGGCGCGTACGTCGGCGCGAGCGCAGCAGCGAAGGATGTCGCGAGTCCACCGCCGGAGTAGCCCAGTAGGCCGACCGGCGAGTCACGGAGCGGCAGTTGCTCGAACCGCTTCACCGCTCGTACACCGTCGAGGGTGATCTGGCCCGCCATGCGCGCGGCACCGTAGGCTGCCGTCGGGCCGAGGTAATCCGGCACGGCAACGGCCCAGCCGCGGGCGACCATTCCCAGATACACGGCCGGTGCTTCGATCAGTTCCTCGGAGAACAACCCGTGCGACGGTGCGCATTTGGTGCCGAGGGCATTGACGATCGCCTGGTACGACACGAGGGGCGTGCCCTCACCGTGTCCCTGCGGCATCAGGACAGTCGTCACGGCCGCGATGGGATCGCCTGCGGAATCGGTGGAGCGAAACTTGACCTGCCACACGTCGGTGCCCGGGTACGCGGACGTAGGGACACGTCGGCTGTCGAGGACGTCGCCGTTGGCGGCGTCGGCCACGTCGGCGGGCGCGGCGTAGAACGGATCTGGATCGGCGACCAGTTCGACGGGTTCCGCGGCAGCGGTGGCCGGAAACCCGACCAGGGCGCCGACGGCTGCCAGCACTACGAACACAGCGGTGATGCGAGAACGCACGGATCTTTCCTTCTTCTCGGGCGGGCGGTGATCAGGCAGGTACGGGAACGGGCGGCGGCCCCGCGACCCGTTTGGGCAAGGCGAAGGCAAGCACCGCCGCACACGCGACGACGGCGGACAGTACGAAGAACACGTGACGCTGAGCGACGATGTACGGCTGTGCGGCGATCCACCCGGTGCTGCCCGGTGGGAGTGCGTCCGACAGCGTCGACAGTCGGTGGAAGAACAGCAGTCCCACGAGAGCGATTCCGACGGCTTGACCGACCTGCTGGACGGTAGGGATCAACCCCGACGCCGATCCGACGGTCGTGTCGTCGGTGCCCGAGACGATCGTCGTCTGCAACGGTGCGACGAACACGCCGATCCCTGCGCCGCCGACGAACAGTGGTGGTGCCAGCAGGGCGAGGCTGTGTGCCGTGTCCTCACGGTAGGTGAGGGCGGCGAAGCACATCATGGATACACCGAAGAGGACGAAGCCGAGCGGCAGCATCCGAGTGCCGAGCCGTGCGAACAAGGTTGGAGACAGGACCGAGAACACCGCGGCGCCGACCGCGAACGGCAACGTGATCACGCCGGTGCGCATCGGCGACAACTCCAGGCCGAACTGCAGACTCAGCGAGACGGTGAAGAAGAAGCCGGTGAACGAGCCGAACATGAGAACGGACAGGGCGCAGCCGAGTGCGAACGTACGTTGCCGGAACAGATCGACCCTCACCATGGGGTGGCGTCCGGCTCGGCTCCATCGCCGTTCGTGGAATACGAACAGCGCGAGGACCGCGAGCGAGGCGAGAACTGCCGAGGTGCCGCCGATACTCCATCCGTGCTCGTAACTGTGAGCCAACGGATAGATCAGAAGGACCAGTCCGAGGGTGGACAGAACTACTCCGAGAACGTCGAGACGCTGAACGCCTGCGGGTTTCTCACGCGAGAAGCTCGCGGCCGCGATCACCATCGCCCCCACGCCGAGCGGTGCGTTGACGAGGAACACCGACCGCCAACCCCAGCCGAACATGTCCAACGAGACCAGGATCCCTCCGACGGACGGACCCAGAATCGCGGCACCGCCCGCGGTGGCACCGTACAGCGCGAACACGACGCTGTGGCGCTCGCGCGGAAACGCCGTGGCGATGATGGCGACGGTCTGAGCGGACACCATCCCGCCCGCGATGCCCTGCAGAACTCGCGCGGCGATCAGCAGCGTCGGCGAATCGGCGGCCCCGCACAGGATCGAGGCAGCGACGAACACCGACATCCCGGTTACGAAAACCGTTCTCCGGCCGACGATCCCGCCGAGCCACGCCCCGGTCAACAGGGTGCATGCGAACGCCAACGTGTAGGAGGACACGATCAGCGATTGCGCGCTCGAACCAGCATCGATGTCGGTGGCGATGGACGGAAGAGCCACGTTGACGATCGTGACGTCGATCATCAACATGAACACGGCCACCAGGCACGCGGCAAGCCTGCGCCGTGCCGTGCGCCGTGGGGGTTGCACTGTCCTACGCGGTTTTTCCGGTCATCGACTGGGCGAACGAGTAGTCGCCGGTGGTCGCGACGGACTTCAGAATTTCACTGATCTTGGCGTTGTACCGCGCCACCGAATCCCGTGCGATGTCGGTGCCCGGGTACATGAAGGTCGTCCCGGTCTCGTTCTGGAATCGGTTGATCCACATGTACACCTCGTCGGAACTGCCCTGATTTCCGAAGAGTCCACCGTTGACGCTCGAGACGATGTCCGCGCCGGGCAGCGTACGGACATCGACGTACGAAATCATCGGCGCCGACCACCCGGGTCGGGTTCGAATACCCGTGTCGGGTGTCACGAGTTCGAGGACGCGGTGGTACGAGACGTCGGACAGTGCCTTTCCTGCGTCGAACGCGCGCTGCGCGACCCCGGCGAGGTGCGAGAACGTCTGGGTCCCCGAGACCGGGAATTGAACGGGGACGAGACTGGAGAACCAGCCGATCGCGCCGAACTCGGCGGGCATGCTCCTCGTGCTCTTCGGAGTCAGGCCGAGGTAGGTGAGGTGGCCGGCCAGTTCGTACTCGGTGATCGCCGCCGCAGCGAAAAGGCCACCGATGAACTTCGCTCCGAACCTGGCACAGGCCTCGTCGAACGCCTCGCCCTCGGCTCGGTCGAAGAGCGGCTGCGTGGCCACCTCGGATCGCGTGTACTTCTCGAGCTCACCGAGGGGAAGCGCGAAGGACGGCAGGTCTCCACCGTTGGCCTTCACCAGTTCGACCCATTGACGCACTTCGGGCGAATCGAGTGTCAGCTCGCCGGATGCGGTGCGTTCGCGGGCGCAGTACTCGAGGTAACTGCCGAGGCAGGGTTGCACGTCCAGCGTCCCGGCAACCGCGTCGGTGTAGAGCGAGCGCAGCTCGAAGAACGTCAGTGCCTGAGATATCCCGTCGGTGTCGAGGTGATCCACCGCTGCGTAGACCGTGAACCCGTCACCGCGGTCGATCACACCGAACGAGAAGCAGTCCCAGGACGTCGGACCGGGTGTCGTGTTCTGTACGTGGACGCGCAGGGCTTCCTCGTCGTCGAATCTGCCGTGCTCGGTCGGTGCGAGCTCGATGTCGTCCGCTGAGGCCTGATGGCGCACGACACCGGTGTCGTCGGTGACGAACCACGTCGAGAACGTGTCGTGTCGTCGGACGAAACCGTTGATCGCGCTATCCATGGCGGCCGGGTCCAGCGGTTCGAAGATGTCGAAGGTGACCAGACACAATCGAGAGAACCGAAAACCCGAGTCGCGATTTCGGTACGCGGACTTCAGGTATTCCTCCTGGATGTGCGACGCGGGTGTCGGGTGCGGCGGCGCAGCATGCACGCGTGCCCTCGACTCGGGTGTCGCGGTCCACGTGGTCACCAGTCCTGGCTGTGGTTTCCAATCGCCGATGAGACCGAAACTGACCACGTGGACCCCTTCTCCCGACAACAAGGTGTATTCGGATGCGCAGCACGAAGCGTGCCGACGCGGGATCCATCATGGTCGTGCAGGCATGACATGGCGACGGTTTCCGGCTTGTGAGACGGCCCAAACATGGCCTGCTCCAACGCCGACTTCTCTCAATTCTCGTCGGTCGACGCGATCGGTGATGCAGTCCGACTTACCATTTCACAAATGTCGCACCGCCCTGCTCTGAAACTGCTCGCCGCGCTCGCGTCGGCGTGCTTGTTGTCCTGCGTTGCGGCTGGAGGTGCGGGCGCAGACCCCGGCGGCGGTGCCGCGGTTGTGTCGAACCGAGTGATCGCGGACCGGACCAGCGTCGTGGACGTCTTCTCTCCCTCGATGGGTAGGCCGATTCCGGTCACGGTGTACCGGGCCGCGAATCCTGAAATCCCTGCTCCTACTCTGTATCTGCTCAACGGTGCCGCCGGTGGAGACGGTGGCAGCAGCTGGTTCGACCGCACGGACATCGCCGGGTTCTTCGGCGACCAGCAGGTCAATGTCGTCGTACCCACCGGGGGTGCGGCAAGTTACTACACCGACTGGTACCGCGACGATCCAGTTCTCGGGCGCAACCAGTGGGCGACCTTCCTCACTCGTGAACTGCCCGCGGTGGTCGACGCGGAGTTTCGTGGCAACGGAACGAACGCGATTGCAGGTATCTCCATGGCGGGAACCTCGGTGTTCCAACTGGCCCTTGCCCATCCGGGCTTCTACACGGCAGCCGCGTCGTACTCCGGGTGTGCCATGACGTCGGATCCGCTGGGGCGTGCGTACGTCAAATCCGTCGTCGAAATGCGCGGTCGGGGAAACACTCTCAACATGTGGGGTCCGGACTCGGATCGGGCGTGGACGGACAACGACCCGTACGTGAACGCGGAGAAGCTGAGAGGAACCGAGCTCTACCTCTCCAGCGGTAGCGGACTGCCGGGGCCACTCGACACCATCGACGGGCCGGATGTGAACGGTAGTCCGGGAAAGCTCGTGGAACAGTTGGCCGTCGGAGCCTTGATCGAGTCGGCGACCGACCGGTGTTCGCGCATGATGCAGGCTCGTCTCGATTCTCTGGGGATCCCGGCGACCTACAACTTCCGAGACAACGGCACGCATTCGTGGGGGTACTGGCAGGGCGACCTGCACGATTCCTGGCCACTGCTGGCCCGGTCGCTCGGGGTGGCGTAGATGAGCGACGTCCTGCGCAATTCGTGGCGCGAGGCGCTGTGGTCCGTCGAGGAACTGACGGCCGCGAAACAGGGGAGAACCGTGTCGGTCGTTCTCCCCGCGTTGAACGAGGAGGCGACGGTCGCGGCCGTGGTTCGGTCCATCCTGCCTCTGCTCGGCGGTCTCGTCGACGATCTCCTCGTCCTGGACTCGGGATCCGTCGACGCGACGGCGGCCGAGGCGCGTCGTGCGGGCGCCCGAGTGGTCACCCGTGAACAGGCGGTACCGCATCTGCAACCCCGACCCGGCAAAGGGGAAGTCCTGTGGCGATCACTGGCCGCGACCGATGGAGACCTCGTGGTGTTCGTCGACTCCGACCTGCTGGACCCGAACCCTCGGTTCGTGCCGTCACTTCTGGGGCCGCTGCTGCTGGACACGGGGGTGCAGTTGGTCAAGGGGTTCTATCGTCGACCGCTCCGAGGCGACGGGATGACGTCCCCGAACGGCGGTGGGCGAGTGACCGAGATGGTGGCGCGACCCCTGCTGGCCGCTTTGCTACCGGACCTCGCCGGTGTTCTGCAACCGCTGGGCGGCGAGTACGGCGGGACGCGCGAGCTTCTCTCGTCGATACCGTTCGCCCCCGGATACGGTGTCGAGATCGGGATTCTCATCGACACGTATCGGCGCCTGGGCGTCGACTCGATCGGTCAGGTCGGCCTCGGTGTGCGGGAGCATCGCAACCGTCCGACGTCCGAGCTGGCGGTGATGAGCAGGCAGATAATGGCGACGATGTTCGGTCGACTCGGCATCGCGGACTCCGCCGTCGGGCTGACGACGTTCGGCTTCGAAAGCGACCCGTTCCGGGGCGTCACGAGCGACGTTCTGGGACTCGACCGGCCGCCGATGGCCGAGGTGTCCGCGACAGCGAGCGAGGAGATCAGGGCGTCCTGACGCCGCTGCAGAGTTAGGCTCGGTCGGTGAGCGCGCAGCGAGGTTGGACCACGTCGGACATCCCGGATCAGACGGGCAGACGATTCATCGTCACGGGGGCCAACAGCGGACTGGGGGAGGTGACGGCCCGGGCCCTCGGGGCAGCCGGCGCCGACGTGGTGCTCGCCTGCCGCGACACCGGCAGAGGCGACGAGGTCGCGCGCAGCATCGGGCCGCGTGCGCACGTACGTCGACTGGATCTGGCGGACCTGTCGTCGGTGAGGACGTTCGCGCACACCGTCGACACCGTCGACGTGTTGATCAACAATGCGGGCGTGATGGCGTTGCCTGAGCGCCGGACTGCCGACGGGTTCGAGATGCAGTTCGGCACCAACCACCTGGGGCATTTCGCTCTGACGGGGCTGCTGATCGAGAAGATCACCGACCGCGTCGTCACCATGTCCAGCGGCCTGCACCGGATCGGTCGGATCCATCTGGACGATCTGAACTACTCGCGCCGGCCGTATCGTCGGTGGCCGGCGTACGGGCAATCGAAGCTCGCGAACCTGATGTTCGCACTCGACCTCGACAGACGGTTGACCGCGGCGAATTCAGCGATCAAGTCCGTTGCCGCGCACCCCGGTTACGCGACGACCAACCTGCAGGGCCACACCGAGTCCGTACAGGACGCATTCCTGTCGGTGGGGAACCGAATCGTCGCCCAGTCCGCAGACATGGGTGCTCTCCCCGAGTTGTACGCAGCGACATCACCCGAGGTCACCGGTGGCTTGTACATCGGACCGAGCGGTCGGCAGGAGTTGCGAGGGTATCCGACGATCGTCGCTCCCAGTCGGCCTGCGCGGGACCGCGCCGTTCAGGAGGCGCTGTGGGACAGGTCGGAAAGACTGACCGGAGTGCGCTTTCCCTCTCTCGGGAGTCGGTGACGCCGTGGGGGTGACCGGTATCGGATCGCCCTCCACGGCGCCTGGGCGTCAGATGCTGACGACCATCTTTCCCGTGTTCTCACCGCGGAGCAGCCCGATGAACGCGCGAGGCGCATTCTCCAGACCGTCGACGACGGTTTCGTCCCACTCGACGACGCCGTCGGCGAGCCATCCGGCCATCTTCTCGGAGAACTCGCCCGCGAGGTGGCTGTAGGAACCGACGATGAATCCCTTGAGCGTCAATTCCTTTCCGATGGCGAGGGCAAGGTTGCGCGGCGCGGCGGTCGGCTCGGTGGCGTTGTACTGAGAGATGGCCCCGCACAGTGCAAACCGGCCGTACTTGTTGGCGGACGCAAGTGCTGCTTCGAGGTGATCGCCACCGACGTTGTCGAAGTAGACGTCGATTCCGTCCGGTGCGGCGTCGGCGAGCTGCTTCTTCACCGGTCCGTCGTGGTAGTCGAACGCCGCGTCGAATCCGAGCTCCAGCAAGCGCTTCACCTTCGCCGGTGAGCCTGCGCTGCCGATTACGCGAGCAGCGCCCAGAGCCTTGGCGATCTGCCCGACGAGGGACCCGACCGCGCCTGCCGCGCCCGAGACGAACACGGTGTCGCCCGGCTCGAACTGCGCAACGGCGGTCAGCCCGGAGTACGCGGTCAGACCGGTCATTCCCAGCGCGCCGAGGTACGCCGACGCGTTCGCCTTCGTCAGGTCGACGACACGAGCCGAATCACCGTCGAGGACAGCGAGATCACGCCATCCTTTGCCGTGGGAGACGGCGTCGCCGACGGAGATCGCGCTGTTCTTCGATTCGATCACTTCGCCGACGGCTCCACCGTCGAGAGGTGCGTCGATCTGGAACGGCGGGACGTAGGACTTGACGTCGTTCATTCGTCCGCGCATGTACGGATCCACCGACATGAAGAGGTTGCGTACCAGGATCTGACCGTCCTCCAGGGCGGGCAGTTCGGTGGTCACGGTCCGAAAGTTCTCCGGCGTGGGCTCACCGTGTGGCCTGGATGCGAGATGAATTTCGTTGGACTGCATACGGTATCGCCTCAGTCTTCCGTGACCGTCACGGTCACGTCGATGTTGCCCCGGGTGGCGTTCGAGTACGGGCAGACCTGATGCGCCTTGTCCGCGAGGGCCTGAGCTTCGTCACGTGCCAGGTTGGGGAGGGTCACCTCGAGCGTCACAGCGAGCTGGAAGCCGCCTGCGTCGTTGGGTCCGATGTCGACTCGGGCGCCGACGGCCGAGTCGGTGACGTCGGCCTTGTCCTGGCGAGCGACCATCTGCAGGGCCGAGTGGAAGCACGCGGCGTAACCGGCGGCGAACAACTGCTCCGGGTTGGTGCCGTTGCCGCTTCCTCCCATGGCCTCGGGAATCGCGAGGTCGAGGTCGAGACGGCCGTCGGACGTGCGGGCGTGCCCGTTGCGTCCTTCGCCGGTGGCCAGTGCTTCTGCGGTGTAGATCGTCTTCATTCCGATACGCCTTTCGTGTTGTGCAGCGCGTTGGTCAGTGTGATCAACGAGTCGCGGAGGTGTTCGAGGTCCTGCACGGTCATGCCGGTCTTGCCCGCAAGCTCTTTCGGGATGTCGAGGGCATGACGGCGTCGGTCCTTGCCTTCGTCGGTGAGATGAATCTCTACTCGACGCTCGTCCGACGCCAGGCGTCGACGTTCGATGAGGCCGAGTCCTTCCAATCTCTTCAGGAGCGGAGACAGTGTGCCGGTGTCGAGATCCAGTTCTGCGCAGATCTCCCGCACTCCGCGCCCGTCCTTCTCCCACAGCACCAGAAGGACGAGGTACTGGGGATATGTCACGCCGAGGCGCTCGAGCATCGGGCGATACACCGCGGTGGTAGCCCGCGATGCGGAGTACAGCGCGAAGCACACCTGACGGTCGAGCGCGAGGTCGTCTGACATAGGAACGAATGTAGTGCACAACTAAGTTGTGCGCAACCTATCTAGACAAGCACATGGGGAACGCGCACGTTCCCCATCCTGACTGCTTTACCGGGTCAACGTCTCCGTCAGTCCGTCGAGAACGATCGTCGCCGCCGTCGGACCGGCGTTGAGGTACCACGGATCGTCGTCGACGGTCACGATGTGGCCTTCGGTGGACGCGCTCATCCCGGTCCACAGGGGGTTGGTGGTGTACGTCTGCTGCCGGGAACCCGGGCCGTTGTCCTGACTGCCGACGAAAACCCAGTCCGCATCGGCCGATTGGATCTCTTCTTCACTGAAATCCTGTGACGTCTTGTCGAACTGCTGGCTTTCCGGGCGTGCAAGACCTGCATCCCAGGCGATGTAGCCGGCGAACGACGGAACCCCGAACACTCGGGCGCGGTCGGCAGTGAACCGCACGAACGACACGGTGTCGTCGCCGACCTCGTTACCGAGATCCTGTGCACGCGAGACGAAGTCGTCCACGAACGACTGCGCCTGCTCGGTTCGGCCGAGAGCATCCGCGAGCAGCAGGAAATCCTGCTTCCAGTTGACGCCCGTGCCCTCGGTCAACACCGTCGGCGCAATCGCCGACAACGTCTCGTAAATGTCCTCGGACGCAGCCTTGTTCGCGAGAATGAGATCAGGCTCCAGCGCCGCAATGGCCTCGAGGTTGGGGGCCTGCCTGTTCCCGACGTCGACGAACTCCGCCATCTCCGCGCTGAACTGCGGGAATTCACGGCCGACGTAGTCCGGAACCAGGGCTGCTCCGTCACCGTAGGCAACGCCGGTGGGAACGACGCCCAGTGTCAGTACCGCGTCGAGTTGGCCGGTGGCGATGACGACGATTCGCGTGGGCTCGGCCGGTATTTCCGTCGACCCGCCGAAATGAACGACGGTGCGGGGGAAGACACCGTCGTCGACTCCCGGGGAGCCCATCCCGTCGGGAATGCCGGTCGGGCCTGGGGCCTCGACGACCGCCGGTGCCGCGAGAGTCGTCGTCGGTGTGGTGCTCGGGTCGGCGGGGGTCTCGCTCGACCCGCATGCGGTGACGAGTACTGCGGTGGCGAGAAGGGGCAGGAAGATCGGTGCGCGTTTCACGAGGCCTCTGGGTACGAGATCGACAAGATGAGGTAACGCTATCCTGCATCAGCGTCAATAAACAATATCTGTGTCAGATATAGTTCTGTGGCATGAACCACCCCGCCGACGACGTCGCCCGCGGCCTTCTCGAGGTCGCATTCGACCTACGCCGCGTTCTTCGGCTCCACCTGGACACCTCCGGTACCGACGAGACGCTGCCGCTCGCACAAGCCGAAGTCGTCCGAACGATCCTGGCGTTCCCGGACAGTCGGATCGGTGAGGTCGCCGCCAGACTGCGACTTCGCCCCAACACCGTCAGCACGCTGGTGCGCACACTGGTCGACAAAGGCCTGATCGACCGGCACCCCGACCCAGCCGACGGCCGAGCCGTCGTGCTCCGGGTGAACGGCGAACGGGCGGCCCGACGCGAACGCCGGGCCGACCGCAGGATCGAGGTACTTTCAGCCGAAATCGCGAAGCTCCCCGCTGCCGAGCGTCGGGCAGTGGAGGACGCCATGCCGATCCTTGCGAAGGTGAACGACGCGCTTCGCCGCTCACCGGAGGATCGAGGTCAGAATTAGCGAACGGCGCGCGGCGCCTCGACGAGATTGCGCAGCGACGCCTCGACCTCGACGGTTCCGCGTGTCTTCAGCCCGCAATCCGGGTCGACCCACAACCTTTCGGCGGGAACCGAATTCAGTGCCGCGAGGATCGAATCGGTTTTGGAGAGCAGGAGGAACATCACCGGGTTCCCTCTTGCGTCGCCGTCCGTGGTCTTCGGGGCTCCTCGCGACCGCTGGGCGGACCGACTGCACGCATGAGCGCAGGTGCCGCGCCCGCCCCCGTGGAGAGGCGTGCTACCGTCTGTTCCATGCAGCGCACGTATTTCTGGTTTAGCAGGCCGGCCCCGGGTGGGTCAGCCAGCGACGCCATGCGCTGAGACCCCACCCCACGAGCCGGATGCAGACCGGCTCGAAGCGTGCGTGGAGCTCTCCGAGGGCCGGTCTGAGAATCGAAAAGGATTTCTCATGACTACAGCTGTCACCCCTACCGATACGTCGTTGGACGATCAGCGCACCATCAGCATCAGCCCGCTGGTGGCGCCGTCGTTGCTGCGACGTGAGCACGCCGCCGACGACGCGGTGTCGTCGACGGTTCGTCGCGGCCGCGCCGGTGTGGTCGACATCCTGAACGGCGCGGACGACCGTCTCATCGTGGTGGTCGGGCCGTGCTCGGTGCACGACACCGAGGCCGCGATGGAGTACGCACGCACACTCGCCGAGAAGGCGTCCGAGCTGGGCGATCGGTTGCACATCGTCATGCGCGTGTACTTCGAGAAGCCGCGTACGACGCTGGGCTGGAAGGGCCTGATCAACGATCCGCACCTCGACGGCTCGTTCGACATCAATTCCGGTCTGCGCGTGGGGCGTCAGCTGCTGGTGGACATTTCCGCTCTCGGACTGCCGGTCGGGTGCGAATTCCTCGACCCGATCACGCCGCAGTACATCGCGGACCTGGTCAGCTACGGCGCCATCGGTGCTCGCACCGCAGCCAGCCAGGTGCATCGCCAGCTGTGCAGCGCTCTGTCGATGCCCGTCGGGATCAAGAATTCGACGGAAGGCGACATCCAGGTCGCGGTCGACGGTACCCGTGCTGCCGCCTCGAGCCATGTGTTCCCCGGTACCGATCTGGACGGCCAGGCCGCGTTGATTCGCACCACCGGCAACCCGGACTGCCACGTCATCCTGCGCGGCGGCACCGACGGACCGAACTACGACGCAGAATCCGTCGCCGACACGGTCGCGCGTCTGCGGAAGTCGTCGCTACCCGAGCGCGTCGTCATCGACGCCAGTCACGGCAACAGCCGCAAGGACCACAACAAGCAGGTCGACGTGGTCACCGACGTTGCCCGACGCCTCGGCGAGGGTGAGCACGGCATCGTCGGTGTCATGCTCGAGAGCTTCCTCGTCGCAGGCCGTCAGGATCTGACGCTCGGACGCAAGGAGGACCTGACCTACGGCCAGTCCATCACCGACGCGTGCCTCGATTGGGACACCACTGCAGCACAACTCGATGTGTTGGCTGCCGCCGTCGAGACTCGCCGCGGTTAGCGGACACCGCGCGGCCGGAACTGCACGCTGATGCGTGGTCCGGTCGCGCGGGTGCTCTTGGGGACGGCGTGCTCCCAGGTGCGCTGACACGAGCCGCCCATGACGATCAGATCGCCATGTCCCAGTGTGAATTTCAGTGATGTGCCGCCTCCACGGGGGCGCAGCATCAGTTGCCTGGTGGCGCCGAGCGAGACGATGGCGACCATCGTGTCCTCGGTGGCGCTGCGGCCGATGTTGTCGCCGTGCCACGCCACACTGTCGGATCCGTCTCTGTAATAACACAATCCGGCCGTCGCGAACGTCTCGCCCAGTTCCCGGCCGTAGTGTGCGTCGAGTGCGTTCTTGGCTTCGTCCAACGCCGGATCCGGCCACGGCTCGGATTCCGAATAGAACCGGACCAGGCGAGGCACGTCGACCACGCGGTCGTACATCCGACGCCGCTCCGACCGCCAGTCCACCGCGTCGACGAGGCGGTCGAACAGATCGATCGAGCCTGCCCATCCCGGCCTCACGTCCACCCATGCGCCGTTCGACAGTGCCCGCCTGCTCACGGTCGATCCGAGAGGACCGAACCGCTCCTCGTCGTCGGTGAACAGCGAGCCCTGAAGTTCCACGCTCATCACGCCAGCGTAGCTGCATTCGAACGTATGTTCCACTCATATCAAGGGGTGGCTGTTACGAGGTTAGGCGACCCTTCCCAGCGTGCTACTTTAGTGAACCTAAACCAACTCTCGGAGGGTTCTGTCGATGTACATAGGGTCGCCGACGCGTCGTATCACCGCGTTCCTCGTTGCTGCTTCGATGGCAACGGCGCTGGTCGGATGCAGTACCGACTCCGGTGACTCTGCGGCCGACACCGAGACGTCCGCAGCGACCGGGTCGGCCGCGGCGGCGGGTTCGTTTCCTGTCACCATCGACTCCGCTCTCGGAAGCGCCACCATCGACTCGGCCCCGACTCGCGTTGCCACCTGGGGTTGGTCCAACCAGGATGCTCTCCTGGCCTTGGGCGTGGTGCCGGTCGCAATGCCGGCATTCGTCGGTGAAAGCTACGGCGCCGACGCCGAGGGCGTGCTGCCGTGGGATCGAACCGCTCTCGGTGAACTCGGCGCCGCGACTCCCACATTGTTGGCTGGAGACGGCACCGGCCAAGCCCCGATCGAACAGTTCGCCCTGGCCGAACCCGACCTGATCTTCGCGCCCTACTCCGGCATGAGCCAGGCCGAGTTCGACGCGCTGTCCGAGGTCGCGCCCGTCGTCGCGTATCCGGAGCGACAGTGGACCGCGTCGTGGCAAGAGCAGGTGACGATTGCAGGCGAGGCCCTGGGCAAGCAGGACGAAGCGGCCGCGGTCGTCGCGGATACGGAGAAGAACATCGCTGAGGTCGCGGCGAAATACCCCGCGCTGAAGGACAAGTCGATCACGGTCGCCCTGCCGAACGAGCCCGGTGTGTTCTCGGTGAGCAAGGACGACGACGTGCGCGTGGAGTTCCTCGAGCAACTCGGTCTGGTCAACGAGGAGTCGATTCAGCAGTCCGATCCCACCGACGACGCCGAGGCCGTGTACTTCGACCTCAGTTACGAGAAGGCGTCGGCGATCGCATCGGACGTCCTCTTCGTCGTCGCGTACGACAAGCCGTCCCTGGCCGCGTTCCTGGCGGAACCGGTCATCGCCGAGCTTCCCGTCGTCGCCGATGGACGAACCGCTTCGACCGAAAGCTTCTCGGTGGAGAAGAACTTCGCGTTCGGTGGACTCACCGTGCTGACCATTCCCGTCGTCCTGGACGATATTGCGTCTGCGTTGAACGCTGCTGCGGAGAACGTCGACTGACCGACGTATGCGTGTCGGTGCATCGGCCTATCGTGTGCACATGGGATACGAATTTCAGGTCACGGTGGACAGTGGGAAACCTCATGAGCAGGCGAAATGGTGGGCATCCGCGCTCGGGTGGGTCGTCGAACCCACCGATGGTGCGTTCATCGAGGGCCTGATCGCGGCGGGTCACGCCAGGCAGGAGGACACCGTGGTGTTCGAGGGCGACCTGGTCTGGAAGATCGGCGCGGCGATCTTCGATCCGGACACTCCTGGAACCCCGCGTGTTCTCTTCCAACTCGTGCCCGAGCCGAAGACGGTCAAGAACCGTCTTCACTTCGACATCAGGGTCGGCGACGAACGCGAGGCCATCGCCCAGAAGCTGGTCGACGCCGGGGCCTCGGTCTCGCGCCGCGGTCAGGTCGGTCCGAGCACGTGGATCACCATGACCGATCCCGAGGGAAACGAGTTCTGCGTGTCCTGACCGGGACGGGGTGTCAGCGGTAGGCACCGGGGGTCTGTCCTGTCCAGCGCTTGAAGGCTCGGCGGAATGCGGACGGTTCGGAAAAGCCCAGTCTGTTGGAGATGTCGTCCACCGAGTCGCCGCGGCTCAGACCGGAGACGGCGGCGTCTCGTAGGACTTCCTCACGAATCTGGTTGACGGACGTGCCTTCTTGCCGCAGGAGTCGACGTAGATGGGCGGTGCTGACGGACAACATGTCCGCGATGTCGTCGGTGCCGGGTGCTTGACCCTGCAGGCCGAGTTCGAGTGCACGTCGGACTTGGGCGGATGCAGTGCTGTCGTAGTCGCGGGCCGTGAACAGGAGGTTGGGGGATTCGCGGAGATACTCGGCGAGAGTGTCCTCCGTTTGCACGATGGGTGCTCGCATCGCGGAGTTGTCGAACTCCAGAGCGGCTACGTCCGCTCCGAAAGTGACTCTCGTACCGAACATTCGGTCGTAGAGCTTCCCCGTGGACGGATCGTCGAGGTCGTAGGGGAGTTCGACGGAATGCAGTTTGACTCGTCCTCCGATGAGCCATGCAGCGAAGCGGTGCACCAGAACCATCCGAAAGTCGGTGAGCAATCTGCCGGCAGCAGCCCTCGCATGCTCGGGTAGGTGGCTGTTGTCGGCGGGCGGGATGGTCAGCCGCGTCGCCCCGTCGTCGCCGGTGATCAGCATCGGGGGCATTCCCGACAGAACACGGGTCGTCTCGGACATGCGGTTGAGTGCGGCGGAAAGGTCGGGACAGTGGATCAGCGTCAGACAGATGACCCGAAAACTTCCGCGCCGCATCGGCGTCGACGCAAGTCCGAACAGTTCGTCACCGGTGACCTGCCATGCCGCCTGGGTGAACAGGGTGACCTGCTCGGCGGTCAGCCGGTTGCTCGGATCGTGCAGCGAAGACCGGTCGATTCCGGCGATGGTCATGGGGTAGGACAGGTCGACGCCACCGCTCTCGGCGAGCACGACAGCCTTGGCGATGAACTCGGCAGGAATCGTACGGGCACTCATGGGATCACAGCGTGAGTAGCCTGGAGGCGGCGTCGGCGAGCACGTCGTCCTTCTTGCAGAAAGCGAACCGTACGAGCGTCGTCCAGTTGCTCGGGCCGGAGGCGGGCGTCGGATCGTCGACGAATGCGCTGACCGGAACGGCCGCGACTCCGATTCTCTCCGGCAGGGTTCGGCAGAACTGCAGGGCGTCGACTCCGCCCACCGACGAGATGTCCGCGCACACGAAATAGGTTCCGTCGCTTGCCTTCACGTCGAGACCGGCGTCGGCGAGCGCGGAGGACAGTACATCTCGTTTGGCCTGCAGGGACGTACGTAGATTCTCCACCCACGCGTCCTCGTGATTCAACGCATGCGCGACGGCAGGCTGGAACGGAGTTCCGCCGACGAAGGTCATGAACTGTTTGGCCGCGCGTACTGCATCGATGAGCTCACGTGGTCCCAAGGCCCAGCCGGTTTTCCAGCCGGTGGCGTTGAAGGTCTTTGCGGCACTGGACACGGTGACCGTGCGCTGGAACATTCCAGGGAGAGACGCGAGTGATACGTGGGTGGATCTCGCCGATCGACCGGACGAGTCGGGGGAGTCGAAGGTCAGTCGTTCGTAGACCTCATCGGTCAGGACCAGAAGGTCGTGCTCACAGGCGATGTCGGCGATTCGCGTCAGCTCGGCGTGTGTGAGCACGGTCCCGGTGGGGTTGTGCGGTGTGTTGACCACGAGGAGTTTCGTGTTCGGGCCGATCGCTGCGGCCAGGGCATCGGTGTCGAGCGCGAATCCGTTGCCGTCCGGGACCAGCGAGACGGCCTTGCGTCGTGCCCCGGCCAGTGCGATGGCAGCTGCGTAGGAGTCGTAGTACGGCTCGATGAGCAGAACCTCTTCGCCGGGTTCGACCAGTCCGAGAATGGTGGCTGCGATGCCTTCGGTGGCGCCGACGGTGATCAGCACTTCCGTTGCCGGGTCGTACTCGATGCCCAGACGGCGCTGTCTGTCCGCGACGACGGCGTCGCGGAGAACGGGCAACCCCGGCCCGGGTGAGTATTGGTTGAAGCCGTCGGTGATGGCGCCCCTCGCGGCGTCGAGCATCGACGCGGGTCCGTCGGTGTCGGGGAAACCCTGGCCGAGGTTGACGGCACCGGTGGACACGGCGAACGCCGTCATTTCGGCGAAGATGGTGGATCCGAACGGGCGTAGGCGCTCGACGGTTCGGCTCTGATACTCCGCGGACATTCCTGCAGCGTAGCTGGTGTCACATTTCGGGCATCGTGGTCGTCCGTCATCGGCGGTGTCGGTCGAGGAGTGTGATTCCTACTGGATCGGTAGGATTCCGGTCATGCGATTCGGACTCTTCATTCCTCAAGGCTGGCGACTCGACCTGGTCGGTATCGATCCTGCGGCGCAGTGGGACGTGATGCGGAACCTCGCATCCGCCGCCGACGCCGGACCGTGGGAATCATTGTGGGTGTACGACCATTTCCATACCGTCCCCGAGCCGACGGACGAGGCGACGCACGAGGCCTGGACTCTGATGTCCGCGTTCGCGGCGACGACGTCGCGCATCCGTCTGGGGCAGATGTGCACGTCGATGGCGTACCGCAATCCCGCGTATCTGGCGAAAGTTGCGGCGACGGTGGATCTGATCTCGGCCGGCCGCGTCGAAATGGGTATCGGTGCCGGCTGGTACGAGCACGAGTGGCGGGCATACGGATACGGCTTCCCTCCCGCCGGGCAGCGTCTTGGCGCACTCGAGGAGGGTGTGCAGATCTTCAAGCAGGCCTGGGAAACCGGTGAGGCGACGCTCGACGGCAAGTACTTCCAGGTCGATGGCGCTCGGGTGTGGCCCAAGCCGGTCCAGGAAGGCGGCATCCCTCTGTGGATCGCCGGCGGCGGCGAGAAGGTCACGCTGAAGATCGCGGCGAAGTACGCCGACTACACCAACTTCGACGGCACCCCGGAGGGATTCACGCGTAAGTCGGAGTTGCTGAAGGGGCACTGCGACGCGGTCGGACGCGATTTCGACTCGATCGTGCGCTCGTCCAACTACAACGTCGCGATCGGGACCACGGAAGCAGAAGTGAAGGACAGGCTGGACCGGCTTCAGGCGCGTCTGACGCAGTACGTGGGGGCCGAGAAGGCGGACGCGGCGCTCGACGCGTTCCGTGGTCTTCCCGGTGTCGGCACGCCGGAGCAGATCGTCGAGAATTTGACGGCGCTGAAGGAGAAGGGGCTCGCGTACGGCATCTTCTATTTCCCGGAAGCCGCCTACGACCGTTCCGGCATCGAACTGTTCGAGCGCGAGGTCATTCCGGCCCTGTCGTGATCGGTGGTGCGCTACCGCAGTTCGTCGGGCAAGTCGTGCGGATCCACCAGGAGTTGCTGGTTGTCGGATTGACGGACCTTGGGGGACAGACCGATGTTGGCGACCAGCAGAGCCCATTCCGCTTCGCTGATCTCCGCGGTAGCGCGCTCGATCACCGATGCGTCCGTGGTGCCCCAGGCGATGGGCATCGGGGCGACCATCTGCCAGGTGTCGCTGATCGCGTTCTTGCTTCGATCCGACAGGACCGAGATCGACGGAACCAGTTCCCCTTCGACCAGTTCGTGGCCGGGCAGCGATCGGATGCTGCGTGTGACGAGGGCGTAGTGCGACGCGTCCGCGTCGGGCTTGGCGATGTCGATCAGCGCCAGCAGGGTGACGCCGCGTGCACGCGTCTCCGCGATGACGGCGGGCACCAGCCCGCCTTCGGCATAGAGGTCCTCGACGGTGCCGACCTTGCGCGGCGCCCAGACGGTCACCCACAGCGACGTCGCCGCCGTGATCAGGAACACCGCGCCCAGAATGTAGGACCACGGGTGCGCCAACCAGAAGAACCACGCGGCGGCGGCGATCAGCACGACCGCGGTGACGACGGCGGAGACACGGAGCCGCCGGACGTCGCCCATGGTCTCGTTCACCGAGTTGGCGTGGGCAACGTCTACGGGAAAATCGAATCGGCGCACCTGCCCATTATTAGCACGCCGGCAGCTCAGATCGCAGGCCCCAGCATGTCGTCGGCGTCGGTGATGCGATAGGCGTATCCCTGCTCGGCGAGGAATCGTTGCCTGTGCGCAGCATATTCGGCGTCGAGGGTGTCCCGGGACACGACGGAGTAGAAATGCGCCTGTCCGCCATCGTGTTTCGGCCGAAGGAGGCGTCCGAGGCGCTGTGCTTCCTCCTGACGTGATCCGAAGGTTCCTGAAACCTGCACGGCCACAGATGCTTCCGGGAGGTCGATGGAGAAGTTCGCGACCTTGCTGACCACCAGGGTCTGAATCTCGCCCTTGCGGAACGCGTCGAAGAGGATTTCTCGTTCCTTGTTCTTGGTCGACCCCTGGATGACCGGGGCGTTCAGTGCCTCACCCAATTCGTCGAGCTGATCGAGGTACGCCCCGATCACCAACGTCGGCGCGTCCTCGTGCTTCGCCAGAATGGATTTCACCACGGCGATCTTGGTGTGCGCCGTCGAGCACAGTTTGTATCGCTCCTCCGGTTCCGACACCGCGTACGCCATGCGTTCGGCATCGGTCAGCGTGACGCGAACCTCGATGCATTCGGCGGGCGCGATCCAGCCCTGCGCCTCGATGTCCTTCCACGGAGCGTCGTATCGCTTGGGGCCGATGAGCGAGAACACGTCGCCCTCGCGGCCGTCCTCACGGACCAGGGTCGCGGTCAGGCCGAGGCGACGCCGCGACTGCAGATCGGCCGTCATGCGGAACACCGGCGCCGGAAGCAGGTGGACCTCGTCGTAGATGACCAGACCCCAGTCGCGCGAGTCGAACAGCTCGAGGTGCTTGTACTCGCCCTTGGTGCGACGAGTGATGACCTGGTAGGTGGCGATGGTCACAGGGCGAATTTCCTTGCGCTCGCCCGAGTACTCACCGATCTCTTCCTCGGTGAGCGAGGTACGCGCGATCAACTCGCGCTTCCACTGGCGGCCCGCGACGGTGTTGGTGACGAGAATCAGCGTCGTGGCCTTGGCCTTGGCCATCGCGGCGGCACCGACCATTGTCTTGCCTGCGCCACAGGGGAGGACGACGACGCCCGAGCCGCCGGCCCAGAACGAATCCGCGGCCATCTCCTGGTAGTCGCGCAGCGACCAATGGCCGCCCTCCTGATCCAGATCGATCGGGTGCGCTTCGCCGTCGACGTACCCGGCGAGGTCTTCCGCGGGCCAGCCGATCTTCAGCAGCATCTGCTTGAGATGCCCGCGCTCGCTCGGGTGAACGATGACCGTGTCCTCGTCGACCTTGGCGCCGAGCATCGGCGCAATCTTCTTGTGCCGCATGACCTCGGTGAGGACGGCACGGTCCAGGCTGATGAGCGAGAGTCCGTGGACCGGGCTCTTCACCAGCTGAAGGCGTCCGTACCGTGCCATCGTGTCGACGATGTCCACCAGCAACGGTTGAGGCACGGCGTAGCGCGAGTAGTTGACGAGTGCGTCGACGACCTGCTCCGCATCGTGGCCGGCCGCACGCGCGTTCCATAGTGCGAGCGGGGTGATGCGATAGGTGTGCACATGCTCGGGCGCTCGTTCGAGCTCCGCGAACGGAGCGATGGCGCCGCGCGCTTCACCGGCTTGCGGGTGGTCGATTTCCAGCAGCAGAGTCTTGTCGGACTGGACGATCAAAGGCCCATCGGTCACGTGTTCCTCCTACAGAACTCTTCGGCGCAACGCGCCTGATGCGCATCGAAAATGCGCAACTGTTCCATTGTCCACATAACGTGCCGTCCGCGCATGTGAGCGGAACTGCATTGCCGCTCACGTCAGTCGACGAGAGCCACCGAGGTGATGCGATGCAGGGTGAAGCGACGTACTTCACCGGTCGCGGGATCGAATGCCTCGAGCAGACCACCGCCCATCGCGACCGGATCGACGACGCGTTTCGACGCGGTGCCCTGGGCGTCGACGTAGCCGATCGTGACGCTTCGCCGCACCTGCAGTGCGGTCTGGAGCAGGGCGAGCGTCGCGGTTCCGGTTGCGCGGGTGCCGTCGGAACGCACGGTGTGACCGCTCGCCCGGGAGGCGCGTTCGCCCGCTCGCAGTTCGGTGACGAGCCGGGCGAGTTGCTCGTCGGTGGGTACGGCCGGGCTGCGGAACTGGGCTCGGGTTCTGCGGACCGGGACCCGCGCACCGCGGCTGCGGAGGTCGACGATGGCGCCGTTGGAATCCTCGCCTGCGGGTGCAAGCCCCGCCGCGGTGAGGACGTTCATGACTTCGGCCAGGGGCGCTTGCGAGATGGCGACCGTCGGAGCGAGCGCGCGGAGCGCCAGTTGTTCGCTCGCCGGGGAGGCCAGAACCTCGGCGAGCAGAGCCGGATCCTCGCACCGGACGAACGATGAGGCCACACCGGCCCGGAGTCGTCCGTGGCGCCGGGCGACGTCGTCGATCAGGTAGCTCAGTCCCTGCGGAACCGGGGTACGGGAGTGTGTGGTGAACAGACTGTGCAACTCGGCCGCACTCATGCCCACGTCGAGAGCTCGGCGCAGACTGTCCTCGGTGATCCGGTACATCGTCGCCGCGCCTGCCGACTCGACGTCGGCCACGAGCTCGATCCGGTCGTTCAGATCAGGTTCGAGAGGTCCCGGTGCCACCAGGGTGAGGTCGGCCTGGAGGAGGATGTAGTCGATCGGTTTCGGAAGAACGGACCGCATGGCGGCTTCGGCGTCGCCGCCGTGCAACAACGCTTTGCCCGGTGACGACAGCGCACCGCGGGCGACGATGCCGAGGGTCGTGGCTTCGTCGATCATCTTCTGCGTCGGGCGCATCGCGAACCTGGCCGCTGCCCGTGGACGTCGCCAGCCGAGTCCGCGCGAGACGTCGGCGGGCGTCACCGAGTTTCCGGCGCCCAGATCGGCCAGGTACTCGAGGATCGTACGACGGTCGCGCGGGGCCGCAGGCGAGCGAACTTCCTCGGACAGCGCGGCGACGGGTTTGTCGTTGGAATCGCGCATACCGATGAGCCAGGGGGCACGCTGCAGATCGAGCCACGCCGACGCCAGGGCGTGCCAGCGCGCGGCAGGCGTTGCCGTCGTCCAGGCGTCGACGGCGGAGGTGGGCGCCCAGTAGTCGTCGCCGGAGTCGTTCGACGGAAGGGGATCGGGGGTGCCGCTGGAGATCAAGCCCGCGGCCGCGAGGAGTTCGACGAGCAGTCCCACCTGGTTCTCGTCGAGACCCGTCGCTTTGGTGATGCGTTTGAGTTCTCGGATGCCGAGACCGCCGGCCTTCAGCGCCGGGGCGGGTGCGACCGCCAAGGACTCGATGATCGCCGCGCAGTGCCTGATCAGCTCGAGCGATTCGCCCGCCGCCGCGGCGTCGACGTCGGCTGCCGTGTACTTGGTCGTCGCCGGCTTGGGTGGAGTCAGCGAGGTGGGATCGGAGATCGGCTCGCCGCGCAGCGCCTGACCCACCTGATGCGGAAGCTCGACCGTCTGCTCGTCCAGCCACGTCAGCAGCCCGGCGCGCAGCAGCTTCTGGACCGGACGGTCCGGCGACGTGCCCGGCGCGGCATCGCGGGTCCGACCGACGGGAGAAGACCTCGCGAGAGTGTCGAGCAGGCCACGTTCGCTCGATTCGATACCGGCGAGCGCTTCGGTGACGCGCTCGGGCGTGAGTGAGTCGTCTGCGTCCAGGATGCGGCCGATTCGCCACGGCACGGCGTCCGGTGCCGCGGGAGCCATCCGAAGGGTTCGAGTGCCCCAGACCAGAGCGCGTTCCCGCAGCGCCGTCAGCGCACGATCGACGGCTTTGGCGGTGGCGCGCTTGTCGATCACGTCGTCGAGACGCGCACGAGTCACCGGCAGATCACCCGCACCCTCGATCGAGAGAAGCTCGAGAATCGTCAGCGCGAGGGTGTCGAGTGAGTCGGCGCTACGGAGAATCGACGCGCGCTGCTCGGCGCGGCCGGCGAGAACACCGATGGTCGACGGCGGTGGCACCGTCAGGTCCGGACGCAGCGTGAGAAAGCCGACGAGTTCGGAATCGGAGCGGGACTCCAGCCACGTGGCGAGGTCCGGTGGCGCTGCTTTATCGGTCATCACGTATCAGATTAGTGACCTGGGCTGGTGTATGCCGCAGCGCAGGTGTCAAAATGGGCGCATGGTGAACAAGTCGAAGAAGCCCTATGTCGATCCAGGCTGGCCGGACACCGCACGCGGTGACCATGCGGTGACGGAATTGTCGTCCACGCGCTCGGGAGGCTTGTCGCCGTACGGCGAGGAGACCGAGTTCCCGCTGCCCGTGGAGGAACTGCCCTACGCGCACCCTGTGACCGTCGTCAACCGCTGACACAGCCGATACGAACAGACGAGAAAGGCCCCCGAGACCACGGTCTCGGGGGCCTTTCTCGTACCGGCGATGTGCCTTACTGAGGCAGGAACGCCTTGTTGGCCTGGTAGAACTCGACCAGCTGCGGGTCGAGCTGAATGCCCTGCGTCGCGTCCTTGATGATCGAGGCGATCTGCGGGTCGTTGGTGAAGGTCTGCACGGCGCTCGTGATGCCGTCGATGACCTCGGCAGAGCCGTCGACCGTCGGGATGGACGTCAGGTCGGGGAGCTTGGGTGCTTCGGGAGCGGACTTCGGCGAGGCAGGCACGCTGCGCTCGGACGGTGCGCTGCTGAGGCCGAGGCTCGAGGAGCAGGAGGGCCATGCGCCCCAGCCCTGCGATGCGAGAACCTTCTCGGCGACTGCGATCTGCTCTTCGCGGCTGGCCTGGTTCGCGGTGGCTGCGTACTGCTGGCCGCCGTGCGAGTTCCAGGTGCTCGGGGAGAACTGCAGACCACCCTGGAAACCGTTGCCGGTGTTGATGCCCCAGTTGCCGCCTGCTTCGCACTGAGCGAGACGGTCCCAATCGGAGTCAGGAGCTGCGTTGGCGGTACCGGTGAAGGCGATGCCTGCGGTGCCCATGATGGCGCCGGTGACGGCGACCTTGGCGACGGTGCGGCCGGTGGTGGTCGGCTTGCGATGACGTCCGCTCATACTTTTCTTCGAATCCTCTCCACAGGCGCCTGCGAGGTCAGCTGTCGGGTTCGGGCTGAGAGGTAGCCCGGCCCGGCGTGTCCAGCAGTGAGATCACTGCAGGATCGACGGGCTTCACCCCAAGGAATGTTCCGCGTGAGCGGAGCGTTCCGGTTATCCGAGAGGACGTGTGGGTCCCCCGTCCTCGTCCCCTGGGTGTTCTTGGTGGGGGTCCGTTTCCGCGGGACGAGGTTTGGCGCTGCGGGAACGGATTCGGCCGAAGTTTCTCAGCCGCCACTGACCGTACTGAAGTTCCCGTGGAGTGTCACCATTTGGTAACTGTTGCTTTTTCGAGCCGCTACGCGGCGTGCTCGTGTCCGATTTTCGGTAACGAACGAATCTGCAGCTAGAGGCGTCGGCACCGCGACGACGTCCGTCCGTTGCCCTTCCGTTACCACCCTGTTATGTGATGGAAGTCACACCCATCCGGATTGGGGCGGAAGGGGCAGAAGTGATCACGCGTCGACGATGTCCTTGCCGAGCGGCATCAGGGAGATCGGAATCATCTTCAGGTTCGCGATCGCAAGCGGGATCCCGATGATGGTGATGGCCATCGCGACGGCAGTCGCGATGTGCCCGATGGCGAGCCAGACACCGGCGACGATCAACCAGATCACGTTGCCGATCACCGATGCGACCCCCGACGTCGGACGTTCGACGACCGTCTTTCCGAACGGCCACAGTGCGTAGACGCCGATTCGGAAGGACGCAATTCCGAACGGAATCGTGATGATGAGGATGCAGCAGATGATTCCCGCTGCGAAATATCCGAGGGCGAGCCACAGCCCGCCGAAGATCAGCCAGATGATGTTCAGTATCGGACGCATGGTCGGTACTCCCGTCTATCGTGCTCGTCGGCCGGAAAACAGTGCGAACACCAGCGCCAGCACGAAGCCGAGCGGTGCGGCGATCATCGCGGTCAGGTACAGCCACAGCGGCGGCTCGTTTCCGCCCACCGCCGGAACCAGAAAGATCGCCGCGATGGCAACCAGTCCGGCAACGAAAAGAACGAGTGCTACGCGCAGCAGAGCCGAGCTGCCTCGGGGTCGTCGATCGGTCACATCTCCAGACGGTAGTCGCTCGCTGGACGTCGGCTCACCCGACGGAGAAACCCAGGTGCTTGCACCGGCCCACTCGCGGTAGACTGTCGTATTCGCGTCTCGCCGATCGTGCGGGGCGCGAAATTTTGTGCCAGCAACAACAATCGAGACAAATGGACGGGTGAGCGCAGTGCCTACCGGCAAGGTGAAGTGGTACGACGTCGACAAGGGATTCGGCTTTCTCTCTCAGGAGGAAGGTGAGGACGTCTATGTTCGCTCGTCTGCGCTCCCTGCAGGTGTCGACGGCCTCAAGGCCGGTCAGCGCGTGGAATTCGGCATGGCCGCAGGCCGCCGCGGACCCCAGGCGCTCAGTCTCAAGGTCCTCGAACCGGCTCCGACCGTGCGTCAGAACACTCAGGGTCGGCGTGAGCATGTCGAGCGCAAGCACACCCCGGACCAGCTGCACGGCATGGTCGAGGACATGATCACGTTGCTCGAGGCCACCATTCAGCCGGAGCTGCGCAAGGGCAAGTACCCGGACCGCAAGACCGCTCAGAAGATCTCCGAGGTCGTCCGCGCCGTCGCGCGTGAGCTCGACAGCTGATCAGTCGGTCTTGGTCGCGATCGACCAGATCGCGTGGCTGATGATCTCCTCCTGCTGAGTGTCGGAGTCGATGACGCCCGACGGCAGTCGGATTTCGACGCCCAGTAGCTCCCTGCCCTCGTCGTCGAGGGGCTGGACCGTCATGCCCAGCTTCTCGTCGGGCAGGTAGAGGGTGTCCGACTCGACGGCGCCGTCGCCGTCCGCGTAGACCGCGGCGAGGATCCAGGGCGCCGACGTGATCTCACCGGGCAACGACAGCTGCAACGGGTGGCCCTCGCTCACCGGAACGGTGGCGCTGGTGCCGTCGGTGTCGCACAGCGGCTCGTTCACGGGGCAGTAGAGGTACGGCTCGACGACGACGGATCTACCGTCGGCGAATGCGGTGACGGTCGGCCGGTGCGACGGTGCATCCTTGACGAGCAACGCGAGAACCGCGACGAACGCAACTGCGACGACTACGAGGCCGACGGTGCCGATGGCCAGTATCTTCTTGGTCTTCGGTGCGAAATTCACTGTGCTCACGTTCTGTTCGTGCTGGTCGCGGCGGACGGATGTCCGACGGCGTCGGGGATTTCCTGGTCGGCGTGATCGGGTCGGTTGCCCCCGAATCCGGGGAGCAGCGACTTCCCACGGTAGGTGAGGAAGGTTTGGACCAGACCGATCGTAAGCACCACCGACACGACGGTGAAACCGAGCCAGAACTCGGTGGGCAGCAGTACGCCCATGGTTCCGCCCATCACCCAGCAGAGCTGGAGCACGGTCTCGGATCGGCCGAATCCGGAGGCAATGGATTCCGGTGGCAGGTCCGACTGCAGTGATGCATCCAGCGAGACCTTGGCCAGTGCGCTCGCCGCGGATGCGATCAGCGCTGCGAGCGCGGCGGTCAGCAGACTGCCGGTGATCGCTGCGACGATCGCGCCGACGGTGACCGCGGTGGTGCACCGGAGGACGACGATGGCGGGCCTGCCCAGCTTGATCCGAGCGCCTGCCGCGTTGCCGGCGAAGTTGCCGATCGCGGCAGCGGCGCCGACGAGCCCCAGCATCGCAGCCTGCTTGATCGGCTCGTGTTCGGTCTGAGCTTTCGCGACGAAGGCCACGTAGAGCGTCAGAAACCCGGTCAGGATTCGGATGGTTCCGTTGCCCCAGAGCCCGATGATCACAGCTTTGCCCAGCGGCTGGCGTCGCGCCTTCGCGGGCGTCGCCGACGGTGTTTCCCCGGCTCGGCCGCGACGGATCACTTCCGTCTGGGCGTCGTCGCCGTGGTAGCTCAGGGTTGCGGGGACTTCGCCTTCGGTGACCTCCACCCACGAGGGGATGCGCATGCTCAGGTATGCACCGAACACCGTGACGGCGGCGACGAACCAGAGCGCACCAGGGGAGCCTGCGACGAACGCGATTCCGGCGGCAATTCCGCCCGCGACGATGGTGCCGCCGATGAGGCCGAACACCGTGAGCCGCGAGTTGACCCTCACGAGGTCTATCTCGGGTGGAAGTACGCGGGGCGTCACCGCGGATTTGAGTACCGCGAAGGATTTGCTGAGCACCAACATTCCCAGTGCGGCCGGATACAGGACCCAACTGTCGAAGTTGAACACCAGCACCACCGCCAGCACCGTCCGCAGACCGAACGAGGTGGCGAGCGCGATGCGACGGCCGTGCTGCAACCTGTCCAGCATCGGTCCGATCAGCGGCGCGATGACGGCGAACGGTGCGATCGTGATGACGAGGTAGAGCGCGACCTTCAGCTTGTCCTCGCCGGTTGCGGCAGAGAAGAACAACGTGTTGGCCAGGGCGACGGCGATGGCAGCGTCGGACGCGAAGTTGGCCATGGTCGCGTAGGTCAGTGCCGTCAGGCCGGACTTGTCGGCGCCGTCGGCTTTTGCTGCGCGCTGGAACGTCGCGATGCCCTTGCCCGTCAGTTCTCGGCTCCGCATCGCGGCGACCCGGGTGACCGTCAGCTTCCGCGGAATCGGGGGAGCTTTCGGCCCTTGCGGTTTCCGGTCCTGCGGCCGATCGGCCTGAGGCTGGGGATTCGGTGGGTGCAGAGGAGGCAGCGGGGTACGCCGGCTCGCGGCGCGGGGGGCCGGCCGGTAATTGTCGAACCCTGGGTGGTCCTCACCCGCGGGGGCGTCGGAATCACGGGGATCGGTCACGGATCAATTCTGCACTGAAAGTCGGATGGGCGAGTACACCGACTCACGTGAACTCCACCTCGTACATCGTCGGCCACAATTTTCCGGTCACGAGGAACCGGTCGGTGCCCGGTATCTGTGCGATGCCGTTGAGGACGTCGGCTCCGGCCCGTTCCTCGTCGGTCATGGCGTCCCACAGCGGCCGAGCGTCGATCATCGCCGTGACGGCGCCGGTCTGCGGATCGATCCGCGCGATGTCGAACGTCTTCCACACGTTCGCGTACACGGATCCGTCCTCGGCGCACTCGAGCTCGTTGAGGTTCGACAGCGGGTTCCCGTCCCGGGTGACCGATACCTCGCCGGTGGCGTCGAACGTCGCCGGATCGCGGAACGTCAGCGTCGACGAACCGTCACTCATGATCAGCCGCGACGAACCGTCCGTCGGCGCTTCGCACAGTCCCCACCCTTCACCGTCGTAGTCGACGCGGGCGCGTTCGGCCAGTGTCTGCGGGTCGCGGGCGAACGCGACACCGTCCTGCCAGGTGATCTGCCAGGCCGTGCTGTCGGTGACGGTGATGCCTTCACCGAAGTAGGAGGAGGACAGGTCGACCTGCCGAAGGATGTCGCCTGTGTCGAGGTCGCTCACGCGGACGTAGGACGTTCCGTTGCGGCCCGTGCTCTCGTACAGCTCGCCGTCGGAGATCTCGAGCCCCTGGGTGAACGACGTCCGGTCGTGGGGCAGTGTGCGAACAACGGTGACGGACAGCGCGTCGGCCGATGTCGCCGACGATTCCGGTTCCGTCTCGGTGCATCCGGTCACCAGTCCCGCCGCGGTGAGCAGACCCATCGCGGCGGCCGCTGTGGTCTTCACCCTGGAACGAAACGGCGCAGGCATCGCCCCATCATGGCAGCCCGAACTGGGCGCATCCGAAGTGATGCGGCAAAATGAATGTGTGAGTTTCACATCGTCTCCTGAGCTCGACCAGATTCGTCCCGTTCTCGCCGACGCCGCGGAGTTGGCTCGTGCGGCGCTGATCGATTCGGCCGAAGGCGGCGTCGGAGAATATCTCGGCGTCACCGCCGAGGATCGCTCGGCGGCCACCCACCGCTTCCGTGCCGAATTGCAGGGCTACCGCGGATGGCAGTGGGCGGTGGTCGTCGCCGCGCCCGAGGACGCCGACGTCGCGACCATCAGTGAAATCGTGTTGCTCCCGGGCCCCGATGCTCTCGTTGCGCCCGCGTGGTTGCCGTGGGACGAGCGGATCCGTCCGGGCGACCTCGGACCGGGTGATCTACTCCCGCCCCGGCACCAGGATCCGCGTCTGGTTCCCGGGTACGTGGCGACCGGTGACCCCGCTGTCGACGACGTCGCTCTCGAACTGGGTCTGGGTCGCACCCAGGTTCCGAGCCGGGAGGAGAGGCTCGACGCAGCCGAACGGTGGCACGACGGTGACTTCGGCCCGGGCAGCGAGATGGCGAAGGCCGCTCCGTCGACCTGCGGGCTCTGCGGATTCTTCCTGCCGATCGCGGGGTCGTTGTCGGCTGCCTTCGGAGTGTGCGGCAACGAGTACTCCGCCGACGGGCGAGTGGTGCACGTCGAGTACGGCTGTGGTGCGCACTCCGACACCGAGCTGCCGACCGGCGCCGGGTCCCCGCAGTTCGACCCGTACGACGACGCGGCTCTCGAGGTCGTCGCCACACCACCCGGACCGGAGGCCGCCGCGCCTGATGCCGAGCCTGAGGCCGCCACGCCTGAGGTCGCCGCGCCCGAGGCCGAGTCGGAGGCTATCGCCGACGCCGCCGAGCAGGACGATCGATCGACCGATTGAGCGATCCATTCGACACCGAATCGCTGCGTGCGGCGGTTCTGTCCGCGTGGACGTCGTCGCCGACGCGATTGCGGGAGGACTCTGCCACCGAGAGTGATCTGGTGCGCGGTGGTTATCGCGAACGGCTGCTGACCGAGCTGGCGCAGAACGCCGCCGACGCTGCCGCACGCGGCGGGGTGCCCGGTTCGCTCCGCGCGTGGTCGGATGGGGAGTTCCTGCACGTCGCGAACACCGGCGCTCCGCTCGATCGAAGTGGGGTGCACGCTCTGACGGCGTTGCGGGCGTCCGCGAAAACCGAGGGTGTCGGCCGGTTCGGTGTCGGTTTCACCGCGGTGCGCGCAGTCAGTGACGAGATCGAATTCCGTTCCGCTGCAGGCGGAGTGGTCTTCAGCGCCGATCGGACGATGCAGGCGCTGGAGGACGCCGGGGTGGTGCCGCCGGCGACCGGTGTTCCGGTTCTGCGACTGGCGTGGCCGAGTTCGGTCCCGCCCGCCGACGGGTTCGACTCCGAAATCGTGTTGCGGGTGCGAGACGCCGACGAGATCCTCGCTTCGATGCGCGAGGACGCGGCGTCGCTGTTGCTGGAACTGGAAGCTCTGACGGTCATCGACATCGCGGGCGACCGGCTCGAACGCGCCGTCACCGACGTCGGCGTCGGGGTGGAAGCCGTCGACGTGGACGGGCGCCGGTGGTGGCAGTATCGCACCGAGCGTGTGCGGTGGCTGATGCCGACCGTCGACGGCCGGCCGGTACCCGATTCCGCGAATGTTCTTCGCGCGCCCACGCGGTCGGACGAGGAGTTGTCGCTACCGGCGATACCGATCGCCGACGTGGCCATGCAACCCGATCGCCGACGGGTACTGCCCGGTGCCGATGTGGCCGGGCTTGCCGCCGGATACGGCCGGATGCTGGCGGCCCTGCCTCCCTCGGTGCGGCCTGTGTTCGTCCCGGTGCCCGGGTTCGCGCGCAGTGCCGTGGACGAGGTCCTGCGGGAGTCGATTCTGCGTGAGGCATCCTCCACTGCATGGCTTCTCGGAGTCGGAGGGGTGGATCTGGTTCCGTCCCGCGCCATGGTTCTGCCCGGGCTGACCGACGAGTTGGCGGAGGTGATGGCCGAGACGTTCCCGGACCTGGTTGCGCCGTCGATGTCCGGTCCACGACACGCAGCGGCGTTGGCGGCGGCCTGTGTTCGTCGCATCGGTTTGGCACGTCTCGCCGAGATGCTCACCGGTGTGGACCGCGAACCGGCATGGTGGGGTCGCTTGTACGACGGGCTCGCCGCTCTCGTCGTCGACGGCGTTGCATCGGAAGAGCTTGCTGCACTTCCTGTTCCACTCGCGGACGGCCGTACGGTGACGGGGCCGCGGACGACGGTGCTCGCCGACGGCGTCAGCGGTGCGATCGGGGTGCACTGGACTCGGTTGGTTCACCCCGATGCCGCTCGTCCACTGTTGACGAGGCTGGGCGCGGCACAGTTGTCCGCCGCGGAGATGCTGTCCGATCCTGCGCTGGAAGCTCTTCTGGACGAACTGGACTGGGACGACGGTGATGCCGTCGACGAGCTGACCGACGCCGTACTCACTCTTGCCGCGAACGCCGACGGTCTGCCCGGGTGGCTCGGATCGATTCCGCTGGCCAGTTCCACCGGCGAACTGCGTGCGGCGGACGAATTGTTGCTGCCCGACGCACCGTTGGCGGCCGTCTTGGCCGAGGACTCGCCGTTCGGCACGGTCGATCCCGCCGTCGTGCGTTCACACGGACCGGATGCGCTACGCGCTGTGGGTGTCGGCTGGGGATTCGGGGTCGTCACCGACGACCTGCCGACCGAGCCGGATCACGATCTCGACGACGAGGCCGAGTGGTGGGCGTCGCTGGCCGATGACCCGGAGACGCTCGTCGCGGTCCGCGACCTGGATCTCGTGGACTCCGATGCCTGGCCGGAAGCGCTGTCACAGCTGTTGGCGGATCCGAGAACGCGTGCCGCGCTGCAGGATCGGGACGGATACACCGCGTGGTGGTTGCGGCGTCACGCCGTCGTCGACGGCACGTCGGTCGGAACCTACCGTGCGCCGTCGGACACGACGTTCGACGGACTGCTCGACGTGTTCGAGCACCCGAGTGCGGACGATCTCGCAGCTGCGCTGGCGCCGACCCACTGCGACAGCGCCTGGTTCACCCGGCTGCTGATCGACCGTCTCGCCGATCCCTCGCGCACACCGACTCCTGCGGTGATCGCGACAACTCATACAGCGATCGCCGACGCAGTGGCGTCGGGGCGCGTCGAGGAGGACGACCTGGACCTGCCACCGCAGGTTCGATCCGTGTCGGGTGCACTCGTCGACCCGATCGATGCGATGGTGCTCGATCGACCGTGGCTCGCAGCCGTCCTCGACGCCGACGTCACCGTGCTGTCGACACTGGAGTCCGCGTCCGTGCTGGCTTCGGTGCTCGATGTGCGCCTCGCCTCGGACGCTGTCCAGGGTGATGTCCGAGGCGTGGGACGGGTGAGTTCCTTCGATCGTGAGCCATCGGCGGTGTTGGCCTGCGCGGCACTGGGACTCGACTTACCCGTGGGGCGGGTCGTCGTGCACCACGAATTGATCGTTCGACTTCGCGGAGCTGTGGCGGGGGACCGAACCCTCGCTTGGTGGGTGGCCGAGGACGGCACCACTCACATCGCCGACAACAGGGAGGCCGAGGGTGGACGCTGACGTCCTTCTGTGGATGGTCGAGCATCGCGTGGCCTGGGTGACGTCACTGTTCTGGGTGATCACGACACTCGGGAACACGGTGTGGATGTTCGTGTGGTCCATCGCGGGATGCTCGGCATTGCTGATGTCCGGCCGGCGGCCCGACGCGATCATGGTCGGCGGTGCCATGCTGACGGGTTGGGGCGCAATGAGTCTGGCCAAGCTGCTGTGGGGGCGTGCCAGGCCACCGGTTCCGGAGCGACTGGTCGAGATCTCGAGCTATTCGTTCCCGTCCGGCCACGCGATGATGTCCGCGATCCTCGCGACGGTGACGATCGCTGTCCTGGTGACGTCACGAACGCCGTGGCTGCACAGGCGCAGTCTGCTGGCGTTGCCCGTCGTCGGCACCCTGGCGATCGGGTTCTCCCGGATCTACCTGGGCGCCCATTGGACGACGGACGTGCTGGCGGGCTGGGTGTTCGGAGCCCTGTGGGGACTGCTGTGGATCGTCGTGGTCCGTGCGATCAGCGACCCGCGTAGTCGGACCGCTGCGCGATGACGAGGAGTTCGTCGCGCATCGAGGGGCTGCTGACTGCGTGTGCGCGTGCGTAGAGGGCGCGAAGCGAGCGGGTGTGGTTACGGCGGGTACGGAACTGCGAAACGAACTTCATGGCCTTGCTTTCGTGGATTACTCGGTTGCTTGAAACTGACATAACCAATACTCCACGTTAAATCTGTGTAACTCAACCGATTCAGAGGTGAGTTTCCGCACGTCAGAGCATGTGTGGCGTGACGACGATTACGTGCGGCGGCACGACGTGACGTGGGTTATGGACGGCGGTCGGTCAGTTCAAGCCGCGCTGCGCGGTCTTTTTGCCGCGCCTCGATGCTGCGCGTTGGACGAGAAACACCACGTAACCGGTTGCTCCGACGCCGATTCCGGCCCAGCAGACGGGCAGCGCCGACGACCACCGTTCGCCGACGAGCAGAACGACCACCGTTGCCGCGATCCACAGAGCGAGACCGGCCGCGAGCACCGGAGCCGGATCGGTCAGCCTGGGGCTGAGCTCGTTCGGTTCCGACTCGGGGTCCACGAAATGTAGGTTACCTCCATGGCCTTCCAGTCCCGGCTCCTGGACAACTACTTCAAGATCACCGAACGTGGATCCACCGTTGGATCCGAAGTGCGCGGCGGCGTCGTCACGTTCGTCGCGATGGCGTACATCGTCGTACTCAACCCGTTGATCCTCGGCAGCTTCTCCGCCGACGACGCCGCGGCCAAGACGGACGTGCTCGGCAACATCTTGCCGGTGTCGCAAGTCGCTGCCGTGACCGCGCTCGTCGCGGGATTCATGTCGATTCTGTTCGGCATCGTCGCCAACTACCCCTTCGGCATCGCAGCCGGACTCGGCATCAACACCCTGCTGGCGGTGACCATTGCGCCTCAGGTCACCTGGCCCGAGGCAATGGGTCTGGTGGTGATCGACGGGATCATCATCGTGCTGTTGGCCGTCACCGGATTCCGTACCGCCGTGTTCAACGCGATCCCGTCCGAGCTGAAAGCTGCGATCGCGGCCGGCATCGGAGCGTTCATCGCGTTCATCGGTCTGGTCGACTCCGGATTCGTCCGGCGAATTCCCGACGCCGCCGGTACGACGGTTCCCGTCGGGCTCGGCATCGACGGCTCCATCGCGTCGTGGCCGACGGCAGTGTTCGTCTTCGGACTTCTCCTCATGGGCATCCTCGTCGCACGCAAGGTGCGCGGTGGACTGCTCATCGGAATCGTCGTCACCACCGTCGTCGCGGCCATCGTCGAGGCCGTCACCGACGTGGGTCCGTCGCAGGGCGTCGACCCCAAGGGGTGGAACCTCAGCGTCCCGATTCTCCCGGATCAGCTCTTCCAGATCCCCGACCTGTCGTTGGTCGGAGATGTGAACCTGTTCGGTGCGTTCACCCGCATCGGTGTACTGGCTGCCAGCCTGCTGGTGTTCACGCTCGTGCTCGCGAACTTCTTCGACGCGATGGGAACGATGACCGGTCTGGGCAAGGAGGGGAATCTCGTCGACGAGAAGGGCACGCTCCCCGGCATCGGCAAGGCACTCGTCATCGAAGGCACCGGAGCCATCGCCGGCGGCGGGGCGTCGGCGTCGTCGAACACGGTGTTCGTCGAGTCCGCGTCGGGAATCGCGGAAGGAGCGCGTACCGGCCTGGCCAACGTCGTCACCGGTGTGCTGTTCCTCGCCGCGATGTTCCTGACGCCGTTGACCGCCATCGTCCCGATCGAAGCCGCGGCCCCCGCCCTGGTCGTGGTCGGTGCGTTGATGATCGGACAGGTCAGGGACATCGATTTCACGAAGTTCGAGATCGCTCTTCCCGCGTTCCTGACCATCCTCGTGATGCCGTTCACCTACTCCATCGCGAACGGTATCGGCGTCGGCTTCATCGCCTGGGTGATACTCGCGGTCGGTCGAGGCAAGGCCAAGTCGGTACATCCCCTGCTCTGGGTCGTCGCTCTACTGTTCGTGGCGTATTTCGTGGTCGGACCCATCACGGACGCGGTTACCTGAGCTCATCCTCGCTGCTAGGCGTAGTCTCCTCGCTGTGACGTCGGGAAATAACGTGAAGGACAACCGTGAACTGGCGAGCGACCTGTCGCTTGCCGTCGTGCGATTGACTCGTCATCTGAGGGGGAGACGAGTCGATTCGCAAGTGTCGTTGACTCAGCTGTCGGCCTTGGCCACGCTGAGCCGAGAGGGGGACATGACACCGGGGGCTCTCGCGGCTCGTGAACGCGTGCAGCCACCGTCGATGACCAGGGTCATCGCGTCACTGGCAGACCTGGGATTGGTGGTGCGCACCGCGCATCCGACCGACGGCCGTCAGGTGATCGTGTCGCTGTCGCCCGCCGGGCACACGCTCATCGCGGACGAGGCGAGTGCGCGGGAGGCGTGGATGACTGCGCAGCTGGCCGGGTTGAACGAGACCCAGCTCGCAACCCTGCGCGATGCCGTCGGGATCATCAGCGCGTTGGTGAGCGAGTCCGAATAGGCAGGGAGCGGAAGTGGAGCCTGCGGAACGACTCGTTAGATAGGTTTAATATCTATGGGGTGCCCACAGCCTTGCCGATGTTCGCTGCGCTTCGTACGCGCAATTACCGATTGTGGGCGTCGGGGCAGATCGTGTCGCTCGTCGGGACCTGGATGCAACGTGTTGCTCAGGACTGGTTGGTTCTGACGTTGTCCGGCGGTAACGGGTTTGCCGTCGGCATCGTCATGGCGTTGCAGTTCGGTCCGACGTTGCTGCTGTCGGTGTGGGGCGGTGTGCTGGCGGACCGCTACGACAAGCGCAAGCTTCTGATGATCACGCAGGTCTTCGCTGCGGTGTGTGGTCTGGTGCTCGGACTGTTGGACGTGGGCAACGTAGTCGAGTTGTGGCATGTCTATGTCATCGCCTTCGTGCTGGGGTGCTCGTCCGCCATCGACGCTCCGGTGCGTCAGTCCTTCACCATCGAGATGGTCGGCAAGGAGACTCTGTCCAACGCAATTGCGTTGAATTCCATGACGTTCAACATGGCCAGGATCATCGGGCCCGCGATTTCCGGTGTCCTGATCACGCTCGTGGGAACGGGCTGGGTCTTTCTGATCAACGCAGCGTCGTTCGCCGCCGTCTTCGGTGCGTTGATCGCGATGCGCGCCAAGGACTTGTTCGCCGTGGAACGTGCCCCACGAGCGAAAGGGCAAGTACGAGCCGGTTTTTCCTACGTGTGGGGACGGCCCGACCTGCGAGTGTTGCTGGCGACGGTGTTCGTGGTGTCCACGTTCGGCTTGAACTTTCCGCTGAGTCTTGCGGTGTTGGCTCGGAACTCGTTCGGCAGCGGTGCCGATGCATACGGTCTGCTGTCGACGACGCTGGCGGTGGGCACATTGCTGGGAGCGACGTTGGCCGCGCGACGATCGACGACGCCTCGGCTCCGGTTGTTCCTCGGGGCGGTCATCGCGTTCGGTGTGTTCGAACTTCTCGTCGGCCTGATGCCCAACTACCTGCTCGTTGCGCTGCTGCTGATTCCGACGGGTGCACTGAACCTGACGTTCTCGACGTCCGCGATGAACATACTGCAGATGTCCGTGCCGTCGGACATGCGCGGACGAGTCATGGGTATCTACATGCTCTGTTTCCTCGGCGGTACACCGATCGGAAGTCCGGTCCTCGGGTGGTTGGCGGACGTACTGGACCCCCGCGCCCCTCTCGTCGTCGGCGGCGTCGTCTCGCTCCTGACCGGCGTCATCGCGGCCGTGTACCTGCTGAAGCACAACGGTTTACGGATCGGGGTCAGCCGGGCCGCGCCCGGTCGTCGGCTGCCGTCCCTGGAAGTGACGTCAAATCCAGCCGTGGCGTCGCGCAACGGCTGACGCCTCGTGCCGATTGGCTGCTCCCAGTTTCGCAGCGGCCGAGGACAGGTAATTGCGTGTGGTTCCCTGGGACAGGTGAGCGCGTGAGGCGATTTCGGCGATGGTCGCGCCGTCCGCCGCGAACTCGAGCACGTCCGCTTCACGCGGGGTCAGTGGAGAATCTCCCGCGCCGATTGCTTCCGCGGCGAGCGATGGATCGACGTATCGGCCGCCGCCGTGCACGGTCCGGACAACTTCGGCGAGCGTCGCGGCCGATGTCGTCTTCGGTAGGAACCCGCGAACTCCGGCTTCCAATGCTTTCTTGAGATACCCCGGCCTGCCGTGGCTGGTGACGATGATGGCGGCACAGGTGGGGACGGCGTCGGCAATGAGTCCCGCGGCCTCGATACCGTCGATTCCGCCCATCTGCAGGTCGAGAACAGCGATGTCGGGTGAGTGTTGCTGCGCCGCGGTGACGGCTGCTTCCCCGGAATCGGATTGCGCCACGATGTCGATGTCGTCCTCGAGCGACAGCATCGTCGCGAGGGCGGAACGGATCAGGTTCTCGTCGTCGGCCAGGAGTACGCGAATCATGAACCAACCTTAGGAGTGGAGCCTGCGGAGTGACCGGGGTGGGCGGGAGT
>NZ_NPGB01000038.1:0-196546 GCF_002259345.1 Rhodococcus sp. 06-156-4 | reverse complement strand
GGGCTGGGGCTGGGCGCTGCGCGCCCGCCGCTGCAGGCGAAACGGCAAGCCGTTCCGAAGAACTCGCGGACTCGGTCGAAGCGCTGCGCGCCTTCGCGGTTGCATCTGTTATTCGATCGCGCTCAATTTGCAATTTGCAATCGAGAATTTTTCGAGGGCGGTCGAACCGAAACCGGCTCGCCGATGCATGGTGTATTCAGCGAAACCGGTTTCGGATCAATCGCATTCAAGTCATTCGTTACGGGATCGCTCGGATTCTGCATCGAGCGCAGCGGGCCGAATCTGCTCCCACAGCGCCGGGTTGATTCCCGCGTTGTATGCGCGTTCGAGCAGCTGCCCCAAGGAATGATCGGGGGCGAGCCCACGGGCAACGTTCATTGCCTCCCGCGCCGGCACCGCCTCCCGTCCGATCCAGTAACTCAGCGAAGCGAGGACGAAGGCGGGGCCTGCCTCGCTGGCGGGCAACACCGCGCCAACCTGCCGCCACAGTTCGCCGAGGACTGCGGCGTTGGCTTCGGTGAAGTGAACGAACAGCACATCGCGCACGCGCACGTCAGAGGCGGCGGCTGCGAGCATCGCAGCGTGGTAATCCGATATCTCGATTCCGCGGTTGCCTGAATCGAGATACCCGGCGAGTACCTCGCGGTGGATGGTCTCTGCGGCCGAGATCGGCCCTACTGCCGGGAACGCCCCGCGTGCAGCCCGCATCATGTCCACCACACTCGCGGCGCGTTCGGCACCGAACTGTTCGGCAACGAAGCCCGCGCGGATTTGGGCGCGAGAGGCCAGACGTACCTGCCCCTCGAGCAACGCTCCGACCACGTAGGGGTGAGCCGTCAGGTCGACCGCCTCGCCGACCTCGTGCGGTCCCGCCAGTACCCCGTTCATCAAGTAGCGGCGCGCACGTCCCTCGTGGAACTGGAACACAGCAACGTCATCGCCCGAGAACTCGTGGAGAACGGCCATCGATGCCGCATCGGCGTGTGTGTCACTGCCGAACACGACCACCACGCGCGGTCCGGATAGATCACGCACGGGGTGACCGCTGGGCACCAGCAACGGGGCACCACCGATCGGCGCTTCCTCCCCCAGCGGGCAGGCCATGACGGCCCCGCCTGTCGAGTTTGGGGTGAACACCACCATTTCGTTCTCGGGAACGTAGCGGACCAGCATCACGGCCACGGCAACAGCATCAGCGGGTGAGGAGATACGAAAAACAGAGGACATCGGACAAACCCCTTTCAGGGCACAGGGGCAGATGGTCAGTCCGCCCGATCAACAGAACACCCACAATCTAGCCGAGACCACCGACAAGAACGGCTCACGCGCAACACATTTGGTCCCCGGCGCACTCGGTGCCGGGGACCGCACCGAGTGCGCCGGGGCTCGGTGGGGAAAGACAACAGGCCCGCCCATGTGTTTCGCTGGGCGAGCCTGTTGTCGAACGTCTAGGGAGAAGCGAAAGGATCAGAGCGACAAAGGCTCTCGCTCTAACTCCTCGGGAGCGGAGTCGGCTTCCGAGGCCCATCTAGGGCTCACGTCCATACCCGACCACACTTTCGGATCGGTGTCGAGCCGATCAGGAGACGTTCGGATCAGCACACACGCCAGCAGCCGACATTGCAAGACGCGCCACACCGTCGATGATCAACGTATGGCATCCGTTCGACGCTGCGGAGGTGACCGGCCCTGGTACCGCGTACACCGCCCGCCCGAGCCTGTGCACTTCCCTGGCCACAGACAGTGCACGTCCGCGTGACCCGGCCTCGGGCACCACTACCGCATCGGAGAGAGCCGCCAGCAGCGCGCCACTCCCGTTGAATCGTTCTCGTCGAGGCTCTGCACCGAACGAGTACTCGCTCACCACCACACCCTGTTCCGCGACGCGCTCGAGCAACCGAGCGTGACCGGACGGATACGCCCGATCCAAGCCGCACGGCATTACCGCTACCGGTCCTGCACCGACCCCCAACGCTGCCCGCAACACCGCTCCCTCGATCCCGAACCCGCTGCCCGACAGGACCGCCACCCCACGCATCGCCAGATCCCCGGCAAATTCCGACGCGACATGCTCGCCGTAAGCGGTCGCAGCCCGGGTGCCGGTGAGCGCCACCGCCGACACATCAGCACCGGGCAGCGCGCCCTGTCCACGAACCCACAGAGCGACCGGAGTCGATCCCTCCAGCCATCCGGCCATCCGCAGCCGCTGCGGCCACTCAGCGTCCGCAGGAGTGACCAATCGTGCTCCCAGCGTTGCCGCCGTCTCGAGGTCTGCCTCGGCACCTGAGTAGTCCCACGAGCGAGCCGTCGCACGCAACAAGTCCTCCGACACCTCCCGATGCCGCACAGCCTCGGCTGCAGCCTCCACGCCCGATAAGGACACCGCCAGATGCACCAACGAGCCCTGCCCCCGCGCCACGTGAGCGAGATACGCCCACGCAACACGCTCACGCCACACCATCTCGCTACCCGACACCGCGTTCTCGCTCGACACACCGCTCACGACGAAACCCTCCCAGGGCTAACACAAGGGCAGATGGTCAGTCCGCCCGATCAACAGAACAACTCGAACCTACCCCGACACACCGACAAAAACAGCACCTGACAAGCGAAAATGTCCCCGGCGCACCCGGTGCCGGGGACAGCGGGTGCGCCGGGCGGTAAGTTCACGAAGCGGCCAAAAGAGCAGACCGAAGTGTCCTGTTCGAGTGATACAAATACCGGAGCAGATCTCACGGGCCGCCGACGAAAAACGCACCAACCGCGACGTTCGAGAGGGAAGCTGCACACATGACCGAGCCCGAGCCATGGCGTCGAAGCAAGACGCCGGCCCCGCTCCCCTCGAATTCCGCCGACGCCCGAGCGATCAGCGAACTGACGGACCCGGAACTGGCTGCGATCATTCGTGACAACCTCCTGCCGCGCTCGAACACCGCCGGCGATACAGCCAATTGGCGTGCATTCTGGAACACCCTCACTTTCGATCCGCAGCTCAACGATCGCGCAAACGCGATCATCGATGTCTACGTCGAGCAAGCAGCAGCAGCGCTCGATACCGGCGAACTCGACGACGCCCAATACAAACGTGCCGGCAAGTTCCACGACCTGTGTATCCACGCCCTCGACAGGCTCGACAAGGTGGTCGACGACCCCCTGGCCTGGGCTGGTGCGCGAGCTGCCGGATTCAATCCACGCTCTCGTGAGGTCATCAACACCCTCGTGCAGGCCATCGCCGATCACCGAGACGACGGCGACGACGCCAAGCTCTGGGCGATTCTCGCCGAAGTTCGTTTGGATCCAGGCCATCGACGCCGGTAAGCGCTCCGCTCAACATGGCCGCCCGCGGAGCCTCTGACCGATGAGCTTCTGGGATTCACTTGCGGCCGGCCTCTCGGAGGAGCCGCCGCGACGGGTGATCGTGTCGACCAGAACGCTCAGGTCGGCGATCGAGGACACCTTGATCTATGGGTTCTCGCGAGCCGCCCTCGAAGTGGTCCTACCCGACGAACTCGACCTGACGTGGGCAGGTACAGGTACCCCGGTTGAGGCCGACACCAAGCGGTCGCTGATCGATGGTTACCTCGTAGGATTCGAGATCCCCCAGCTCGTCGCACTGGCGCGTCGCGTGCTTGCAGAATGCGACGTCGCGGACCACGGGCTCGCGGTGCTGATCGCAGAGTACGAAAAGGGCTCCAGCGGTGTCGATTCTCCCGCAAAGAACCTCATTTTCGCGGCCAATGGTCCCAAACCGGAGATGGTGCTCCGCGACGCGGTCAGCAACGACATCCTGATCACCAAGAATGCTGAGTTCTGCCTGGTCTACGACAGACCGATAACCGAGGCCGGCCTGTCCTTTCAGGAGCTGATTCAGTGGTGGCGTGAGCACCAAGCAATGGCAGACACGGACGATCGCGATGTCGGGCGGTCACTGTACAAACGGCTGCGAGAGAGCCTCGGTAAGAACGAACCCGAGCGGATGGTCTTGGACGTCTACTCACGTCGATACGGAGAGCACGGCTTCGGTATTCCCGCTCTGATCCCGCAGGTCTACCTCCACTACGACCCGTACACCAAGTATCAACGCAAGGGCAGCAGTCCCCTCGAACGCCAACGCATGGACTTCTTGCTGCTCTTCAGTGCAAGAAAACGCGTCGTCATCGAGGTCGACGGTCGTCAGCACTACGCCAACGAAGACGGCCGCGCCAGCACGCAGCTGTACGCCGAGATGGTCACCGAAGACCGACGTCTCCGGCTAGCGGGATACGAGGTCTATCGGTTCGGGGGCAAAGAGTTCGAGAGCCCCGACGCGCCGTCGATGCTCGCAGCATTCTTCGACGAACTGAGCTCGCGAATGAAGTAGACCGACGGGGAACTCATGCCGGGGCGAGGTATCGATCCTCCTCAGAGCCGATCTGGAGTTCGTCCTCGGCGGCTGCGATGACTGCGTCGACGACCTCAATGGGTAGCCCGGTCTTGGTGGCCACTGCAGCGTGCTCGTGGCCTTCGCTGGCCAGTTTCAGGACGTGGACACACAGAACGGCTGTTTCGGCCTCTGTGGAGCTGTTCGGGGCCGAGTGACGCTGGTCGGTGCTGTCGTCTACAGCTGATGCTTCGAGTCGGACCAGCTGGATCATCAGGTGCGTGGTGACCAGCAGCACCAGCGGCGGCGCAGCAGCGGCCAGCGCGGCCACGGTGAAGGTCGAGCTGTAGTCCACCATCGAGACGTGCACGATGTTGCCGGCCGTCGATGCGATCGACCCGAGAATCAGCAAGGCCCACGCGAACCAGCGGTGTGAGGCGTCGACGACGAGCATGAGTGTTGCGAGGATTACCATTCCGTCGAGCACCAGTGGCAGAACCCATCCCAGTGTTGCCGGGTATCCGCTGGCAGTAGCGAGCTGCCACAACGATATTCCGCTCTTTGTGAAGGCGCTGATACCGATCACCGCATTGCCGATCACCGCGCAACGTTTGATGGTTGTCAGATTCCTCATCAATGTCCTTCGCTGGTGGTGATCGAAAAGTGGCCGGCCGCTGCCGTCGGGCGTGCTAGATCGGCGTGCTTGAGGGTGGGTGTGTTCGACAGTCGGTAAATCGACCACAGGGCGGTGAATGCGATACACCCGCCGATCACTATCTGAGCCGCGGTGTAGTCACCATTGTTCGCAATGACGAATGCATTCCAAGCTGTATGGGCCAGAACGAGTCCCGTGAGACTGCGGAGTCGATAGTAGACGTAGACGGCCACAGCGCCCCATACGAACGCCGACAACGCTTGCCCTGTTCCCTGGTACAGATGGATGGAGGCTCGAAACAGAGCTGAGCTCGCGATGACGATGCCGAGCATCCACGGCTGGACGCGCCAGACCAGTCCGACGACCCCGAAGAGCAACAAGACCGGAAGCGCACTGAAGAACGGTTCCTCGGCCAAGCCGGCGACGAGAAGGTGCGCACTGTTCCACCATTGTGCCGGGTTGCCGTAGTCACTGGTGCGCGAAAGGTTTTCGGCATCCTCGGGGGACAGCAACGAGGCCATGCACAGGCCGATGGGGAACAATCCTGCACTCATCAGCGTCCGCGCTCGCCACGTCCCAGGGAAGCTGTTCGGTTCGGTCTCGTTCGGTTCGATGAACCGGCGCACCGCCGCGACGAGAGCGAGACCGGCAACTGCGGCGAAGAAGAGAATTAGGAAGCCAATTTGAGCGCCGGGCATCGTCGGCGGGGTCGACTCGGTGACTACCTCGGATCCGGTACCGAGATGCCTCTGAACCGAGACTAATGCCTCGAAAGGCCAACACACGACTAGGTAGGCGGCAGCAAGCCCGAGCGGAACAGCAGCGATATACAGGCTTGAGTTCCAGTTGTTGTTGCGATTCATCGCGATTCACTCTTTCTTTGACATTCTCTCGTCGCGGCGACACAGGACAGTCATGGGTGCGGATACGAGTACTGAGCGTGGGTACGGCGGTCGAGGCTGATCAGTTGTCGAGTAGGCCCGCACCGCGGGCAATAGCGGGTAGGTCGATCGGTGGTGCCCATGCGGCCCACACGCGGGTTCGGCCGAGCTCGACGACACGGTCGTCCGGATAGAGCCGCCATGGGCCGACGCGGTCGAGCAGTTCACCGACGAGGGCGTCGGCGTGGAAACGGGTGGGAACGGTGACGAAGTCATCGAGCGGGCCCCGCTTATGTAGTGCCGCGACGGGGCGTGGTGCGCCTCTGGCGATCGCTACCTGCCGCAGGTCCGGAGAGCCGTGGGGACGGAGGATCGCCACGACATGGGGGTCCAGCCATCGTCGCTCTCGCCATTCCTTGCGGACACCGCGGCCACGGGGAAGATCGAGCCCGGTCAAGACAGTTCGTGCATTGTCGAGGGTCTGCTGTTCGACACGTCGGATTTCAGGAAGGGGAAATTGAAGTTGCTGCAACCGGCGGACGGGAATGGCCGCTCGAGCGCGAGGTGAGCCCTGCAGCCAACGCTGAACGGTACGGCGAGTCACCCCGAATGCCGCTGCGACATAGTCGATATCGACACCACCGTTGACCAAGGGGCCGTAGCACGCGGTGAATGCGACCTCGAGCTGTCGTTTGGTCCACCGCGGCCGCTTCGGGTTCATGTCGCTCTAATGGAGTGGTCCGAGAAAGACGCCGTATCCCATTTTGGCCTGCACAGCCATGCTGACGAGGATCAGACCCGCCAACGCAGAAACGACGCGGGTCTTCCACTGCTGAGACTTGGTCTCGAACATGTCTTTCTGATCCCTCCTGCAGAGCGCTGCCGTGCGCGATTCCACCGATACCGTAGCGGTTGCACCGGACACTCCGAACACCTGAACTCGCAGACTCTTATGGTCAGACCGGGTCGATGGAGATGTTGTCGATGCTCTCGAAGGTCCATCCGTCGACGTACCGATCGCTGGCGTAGCCGCTGAGCCACTTCGAGAGCGCTTTGTCGCCGCCGCGTTCGTACGCCGACCACATCGACTCGACATCGGATGGCGACATACCACTCTGATCCGGGGGGATCTGGATGGAACGATTGCGAATGTAGAACCCTCCCCCACCGGCGACGCCTTGTCGGCCCTTGATCTGTACGCGCGCACCGTATTTGGCGATCGACTTGCCCTGTTTGCTCTCTCGGACAGCTTTGATGGCGGCGCGCCGGCCCTGTTGCGTCGTCGCTGCCTGCCGCGACTTGGTGGTGAGCTTGCTCAGAGTCTCGGCCTTCGGCTTCGAGATTCGCTGGCGTCCCTCGGCGGCAACCCAGCGTTCCACCGTACGACGTGAGACTCCGAGATCGCGCGCAGCTGCGGCAGTGTTCACCCCGCCCCGAGTGCCCGGGCCGTACGCGGCGAGGAGCATCCCACGCATGTCAGGGGTGGTGCCGGCCTTGCCGGAGACATCGGCACCACGCCTGCCCGTCAAGCCCTGGAACAGTGAGCTGCGTCGGCGTTCGTCTGCTTCCAGGTTCTCTTTGAAGCCAGCATGCTTGCGCCCGGCCATTGGCTATTCCCCCTTGCCTGTCGTGGCATCCCAGTTCATCGTCAGCGCTTCCTTGCCCTTGTAGCGGCCACCGACGAGGAACTCGAGATGATCGCCGAGTCGAGCGGAGCCCTCCCACTTGTATTGGCCGAACCCTCGACCGAGCTGCTTGTCCTCCCCAGGCCAGGACGCGATCGGATCCGGATCGTTGCTGGTGTAGAGAACCGTGTCGTTCGTGATGGCCACCGGCCACCGGTCGGAGACGGTGCCGATCTTGACGATGCGACGAGTGATGTTCGCCCGCGCTTTGGCGATGATGTGATGGCGTCGCTCAGGCGAGAAACCTGCTCGTCCGGTCATATGAACCGAGGACCCCATCTGGCCGATCGTGCGCGTGTAGACGCCCTTGAGCAGATCTCTGGCCAACTGAGCGTCGACGTCGTCGACGTCCAAAGCTGTTCGTGCGTCCCGGATTCGCTCGTACCACGGATCGAGTACTCGGCCATGTTCGTTCCACACGTAGGCCTCGACAGGTTCGAGCTCGTAGCCGAGTTCTCCGGCGACCTGCAGACTCGGTGTGGTCACCCACAGCAGGCCCGGCCGGCCGCCGAGAGGCATCAATGGATGTGGGATGCGCCAGTCCCCTGCCTCGGGAACCTCTACCCGCCAATAGCCCGGCAGCTTCTTGTCGAACGCTCGCCCGTCTGGATGATGAGTGGCCGATCCGATCGGCATCTCCAAACCGGCGATTCCCGCAGCATGCGAGCCTCCTCGGTCGTACGCGTGGACGTAGATCATCGATGTCTCGTCGCTGGTCGGTTTGCGGGACCATGCGTAATCGTCCTCGAGGGAGCTGATGGTGGCCGGGCCGACGGGAGTCTGTGCCCCGAACATCCGCTCGCGGTCCTTGAATCGAGTCGAGATCATCAGGTCGAAACCTGTGGACTGCGGGGTGATCACCCACGGCATCTTCAACGCGCTGGCGAACAGCGACAATCGACGCGCGAGTTTGCTCGGGGACGGTCGGTCTCCGAGAATAGGGATATCGCGTGGATCGGCGTTCATGCCGGCAGCCAGGACGACCCACACACCGCGGTGCTCGCCCTGGGTGCGCCACACACGGGTCCACGCACCGAGCCGGTCACCGGGCTTGCCCAGGGTCCAACCGTCGGCGATTGCATCTGTGACGAACGCTGTGCCGGCAGTGGCCTCGCCGACGTCTTTGCGTCGCTGCGACGGATCGTCGCTCAGCGTGCTCAGATCCACCCCGAACTTCTCGGTCATCGCCGCGGTCACCCAGATCTGTCCCGGTTCGCTCTGCCACGACGAAGTCTGAGTGCCCAGACGCAGCTCCTGCACCAGCGCGGCGACATGACCGACGTGAGAGATGTTCTGTGGCAAATTGATTCGACTTCCGTCGGGCATCCAAATGCCATCGACGTCCAGGACGGCGGCAGGGGCAGCGAACGGGTTGGCCGCGGTCTTCGCGGGAGCTGAACGCCGAGGCTGCGTGGTCTCGAGCGGCGCACTGGGTTGCGCAACCGTAGGAGCACTCGACTCGGCGGCCTCGGAAGCAGCTCGACGAGCAGGTTCGTTCGACGGCCGCGGGCCAGTGGAGGCGGGTGCAGGCGGCTTCGCTGCGGCTGCGGTATCGGCAACCAGTGCAGCGCGGGAGGCAGCTGTGCTTCCGAACCAGCACTGCGCGTGCAGAACGTGGCCATCGAAGCGAAGGCCCGAGCCCACTCCGCACTTCACGCACGGGACGCTCGGCGAAATATGTTCTGCCACAGCGATATGGCCCTCGGCATCGGGGTAGCTTCCCACTGGAATGTCCTCCTGTTCGGAGTTGTCAGACGTAGCTTCCGCGTCGTTGGCACGAGAGCTGCCCGTCGTCGATGAGGTGTCGCTGTTCGATACCGAGAACAACGTCGCGAGGTCGGCCACTGCGGAGGTCGAACCCGGAACGTCGCTCGGTGTCGTACCGTCCGGTGCATCGTCGGGTCCGCCATCAGCGTCGAAGATGCCGATCTGACCGTCGTCGGGGCCGTCGCCGAGGATCGCCCACAGACGGAGAGCGGTCATCCGCTGCCGCCGTTCCTCACAATGGATGGTGCGTTGGACGGTGTAACGGGGTGTCTTGCCTGCGCGTTCCTCGGCGATCAGAACTCCCTCGTCGTAGAGGGCCCGCAGCGCCGTGCCTCGATCGATCTGTGGAGCATCGGACATCGTCGATGCCGCGGCTTTCAGAACCTGTTCGAGGGCAGTCGATTCGATCAACAGCTGCGCTTCACCGTCGCGTGGTCCGGGGTCGGTGAGCACGTACCCCAACCGGATCCCGCGTGCGTCTTCGCGGTACTTCTTGACGTCCTGATAGTCCGAGACCAACGTCCGTCGCCACCCCAACCGGCCGGCGAGCGGGCGGTCGGGTGCTTCACCGGTACGAACGTCGTCGACGTAGGCCAACCCGGTACGCAGTGCGTGCGCAAGGAGCTCGCGCACCCGCGCCCCGGTACGTGAAGGCAGATCGGGATCGGCCGCAGCGACGACCGCGTCGTGCAATCCGCCGTCGACGACGTCGAGAACTTGCTCGACCTCATCGGCATCGAGCGCGCCGACATCGAGCAGAAAAGCGGTGAACGCCTGCCACCCTGCCCACACTGCACCGACCGCTTCGGCCTGGCGCACGGTCTCACCCTGCTCACGTAAGCCCTCGGCGTAGTGCGCGCCCTCGTTGAAGACCTTTTCCCGCAGTTCCTCGAGGCGGGGGCACAACCACTGCAGGAACGAGGCCATCAGCAGGGCGCGTCCATGTCGAGACTGCTCACTGTCGAGTCGAATCAGCTCGTCGAGTTCGATCTCGTCGGACTGCAACGGCACCACCAACATGCGCTGAGCGCCGGACCCTGGTCGAGGCATGACCTCGGAGGTCACCATCGCGGACGATCGGGGGGCGGTGCCGTCGAGGATGCTCAACCCGTCGCGACTGGAACGGCTCCGTTGTTCGCCGTTGTGGACCATGCGCGCGAACTCTTCGAGCGCTTTCTGTGCAGCCCCCCAGTCTCGTGTGGGAGCGACATCATCGGCCCAGTACAGCGCATCTTTCGACGAATTCAGTTTGATGCGAAGCGCATTGAGAGTGTCACCGTTACCTGACATCGACGATGCCGGCCGCCGACGATCCCACAGCTCACCGAAGTGATGCATCGCGATCGACGCGATCGAGGTCTTGTACGAACCGGGCGAACCAATGAGCGAAAGAACCCAGGGGTTGGGTCCCAAGGCCGCGCGAAAGACGTGCCCGAGCAACGGAGCAGCGATTCGCACCGGCAGACGCGTCAGCATCGATCCCGAATCGACCATGAAGGCATCACGCAATCGAGGTGCATCGGCGATCGGGCACGGCAGGTCGTAACGCGAGAGCGGTCCACTGAGCAGAACCGGCGCAACACGGGCACCGGCAGCACTGATAGCGCCACCCGCGTGCACGTAGAACCACTCGTCGTTTCGGTCCTTACGCCAACCGGTGGAACGGAATCGAACCGTCCGGGCAATCGTCACTCCACCCGCCACTTTCAGGGCGTCGCGAAGTTTGGCGATTCCAGAGGGTTTGGAGTCGTACGTCGGCGGCCCGGGAAGAGAATCCGCCCAGGTGCAGTCCCGATAGTCCTGTGCGTCCACCCGCATACGCATGAACTCGCCCGTATCGGGATGGGTGTACCCGATGACGACAGCGGAAAGCTGTTCGGGCGACGGCGGATTGGCTTCCCGCTGCCCGACGATATCTTCGCGTCCGAGCAGGGTCGGTGCGTCGACGTCGAGGCCGTCGTCCTGCGATTCGAGGTATTCCATCTCCACGATCCGAGCATCGATGCTGAGCACCATTTTGGCGGTCTGCTCGCCATCTCGGTTGGTGACGATTTCGACGAGGCTTCCCTCTACGACCCGATACGTCGGTGCAGATATCTGAGCGCCGCGGGTGGCCGCCCCGACCAGGTGCAGTCGGGGTCCGTCAGGGAGCGGATGTGTCGATTCACCGGCGTCGATGTGGCTGGATCCGGTCGCCGGCGGCACCGCGTCGTGCTCGTCCTCGTCGTGCAGCAGCGGTGGAATCGGAGTGCGCGAAATATCGTGTGCGGCACGGGCAGCCGTGCGGGCAGTACGCCACACAGCGGTAGCGGCATCGACCGCTTCTTGCGACCACTTCGTGCCCTCAGCGGCAGCGAAACTACGCACCGCATCGACGGCTTCGCTCAACGGCTCGAACAGGCGCTCCGCCTCGACGGCCCAGCGCCCAGCGAGGCGGATCTCGTCTGCGCACTCATCCTGGTGACCTGATACTCGCCCGCGCTCGGCACGCGCAGCCGCTTCCTGAGCCGCCTTTTCGACCTCGGCGGCCTTGCCGCGCAGCTTGGCCAGCGCAGCATGTGCCGCAACCTCACCGACATGGACGGGAATCAACCCGTTCCACATATCGTCCGGATCCCACAGCTGGGCCTCGACGTGATCTGTGAAGTCTGATTTGTCATCTGTTGTGCCGGGTAGCAGCAGTTGTACCTCGGCATCAACTGCGCCGAGCAGCGACGCCAGTTCGATGCCGCGCTCGTATCCTGCGGCGTCACGATCGAGCACAACGCGCACTGCGGCACCGGCGAACACCTCGGCGAGCTGTGGCGGAAAGTTCAGGCCACCCTGGGCATTCGTGGTCGCGCACAGACCGAGACGCATCGCGGTCTCGACATCCTTTTCGCCCTCGAGCAGCCACACCGGCTGGCCGGCCGACAGCGCCGCTTGCAGCTGCGGCATCGCGAACAGGACCGGAGTGAACACCGCAGGCTTACGTTTGACGTACGTGCGATTCGGACCGACGAACAACTGCCGGAATCGTTTGTGTTTGACGCCGCACGAGGTGCACTCCTCGCGGATGACCTCCTGCACCAATACGCTGTCGGCATCGGTGTAGGGATAGCGCGCAACTTCCGACCAAGAGTGCTCGACCTCGGGCTCCGGCATCGGACCGGCAATCCGAGCAGGCAGACGCCCCAGACGCCCACGTCGTTTGCCCGCTGCCCGTTGCTGCGGGGATCTACCGACACGCGGTGCGCTCGGATCCCGACTCGGCAAGGGTTCGTCGAACAGATCGGACACACCGATATCGAGACGCTCGGCGATTTCTGCGGCCGTCGCTGAGCAGCCATGGCACCGCAGCAGCACCATTCCAGAACCGTGGTGGCCCGGAGTCCAGGTGACAGACAGCGAAGCGTGACGGTCGTCGTGAACGGGGCATCTCGCCTGAAACTGGGTACTCGATGTGGCTTTGAAGCCGCCGAGCTGCTCGAGGCGTGGACGGATGTTGTCCATCGACCACATGTGGCCGCGGTTGGGAGTCGGTGACGTCACGACTCACCGCCGACACGTAGATGTACGACGCGCGCTGGGTTCGGAGCGCAAATCACGGCGAGGCAGGGGTACTGAGCTATGATGTCAATACACCTCCTGTCGTGTTCGTGGTTGTTCCCGGTGGGTGGTTGGAGCGGAGCGATTCGCTCACTTGTGAATCCGGAAGACCCCCCTTCTCGCCGCCAAGCACGAGGGGGGTTTTTCACTGTCTAGGGGTAGGTCATCACGCGCCCAGCTTGTACTGTGCGGGATCGATTCGATCTTGGATGTAATGCGGCATGGGTAGATCATGGTGCAGCGCCATGACATAGACGTAGTAGTCGCTGAGGTCGAGGCCAAGGGCGTCGGCCTCGTTTTTGTAATGCGCATACTGCGTGTCGGGCGTGCGCACCATTGCGGGTATGCGAGGGCCCTTCGACTCTCTCCCAGGTTTGCTTCCAGCCATGCGATCACATTAAACGGATTCGGTAACAGAAACAGGGAGGCCGCGACATCCGGTGTGTCGCCTGCCTGTCGTGCCACGTTCACATGTTCCTCCGCACCTCGTCCGTACCCGCCCTCGCACCACACATGACAGGTAGATCCGTCTCGATCTACCTCTGTGACAGAAGTGGCGAAATCTCTCGACATTGTCTCTGCGGCACCGGACACGACGAACACCCCAGCTCGTCGAACCGACCCGCTGCGCAAGCCCCTTCATCGATATACGCGTGACCTTGGCTCTTTTATGTGGGGAGCATGGGGAGCATGGAGATAAGGGCAGCTCAAAGGCAAAAAAACGCTCCCCACCGGAGTGGGGAGCATGGTGGGGAGCACGGTGGGGAGCCAGGAGCAAGACGCTCTGGCCCGGCGGATCAAGAGATCAGATAGTCCTCAACGACCGCAGCAATCAGCGCGCTTCGTGAGGGGATGAGCGGACTTGCTTCTACCTGCTCGTCTATCCATCGGGTCTGGGCTACCCACAGATGTGGACGCACCTCCACTCCCCCGCTCGCGACCTTCGGGCGGGCCAGACGCGGCATGCCACCGCGTGGCGATTCGACGGCGCGAGGGGCGAAGAGGCGAACCAAGGTTTCCGGGGTGTGCGCGGCGAAGGCATCCTCGACGATCTCGCCGTAGGACTTCTTCTCCCGCTGAGATCGCGTCTTCCAGGCCTCTTTGACCGTCGCGGGAACGTAGACCGCGATCGGGCGCACATCTTCATCACCGACAATCGCAGCCAACGGCTCCGCTGTAGCGGTGTCGGCCCCGGTTTCGGGTGTGGTGGCTACGTCCTCGGTTGCGGCAGTGCTGCCCCCGGAGGGCGAGGCAGATGTAGCAACCTCGGTCGGAGGCTCTGGTGCAGGTGCTACAGGAGCATCCGGTGCAGATGTCACGTCCGGAGCCTGTACGTGCGGCTCGTCGACGGCTCTTTCGGCAGCCACGTCGGTCGAGCGTGGTTCCACTGCGGCAGGCCTGGCGAGGGAACCCGTTCCATTGCGAGGGAAAATGTTGGCGAGGCCAGATCCACGGGGAGCGGGCTTGTCGAATTGGTCCGCCAGGCTGGGTCGCTTCTTGCGATCAGTGGTGCTCATGCGGGTGCTACCTCTTCTGCGTGATCGGCTTCGGCAGCAAGCTCGGCCAAGCGTTGCAAGACCTCAGCTGCTAGGGCCTCGTAGTCATCCGCCAACCCGGTTGCATCCCGAGAGAGCAGAAGGCTGGGTGGTTTCACCTTGTCCCTCAGCGCTTTCAACCGAGCCTTCTTTGCGCTAGCAGTAGCGCCTTCGAGTTCGTGAGCTAGGAGCCCATGCCGCCGCGCGTCGGCAGCGGCGCTCTCCATGTAGCGGATTGTCGTGCCGAAGATGGGGGCAATGGTGTCAGGAATGGCTTGCGTAATACTTTCCCTCACCTGGTCCTGGAGCCGTTGTGACCTACTGCCGACCGCAAACAGAAGCATGCCAGCCAATCTCAGTTGCGGATTGTGCTCCCGGGCACGCGCGAAGCGCTCGGCGACGCGGTCGAGGCCGTCGAGGCTGCCATCGTCGGCGCGAGTAGGGATGAGAACGGACGACGTGCAGTACAGCACCGCATCACCGATGATCACGTCGCCTGGCGGGGTATCGAAGAGAACAATGTCGTAGTCGGGAACGATCGGGGCAAGGACTTTGTGGAGGATCTGCCCCAGCGATTCGCCCCCGCGGCTGAGCCTGGAGAGCATCATGCCAGCAACGTCGACGAGCGCAGGACCAGCGGGAATGACGTCTAGACCGGGTCGGACGTCTTTGATGATCGGGGGTTGTCCGCCTGACATCAACGACATCAGAAGTTCTTCACCGGACTGCTTTTCGTAACCGAAATCGCGGGCCAGGTTGCCCTGAGGGTCGAACTCCCCGACGAGAACACGGTAGCCGGCAGCGGCGAACAGGCCTGCGAGGTTGGCAACAACCGTCGTCTTGCCCACTCCCCCTTTACCTTGGGTGACTGCGAGGGAATTTGATATTGCCATCGATAGAACCTTCCTTCCAGAGTCCTGGATCCGCGTGCATCTATTCGAGCGCTGCCGTGGAGAAGCGTGACCGGGAGGCGTTCACGGTGCCGAATCGGTACGTGCGAGCGGCTCGACTTGTCCCGCACGCTCTTGTGCGGGCGGATGCGCAGGTTGTCGTGCGTGGTTGTGTGCGCGAGAGTACGCCCAGTCACGCACGTCAGTCAACACGGTCTAAGTCGCGTAACACCATGCGTATCAATGCTCGCACTCTTACGCGGCAAAACACGCGCAATAAAACATGTAGTGCTGCGCCCTAGTAACAGCGTACCAATACGCACGTTAAGTCGCATATCAACACCCTTGTTAACACGTGAAGAAACACGGGCATTGATGTGCTGACCAAAACGGTAATTAACCCGCGTGTTGACGTGCGGAGTTATACCCGGTATTGCATGCGTAGTATTACGCGTATTAACCAACGGTGTAACAAGCGTATTTGTACGCCCTCAAACACGCGGTTTAGTACGCGATGAAACCAACGCTTTACTGTGCGAGGAGTACTACGAAGTGCTACGCCCATTGTGTTGGGATGATTGCCCGGTAGACGGTAACGGAGGTAGGGGAGCAGAGCACTGGGATGATGAACGGGATCGAGAGTGGGTAGTTATGTCGGATCAACAAAGCGTCGATATGTGCGAATCAGCGTGCGATTCGAGCTGCGATCATGGCCGCGACTCCCAATCCGCAGGCTCTGCTGGCTTCGCGAAGGCTCAAGCGAAGTGTTGAGGGGAGAGGTATCGGTAGGGGAGTGCGAGGATTGCTACGTAGTTCGACGCGAGCCTGGCACGAATTTCACATAAGACGCCAGGTCAACGGGGGACTGTTCGCGTTCCAATCAGCGTAGATCCGAATAGCTCTGACGCAGTCGGCGGCGGGGATCGCCAGGCTCTCCGCGGGTCGTTCGCTGTTCGGCTATCCGTTGTTCCAGACCGATCTTCGACGCCATTTGGGTGGCCCACAGCAGGGTGGCGTCAGGGACTGATTCTGAGAGTTCAACGGTGAGATCTACAAGGGTGTCTTCGAGCAGTGTCTCGGCGGCTCGGTAGAGGCTCCACAGGTGGCTCAATTCCCAACTAAGAATGAGGGGATTTCCGAACATCATGCGCTCACAGGAACGTTGAATGCGCCGGACTTGAGGGTTGCTCAGAGCTGTCGGATCGTGCGGGTCGGCCCAGGTCGCAAGGTAGCTGCTCTGCTCGCATGTCCACGGCAACAGCAGGAGCGCATCAGTCGCGAAAGTCCAGCTCTGCGTGTCGAGAACGTGTTGTGACTGTTTGAGGGCGCGGCCCAGGGCTCGCTGGCAGGTCGTGGTGTAGTCGGCGAGCGCTAGCCGACATCGCTCCAGTTGTGCCAGGTCGTGCACTGTGTGGAACTGGTCCTGTCCACGAGTGAATTCGGTGGCAACGAGCGCGGCCTCGGTGTCCCACCAGCGAAACTGGGACTGACGATGGAACTCGCGGTGCCATCGTAGGTCGTCGAGCGTTCGGGCTGCGACGCCGCTGCCTGGCGCGGTGGCGGTGTCGGAGAAGCTCATCGTTCAATGGTTGCAGGTAAATGGTGGTGTGTCACCACCCCTCTGGCATCAGTTCTATGACTGTGCCCACGGCCGAAGAGGTAGATGTGGTGGTTTTCCTGGTGAGCTCTGCATGGCGATCGGTTCAAGATCGTCGGTGAACGACGCTGCGTTGAAGAAACATTGGCGGCAGATTGTGGACACACATGAAAGCCATCAAATCAAATAGCACTGAGTCACGAGAACCACATCAGTCCGACATGAGTGTCAAACGATAACAAAATCGTGTTGTGATCACGTGGCAGTGATCATAATCCAACTTGTCTTGGAGTCAAGAGGCAGCGCCGAGTGCAGTTCGGTTGAGAGTCAGTCAACGGCCCGTAGAAGTTGCAGAGGACATTGCTTGCGGCACGGACCGTCAGGGGTCGGTGCCGCGCCGCGTTTGCTTCGGAACTGAACGAGTGCGCGATCGACTACCTTGTTACTGAAATGTTATGTACCGCGTGTTGATCACCACTGTTGTTGAGGTGGAGATAGCCTTTGTCCTGGTGGGGAGGGGATGGGGTCCTCTTGCGGGACGAACACGGGGTTCGTTTTGCAGGGTTCGGTTCGGATCGACGCTGTTCGCGGTGTCCGGGAGACCCGGTATATCTCGTACGTCGCACTCAAGCCTGCGACTCAGGTACACGGGGACATCGGAAGGATCGTGAGTGAGGACCGACAGCGCTGAGAGTGCGAACGTGCCGACATCTCCGCCTGCGCGACAGTCGCTCGGGGCAGCCTTCATGCCACCGCCGCCGGCCGGATCGATAAGTGCTATGTCAGCGGAGGTGGTGCAGTTGAGTTCAAACGAGGAGGAGACATCCTCTGGTGCAGCTGAATTGGGGCACGACGACACGATTGTGCCGTCGACGGTTCATCTTGCTGTCGGGGTTGCACACGGTCTGGCGAAGGAGAGCAAACGGACAGGGAGAACCCACGGCGAGGTGGTCATCACTGCTATCGAGGATGTCCACAGCGATCTCGAAAGCCTTCTGTTTCCGGGAGGCAAGGTCGGCGGAGGTCTGTTCCGCGCCAGGGGAGTAGGTGGGAAGCCGTCTGAGGGTAAGGCGGAGAAGAAGGGAGTCACGGTCGGGTTGTACGCCGATGACTGGGTGATCATCGATCAACTGAAAGACCAGTTCAAGGCCCGTTCCCGCAGCCACCTCATCGGAACTGCCCTCAAAGCACATCTCGGCCTCGACGCCACGACACAAACGGAAAGTGACTGAGCTATGCCCATGTTCGGCAATCTCAAAGAAAAGACATCGACCGCCACAGTGGGGGAGCCGCGCAGCGCAAGAGAGGCATCTCCTAAGCCGGGCCATGACTTCACCGAAGTCGTATCCACCACCAAAGTGCGCCGTCGACGGTCGTACTGGATCGCGGGAGTCGCCTTGATGACCGTCGCAATCGTAGGAGCGGTCTTTTTGGTGAACGCCATGCGCGCCACCACGACAATTCTGGTGCTCGCCCGCGACGTGCCACAGGGGGAGACGATCACCACCGACGACCTCAAAACCGCAGAGGTCAACAGCGATGCGACCATCGCGACCGTTCCTGCCACAGACAAAGCATCGGTCGTGGGCCAGAGCGCAGCAGTTCCGCTCCTGAGCGGATCGGCACTGAACCCATCGTCGTTCACCAACGCCGTAATCCCCAGCGGGGACAACACTTTGGTCGGCATCACCGTCGCAATCGGCAAACTTCCCGCAGAGCCACTGCTCGCAGGCGACAACGTCCGGATCGTCGACACTCCCCGAGATCAAGACGATTCCCCGGTGCAGGGTCCGGTCACCGCGAACGCACAGGTCGTTGCCGTGAAGGACATCCCCGAGACCGGACAGACGACAGTGGACGTTCTGGTCAAGAAAGACGAGGCCAGCTGGATCGCCGCCCGAGCCGCCACCAACCGCGTCGCCATCGTCCTCGACTCCCGGGAGCGCTGAGCCATGCTCGTCACCCTGACCTCGATCTCCGGCTCGCCAGGCGTCTCGACGACCGGCCTGGGCATCGCTCTCACCGCAGACTCCCGCAAGCTGCTGTACATCGAGGCCGATCCGATCGGATCGTCCCCGACGCTGGCCGGGTACTTTCACGCGCGCCGCCGGCACGACCGATCGATCATCCAACTGGTCGAGCCGAACAGGCACGGCCGAATAGGCCCAGCCTTCCAGCACCAAATAGTTAGAATCGGGCCGTTCGATCCAGAGGAGCCGACCAAGGCGCAAGGATGGTTCGTCCCCGGCCTGGTCAATGCAGCTCAAACGGAATCGATGAAGTCGACGTGGGGCCCGTTGGGGGCACATCTGGCGTTGTTGTCGAAACAGGGCGGCGGTGACCTGCTCGTCGACGCCGGTCGCCTCAATCTACGGTCCGGACATCAAGACCTGATCCGTCACAGTGACGTTATCGCCATAATGCTCAGACCGACCAGGACCGCAGTGGCAGCGGTTCGTGCTGGCTTGGGCCCACTACAGCAGCATCTGGAGAATACGAAGTCGCCGGCCAGCATCGGCCTCATTGTCAGGGGTACCGAGCCCTACAGCGCAGCCGAGACCGCCGCGGCGACCGGCCTCGACGTCATCGCAGTCCTTCCCGAATCACCGGTACACGCGCAAGTTTTTTCCGAAGGTGCCTCGCTCAGTAATTGGCGGCGACGTCGATCAAGCTATCTACGCGCAATCGACGGAACCTGGCAAAAGATCGAGCGCTTCCACGAAACGCACCAGCCCGTATGGATCGCCAACTCGCCATACAGCTCACAGCCCGCGTAACGAGCCGACAAGGCCAAAGGGAGAACACCCGCATGACCAACAACGCCCCCGACTTCGACTACGACGAGCGACCAGCCCTACCCGACCTACCGATGTTTGCCGCCGATCCGATCATCCTCGACGATGGCGACAACGAGATAACTCGTTACAGGAGCGGGCAATACGGCTCCTCATCTGCAGGTCTGCTCGCCGCAGCCGGCAAGGACGGTCGCCACTCCCACCCGGAACCCGAGCGACTCGAGACGGTCCCGTTCACATCGCCATCACCATTTCCAGCTGAGCGGTCGGACGTCGCGAGGACCAACCACCAATTGGTCAAGCAACTGACCAAAGAAGCATCCGAAATCCTCTCTCTCCGTAAGACCCAACGAGCAGATCAGGCCCTCAACCCTGAGCTGGGCGTCACTGCCATGACCCCGGACGAGGAGCGTGAGTCGGGCAGGCAGATCGTCATAGATCTCGTCAGCAAAGAAGTGCAGTCCGCGATCGACACCGGTCACGAACAGCTGAGCGTCCAAGAGGAACAGACGCTGGTCAAAGCGGTCTTCGACACGCTGTTCGGACTCGGCCCACTTCAGCCGCTCGTCGACGACCCGAACGTCGAGAACATCCTCATCAACGGCGACAGCGTCATTGTGATGTACCCCGACGGGAGTCTGCAGGCACGACCGCCGATCGCGGACAGCGACGAAGAGCTCTACGACTGGCTCACCAACCTCGCGCAGCGCGCACCCGGTGGTGGACGACCGTTCTCGCAGGTCAACCCCAACCTCCGCCTCAATCTGCCCGGCGACATCCGCTTGTCCGCGATGGGCTACTCGGTCCGCCATCCCAGTATCGCCATCCGCATGCACCGCCACAAGGATGTGACCATCGACAAGATGGTCGAAATGGGTGTTATGCCCCAACTGTTGTCCGAGATCCTCAGCGCCGCAGTCATCGGTGGTGCCTCCATCGTGATCTCCGGGCCCATGGGATCAGGTAAAACAACCAACCTTCGTGCGCTCGCCAACTGCCTTCCCCTGCAAACACGGATCGGCACAGCAGAGACAGAGTACGAACTGTTCCTCGACAAACTCGACGGTCGCAGACCGTATGTTGTTGCAGCCGAGGCAATCACCGGCGGCGGCGAACGAAACGAGCTGACCGGAGCGCTACGCGGCGCGACGACGCTGTCCGACATCCTTTACCAGTTCGTGCGAATGCAGCTCGACCGTGTCATCGTCGGAGAGGTAGCCGGCGGCGAGATCATCGACATGTTCAAAGCAATGCAGATGGCCAAAGGCTCCCTGAGTACCACGCACGCCGAGCATGCCGCCGGCGCGATCGACCGCCTCGTCACCTGCGCCCTCGAAGCAGGAGTGCCGGTCGAGTACGCCTACCGCCAAGTGGCACACCACATCAATCTGATCATTCAGCTGCAGACGGACTACGAATTTACCGACACCGGCGAGAGGCGTCAGGTCCGATTCGTCAGCGAGGTCATCCATATCGAGGCCGGCGAAAACGCCATGCCCGCAGTAACCAAAATTTACGAAGGAAAGCCGGGCGGGACCGGCGAATACGGAACTTTGCCCCCAGCTTTGCTCCGCAAGCTCTACGCAGGCGGTTTCAGTCCGAACCAAATCCCCATCAACACGATCACAGGTGGTGGGCTCTGATGTACACGTTCACGGCCGTCGGTATCGTCCTTGTCTTTGCCGCCGGGATGTGGTTTTTTGCCAACGGAATTCGCGATCGCCGCGACCCGACTGCGCCGACACGCCACCGCACCTCACGTGCGCGGATTGCCCGGCGGACAAAATTACTCCTCGCCATCGGAACTGCCGTCGGCCTTGCTGCATGGCTCCTCAGTGGATGGTTCGTACTCTTCCCCATCATTCCGATCGCAGCAGTAGGCGTCCCCTACCTACTCGGATCGTCAGCCGCCGCCGACGACATCGAACGCCTCAATGCCCTCGAAGAATGGGTGCGCAACCTGACTGGAGTGCTCGCAGCAGGATCCGGCCTCGAACAGGCCATCATCGCAACGCACAGGGGAATGCCTCAAGCATTGCGTCCGGAAATTACGAGCCTCATCACGCGCCTGCGTGGCAATGTGTCGATCGACGAAGCGTTGCTTCGGTTCGCAGACGATCTCGACGATTCCACCGGCGACTACGTGGTCGGTGCACTGCGGCAGGCAGCTCGCCTGCGCGGCTCCGGACTCACCGCAGCCTTGAAGCGACTTTCAGAATCGGTGGCAGAGAACGTGCGCAACCGCAGAACGGCCGAAGCGGAACGGCAAGGGCCCCGCACGACCGCTCGCGGGGTCACCGTCATCACCGTCGTTGTCATCGTTGGGTTGTTCCTGTTCACCAACTACATGGACCCGTACAAACAGCCCCTCCTCCAGCCCGTTCTGTTCCTCGAATTCATCGGTTTCGGCCTGGTGCTCGGGTGGATGAAGCGATACACCTTGCCAGTGAAATACCCCAGGTTCATCGGCACCAAGGACCGCGACGCAGCAAACACCGCACGTGAGAGGAGCGCAGTATGAACAACTTCGAGCTCTGGGCGATCGCCCTTGCCGCTCTCGCCGCTCTCGGCTTGATCCTCCTCGTTCTCCGCATACTGCCGGCCGACCCAGCACTCGGCGATGCCATGGAACGACTGTCCGGTGCAGCCCCGGACCCGTACACCGTCGACACCCGCGGCGGTGACGACCTCACCGGTTCGGATGCCCTGTCCTACAAGGTCGGTGCCCGCTTCTACCCGCGGCTGCGATCGCAGGCGTGGTTCAGGATCCCGACCGCGGACCTGGCGATCCTCCGAGAAACTCCACAAAAGTTCATCGGAGACAAAATCCTTTCCGCTGCAATAGGTCTGATCATCGCGCCGATTTCGATCGCACTCCTGGCGCTGTTCGGCATGGCAGTGCCCCTGACTTTTCCCGTAGCCGGTTCCCTCGTCCTGGCGCTGGTGGGATTCTTCGCGCCCGACGCCGACGTCAAGACTCGCGCCGCTAGTGCCCGACTCGAATTCACCCGAGCATTGGCGGCGTTCATCGACTTCGTTTCGTTGAACCGAAGTGGCGGCGTCGCTGCATTCCAAAGTCTCGAACGCGCTGCCGCAGTGGGCGATAGCTGGGTGTTTCTACGTCTGGATGCCGAGCTTCAGAAAGCGTCCCTCGCCGGACAGGCACCATGGGCTGCTCTGTCCAATCTTGCAGCCGAACTGGCGCTGCCGGAGTTGGGAGATCTCGCGGACATCATGACCTATACCGGCGACCAGGGAGCGAGCGTGGCCGACACTCTTGCCGCGCGGGCCGGAGCGCTCCGCAGTGCCCTGCTCTCGAAAGAACAAGGCGAAGCAGGAGCCAAAACGAAGAAGATGGACGCACCTCTCGGCACCTTGGCCGTGCTGTTCATGATCATGCTGATCGTGCCGGCCGGAGTGAACATCATGGGCGGCGTCTAGACCGAACAACCCGAATGCGTTGTCATTCAACGATCAACTACCAAGTTTGAGCTGTGCAAACACCGATCCGTGCACTTCACCTGCTCGAAGTGTCCGGTCTTGGCGATAGTCTGACCGGCATCCAGAACCGTCATAACCAGGGCTTTTACATATCGAAGGGAAACGTCACATGGCAGCATCGCGCACAATCGCAAACCGGATCGCAGCAACCACCGCAACACTGTTCGCATTGGCACTGTTCTCCTATACCCGGATGACCGAGCGCGCCGGCGGACGCAAAAGCGACAAGGGCTACAGCATGGAGACCGTCGTCATCACCGCCGGCCTCGTCATCCTCGCCATCGCTATCGTCGCCGGAATCACCGTGGTTGCACAGCGCTACCTCAACCGAATCCAGTAACCCCACCACTCGCCCAACGAGACAGGGGAGGACCAGCGTTGCTCACCGACACACATGTACCACTACGCGAATGGCTCACCCGCATACGTCGAGACGACCGCGGCGCAGCCCTCGAAACAGTCGTGGTATTCGGCGTCGTCCTACTGCTCTTCCTCATCGCAATCCAGGCAGCTCTCTACGCTCACGCACGGACCGTAGCGATTTCGACCGGTGAAGAAGCTCTACGACAAGCGCGATCGCAATTCGGCAGCGCTGCGGCCGGAACAGCGGCGGGCTACGCCTTCGCATCCACCGCCGGCCCGACGACCCTTCGAGCACCCGTCATTGTCGTCAACCGAGGCTTGCGAGAAGCAACTGTCCAGATCACCGGACAACCCATCCGCCTCATCCCCTTCTTCTCCCTCGACATCAATGTCAGCGAGACGCTTCCCGTTGAACGAGTCACTGCCCCAGGAACCAGATGAACACCGCGAACAAACTGCGCCAGCTGGCAGCCGCAGCCAGAGCCGACGACCGAGGATCGGCCCTGCAGACTGTCATCGTCGCCCCCGCCACACTGTTCCTGATCGCACTGATCGTCACCTTCGGCGTTCTCGCGCAAGCGCACCAGAAAGTAGTCCACGCCGCGAACGAGGCCGCGCGTACCGCCTCCATCGCGCGAACGGCGTTCTCCGCAGCCCCCGATGCGCAAGCAGCCGCGCGAAACGACCTGGCAGCACGAGGGCTCACCTGTTCCGCTCTCAACGTCAACACCGACCTCGGCGGATTCAGAACTCGCCCCGGCGTCACGGCTTCCGTCTCGGCCACCGTCACGTGCGTCATCTCCCTCGACGCACTCGGATTCCCGCAAGTCATGGGCTCACGGACCATCACAGCAACCGCGACTTCACCCGTCGACACCTACCGGGAGCGCGCCTGATGACCGAAGCACTACGCCGGGCGGTGGCCGCCTGCACACGGCGAGACGCGCACAACGACGCCGGAACCATCGCCATGTGGAGCGTCATCACAGCCATGGCGTTGCTGATCATGATGGGTCTCGTCGTCGACGGCGGCGGCAAAGTTTACGCCAAGCAGCGCGCCGAGCAAGTCGCTGAAGAAGCAGCCCGCGGGGCAGGACAAGCCATCATCGAACCACTCGCAGTCCGCGGTACCAACGTCGTCGTCAACCCGCTGACAGCCCAAGCCAAAGCCACCAAATACCTTGCCGCAGCAGGAATCCCCGGCGTCGTCGTGCAGACCGGACCGACAACACTGCTGATCACCACCACAACGACCTACCAACCCCGTGTCCTCGGTTTGATCGGCGTCGGGCCACAGCAGATCATCGGAACAGCCACCGTCAACCTGAACCGCACCAACCTCGGAATCCCCGGCACACCATGACCAATCGACCGCAGAGCAGACGAGTCGCAGAACTCCACGAGAAGACGGAGGACGTGATTCGACAGCTCGCGGCGCAACGCTGCACGACCCCGGCCACCCTGCAGCCATCGGAAAGGACACCCGCATGACCACCATCCGACGGCGCTTGACTGGTTTGCTCTACCTGATCGTCCTACTCGTCCTCGTCGTCGGAATTCCGCTCGCACTGTGGACATTCCGCGGCAACCCAATACCGACGACGCTGCCCGATCTCGACCAGATCAAAACAGCTCTGACCACCCAAGACGACGGATCACTCTTCCTCGGATTCGTGACCTGGATCGGCTGGCTCGCCTGGGCCACCTTCACCTTCAGCACCGTCATCGAACTCGTCGCAGCACTACGCGGCATCAAAGCACCTCAACTCCGAGGCCTCGGCTTCCAGCAGCGAAGCGCCTCCGTTCTCATAGGCGGAGCGCTCATGCTGGTAACAGCGGGCACCGCCACAGCCCAACCCCTCACCGCCACAGCACTACCGCTCTTCGACGCCCCTGCCCACTCGGCACCGATCCAAGTAACGCAACAAAGCCAACCGCATCCAGCAGAAGCCCCCGCCCGCCCCATCAACGGGGAAACCATCACGGTGCAGCAGGGCGACAGCCTATGGAAACTCGCAGAACGCCACCTTGGCGATGGCTTTCGATACACCGAGATCAAGCAACTCAACGCCGACGTCCTGACCGTCGACGGATGGCTGCAACCAGGATGGAAACTTCAGCTCCCCGCCGCCGCACCCACAACCGTCGACGGGGCCTACACAGTTCGAGAAGGCGACAGTCTCTGGAGCATCGCCGAGCAACATCTGGGTGACGGACACCGCTACAAAGAAATCATCAACGCCGACGGAACTGCACCGTCGACAATCATCCACGTCGGCCAGCAGCTCACCGTCAACGATCAAACCGCCGAGACCGTCACGCCCGAACCGGGTCCGGTTGCTTCCCCCGACCCGGCCCCGGTTGCTGCCGCTCCTGTACCTGCTGCTGTGCCCGAACCGACCGTCGCTCCTGAACCGGCCCCGGTCGCTGCCGCTCCCGAACCGGCTCCGGCTGCCGCTCCTGAACCGGCCCCCGCAGCAGCGCCTGAACTGTCCTCCGCTGCACCTCTCCTGGGTGGCACCGACGTTCCGGAACAAGCGGAGATGGTTCCGGGCGGTGACGAACAGGCTCAGGCAGAAGCGCAGGCCGCTGCCGCCGCCGCTGCGAAGATTTTCGGCATCGAACTCAACAGCGCTTCGTCACAGCTACCTGCTCCGACAGCGGCGGCTCCTGAGCCAGCGCCTGCTCCAGCAGCCCCTGAGCAGGCAGAGGCCCCCGCCCCGTCGGCGGTTCCTGAGCCAGCGCCTGCTCCGGTGGCCGCCCCTGAGCCAGCAGAGGCTCCCGCCCCGGTGGCAGCTTCCGAACCTGCTGCTGAGTCCGCGGGCGCAGATGTTGTGGCACCCGGGCCGGCACCCGCTCAAATGCCTGCTCCAGCGCAGACGTCGTCACCCAGTCCTGCTGCAGCTCCCGCCCCGACTCAGCCAGCCACCCAGATCCCACTGAATACATCGACGACAGACCCGGTATATATCGCCGCCACTGCGCAGCCAAGCGATGTCTCCGAGGATCAGAACAGCACATTGTGGCTCGGTATCTCAGCCCTAGCGGCCATCGGACTGGCTGGGGCCTTCGGGCTGCGCCGGCACCGTCAACAGCACGATCGCCGCAGAGGCGAGACCCTCCCTCAAACCTGGGGCGCTGCAGCAGTTGTGGAAGAACAGATTCATTCTGCAGCGGACAACAACGTCCTCACGCGGCTCGACGAAGCACTGAGGACTATCGCCGAACACGCTCGGACACAGGGCAACGCACTGCCGGCATTACTCGGCGCATTCATCGGTCCCGATGCGGTGGAGCTAGTAATCCTTGATGACTCCGTACTGCCGGACCAGTGGCTCAGATCAGAGACCGGCACCTGGACCCTCCCCGCCGACGTCCGGATCGCCCCAGCACCCACCACAATCAGCCCGTACCCCACGCTCGTGACACTCGGTTCCACAGACGACCGAACCCAAGTTCTTCTCAACCTGGAAGAACTCGGCTACCTCGGCGTCTCAGCTTCACCAGAGCACGCCCGCGGCACTCTCCAGGCCCTGGCCCTCGAACTCGTCGAATCCCCGCTCGCCGACAATCTGCACCTGACGCTGATCGGTTTCGGACAGGAGCTCCCCGAACTGTTCGGCAACGGTCGAATCGAGCACACCGACCAACCAGGCGAAGTGCTGGCCAGACTCGCCCGACAAGCCGAACGTGACCAAGACACCCTCGTCGAACAACACATCGACAGCATTGCAGCGGCCCGTTCGATCTACGACACAAGCGAAATGACCGCCCCCGAAGTAGTTCTCATCGCGAGTCAGTTGACGGCCGACCAACAGCAATCACTCGATCAGATCCTGGCCGCCACACCGCGCGTGGCGTTCGCTGCCGCCAGCACCGCCAGCACCGCCAGCGAGAACACCCAGGCCGCGTGGACACTCGACATCGTCGACCGCAACACCGCAAGCCTTGTCAAACGAGACACCGACGGCGGCTTCGCATTCCAGCCAGCATTTCTCGAGCCGGACCAATATGAAGGCATTACCGCCTACCTCGCGACCGCCACACAGCCAGCTATCCCCACAGAGTCGTCCATGCACGACCCCTGGGCTGCAGCCGAAATCGACGCACACCTCACCGACGCCGAAAGCGCTGAGACCTTCCTCGACTCCGTCACCACGATCGACCCCACCGACCAGCTGCTGCTGAACGGAACTACCGCATCGGAGACCGCCCCCGACGTCACAAACGTTCCGACCTACAGCCCGGACGCCGCGCAGTGGACATCCCCAGAAGCGATCAGGTACGACGACCAGGCCCCACCCATCGCTCCTGTCGCTGGTGACGTACCGGCCCCGGGACATCTCTGGCTCCATCTTCTCGGGAAACCAGCAGTCACCACCCCGACCGGGGAGCCACCCAAGGACGGCCGTGAAGTACTCCTAACCGAGATCGCCGCTCTTCTCTCCATCCACCCGGGAATCAAACACGACTCCATCGACAAAAAGATCTGGCCTGCAGACAATTTCGACAAACTCCCTCTGGAGGATCAGCCGAAAAAGAAGGCGACACGACGCCAGAACTACCTCTCGAGACTGCGAAATTGGTTGGGAGAGACAGAGAACGGTGAGCAGGCATTTCCGAAGCACGGCGACCGCACCGGCCGCACCGGCTACCGACTGCACCCCGATGTCCGATCGGACTGGGACTACTGGCAACAACTGATCGACACCACTCCGGCCGCCGCCACCGATGCGGAATTGCGGACGGCTGCAGAACTGGTAAACGATCAACCATTCGCCGGGACACGGTCAGACCGTTACGGGTGGGCACGAAACCTACAGCAGCACATGATCTCGACCCTCGCGGATGCCCTCGAAGAGCTCGCCACCAGACAAATAAAGACCGGAGATCTTTCCGCCGCGCTCACCACCGCAAACCGCGGCGTCACCGTCGAACCGTTCCGAGAAGGTCTCTGGAGACTGGCGATCATCGCTACCCACGGGAGCGACGAGATCAGCAAGACCCAGGAGCTGATCGACCAACTGCTCGCGAACCTCGCCGACATCGATGTCGACCCAGAACCCGAAACCGACGAACTCTTGCGCGCCCTCGCGCAATTCCACAATGGCGGCAACGCCCTCTACCGGATCGGAGCAATAGCCAGTTGATAGCAGTCGCGTCAATCGAGGTGTCTGAAGTGTCCGGTAAGCACGTTACGGTCCAAACAGCCGCACCATTATCGTTATCGCAGTACAACGCACAGAACAACGTAGGGGGTCCACGATGATCAGCACACGACGTCGCACAGGCGCGGCAATCCTCGCAGTAGCAGCCGCTGCAAGCATCAGCGTCGCATGCGGGAGCGGTGACATTGAGGCGACCCCCGTAACGACCACCACGCAGCCGGTCCTCACGGGACCAGAGGGCGTCGAAAAGTCCCCGGAACAACAGGCGACCGAGCAGGCAACAGCAAAGGTGAATGAGTTCTTCGCCGTTCTCGCGAAGGTCGAGAGCGATCCTGCTGTAGACATCAACATGCTGGACTCTGTTGCGAGTGGAAAGATCCTCGATCAGTTGAAGGCAAACGTGAACCTGCGCCGATCTCAAGGAATTGTCTCCACGGGTGCTGCGACTGTCGCAGATGCATTCGTGACGGAACTGCAGGCACCAAAGGATGCTGACGGGAACCCAATTAAGGAAGAAGCGTCGGCAACATTGCGAGTCTGCATCGACAGCTCGAACTATGACCAGATCCGTCCGGACGGCACGAGTGTGCTCCCTCCTGACCGAGTCCGGCGGGAGCTGGGCAAGCCGACTCTGGAGAACGTGGCGTGGCCAGATTCATCAGGCTGGCGCATTGTTTCCGATGCAGTGACTTCTTCGGGTACCCCATGCGACGCACCATGATCGACGGTTTGGCAAGTAGGCAACTGGAATCCATAAGGGCGGTGGGTCATGCGTAAGCCGCTTGGGGTTATCGCATCAGTGCTTCTAGTTGGAGTGTTCAACGCGAACCCAGTATTTGCGCAGCCGGGGATCGGCACCGGAACTGGCGGTGCCTTCGGCGGAGGCTTGGGTGGTTCGACAGTTGTGGTCGAAGGTACGTACACGAGTGTGCCGTCAGGGGGTGGAACGACTGGATCCGCGCCAGCTGCTGTGGGCGGGGGAGGTGGTGGGAGCGCCGCGCCGTCCGGACCGCCGCTCGAGTTCGTTCCGTCGACTGACGCCGCCAATATGACGCTTGTTCGAAATGCTGATAGTGGTGCCCCGATGGCAGTGAACGTCGTTAATGATGACGGCACAACATGGTCCTGCGAAGCGGCCGGTCCGTGTGTTCAAATTCCGGACGTTGGGGTGCCGGCTACGCCTCCGGTGGTCGACGTTATGACCGTTGTCGGCCAAGCGGTTACGGCAATGCAGTTGGATCCGCCCGGAATAGGCATCACCCCGAACCCCGCAAACACAGGTGCTGTCGGCCTGGTTGGTCTACCCGGCTGGTTCTGGGTCGCTGACCCACGGGAATCGACAGTCGGCCCCGTGACCAGAACTGCAGCAGGACCGGGTGTCATAGTTTCTGCTACAGGGGTCAATACGTCCGTGGTCGTCAATTGGGGGGACGGATCCGTGCCGTCGGTGTGCCCAGGTGCGTTACTGCCCTTCACGCCGTATACCGATGTTGCACAAGGGCTTCCAAGTCCGACGTGCGGCAATATCGTTTATCACAAGACGTCCACTACCGAGCCCGGTGGGACATTCAAGGTCTCCGCGACATCGAATTGGCTCGTCACGTGGACAGCGACGACACCCAACGGGACGGTCGGTGGAGTCATACCCACGCCGCTGACTTCGCGTACTGAAGTTCGGATTGGTGAACTGCAGGTCCTGGTCACAAATTAGAGCCGTGCGCCCCCGCTCCTCGGGTGCGAAATTGAGTCACTCCAGGCTTACCGGTTTGTAGGCTGGTGGAATGCCTGAACGGTTGACTGTCAACGTCACGATGCCACCGGAATTGGCTGGGGGGCAAGTGCAGGCCTACCTGGAAGAGTTGGGGTTCGAGGTCGCCCACACGTCCGCGCCCGATGTGTGGGCGTTAACCGAGCCGGCTGCCAGCATGGACTGTGTCGATTTTATGACCGTTCGCACCCTGTCGGGTTCGGAAGCGGACGTCGATGACGAGCTCGTCGACCTCCCGCAAGACCCTTACGTCTCCAGGCTGGACCATGGGCGAGTCGTTGAGGAGCGCCTTCGCGCGATCAGACAGATGAGCGCGGGTGCGGTGGGATCGTTCCTGTACGGACTCCAGCTACCTGTCATCACCGCCAGCGATCGAGCCTTGTCCGCGGCAGTACAGGACGCGAGTAGGGAGTTGGCCGGAACTTCGGACGACGATGACGAGCATCCGTTCGACCGGCATGCTGTCCACGTTGTTCGCTATGGCAACGCCACGCACCGTCGGATCAGGTTTCCTGGTTTCGTGTTACGTCTGAATCAGGACCCCGAACTTCTCGACGACATACGACGCGGGCCGATCGACGTCGATGAGACCATTTTCGCGTCGGGATCGTCGATCCTGAGCAGTGTCTTGATTCCCGCGAGCCATCTCGGTCCGTTGTTGGCCGCACGGTCTCCATGGGTATGGGCGTTTCAAGCGAACAGGGTGTCGGGTGCGGTGATTTTCACTCTCGGCACAGATATTGTCGGGAGGTCTCCTGTTCCGTACGAAGCGCATCAGGTACTTCCCCGATCACCAGTGGGTCGCCTTCCCCAGCGGCAGGAGCCGCCGGCACCGGAGGCGTGGGGTGCGGCCGTCGCTTGGTGGGTTGCTCAGATGAACTCTGTTCTCGGGCATCTCCTGAACCCATGCCTGTTCGCAGATGCTGACGGTGACTACCTCCCCTATGCGCAGCAGAACCGGTTGATGGAATTTGCGGATCTTCTGCAACGAGTTACCTCGACGCTGCTATCGCTGCACGACGACTACGCAGCCGGAGTTCTGATGTGGTCAGCAATGGACCTGATCGAGGCGACCTGGCTTTCATGGGATCTCACGGCACTGTGCAAGCCCTCGGTTGCGGCGAAAGCGCTGCAGCAAGTTCGAGAACGTATGCCTGCTGATGTTCAGTCCGTCCTGCTTCCGTACGCGGCTTTTGGTGTGGAAGCGTTGACCGAAGTGGGGGACGGGTTCTTCATCAAGAATTACCGTAGGTCGGAGAAGGTAATTCTGAAGCTGCCCGGTGGAGCGGACAAATCCCTGTCACTCGATGACGCAGTGAGTCAGTTCATGCGTTTGCGCAGGAACACTACACACGGGTTCGACAAACCTGATCCCGTCCGTGACCGACTTTTCGCGCAACACAACGGCCGGCTGCCGGCGACACTGATGTACCTGCCGCTGCTGTACTTGATGTACATCATGTCCGATCCTGATGACCTGAGACGTCGTCTGCTCCGTCGATCCGCTCGAAGACGCAGGACGCAGTGAGAGGTGTTCACACACGTTGCCGGTGGTGTGCTGAGACAATATTGCGGTGAGTGTCATGGTGCGCCGGCTGATGGGTGCGGTGTGGCCGACGAGGTTCGGCGCAGCCGAAATTGATGTCGAAAAGGGGGCGCTAGCAGTGGAATCGAACGACCGGGGTGGGCGCGAAAATGCTTCACCGGACTCCGCTGCTGGCGAAGAGATGGCGTCCGAGCTCAACCCGGTGAGTGTCGAGCTGAATCCGGCGGCAATCGAGATGGTGCACGCGAGCATCGAACGGACGCTGGATTCTCAGGAACGCCGAGTGACGAGCATCGATCAGCGCGGGGGTGTGCTGCTGGGATTCGCGGGCATTCTGGTGGGGATCGTGTTGCGCAATCCCGCGGGGATCGGTGTGTGGGAGGTTGCGGGTGCTGCCCTGGCCGGTGCGGCGGCAATCATGGCGGCATTCGTGATTGCACCCAATACCGCGTCGGGGCTCAATCCGGAAGTGGTGTTGGAGGAGTATTCGACAGTCGATGAGACGACGGGCCGGTTCGAGATCGCGTCGACACTGGTGTCGATTTATCAGGTGACAGAGATGCGGCTTCGGAGCAAGCTGATGCGGTTGCGGATCACGACGGGTCTGTTGGCTGGATCTGTGCTGGTGTTGCTCGTGACGGCTATCATTCGGATGTAGGAGGACATCATGGCTACGGTGAACGAGCAGCAGAAACCTGATCGACCGGTGGGCTCGGCGAGCCCGGCGACGGCGTCGCGGCGTCGCAAGGTGGCCTTGCGTCCCAATCCTCGGCTGGTGGGCAACTACGAGGGCAGTTCCCGCACGATCGACGAAGTGCGACGCCAGATAGAGAAGCAGCAGGGGGCGTCGGCGTGACGGCCTCGAAAGATCAGAATCCGCCGGCGGGGTCGTCGGCTCCACGTGCCAGCGCGCGCCCTGTGGTGGTGGTCCCGACATCGGCTGCGGGTGATCGCACCATTGTTCGGGCAGCACCCAACGAGAGAGCTATCCGCAGCATCACTGCGGGGGCTGCACCTCAAAATGTGCGGTCCGCTGTCCGCCGCGAGCACTAATTTCGCGCGCACGCCTTTGCGCTGTGTCGTAGATGATCCAAAATTGGGCTAGCAGACGGTGCCAAACGTGTTCGTCCAGGTCGCCGATCTGCAGCGTCGACTGTGTCTGCTCCCGATCACGCTTGGCCGTTACCTGGGCAGCTGTGGTGATCGATGCAGCAGCGGGGGAGGGCTTACGATGCGGCCACCGACCCGCGTCGAGTGCTCGATGTAGTAGTCGAGCATCGGGTGAAACTCGGCAGGGTAATCCCTTAGCCAAAAGCTTGCACGGTGTTCGACGAATTTCGACGCAAACCCCGCGACACTCAGACAGCGGTGGTGTGGGCAACCGGACCGCATGTATGGATCTCATAGCGATACTCCATTGCCGCGTGTCCGAACGGCGAGGACCAAACGTGGCACAACCAGCCATTGCTTACGACTTTGCGACGGACTCCTGTCACGGGCGGCGAAGTAGCCCTGCAGGTGTGGAAGCGTACGCGGGGTCGTTGAACACGGCGCTGTCTTCGCCGACATGCTCCGCAACGCCAGCGGGGGGTGGCCCGAGGATTTCAGTTTTGATGCAGCCTTTGGTCGAGTCGAGCCAGGTACGGGAATCGGCCCCAAGTCGAAATGGATGGGCCATGTCGTTGGAAATGATGTTGCGCATGATGTTGTACACCGCCGAATTGGGTTGCCGGGCCAGGAGCTGATTCATCAGCGATTGCCGGGTGGGCACCAGGTATTGCGGTTTCTTTCCTGTTGGGGACATGCACTCGAGCATCACGTTGGTCGATGCAATCAACTTCACGAGCTGGATAGCCGTTGCTCGCTTTTCCTGGGCGATGGCCACATTGACGGAAAGTGCGTCGGTATAAAGCGGTATCCCCACTTTTTCGATAGGTTCGGAGCTCAGCGGCATGACTGAATAGGTCGAGGCGTCGACGTTGTCGATGAAGTGGAAGATTTCGGTCAAGCCTACGAAGGCTCGACCGATCCGCTGGTTCCATTTCGTGATTCGGTCGTAGCCCGAGTCGGGATATGTCGCCTGGGCGTACCCGGCGATGTTTCGCAGCACCTGCATGTCGGCGAGGCCTTGCTGATCGAGTCCTGGACAGGGGGGAAGGGCGGGAGTGAGCGGAAACTGGCCCGACTCCTCCATGACGGCCTGCTCGTACATGCACGCGACGGTCGTTCCCCCAGTAAAATCCAACAGCATGCCTTGACCCTGCGCGGGCCAGACTGCTTTCGGATCCCCGTCGCCGAGGATTTTGTGTAATTCTTCGACAGTCATCCCCGGCGCACCCAGTGCTGCGTCAGTGAGACGGCGAATCAAAATTTGCATGCACCCTAAATACGGTATTCCTTGATACTCCGAGGATTCCGTTTTCAGCGATGCGAGAGACCACGGGTAAAAGTCTGCGGTGCCGTCGATATCGAACTCGACACAGAACTGACGCATGTGATCAGCGAAGATGCAGTCGTAGGCAAAAACGTCCACAGTGGACGGCGGATCGCCTTTGTAACAGTCGTAGGTGTAGACGAAATTGAGAGCGACATCCGGTTGGACGCTGTGCCACGCGGCTCTGATGGTGGACTCGAACCATTTCGGTTCGGGCGTGTACGGGTACAAGGCGACGTTCAACGTGGATGCGTCGCTGGCTGGAGGTGGCTGGTTGGTGGGGCCGGAATCCTTGTTCAAACTGCGTCCGAACTCGGTACTGGTCACTGCACACTTCCCGTCATCACACTGTCTGCAGGGGAACGGCGATTGCCTCATACAGTCGCATGATTTTCCGAAAGTGGCAAGGATCACATTTACTTACCCTCGATCCACGGACTGAGGTGACCCACTGTGGTCGATGACCGAATTGTGGGGTCGGGACTGGTTGGGCGTGTTTCGTCCGCTGGTCTACCCAGCATTTCCACGATTGTCGTTGCTCGGGCCGAGTCGGCGGGTCGGGTGAGGATCAGGCGGGTGTGGGTGGGCTGATGCCAATGATGTTGCGCCATAATTGAAGCCACGCATCGAGCCACGGCCAGTGTCGCGGCAGGTGCAGTGTGGGTGTGCGTTGTGGCCGCACGAAACGCGCGGCAATGTTGACGATTTGCGCCGTAGCGTTATTCCGCGAGCTTTCGCGTGACGCCCGCCGGAGACGGTTCCGGCGGCGCGCAGCAGGTTGTGGGCGATCGCTGCGCACTGCACCCAGGCAGAGCTCGCGCCAAACGATCCTGACGGCATGTGCGCGAGCGGTCCGTCGATCAGATCCGAGAACACAGTCTCGATGACCGCGTGTGCACGGTGGACGACATCTGCGGTCGTCGTCGGCAGGGTGCTGTTGGTAAAAAACGGGTGATACCGCCACACCGGAAACAATGCATCGCGGTAGCGGGCGTCTTTGACCCGCCGCACGATCAACCGTGCAGAAACAGGATACGCGGTGGAAGAGAAAGCGGTGAACGATGTTTCGGCGACCTCGGCGTCGGAGATCCAGCCGTCGGTGTCGGGGTCGCGGACCGCTCCCGGGTAGCGCACGGGCGTCCACGCGGTGTCAGGGATGGAGGCGATCGCTCGTTGGACGATTCGGTTCTTGATCAGTACGAACGAGAACTTGATGCAGGCGCGTACGACGCGGCTGTTGCCGTAGGCGGAGTCGCCGCGGACCATGATTTTCCCGCTGGCGAGACTGGATGTCGCAGCTCAGCCCTAGTCATCCGGGCGAGCACGGGTGGCCCATTCTAAGTCGACTCTCAGCCCGGTCGCCTGCCCTCCGTACGATCAAGGGGGTGCTGACCGATCCACTGCCGAATTCCGGCTCACTTGAGCGCTATGAGGCTTTGCCCACGATTCTCCAGCTGAGGAGCTACCTCTCGGAGATCCAGGCGGAGCCGACCGAGTGGATCTCGGTTCTACGGAATCGAGGGAGCGGAATCAAGTACAGCTCGCTTCAACCTCTTCTGGTGGCGACATCGGACCAGCGCAAATTCCTCGCCACTACCGATTGGTCCATCAACGACCTCGGCGAGCCCAGTTACAGCTCTGATCGCCTCCCGGCCTTCCGCGACGGCTTGACCTCCAACCCTGATGGCTACGACCTTCATCTGTTCGTCAACGTGTCCTGGGTGCCATCGGCAACCACAGAACCCGTTATCGAATTCACGCCGTCGTTCGTATGGTGGTTGGGCCTGATCACGCGATCGAACGAGACAATGTATCGAACTAATCACGCGGGCCGCGATGAGGAGGTCGTCGAGATCGTCAGACCGAATCCTGGTGAATACGAGGTTCGAGTCAATGCACGGCACCTCCGAAAGTATCTCGCGGCCCGGAGCATGAGCCTGGTGATCCAGCACGCCCATTCTCGGGCTGACGACAGCGTGCATGAAGCTCGGATCGACCTTGAGATTCGCACCAAAGACGCAGCGTTCGCCTACACGGCGTGGGACGCGTATCGGGGGCCTGGTTTCGTAGCGCAGTTGGTTGGGAAACAGGCAGTTTTGCCGTTCGCGTCCGCTGGCGAGCACCCCGACGATCTGCAAAGGCCTGAGCGGTTTCAATCGTTCATCGTTGACATCGACCCCTCGACCGGCGACGAGGTTCGTTTGAGTTGCGAGCGCGATGAAGCGAACTACCTCACCCCAGTCTTCTTCGACACGGATGTTCTGACCCGATACCGCGACAACCCAGACCGCTACACGGTGCTGCGGACCGATGTCTCGTGCCACGGTCGGTGGGCCATCGATGTCGACATCAACGGTGCCAACCTCGTCCAGGTGTGGCTGGGACACCTCATCCGGCTACCCGAGACCGAGCGAGAGCACTGGCTCACACACAACGTCCCGCCGAACGGTGGAATAACCATCACACGTAGCGTGCGGGACCTAGCGGGCCAGTGGGTAGAGGACGAACGCCCTGACCCTGCTCGGCTGAGACGAGCTAAGGCAGAACTCATCGAGGCGTTCACTGGCTACTTCGGTGAGTCGTTGTACAAGCAACTCGGCCCGGCTGACCTCCGTGCGTTCGATGCCTTGGCATTGTGTACCAATCCAACCGAAGGCCAAAGCGACAACGGTGTCATGGTTCTGTCGAAAGGGATCGTGGATGCACTCGATGTCAAGACTCTTCGAGAGTCCTCGGGCGCGGACACGAATAGTCCTTCGCTTGCCTGCCTACAGCTACTCGTCGAGAACTTGGGTGCCGACCCGAATGGTCTCGTCGGACCCCTACGCCAGCTTCAGGGAATCCGATCGGCAGGCTCGGCCCACATGAAGGGCACGAAATTTACGACTGCGCTGTCGGCCGCAGGACTGAATTCTCTTCAGCCGGACAAACAATTCGAGACAATCGTAGATCGGGTTACGATGGCTCTGCAGGGCTTGTCCGAGCTGTTCCGAAGGACGCCCCCGCAAGTGTGATGGTGCCGGTCATTTTGTTCCAGTCTCGCTCTGATCATGGGTTCGCATTGATCTCACCCCACGCGTCTAACGCGTGTTGGTAGGTCGCCACAGCACCCGATTCAGTCGGAGCATCGCAGAGCGCGATCGCAGCCCTGGCAAGCGACGCGAGCGCAAGATCTCCCAGATCCAAGATCGCGTCGTCGCCATGACTGAGCAGAGTAAGCATCGTGGTAGCCATCATCTTCGGATGTTCCAGGACTTCAGCGGGCTGAGGCTGGCCCAACTCGATCAAGGCCAGCGCTTCGAGAAACATCGGTACAGCGAACGCCACCCTCGGATTGATTGCGCTCATAGCGTGAAGGTTAGCAATCGGCCGAATACCGGATGTTCTGGAGAATCTCTGAGACGGTGGAGGTATGACATCGAAACGTACCTCCGCCGGCGACAAACGCGCCCGCAAGGTCCAGCAACGTCGAAAGCGACTTGCACAGCAAGGGGTCTCACGTGAGCAGCACGCTGCGCTGGTGCTCGAGCGCAGCGGTGATCCCTCGTTCGTGCAACGGCGCACCAACGCCGACGGTGGGCGCACTCTGTCGTGGAGCAAGGACATGGTGGGTGGTGCGGAGCTCAACGACTCTCTCGAAGAGCAGCGACAGGCGTTTCGGGACAAGTTCGGCCGAGATCTCGGGCCGAACGATCCATTGTTCTTCGACCCAGCTGCTGACACGCCGCAGGAGATCAGTGAGGAGAACTTGTTGGCGGACGTGGACTCCCTGATCGACAAGGCCCGCGAAGCAGGGGAGAACCCCGCCTACTTCCAAGCATGGCGCGACACCGGGTTCTTGCTCACCGAACACAACATGCATCTGTTCTCCGCGTCGGATATCGACGAATGGAACGCGGCGCTCGAACGGCATTGGGACGAAGCGGCATTCGGGCCGTTCGACGATGCATCTTAGGACCTACGGCATGTTCGGGCGGCTGCAGCGAGTCCGAGAGCGGTGGTGAAATTCCCACGCCGCTGACCGCGCGCACTGAAGTCGGATGGGCGAACTTCGGGTTTTGGTCACCAGTTAGTGCTGTGTCGCGTCGAACGGCAATTGCACCCTCGCACTATTTGCGCTCTAATTATGTACATGACTACTTTGCCGGTCGCGGATGCGCGTGCGCGTCTGTCCAAGATTGTGGACGATGCAGAACAAACCCACGCCCGGTATGAGATCACCCGTAATGGGCACCGGGCTGCTGTGTTGCTCGCTGCCGACGATTTCGATGCGCTGCAGGAGACCATTGCAGTGCTATCGGATCAGGAACTGCTGACATCTCATCTTCGGGGCGTGGCGGAGCTGCCTGAGGGTGACAGTCTCGATGCGAAGGAGTTGGCCGAGGTCATGCGGGTCGCTGGCCGGTCTACCCGCGCGTGAGTGAGCCTGAAGCGCCGTATCGGCTTGTGATTGCTCGATCAGCGTCTCGCGCTATCAGTCACACTCTTCCCGAGAAGGTCGCCGCTGCGGTGTACGAGTTCATCACCGGAGCATTGCTGGAGAATCCGCAGCGGGTCGGGAAGCCCCTGGCCCCGCCGCTTTCGCCCGCCTACAGCGCCCGCAGAGGCACCTACCGGGTTCTCTATCTGATCGACGCCGGGCAGCGCATCGTGCAGGTCACCGCGATCTCACACCGGTCAGATGCCTACCGCTGAGAAGATTGCGTAGCTACCGGATTATGTTGCGGAGATCAAGCCTCGTAGGCGTAAGGCTTCCACCAATGGTGGGTGGGTCGCGGTCTCCATCCAACCAGATTTTCGGTCCGCCTTGCTGCCGAGTGAGTCGGATACTGCGCTTCGCAGAATTCGGAGGGCATCTTCGATCGCCTCGCGATCGGCGTGATCGCGATCGAACCAACTCATGTCCGCGCCGATGACTCGTTCGTACTGCACCAGGGCACCATCCTTGTTCACTCCCGCTGTCTCCATCAGATCTAGTGAACCGATCGAGAAGACCAGAGCCCGAGTGATCGTTGTCGGCATTCCGCGCCGGTTTGCTTGGTAGACGGTCGGATCGACAATCCGGCCCATTGCCGGAATCCACAACACTAGGTGTCCTGTCCACCATGTGTCCGACTCCCATTTCGGTGTGCGGCTTCCCAGCTCCACCCACTGCTCGTCCGACCACGCCACCTGCCCGTACACGACCAACGGCTCAGCCTCGATCCCGTAGTCACGCAATGCCGGAATCAGGCAACGCACCGCAGCAATGCAGGTGCCGGAAAAACCGCCCTCGGTGTAGGCCTGCCAAATCTGGCAATGCCGGTCGATGATCTGCACTTCTGCCGGTGCAGTCACGCCAGGATTCGCAGGGGGACGGATCCCCGCTACCGGTGGTGTGACGTACCCGGCCCGCTGCGCCCATTCTGGCAATGCAGCGGCTCCCGGACCGCTACGCGATCGCCCTGACCCCTTGCCTGCACCCTTGCGTTTCTTGCTCACCGGTGACATTTAGACGCTCCCAACCCACCTCGACTCTCTGCCCCGTCGCAGGAGTTTCGCGTCCCGACCGTACCGGCCAGGTACGACACTTCCCGCACGCTAACGATCACATCCCTGTATTCAGGTTGACATGGTTGACATGACGCGAACAGCCGGGGATGATCAGGGTATGTCCACTGTCGAGAAGGATTTCGAGGTCATGGCGCACCGGCTGGTCGAGGCCAGTGGCGCGCCGGACGAGCGTGATCTGGCGTATGCAATAGCGGGCCTCGGCGGCATCGTCAACGGCCTCAAGGCGCGTCGCGCGTGGAGTGAGCACGTAGGGGAAATCTTGACCCCCAGTCAGGCCCTCGACGTTGCGGGTTGGACGCGTGCTGCCTTGAGCAAGGCTGTGAAAGAGAACCGCGTTCTTCGGTTGACCGGCAGCAACGGCAAATACGGCTACGCCGCCGCAGGCTTCACCGATGCCCAACCGGCGAAGCCGATTCTCGGCATCCAAGAGGTGCTGCGTGTGTGGGCGGGGCAGGACCCGCGTGGATGGTTGGCGGTCGCGTGGCTGACTACCGAACAGCCAGAGCTCGACGGCCGTACACCTCGGCAAGCACTTCTCGACGGGGACGTTCCTACGGCTGCTCGCGCTGCCCGGGCTGCGGTCAGTCGGCTTGCGGCGTGAGCGCTGAACGCGCCGTCGTTCATCTGTTCGAGCCCAAGCCCGTCGGTGAATTGGCGGAGCGATTTCCGTCGTGCGTCTACCCGGCTGGGGCCGAGCTGTTTCGATCGCATCAGGCCAGTCTGGGACCGTGGTGGTACTCATCGAATGGCGGCGGCAGGTTCGACCTCGAAGCCCCTGATGGGACTTGCTACCTGGCCGAAGACGAAGTGGTCACTCTCCTGGAGATTTTCGGTGGCCAACAGGTCGTGCCGAGATACGAGGTCGATGCGCGTGCAGCGTCGACGATCACGTTGGATGCTGATATCAGGCTCGCTGATCTGACTGCGAACACCGGTGTCGCGCTCGGAGTCACGGCAGAAATCTTTACTACCGCCGACTATCCGCTGACGCAGCGGTGGGCGGCCGCGTTACGGGAGGCCGGGTTCGAGGGTCTGCGGTACTGGGCCCGCCACGACCTCGAACATGCCCGGCGGTGCATTGCACTGTTCGGGCAAGCGGGGGTGGCAGGCGAGGAGCATCGTCATACCGTCCAGGCCACGGTCACCCTGTCTGAGCGAGCGGACCTGCTGGAGCGGTGGCGTGAAGAAACTGGTGTCGCGATCTTGGACGTACCAGATCTGTTGTAGCGATCGTGGTCAACCGCCCGCAAGGTATTGCTAACGAAACTTACAGTAAGTACTGTAAGTCTCATGAAGATCAGCGCACGTCCTCTGCTCGACAATTCCGTCGACGCCGAACTGTTCGTCGGCCGGCGAGACGAACTCGCCGCGATATGGGACGGATTGAACGCTGAGCTCAACGTTCTGGTGACGGGGGACCGCGGCACAGGCCGAACGTCGCTGCTTAGACAGCTGCAGCTCGACAGCCGAGAGCCGTTCACCGGTGCCCGCCGCGAAGGCGACTTCCCGATGAGCTTCGTTCGGGTCGAGGGGATCTCGGACGGCCGTGACGTGCTCGCCCGCGTCGTAGAACAGGTCACCGGCGAACCGGCAGTCGACAGTGACGGGCCCGACGTCTTGCTGCGGCGATTGAGTGACTTTCGCCTGCAGTTCATCGACGCCACGCTTCGGAGGTGGGCAGCAGAAAGCGACGACGGCACTGCTCCGCTTGGGACGCGGCTGTATCCGGTGATCATCGTCGACGACGTCACCGCATCGGCCGGGCACGCACTGTTCGGGCGGTACCGCGATGAGGTGTGGGCGACGGGATACCTGTGGGCGGTGTCGGTGCGTGAAAGTGACCGTCAAGGTCTCCTGACTCCGCCTGCAGATGCATTCTTCGAGAAGATCGTCGACGTACCCCCGCTCTCGAGAACGGAAAGCATCAAGTTGATCACTCGCCGCGCGGGAATCGACATGGAACCGCAAGCCAGCACCCTCGCTGATGCGGTAGGGCGAAACCCCCGAGATCTGGTAAGTGCTCTGCGGGGATTCCTGCAGGACCCCGGGTCGTACGAGGACAACTACCTGGCCCTCGCCGATAGAGACAATGCGCTCTGGGCTTTGGGTCGCCCAGCGTCGATGCTGGCGGCCGAAATGAAGGTGCGGGGCCCGGTCAGCGCATCGGATGAAGACTTGCTGGCCGCGTTGGGGTGGACGCGTCCTCGTGCTGTACAAGTCTTCAAGCAACTTTACGAGAAGGGGCTGGTCCGGAGCAGCGAAGTCTCGTCAGGTCCCGGGCGGCCGCGGCGGGTGTACGAGTTGACTCCGCCGGCGGAATGGCTGCGGACCGAACACGCTGATCCGGAGGACCAGAAATGAGTGACGCCCTACTGCGTCAATTGCGGGACTCGAAGGCCTTCGACCCGTCGCCGGATCCGGATCGTATGTGGCAGGTCCATGTGCCGTTCGACGTCCTCACTGGCCCCGTGAGTGGTGACTACGAGCAGCGCTTCATGGACGCTGTTCGGCGGCGTGAGCGTGTGGCTCTGATCGGTGCCAGTGGCTCGGGTAAGTCCTCGATCACCGAGTACGTGATGGACGCTCTTCACTCCGAAAACGTTGCAGCACTGAGGATCAGGATGGGATTTCAGACCGACTCCCTCGTCTCCGATCCGGCTGAATTCCCGCGTCTGTTGGTCAACACCATCGCCAAACAGCTCGACGAGAACCGGGCAGTCCAGAAGATTGCTCGGGAAATGCGTGGAGGTTCCCCACATCGACCGGTCAAATTCTCGGTTGGTCTCCCATGGTTGGCCGGCAATCTCGCGATCGAGCTCGGCAGCGTGGTGAACGAACCATCGCAAGGTGAGGATGTCGTGGATCAGGCCATCAGGGTCCTGGAACTGATTTCGCGCAGTGGCTTGATTCCGACGCTCGTGCTCGATGACACGGACCAGTGGATACGTCGTCCAGGTATCGGCGTCGATCCGGAGCCGCGGATCGCAATGTTCTTCGGCTTGACTCTGAGGATGATCGCCGAGCGACTTCCGGCAGCATGTGTCGTCGCCGTCCATAACGACTACATCGACAGCCCCCACTACAAACAGGCTCGCGAATACCTGAACACGCGAATCACCCTGCCCGCCTTAGCTAATTCAGCCGCGCTGGGGTCGATCATCGGTAGGCGGGCCCGCCAGGCCGCGGGAAATCCGAATCTCGGCGCGGTCGACGTCATCGACGCTGACGCCCTCCAGCATCTCTTCGACCACTACGGGGCCGGTCGCAGTGTCCGCCGGGAGCTGGTCGTATTGCAGGATGCGTTGGTACGAGCGTGTTCTGCAGTAAGTGAGACCATCGCCGCAGCTCACGTCGTCGCTGCGATCGCTGCAGGCTAGGACACGACTACCGGCGTAGGTAGTTCGCAAAATGCATCGCCTGAACTGCAATTCGGGTTTACCAACCCCTTTGCAGCTTCAGTAGTAGGTGTGAAACTGCTTGGCCCTGTCCACCGCATCGAGGACCTCAGCGTCGAGGCCTTGAGCTTCTCGTTCGATCGCGTTTACCCGTCGCTTCATGCCTGCTCTGGCGAGCCACGGCGACCACATCAGTCGACTGAGCTGCGCTGCTGACAAGCGCACACATCGCCCCAGCGCAGTGTTGATTCCCCCGGCTTCTTCCTGACCGTCTTTCTGCTTTACGTCGTCGTCGCTCGTCAGGCGCGCCACAGTGGCCAGTTGGATGTACAAACGCAGTGGCCGTCGCGGAACCCGTGCAATGATCGCGGCCGTCTCAAGCTCGCGGACACTGTCCTTGAAGTGCTGAAACGACGGATCAGTGGACGACGACCCTGCCCATCGGGTGCGTTCGGTGCTCGCCAAGTGCCGGAGAACCTCGCTACGCAGTTGACGGCGTTGCTGACTGCCGATCAGGTACTGGCCCGCAAAGGATCCGATACCGAGAGCTCCGATAATCGAGGCCACACCACTGATATCCATTTCGTAACAGTATTCGGATCCAGAACTTGGGGTCGGTTGACGCAACGTGAGTGGTGAAAAAGGAGAGATTTTTCCGTACCTATTGCGCCTCACGCGGCAGCAGATGTTCCGACTCCCGAATATTTGCCGGTGCTCGAAGTGTCCACCTCCGCAGGCATAATCGTGGACTGTTGGAGCCGATCGACTTTGGAATGGCGAAATTCCTCGCCTAGGGACGGTAGTGCTTCGGTCGCCGACAGATGGTCGGATCCGCGCGTGCGAATCGGAGTAGAAGGCAGTCCTATGTGGCGATGGACCGGAGAGAGTGTGACATGACGGTTGCCGATCAGAAGGTTTCGGAGCGGGAGAATGCCGAGCATCGCGCGCGTCCTCCGCAGAAACGTGCGCAACGGACCCGTGACGCGTTGATTACCGGTGCGGCTCGAACCATCGCATGTGGGGGAAGCGGCGTCACGGTCAACGACCTGATACAGGCTGCAGGGGTGACCAAAGGGGGCATGTACTTCCACTTCCCATCGAAGGACGCTGTTGTTCATGCAGTGGTCGACCAGGCTGCTCGACAATGCGAGTTCCTCCGGGCGCATCGCCCGTCTACAGGAGACACTGTGGCCGATGTTCAGGACTTGCTCGGCGGCTACTTCACTCATGCGAAACGGTATTGGTCTCTGAGGGCAGCAGCGGTGTTGTGGACCGACCTCCACTACGAGGACGTCGCACGGGCCGCGACCTACCACCCTCTCAGGGCCGCGGTCCTGGCCCTTCTGACCAGCAACGGCAGGCTGCCGACGATATCGGTGGACACTGCCGATGCTGTCATGGCCATCGTGTGCGGCGTGACGACCACCGCCGGGCCGGGGGGCTTCGGTGACGGCGGCGATCTCGACACCGTCCTGCGGTTGACGGGGCCCGTGATCGCGGCTGCCGGTGCAGTGGCGGTATGAACAGCGGTGGCGGGGACTCCGGGAAGCCTTGATCTCCGCCGGTTACCCGCGGCCGGTAGTGGGCGACGAGCCGGGCCAGCTCACGTTGTCGTGGGGCACCGGTGTCGGCGTACGAGAGATGTGTGTGAGCCCTTCAGGGGTGGTCGCCCGGACACCGGACGCGGTCTTTGCCTTGGGCCTGTTACGTCAGTCGGCAGCAGACTGGGTATCGCCGCTGCACCCGCTGATCGCAGAGCCGATCGTGCGCACATCCGAATCGCCCTTTCGGGTAGTCGAGCCGGTGACCAACATCGTTCGGAGCGCGTCGGTGATCCGGCGTTCGATGACGTGCCAGGTGAGTTTCCTGGGCTGTCAGTGTGCGGCGTTGTACGCCTCTTCGATGTCGGTGGGGATGCGGCCTCGATCGCCGATCTCGTGACCGTTGTCCGCCGCCCACTGCCGAATTGCGCGAGTCTGCGCCGGGTCACGCTTGGCCGGTGTCCCGGCTGTCGAAGGCGTCGACGCGGTTGCGGGGAAGGGTTTACGTTTGCGTCCGCCAACCCGCGCGGCGTGCTTGATGTAGTAGTCGAGCTTTCTGTGAAACTCGCTGGCGTTCTTTGCTTTCAAGTCGATCACGTACTCGACGCCCTGGACCGCGAACTCGATCGTTTCACCGGAGTCGTCGATGACCGATCCGTCGATGTCGTCGACCAATTGAATCGTTTCTAGCTTGGCCACAGTGAAGAAACCCTCTCGCAAAAATGTATGGAAGACAGCTAAGTGAGCGTATAACGGGTCTGCGTGGTCGTGACAACTGTGGGTGCGGCGCGCGTGGTTCGGATGCAGGATCGAGAGAGTGCGATTATGGGCAGCGCTCCATTCGTGGTCGGCGATGAAGCCCAAGTTACTAGTCGGGCGATGACGTCGACGCCGTCGAATGTCTGGTTGTGCTGTTCTGACGACCGTTCGATCAGGGAAATGAGGCGGACCAGCCCTTCCGCGTATCGGGCCAGGGTCCGCGGCGAGAGGTCGTAAAATCGGTACACCCATATCGTCCCGGAAGTGGCCTCGTTGAGAACGCGCGCGGCCGTGCGCGGATCGATGACAACGCTGCCGCCTACATCAGAGGGGTCGTATTCGCCCGTGTCGGCGGGTCCTTCGACATTCTGCGCGTAGTAGCCCACAACGTTGGTCGCGTCTGTGTAGCGGTACCTCTTCGCTTTCAGTGCGCGGAGCAGGAAGCCCTCGTAGATGTAGTTGTCACCACGCTTGGTGGGGTAGACCGTGCCGTCGTTGTATCCCTGATACGCACTACGCTGATCATCAGCGACATCGACGCCGCCGAACCCCCTGATCAGGATTAACGGTCGGCATTTTATTTCGCCCATCTGAACCTCCACGAGTGTTCGTCGCAGCAGGCACATGCCCCCGCTGTAACTCGTCGTCCTTGACTCAAATCGACGGGTGGAGATACCTGAGGTGCAACCGCGAACCCGCTGAGCTGGTCGTTGCGGCCAGGCCGCTTCTGATGGTCCTCGTGTTGGGGGGCGATGTCACTGGTAGTTAGGGCTGACAACCGTTTGAACGGCAGACCCGTTGGCCTGCGGATGAGAATTCGAGCTGTTCGTGGTGTCCGGTCCTGACGCTAGTGTGCATCGACAGAGACAGCCAACAGGGGCCTTGGCCTATCGGTGGGGGTGAATGATCATGCGAGACAAGAGCGGTGGAGATGTGAACGTCGACGGAAGCGGGGACGCCGTAGGACACGTCGTGGACAGGTTCGCCGCGGTGATGACCGAATTCGACGTCGATACTGCCGGCGTGGGTGTGCCGTGTATCGATTCGGTGTGGCAGGGGGAGTTGCGGGGATGAGGGGCCGGCAGCTCGTCGTTGTTGACGTCCACACCACGGGGCCGTCGTTCGAGGCTCACGAGGCCTTCGAGCTCGCCGCGATCGACGGTGCATCCGGGAGGGTGTGGGATCTCGCGCTGCCTTTGACATCGGCACAGCTCGAACGGGCGGATTCAACATTCCTGCAGCTCAGCGGATACCACCGTCGACGGCTGGTGGAAAAGGCGCAGCATGACGCGTTGACCATTGGAACGGAGCTCGCGGCGCTCAGTGATGTGTTGGCTGGAAACACGCTCGGCGGCGCAGATCCGGAGATCCATGCGGCATTTTTGAGCAAGGTCTTTCACCGGCATGGTGTCCGGTCGCGTTGGCACCACCTGCCCGCAGATATCGCGGCGTTGACCGCCGGTGCCCATGGGATCCCCGCAACCAACATTCCGCGGCTGGAGGTGTGCTGCGAATTGTGGAATGTGCAGCTCGCGGAATTTCCTTCGGCGCTGGATCGGGCGCACGCTGTCGCCGATTGCTTCGCGGCGTTCGACCGCAGAAGCGGACGGGAATCGGTGTCGGCAACGCTCAGAGGCGAGTAGGTGTTGAAGCAGCCGCTTATTGCGCTGGGCCACACCTGAGCCCCGCAGTTCTGTCTCGGTAGTCACGCTATCGCAGGCGGCGAATCCAGACGAATGGTATTCTACGAGTTAATACTCGTATTTGATGGCAGCGGCCGTCACCGTTGGACGTGGGGATCTGATGGATCTGTTCATCGATGTCATAGCCTCAATCGCTTCCTGGTGTGCTCCGATGGTTCTGCTCGTGGCTGCCGCAATCCTCTTGGTGGAATCCGGCTTGCTCGTCGGGTTTCTCCTCCCGGGTACTGGCACGGTTCTGGCGGTCGGTGCTCTCGTGGGGCTGGGCGAACTTGATCCCGTCGTGACGGCGATCGTCCTGATCGCTTCGTCGACAGCAGGGGCTCAGCTGGCCTTTCGGTCCATCAGGCGTGGATCGTGTCGCGCTGATATCGCCGGCGCAGGCCGCTTTGCGCGCCTGATCAACAGGGTGCTTGCTCGGGCACGTCAGTTGTTTTCGGGGGATGCGCGCGTCGGGACAGTGACCACGCATTTCGTCGGAGGCGCGAGGACCTTGGGGCCACGTCTCGCTGCGGGTTCCTCGTTGTCGTTCTCGAGGTTCGCGGTGTTGAATATCGTCGCCGCAACCGTGTGGGTCACTCTTCTGTTGACCACGGGAAGCGTGTTGGGAGCCAACCCCGCGTGGATCCCCTGGGCCACTGGCGCTTTCGTCGTGGCCGTAGTTGGAGTCATCGCAATTCGGGCATTTCGGCGCAGTGACGCTCCGGTTCCCGGCGGCACAATTCCCGCCCGTCGATCTGATCGACGGGGCGGGAATGCGGCTGTGCCGTGCAGTTGTGCCCGTGTCATTCGCGGCCGGCTGATACCCAACTCATGTCGGGTGCTCGGGTTCCGGTGACGGCGTCGGCGAGGGTGTCGAGGACGGCGAGCTGGTCCGCGGTGAGTTCGATGTGCACCGAGCCCGCGTTTTCGGTGACCCGATCCGCATTCCGAGTGCCGGGTATCGGAACGACGGGCAGCGCGAACTGTGTACCTTTCACCCGTAGCCACGCCAATGCGATCTGGGCGGGCGTGGATCCGTGCTGTGACGCGATGTCTGTCAATGGGGCGAGGGCGTCGGTGTTCGTTTCGAATGCGTCGAGTTGAAAGCGGGGTAGATACCGCCGAAAGTCGTTGTCGCCGAGCTGTTCCTGTTTCACTTTTCCGGTGAGCATTCCGCGTCCCAGTGGGGAGTAGGGAACGAATCCGATGCCGAGTCGAGCTGCGGTCGGGACGATGGCGTTCTCGACGTCGCGGCTGAACAAGCTCCATTCGGACTGGACCGCGGCGAGCGGATGGGTCCGGTGCGCTCGTTCTAGTTCGGGGGCGGTTACTTCCGATACTCCGATGTGCCGGACTTTTCCGTCGGCGATGAGCTCGGCCATCGCTCCGATGGTGTCGTCGATCGGGATGTGTGGGTCGACCCGGTGAAGGTAGTAGAGGTCGACGACGTCCACGTCGAGGCGACGCAGGCTGTTGTCGATGCACTGGCGGACGTAAGCCCTGTCTCCGCGGCTTCTGCGGCCGGGTTCGGTTACGGAGGTATCGATACCGAATTTGGTGGCGACGGTGACCTCGTCGCGACGGTCGGCGAGGAGTCTGCCGATCAGTTCCTCGTTGGTCCCGAGGCCGTACACATCTGCGGTGTCGATGAAGTCGATGCCGAGGTTGACGGCGTGATGCAGGGTCTTCAGTGCTTGGTCGGGGTCGGATTCGCCGTACATCGAGGTCAATGCCATGCCGCCGAATCCGAGTGCGGATACTTCGAGGCCTGTTCCGAGGTTCACGTGTGGGAAGTCGGTCATGATGCTGTCTCCTTGGAGGCGCTCGTTTCGGGTCGACCGCGTTCGACTGCCTGTGTGTCCGCGGGTCCGGCCACTGCGGTGAGGTAGGTCCGTATGGCTGCAGGGTTCTGCAGCGAGCCGGTCATGCCCACTATGCGGTCGGGACGCACGACAGCGACACCGCCCTGTCCGAGCTCGCTCGAAACGATCTCGTGGGTGTCGATCACGGTGGGAGTTGCGCTCAGAAGTGTGGTGGGGGAGTGGACCACGACCACGACGTGCAGCCGCGACCCCCACGAGTCGAGGATGGCATGTAAGGCCCGGAGTTCGTCGATACTGGTGATGGTGGCCAGCGCCAGGACTCGTCGGTCATCGAGGAGGTCGGGCAGCAACTTGTCGACCTCTCCGTCGAACTGGACGGGATGCGGGGGCAGGAACTTGCCCGGCGAGATGGTTCGACCGCGCCCGCCCCCGCGGGCCACTGACGGGCCGTAGGCCGTATCGATCTGCGCCAGTTGAGGAACGACACGCCGGGTGAGGAGCCCTGTCGCCGAGAGGATTCCGAGGATTCGGTCGCGGATCCACCGCGAAACGGCAGCACGAGTTGTCCACAGTTTCGTCTGAAGATCGGTCATCGCGGCGACCGATTCTGCGACGGGTCGTCGTTCGAGTTCATATGTTTCGAGTAGTGCTGCATCGGCTCCGTCGACCGCTACTGCTGCAAGTTTCCACGCGAGATTCGCCGCGTCCTGTATTCCGGTGTTCATACCTTGACCTCCCGCAGGACTGTGAATATGTGCAGCGTCGCCGGCAAGGATGAATCGGCCCGACACGTAGCGCGAGGACAGTCTCCGGTGTACTCGAAAGTCGCTCTGCCAAAGCACATTACTGACCCGGAAGCGGCCGAGGCCGCGTTGGCCGAGCATGATGTTGGCGCGATCGGTGATCTGAGTCGGCGGTATGAGCGCAGGGGAAGCGGACTGACGGTGTCCGAGAAATACCCGGTGTCCACCACCTGGGAGCGGGACGACGACCGTCACCCCGTCCGGGTGGAGATGGTACTGAGCCTCCCCGACCGACCCATCGGTTTCTAGGGTGCCGTCCACCAGCAGAAAAGCGTCGTCGTAGCTGTCGCCGTCGAAGTCGATGGCCGCTGTTTTCCGCACGGTGCTGTGTGCACCGTCGGTGCCCACGATCCACTCTGCTGTTGTGGTGAAGCGGATTCCGCTCGGACCGACCAATGACGCCCTCGCCCCGTCGCTGGGCCCGGCAGGGTCCGGATCGAGGGCACCGAGGAACTTGTGCCGCCAGCGGACCGTACCTCCCAGCGCCTGGTAGAGCTCGAGGAGAGCTGCCTCGACGAGGGGCTGCGGAAGGGACAGGGGTTTGTGCAGGCCGGGCTGGTCGAGGCCGGTGAAGTCGACGTGGCCGATCTGTGACCCTTTCGACCAGTACGACGCTCGGTCGAGAGTGACGCCGGCATCGAATACCGCGGGATCGACACCGAGGATGCGCAGGCTCTCCTGGGCGGCACTCCAGAGTACGAGGGCTTTCGGTTCGGTCGAGGGCCCCGACTTGCCGTCGATAATCATGTGGTCGACGTTCCTGCGGGCGAGCTCGCAAGCAAGCGTCAGACCTGTGGGGCCCGCGCCGACGATGAGGACGGTGTGCTCGGTCATGTCCGGACTCCTGACGGGCGAGGCGGGGCGAGGCTGGATTGTTCGGCCGAGATCACGTCCTCGTATCCGGTGGACGGCGCGTCGCGGGGTAGGGGAGAGGCCGCTGCGTGCGGGTCTGCTGCCGCGGGGTCGACGAGGAAGTCCTTGCGTCTGATGAGGGTGAATGCCGCGATCGCACCGATGAGGGTGACGATTCCCGCGATCGTCGTGACCTGATGCAGCGCCGAGATGAACGCGATTTCTGCTGCCACCCCAACGTCCTGCCCGGTCTCTTGCAGCGCCGCGACGGCCCCGGAGGCCACGGCGTCGACGGTGGCGTCGAGCTGGGCCGGAGTCAGGGCGGATCCGTACGCGGTGTCGAGTTCGGATTCGATGGTGCGATGAGCCAAAGCTCCGAGTACCGCCACGCCCAATGCCGCACCGACCTGCTGGAATGTCTCGTTGATCCCAGCTCCCATCCCTGAGTCTTCGGCCCGAACGAGAGCCACTGCCGCGCTCGCACGGGGTGGATTGTGTAGTCCCATACCGAGTCCCGCGATCACAAACCCCGGTAACAACGCCGTCCAGCTGTCACCGACGTCCGCGAATCGAAACAACAGAAACCCGATTCCTGTGCACAACAGCGAGATTCCGATCAGAATCGATGTCGAGATCCGGGCGCTCAGTATTCCGCCCACGGCACCGGATATCAGCAGGACGCCGGTAAGCGGCAGGAACCTCAATCCGGTCTCGATAGCCGAGTAGCCCAGCACGCCTTGCATCCACAGCACCGAGAACAAGATGGTGGCCGTGACGGCGAAGTTGATCGCAAACGTTGCCGCGGACAGGCCGTTGAAGGAACGGTTTCCGAACAGGACCATGTCGAGCATGGGATTGCGGACGCGGCGCTCGACCACAGCGAAGCCGAGGAGGGCGAGCACACCGACCGCCAACGCTACCGCGGTACGTGGGTCGGTCCATCCCACGACGGGTGCCCGGATGATTGCAAAGATCAACGCGAACAGACCTGCGGAGAACAGTGCCAGACCGAGGGGGTCGAGACCGCGGCGCGCGGTCGATGTCTGGTGGTCCCGGACTTTCAGAGCGACGACGGCCAGAATGATCAGTCCCACAGGGATATTGAGGTAGAACACCCATCGCCAGTCCACTTCGGTGAGGATGCCTCCGATCAACGGTCCCGCAGCGATGGCGATGCCCGAGGTGGCCCCGAAGATGCCGAAGGCGGTTCCTCGTTGGCGGCCGTGGAACGTCGCTGCGATCATCGCTGGGCCGACGGCGTACATGATGGCCGCGCCGAGGCCTTGAACTCCACGTGCTGCGTTGAGCAGAGTTGCTGACCCAGCGAGACCGCAAGCCACGGACGCGAGGGTGAAGGCCAGCGCGCCGACGGCGAAGATCCGGGTGCGGCCCAGTCTGTCCGCGATCGAGCCGGCGGTGAGCAGAAACGCGGCCAGTGCCAGGGCGTAGGCGTCGATCACCCATTGCAACTGCTCGAAGCTGGCCGAGAGGTCTCGTTGTATCGCGGGCAGTGCGACGTTGACGACGGTGAGGTCCAAGAACAGCATGAATGTTCCGAGGCAGACCGCTGTCAGCGTCCACCAGCGTTCGGGGGCCGACTGCAGCGGTTCGGGGGTGCTCATGCGGACTCCTCGAGGAGCGCGTCCGCGGTGGGTTGCGCGGCCGGCTGCTGGCGTCCGAACCAGGCGTCGATTGCCTCGATGGCTCCCGCGGTGTCGGTGAAGTGATGTATCTGCATTCCGTGCGCTCGGGCGGCTTGGCAATTGCGTAGGTCGTCGTCGACGAACAGGCATCGAGCGGCAGGGACGCCGAGTCGTTCGGTCGTCCGGCGGTAGATTTCGGGTTCGGGTTTGCGGACACCTTCGTTCGCGGAGACGACCTCGACGCTGAACAGGCCTGTGGGGACGATTCCTCGCCACTCGGGTTCCCATTCTCGGACGTTGTTGGTCAACAGTCCCAGAGTTCGTCCTTCGGATTTCAGCGTGTGCAAGTAGTCGAGAAGTTCCGAGTTGGGGACCCGGCCGGAGAACCATGCCGGCCGGAACTGTGACAGGTCGATAGCGCGTCCGGTCATGGTTTCCAGTGCCGATCCGACTCGGTCGAGGAAGGCCGCTTCGGTGATTTCGCCGCGTTCGAGCGGGGCCATGATCGTTTCGTCCGGGTCATCGTGCGCGGTGAACAGGGCACCCATCAGGTCCTCCGGTTGCACGGACATGTACTCGGTGAACGCCGCGATGGTGTCGGCGATGGGGTTGGTCAGGACGCCGCCGTAGTCGACGACGAGAACGAGGGGACCGGTGTCGATACTGTTGTCGGACATCGTCATCCCACCTCGACCTGCGAGCGGACGATGACGACGTCACCCTGGACGAGTTCGAAAGATGCGACGATCCCAGTCCCGGACTCGGTGGGTGCGGTGTCGATCAAGCGGCAGTAGACAGGAAGCTCGTGTTCGGCGAAGTCGAGGAACTGGATGTCGTAGCGCACCGGGGAACCGACCGACGATTCCGGCAGTGAGTGGGTGTCGAGGACGGCGCACACCGATGCCTGCCTGCACGCTTCGGTCAAGAGCATCCCCGAGACGTGGTCGACCTTGTGATCGGAGAGCGACGGGTGGTTGTTGTCGACGACGACCTCGTACGTCGTGTCGGGGTGTTCGGTGCCGGTGGAGGCGATGACGACGTTCTTCGAGTCCCGCCGGGCAACGCGTGCAGGCGGAAGCGGAACGGCGGCAGAGGTATACGGCTGATCGGGGGTGTTCTTCGCTGCCCGCCCGGCCGCGCGCATCTCGGCGAACATCTGCTTGGGCATGAAGCTCAGGGATCCGACGAATTCGCCGACAGGCACGCCGTCGAGAACGGTCTGGTACCTACCGACTGCCCCGGTCAGGTACCCCTCGACGTGGAACCGCTTCTCGAATTCGACTCGGATGACCAACCGGCCCGGTGTTTCCCCGACCTGGAGGGCAGCGAGGTCGGTCACCGACACCGAGGCCTTGCGGAAGACGAACGCCCAGTCCTTGGGTACTCCGTAGAACTGGTGACTGATCAGGATCGAGGCCTGCCTGCATGCCTCCACGAGGATCATGGGGTCGTACCGGTCGTCGAGTCGGTCGCTGTAGAGGGCATGCCCTCGCGGTAGCTGCGCGGCGACGACGAATCGGTTCTCGCCCGTCGCAGCAGCGTCGGTGAGGAAGACCTCGCTGACAGCTGCGCGGTGGACGAGGCTTCGCGGCACAGTGCGATCGAATGTCAGTTCACTGGCGATATCGAACGGTGGTGTGGTGACAGTCATTTCTTCCCCCAGGAAGGTGGTCGCAGATTTTCTGCTTTGTGCGAAACGCACCGATCGGTACGTGGTTTCAAGTACAGCGCCACGTTTTCGATAAGTCAATTCTTTTCACGTTAATTCCAAATGTTCGGAAAGTGATTCCCGTAACAATATAATTTCAGTTCGAGCGCAGATATACCGCCAGTAATTCGAGCACTATTGTGAGCCTGTGCACACGGTTAAGTGCACAGGCTCGCAATAGTGCGTTCAGCTATTTGATGCCGATCTGATGCGGTCAGTGGGGTTGTCGGGCGTCGAGCCACTGGTCGAGCGAGTCGAAGACGATGGCGGCGTTCCGTGCGTGGCCCATGTAATGGCCTGCGTGAGGAATCGTGATCGCCTTTCTGTCCGATGTTCCGGTGAACGATGCAATATGTTCGTCACCGAATTGCACGCGTGCGTCGTCCTGTCCGTAGAGGCCGAGAACTGGAATGTCTATGCTCGACATTTTGGCCAGGTCGAGAAGAATTCCGGGGCCTTGTGAAAGCATGTCGCCGCACGGGTGTTGGTTCTGATAGGGCGCTGCTGTATCGATTACTTGTTGTTCGGTATCGGCATAGTTTCCTGTCACGAATTCAGTGGTTCCTTGGTCGTAAAAGGTGTAGCCCTTGGCGGCGGGATTGTTTTCCGATGCCGAGCCTCCGGTGAGGCAGCGTGGTGTGGCGGCGAAGAATCTGACGTAGGCCTCGGGTGTCAGTCCGCGATCGGCCCAGTCCATGACGACGAGAGCGTCGACGTCGTCGAAGGTGTAGGCCTCGATCTGGACGATCTGCCCGCCGTTCGACTGGCCGGCGAGGGTGATGTGCCCGAAGGTGGGGGCCGTTCCGGATGCATCCCATTGATAGGTGCCGGTACGCAGCGCTTGGACGATCTGATGGGCCATCGTTGCTTGGGACCCCACGCACATGGCCCCGCCTGCCGGAGCGTCGCTCGTGTCGTATCCGAGTCTGTCGATCGTCAGTGAGGTCTGTCCGCGAGCGGCCATTTCGTAGGTGTGGTGGTATCCCTCGACTGGAAGACGCCAGTACCATTCGCCGGCTGCGATGCCGTGTTCGTAGAGGGTGATGGCGTTGCCGAAACCCTCTGCGGGAGCGGTGAGATGGCCACGGATGGTGTAGGTTCCGCCGTCGGCGGTGCACGGGACGGCTGTGTCGTTGGTGTTGCGGACTGTGAAGGACACCGGTACGTCGATCACGTCCGATCGGGTCGGCTGCGCGGAGGCGATGGCCGTTCCACCGAGAAAGATGGCGGTCGACGCGACGGTTATCGCAATCGCGGCGAGGAGCCGTGAGAGGGGGTGATGGCGGCTGTCGAGCATGGGGTACTCCGATCGGGGCGGGGATGTGGTGGCTGGGAGCGTGCGAGTGCAGTGCTCATACAGGGGTTTTGGGTCTTCCAGGGTCGACTTCGGTACCAGGTGTATCGACGCGTGGAGCATCGGTGATGCCGATGAGCTGGTGCAGGCGTGCCAGTGGGCGCGGTGCCCACCAGTTCCAGCGGCCGGTCAGGGCCATGATGGAGGGGACGAGGATCGCTCGGATGACGGTGGCGTCGATCAGGACCGCCAGTGCCATGCCGATTCCGAGTTGCTGAAGGAAGGTCACCCCGGAAGTGGCGTAGGTGGCGAAGGATGCGGCCAGGATGAGAGCTGCTGCGGTGACGACGGGTGCGGAGCGTGAGATGCCATCGATGATGGATTGGCGATTGTCTCCGGTACGGTCGAATTCTTCTTTGATGCGCGAGAGCAGGAAGACTTCGTAGTCCATCGACAGGCCGTAGGCGATGCAGAACATCAGGATGGGGATGCTCGGCTCGATGGCACCGGTAGGGGTGAAACCCAGCAGCCCAGCAAGATTGCCGTTCTGAAAACCCCACACCAGGACACCGAACATGACCGTCAGTGACAGCAGATTCAGAATGGTGGCTTTGATGGGGGCGATGATCGATCCGGTCATCACGAACAGAATGGCGAAGGTGATCAGTGCAATGAGCACGGCCACGAGCGGGAGCCGGGCGGTGACGCCGTCGGTGTAGTCGTCGAGCATCGCGGGTGAGCCGCCGACGAGTACCTGGCCGGGAGGCTCCACCGACCGTACCGCGGAGACGAATCCGGCTCTGTCGTCCAGTGATTCGCGAGTCGGTACCACCGAGAGGTAGCTGCCTGCGGTGTCGGGAGTGAAACGGACGGCGCCGTTCGGTGGAGCAGTGAGCGCCCTGTCGGGTTCGACGGTGCCCAGTGCGCTGTCCACTCGTAGCACCTGGGGCAGTGCTGCGAGATCGGAGGCGTACCGAGCGAGGCCGTCCGGTGCGATGGTCGGTGCGACGAGCAGAATTGCGTCTGCATCCTCGCTGGCGTAGTCGTCGCGGATGGTGTCGTACAGGGCGCGGACCGGAACCGACTGCGGCAGGATGCGATCGTCCGGTGCGCCGAACCGAACGCCTAGTACCGGCGCTCCGAGCAGTATCAAGATCACCACACCGGCGATCGCGAACACTGCAGGTCGGCCGGTCGTGGCCACGGTGATCCGCCGCCACACGGTACTTCCGTCGGTGTCCGGTTCCTTGCGCCGTAAGGCGCGGTGCCCGAGCAGCACCAATGCGGCCGGGAGTACGACCGTAGCGGCGAGCACGGCGGTGGCGACGACGGCTATCCCGGCGTAGGCGAACGAGGCCAGGAACGGGAACGGGAAGACCAGCAGAACGGCCAGTGACGCGGCGACGGTGGCGCCGGAGAACATGATGGTGCGTCCGGCTGCCTGCGCTGCTCGCTGCACGGCCAACGTCAGGTCAGCGGTGCGGCGGGCTTCCTCTCGGAAGCGGTAGATCAGGAACAGTCCGTAATCGACGCCGAGTGCAATGCCCATCACCAGCGCGATGTTCGCCGCGAAGGTCGATACTTCGGTGAAGGCTGCCACCACGCGCATGATGGCCAGGGTGCCGACGACGGAGAACAGTCCGGTTGCGAAGACCACTGCGGCGAGACGGAGCCGCCGTAGGACGGCCCACAACAGTGCGATCACCAGCGGGGCGATGATCAGCTCTGCTCGGAGAAAGTCGGTCCTGGATTGTTCTGCGACGGAGCGGAACACCTCGTCGCTGCCGCCGAGAGCGATGTCGATGTTCGAGGTAGCCGACCGGCTGAGTGCCTCGTCGAGAGCGGGAAGGACCTGTTGCCGGATTTCGGTGGCGTCGCCCGGTGCCCACGCCTGGATCAGCGCCGAGCTGCCGTCCCCGGCGGCGAGGGTCGGAACCTCTTCGGTCCAGTAGGACCATGTGTCGTCGATGCCGGGGAAGGTGTCGACGAACTCGGTCAGACGTAACCCGTCCGCGGCGACGGCCGAGCTGTCGACGTCGCCGGTCTTCGCGGTGACGAGGATGGTGATGTTGGGTGTGCCGGTCTGAAAGGTGTCGTTGAGCAGCGCCTCGGCTGCCGCAGACGGGGCGTTGGTCGCCTCGAACCTGTTCAGGGACAGTGCATTCATCGCACCGGCAGCGACTGCTGCGAGCACGAGGAAGAGGACGCCGGCCACTACGAGGGTGAGGCCGGGTCGAGTTGTGGCGAATCGGGTGGGCATCGCGGGTCCCCCTGCTACCGTGGATACGAGCGATTGCTCGTGATTTGCGAGAATACGAGCGAAAGCTCGTCTTGTCTACCGGAAAGCCTGGAGTTCACATGCCGAATACCTCGACGCCAACTACCTCTCCTGCACCCAAGCGTCAGGATCGCGGACTCAAGCGCATCGCTGCGATCCTCGACGGTGCGGAGGAGTTGTTCGGAGAAGTCGGGTTCGACGCAGCGACCACGAACGCTATCGCCAGCAAATCGGGCATGTCACCGGGTTCGCTGTACCAGTTCTTCAGAAACAAGGAAGACATCGCCGCAGCATTGGCGGAACGCTACGTCGTGGAGTTGACCGACGCCCAATCGGCCGCGGTCGATCCGCGACCGGACGGCTTCGTGGAATCTCTACCGCAGTTCATCGACCGGGCCGTCGACAATATGGTCGCCTTCAATGCGGCCAATCCGGCTTTCCTGCAACTGTTCTCGCGAGCAGATACCCAGCCTGCCCTGTATACCGCAGTCGTACCATTGCAGAGCGAACTCTCCCAGAGGGTCGCCCAGACCTTGGCCGCACTCGCACCGACCCTGTCCAGCGAACGCATCGACCTCCACGCGCTGGTGGCCTTGCAGATCACCCGCGGAATGATGCCCGTCATCGCCGCAGAAAAAACTAACAAGAAGGACCAGCTCGTGACCGAGCTCAAGGCGGCACTGATTCGTTACCTGTCCGAGGCACTCGCCTCACCCTGACGGAACAGAGACCCGCGCCGCCGCAGGCCGTGCGTACTCCCAGTCTGAAAAAAGCTGCAGCAGTAGCTGTTTTGACGTTTTTCAGTTGTGCTGCCAGCAATCACTGCTTTTCGTACACTATGGGATCCGCGCCGATCGATACTTCGATGCGTGGTGGAGCATTCGGTCGAGGCTCAACGCCCCGCGTCGTATGCTCGGTCAGCGATCGGCGACCTTAGGCGCGCACCCGGCGGCGGACCATGCGACCGGCGTGCATCGCCGCAACTTTGGTCCAATCAGGGTGTGCAATTAGCCGTCACAGCTGGACCGATGACCGCCGGACTCACGCAGGTTCCGGTGTTGCCGCGCCGGTCACCGCATGACCTGGGGGACGGTTCGCTGTTTTTCGTTCTTTGGGTGTGTCGATCAATGCGTTATGTGCAGCATCGCGTACCCAGCCTGTGATTCTGTCGAGGGTTTCGGATGGCAGGTGCCATCGTTGCCAATACAGGGGAATGGTGACGTTGTGGTCGGGGTCGAGGTGAACGAGTGTCCCGTCGGCGAGGTCGCGTGCGATTTGTCCTTCCGGTAGCACGCCCCACCCGAGTCCGAGTCGAGCTGCAGTCAGGAATTCGCGGTTCGATGGGAGGTAGTGGATCGGGGGCTCACGGTGCGCCTTGATCTTGCGTAGATAGGCGTGTTGCAGGTCGTCCTTTTTGTCGAATCGCAGCATCGGGAGGCGGCTGGGATCGCAACCGTCGGAGTCGGCGTCGCGAATGAGTGAGGGTGCGCACGCGGGCCAATAGACCATGGCTCCGAGCGGTTCGACCGTACAGCCAGGTGCTGCGGTGCGTGAGGTCGTCACGGCGGCCATGACCGCGCCTTGACGCAGTAGAGCGTCTGTATGGTCCTGATCTTCGATGTGGAGGTCCAGCAGTATCCGTCGGTCGACGGCTATCGCTTTCATCACCGGTTGGAACCACGTCGAGACCGAATCGGCATTGATAGCAAGTGAAAAGCGCAGCGGTGCAGCAGTATTCGTTGTCGTTGAGCCGCCGCGTAGCTCAGCGTCGGCGTCGACGGTGAGGACTTCGATCTGCCGCGCGAGTCGGAGCAGGGCTTGCCCGTTTCTGGTGGGTAGTACCGGCCTGGTTCGCTGTAGCAGCGCGGCCCCCGACGCTCGTTCGAGCGCGGTAATGCGTTGGCTGACTGCAGAAGACGAGATGTGCAACGCCGTTGCAGCTCCCTCGAACGACCCTGAATCGCAGATCGCGGCAAGTGTGGCGAGCTGATCGTGGTTGTACATCCACAAATACTAAACCTAGATCAGCGATACTTAGGAAACGTGCATCGATGCTGGAGCGGTCGTACCGTTCTTGCCGTGAACAACCCCGTTCTGGCCTATCTCCCCGTCGCTATCGTCTTCGGAATAATCCCAGGTCCTGACGTCATGTTGGCGGTCAAGCACTCGCTTACCGGCGGTGTGCGTCACGGCATCGCCGTAGCTTTGGGTGCGGCGACGGGGTCGATGGCCTGGGGCATCGCTGCGGCCGTGGGGTTGGCGTCCTTGCTCACCAGCGTCCCCGGGGCATTCGACGCGGTACGTATCGCAGGTGCCGCCTACCTGGTGTTTCTAGGAATTCAGAGTATCTGGCAGCGCAAGGGCAGCTTCACCGACGTCGATGCCGCGACTTACAACGCGCACCAGCCGAAGTGGTCGCGAGCGTTCATGACCGGTTTCGTCGCGGACCTGTTGAATCCGAAAATGGGTGCGTTCTACCTGGCGGTGCTGCCGCAGTTCATTCCGCGCGACGGGAACGTTTTCGTTTGGTCCATGCTGCTCATGTCGATCGAGTTCGTGGTGGCGCTGATATGTCTGTCCTCGTACGCACTTCTTGCCTCGTCCGCTCGCCGGTTCTTGGAGAAGGGCCGCTTGGGGGCGTGGCTCGAGCGTGGACTGGGTGTTGTTCTGGTGGGATTCGGCGTCCGGCTGGCCTTCGAGTAAACACCCCCGCCGTCCGAGCCCTTCTCCCTTCGCTCTTTCAACTACTCGACCCGAGCCCGACCTGACTTGATTGTGTAACGACGCCTTGGCCCGGGTCCGCGCCCCGGGCCGTCCAATCCCGCCAGGTCTTGGCTTTGCCGTGCCCTAACCCGAACTTTCCTGTACCGAAACCGAACCATCACGCACACAGAGGGGTACCGATCAATGAGCGAAAAGCTCTGGGGTGGAAGATTCTCCACCGATATCACCGACGATGTACTTCGCTACACAGAGACAGCATCGGTAGACAGCAGAATGCTCGAACACGACCTGTGGCAGAACATCGCTCATGTTCTGATGCTCGGTCGCGCGGGAATCAACACCGAACCCGACACCAAAGCGCTTCTCGCTGGGCTGCTCGACATGGAGAGCAGCCGAGCCGACGGTGGATTGCAGCTCGACGTCCGACAAGAAGATGTGCACCTCAACACCGAATTCATGCTCATCGAACGGATCGGACCCGTCGGCGGCCGCATGCACACCGCACGGTCCCGAAACGATCAGGTGCAGACCGACGCACGCATGGTCACCCGCGAGTGGCTGCTCGATGCCAGCGAAGAACTGCTCATGTTCGTGCAGGATCTGCTCGGGTGCCCCGAGTCGGAACGAGAAGCAGTTCTACCCGGCTACACGCATTCGCAGGCAGCGCAACCGATTTCGGTAGCATTTTGGAAGGCTGCGCACGCACAGGCCTTGCTGCGTGATGCCTCCCGACTGATGGATGCCTGGAAGCGCATCAACATCAATCCGCTCGGCGCGTGTGCGCTCGCCGGAACTACATTCGCCCTGGACCGCGATTACACCTCCCGGCTTCTCGGGTTCGATGCACCGATGGTCAATGCGCTCGATGCGACGTCGACGAGGGACTGGACAGTCGAAGTAGCGGGCGCAGCTGCCAGCGGTGCTGTGAATCTATCTCGCATGCAGGAAGAGATCGTCACCTGGAGCTCGAACGAATACGCTCTCGCCGAAGTGCACGATTCGTTCGCGACCGGTAGCTCGATCATGCCGCAGAAGAAGAATCCGGTGGTTGCAGAACTGGCGCGAGGGAAGTCCGGTCGCGCGGTGGGTGCGCTGGTGCAACTGCTGGTGATGGAGAAGTCGGTCGGTCTCGGGTACAGCTGCGACCTGCAGGAGGACAAACCGGTTTACTGGGGCGCCCTCGATACGTACCTCGACACCATTCGCCTGTGCCGACGCCAGAACCTGCACACCGCGTTCGACGGTGCTCGCGGCAGAGCCCTGTGCTGGGACAACTTCTCGACCGCGACAGAGATCGCCAACATCTTGGTCTCTCGGTTCGACGTTCCTTTCCGCACAGCCCACCGCATCACCGGTGACCTCGTCAACGCCGCCCTCGCAGCCGGTCACACCCTGCGCAACGTCGCGTTCACCACCACTTTCCTCCGCGAGGAACACGACATCGACATCAGTGAGGTCGACATGAAGCAGATATGCGATCCGCTCCACACACTGCGCAGCTACATCTCTGCCGGATCCACCGGACCGACGCGGGTCTCCGAACAGCAGGAGCAAGGCCTGGCCGACGTGACCGACAGACTCGCCGAAATCCGGCAAGCCAGAACCCGCCTCTGGGAGGCGAAGGCGGAATGCCTACGAGCAGCGCGATCCGTCGTCGGCGGCGTGAGCGTGCCCGAACTCGCGATGGAGGTCGGGGTATGAGCATCGTCCTGGCATATTCCGGCGGATTGGACACATCCGTTGCCGTGCACTGGCTCAAAGAGCGCTATCAGACCGAGGTCATCGCGTACTGCGCGAACCTCGGCCAAATCGAGGACCTCGAGGCCGTCTCGAAGCGCGCAACCGCGGCCGGCGCGTCGGAAGTTATCGTCGAAGACGTCCGAGACCTGTTCCTCCACGACTATGCAATCCCGGCTCTCGCCGCCGGCGCTGCATACGAGGGAAAATATCTTCTGGCTGCACCGTTGTCTCGACCGTTGATCGCCGAGCGGCTGGTCAGCATCGCTCGCGAACGCGGTGCATCCGCAGTCGCTCACGGTGCCACGGGCAAGGGAAACGATCAGGTCCGGTTCTACACCTCCGTGCGGGCGTTGGCTCCCGAGCTCGACATCCTCGCACCTGTCATCGATTGGGAAATGACCTCCCGCGGTAGCGAAATTGCCTACGCCGATCGTCACGGTATCGATGTGGGTGTCAGCAAGACGACGCCGTACAGCATCGACACCAATATCTGGGGCACCAGCATCGAGTGCGGGGATCTCGACCTCATCGACCACGCTCCACCGCCCGATGCATGGCAGATCACGACCGCGCCGGTGCAGGCACCGGATCGTCCAACAACGATCACGATCGAGTTCGAAGCAGGCATCCCCGTCGCTCTCGACGGCCGCAAGCTCGACCTGATCGACCTGGTCAGCGAACTCGGGGACACAGCGGCCGCGAACGGTATCGGGCGTACCGAAATTCTCGAGAGCCGCATCGTCGGATTCAAGAGCCGCGGAATCTACGAAGCACCCGCTGCAACAGTTCTTCTCGCTGCACGAACCGATCTCGAAGCACTCGTACTGGACCGAGAGACGCTCCACCACAAGCGGTCCATCGCCGACCAGTACGCAGAGTTGGTCTACTACGGCTACTGGTTCACCGATCTGCGTGCAGCACTCGATGCTTACTGCGCCCGTCTGGCTCACCGCGTGACGGGCACAGTGACCGTCGAGCTGTACAAGGGCTCCGCTCGATGCATCGGCCGGACGTCCCCGAAATACGGCCGATACAGCTCGGCTCTGGCCGATTACGAAGAGGCAGACACCTTTCTACACGAAGCAGGTGCCGGATTCGCGTACTGCTGGGCTCTCCCACTCACCGAAGGAGTTGTCACTCGATGAAAGACACCCGCTCTGTTCTGCTCATCTCCGACGGATCACGGTGGGGCGAACTCGCCCACGACTTTCTCCGCCGCAGATTCGCCGACGTCGACTGGTTTGCCTGGGACTACGGCGATCCAGTAACTCGATCGTTCGATCAGTGGCACGGGTGCGACCTGCTTCTGTCCTTCAAATCGGACTTCATCCTGTCCGAGGCCACACTCGATCGAGTGCGGGAACTGGCCGTGAACTTCCACCCGGCGACCCCGAACTACCGAGGGATCGGCGGATATCGCTACGCGATCGACGACAACCAGACGCAATTCGGGGCCACCTGCCACATCATCACCCCGAAGGTAGATGGCGGTCCGATCATCGCAGTCGACCGATTCGACATCGTCCCAGGCGAATCCGAGACGAGCTTGAGCGAACGCACCGCCGCCGCCGCACTGGCTCAATTCCATCGAATCGTCACCACAATATGCAACGGCACCGCTATCAGCGCCGATCACAGCGAACAATGGGGACAACGTCTCTACACACGCCGCGCCCTCGACGCAGACCGCCGAAAGCGTGGGGAGCTGGTCGAAGCGTGAGAACACTGCACTCACCCTCCGCCACCCACGAGCCCCACGATCGGCCCAGGTCGCCCGAAGCCCATGGCGGTACTGCAGTTCGCAACGGCCCCTTGGCGATCATCGAATTCGACGGTGAAGGACACAACACGTTCTCCACAGACAAGATGCGCGGCATCACCGAGTTGGTCTGGCAGCTAGGGGACACCCCGGATGTCGAGGGGCTGGTTCTGTACGGGGGAGACGGTCGATCCTTCGGTGTCGGCGGTGACTTCAACGAAGTCAAGGACTTCACGGGAGGCTCCGAGGTCAACCGATGGATCGACGCCTGCGTGGACATGTATCGAGCAGTTCTGTCGATCTCGAAACCGACCGTGGCAGTCATCGACAAATACTGCATCGGCATCGGTCTTCAGTTGGCACTGTGCGCCGACTGGCGCATCGGAACGTCGACGTCGGACCTCCGTATGCCCGAGCTCAAGTTGGGTATCTCCTGCATACTCGGAGCTCCGCTCCTGCAACGCCGAGTAGGGCCTGCCGTGGCGAATCGAATGATCATCGGGTGCGATCGATGGCTCGGTACCACCGCACTCTCCGACGGCCTCCTCGATGAACTCGTTGCAGCCCATAGTGACCCGCTCGCTGCAGGATGCACCCGAGCACAGGCACTGGCCGAGTACCAATCGGTGCCGTTTGCCCGCACCAAGGCGTTCGTCAACCACGATCTGCTGCTCGACATGGAACGAGCCCGTATTGCAGCAATAGCCGGCCACCGAGCGGGGTTCGCTGCAGGCGATGCGGCCCAACAGAAGATGCGCACAATTGTCGGAGACAACCCATGACCCCAACCGATCATGGGTGGGTCGTCTTTTCGCACAGCGGCCGCATCCGCCGTGTTGGCGGACATACCGGCCCCGTTCTGAACCGCAACGACGGAACAGTCATGATCACGACGCCGCTGCACGGCGAATGCCGAGTCTTTCTCTCCCGCACCGATGATGCACGGACATGGGCGGTGGGAGCGCAATTCGCGGCGACCGCCGCGAGTGTCGGTCACCGCGCAGGAACCACCACGGCACTTCGCCCCGGGACGACTCTGGTCTGCTCCGCCGACGGAGAGTTGTCGGTGCACCGCGCTGTCCCCCGATCGTCGCCGTCGGGCGGTGTCCCAGGGTGTTCGCTCGAACAGGCCATGGGGTGGCTCGACCATGGATTACGCACTGCAGCAACGGAAATCGCATCGTCGGGTCGTCCCATTCGCTTACTGCTCTCCGGTGGTGTCGACTCCGGACTCCTCGCCTCCTACTTGTGGAGGGCCGGTGCCGACGTCCGTGCACTGACCCTCCGCACACCCTGGGGTGACGAAATCGACGGTGCCTCTCGAACAGCGCGCCACGTCGGTCTGCCGCTCGACGTCATCGACGTCACCGCACAGGAATCGACAGCGGCGATCTACCCGTGCATGCAGCACACTCAATCCGATGATGCAGAAGTCATCACCGTGCATCTGCTGGTGACAGTGGCCTTCGAGTTGGCGCGAGCATGTGGTGCCGACCTCGTGACCGGACTCGGCAGCGATCTGCTCAACGCCGGAAGCGATTTCGGTATGGGCGCAGTCGCCGGCGATCTGAACGAACGTATCGACGACGCCAGCGCATCAGGAATGATGGTGACCGGCCAATTCACCCCAGGGCCGCGCATGTACCACCCGTACTGGAGTCCTGCTCTACTGCACCTTCAACAGAGTGTCCCCGCTCAGCTGAAGACCGTCGACGGCATCGAAAAGTACTACCTCCGCGAGCTCGCGGCCTACCAACTGCCCCGTGAGACTGCGTTCGGGAGAAAAGTCGCAATCCACCAAGGGGCGGGTTTGTCAGCAGGGTTGGACGGCGCGCTCGGAGAACAACTGGCTGCCGTCTGTGCCCAAATCCGGGCACAGACCCTCGATGAGGTCCCTCTGGGAAACCACGATGTTGCGGTCGGCGGTGAGCAGCGGTGACGGCCACCGATCCCGGAGATCTCGCGGCAGTGGCCACCCGGGATGGATTCGCTCTGGTCGGCGACGTCGACTTCGGCAGAAGCGACTTCGAGGTCTTCGTGCAGGGGCTCGGGACTCTCGCCACACATCGGTTCGGCACCGGAAGCGCAGGTCTGCTCGATCTCGACGCAAGCCCGCTACCGGACCGCGTCGTCACCGGGCGCAGTGCCCTGCCTCTGCACACCGACGGCACACTTGTCGGGACCTGTCCCAAATACATTGCGCTGTATTGCAATGCAGTCGATCAGCCCACAGGATCCGGACGCACAGAACTCTGTCTGCAATCGGATCTACTCGATGCAACACTCCCACCGGACCTGAGCACGGTGACCGACGTGGATTGGGAGTACTACGTCACCGACCAATCCCACTTTCCCGACGTCGCGCACCGCTGGCTGTCGATTCCACCTGCAGTGCGATCAGCAACGGGGACAACGCGGTTGAACGTGGCACTCCCGTTCACCGAGGAACGGACCACCCCCGCAGGATGGTCGGTCCGTCTGGCGGGCTCGACCGAAGAAGACAGCCGGGCCGTCTTCGCACGGCTCGACTCCTACCTGCGGGGCAGTACCAGCTTCTACTCGCACGACTGGGCCCCGGGTGATCTTCTCGTCCTCGACAACGAACAGGTTCTGCACGGGCGGACAACGATCGAACCGGGCAGCGTCAGACACTTGTTCCGAGGACAGATCAATGTCTGACGCGCGAGGGTTCCTCGCCGCACTGAACAGCATGCCCCAACAGGATCAGGACGCACTTCACCAGGGACGACGCCATACGACGTTCGGGGAGCTGTCGGCCGCGGCGATGGCATGGCGTGATGCACTGGCACCGGTGATCGACGAAGGCGACGTGGTCGTCGTCGATCATCACCCCGGGGCCGCAGACTTCGTTGCAGCACTACTGGGAACGATGGCCGCCGGCGGCGTGCACCTGGCGAGCCGGACGCGGCATCCAGCATGGGACCGACTGAGCGCACTGGGCCGCCGCTGGCACGCCATTACCGACCACGACATCGACCCCGACCTGCCCGAACTGGCCTCCGTGTTCGATGCAGCAACCCGAAAGCTCCGATACTGCAACCCAACGCGTCAATGCGACGTGACCGAGCACGACACCGTGCGAGGAAGAATCCTCGAAACATCCGGATCGAGTGGTGAGCCGAAATGGGTGTACTGGACCGAGGAATCGCTGTTCGCCGACCGCACCGACTGGTGCCAGCAGCTCGGTCTGACAGCCGACGATGTGATCATCAACATCCACCCCCTCGATTTCGCGCACGGGATGGACGTTCACGTTCTCGCGGGCTTGCTCTCGGGAGCACCCACGGTGCACCTCGACGCCGGTCTCCCGGCCTCTGCCCACGCGAGAGCGATTTGCGACTGGAACGGTACCTATATGAGCGCCCTTCCCTCGCACTACGACGCGATCGCAGCGTCACCGGCGGCATCGGAGCGAATGGGTGAACACCTGACCACCGCACTGACGGGCGGGGCTCTCCTGACGCCGACCACTGCGCGACTGATCCACCAGCGGTGCGGGGTCCACCTACGCAGGCTCTACGGGGCCACCGAGTGCGGCATCATGTGCGCAGATCTGCGGCCACAGTTGCAGAGCGCGGCCGAACTGCGGCCCCTACCCGGGGTGGAGATGCGAGTGCGCCCCATCCACGGAATCGACGCAGATACCTATCGAGTGGGCGAGCCCGAATTCCGCCGAGCGCACCGAGCCGAAGGCTACTGGGGACACCCGGACCGTACACAGAGCGCATTCACGGACGGCTGGTATCGAAGCGGGGACGCGGTGATGGTCCACGACAACGGTGCCATCAACGTCCTGGGCCGCATCGATGACGTATGGACAAACAACCACGGTCAACTCTGTTCGGCAGGCGTCCTGGTCGACGAGATCACCGCACTCGACGAGGTCGACGAGGTCGTCGTCTTCGCCCCAACGGCCACAGGAGCAGACACACCGACGACAGTACTGTGCCGCCTGGCACCCACCGGGGCAGACCTCGGACGAATCCACCTTCGCGTCACCGAAGTGATGAACAGCTGCGGTCTCATCGGAAAGATCACTCTGATGTCCGACTGGCCGAAAACGTCTGTCGGCAAGCCCGACCGGCGCGCATTGCTGGCATGGTGCAGAGCGTCCTGAGTTCGACATCACACGGATCAGAAAGGGCAGACATGAGCGCCGCGTCCCCACAAGGGTTTCACTGCTGGACAACCCATTTAGGACTGGCAGACGAAGGTAAAGACGACTTCTCCATGGTCATCTCCGACAGGCCGTGCACCTCGTCGGTCGTTTTCACGAAGTCACTGTTCGCGGGCCCCTGCGTCACCTTGAGCAAGACCTCGATCGAGCAGACCAGTCCGCGCGGGGTCCTCGTGTTGGCGAAGAACGCCAACGTCGCGACCGGCGCGGAAGGGCTCCGCAACGCCAGCGAGATACGCGCATCCGTCGCACGAACCGTAGGAATCGAACCCGATGCCCTGATAATGGCCTCCACCGGAGTCATCGGAGTGCAATATCCGATGGACACCATCCGCGCCGGACTCGACGGGCTCGGCCAGGGAACACCACTCGACGCGCACGCGGTGGCCCGAGCGATCATGACCACCGACACCCGCGCCAAGGTCTCCGAACGAGCCGTCGGCACCAGCACCATCGTTGGAATCGCGAAGGGCGTCGGGATGATAGAACCGGACATGGCGACCATGCTGTCGTTTGTCTTCACCGACGCCGACGTCCCCCAGGACACGCTCAACCGAATCTTTCGTGACGTTGTCGACCGCACCTACAACTCGGTCTCGATCGACACCGACACCTCCACCAGCGACACAGCGGCGGTCTTCGCCAATGGTGCCGCCGGCCCGGTACCCGATACCGAGTTCGAGCAGGCTCTCGAGGAAGTGTGCACGGATCTGGTGAAAATGATTGCCAGCGACGGCGAAGGTGCGACCAAGCTGATCGTCACTACGGTCTCGGGTGCATCGAGCGAGCGCCAAGCGCGCGTGGTCGGGAAGTCGATCATCAACTCTCCCTTGGTCAAGACGATGATCCACGGTGAAGACCCCAACTGGGGTCGAGTTCTCATGGCTATCGGAAAATGTAGCAACGAGGTGGACATAGAACCCGACAGAATCCGAGTCGCATTCGCGGACATCGATGTGTATCCGAGCTCGTCACTCGACCAGCACGACACCGTCGAGGTGGTTCGTGAACACCTTGCAACTGCCACCGTCGAGATCAACGTAGACCTCGGAATCGGCACCGACACCTGGAGAGTGTTCGGTTGCGACCTCACCGATGAATACATTCGAATAAACGCGGACTACACCACATAGAGATCACTCCAATCACTTCACCAACAGGCCGCAGTAACGTGGAGTGGGCATCCGGCCTCGACGCCTCGACCTGTCGAAGCCGTTACAGCACGTCGCCTGTGGCCGTTGATGTTGCCGGTTCTGCCGGACTCTGGACATGAGCAAATTAAAGACCGAACACGATTCGCGCCGGGGGGCGAAAATGGCTGCAACCGATAGAGAACCTTCAAAAAGGTTCCGAGACAATGCCCATAACGACCGCAATGCCACAACTCTGATCAAAACTTCCGACCACGCATCTAGCGAAGAGCGTAGTCACGAGCTGTACACCGTGTACGGAACCGCGTGTCACGCGCCTGAACGACAGTGTATGACACGACTCACTGCGCGAATAGTCGATGGGGACAGCTTAGCGTCGATTCGGTGCGGACCAGGAGAAATTACTCGTCGACAGGTTGATCTCGAAGCCGATCCACGATTCTCCGTGAGGATTCAATACGTCTTATCGGGCGAAGTAATTCTGTCGCAGAACGGCGTCCAAATATCGCTGAAGAGTGGAGGCATTGGCCTATACTATAGCGATTACAGTTATACAATGACTGTAACCCGTGCCAGCTGTTTAGCGGTAGTCACGTTACGGCAGAGGGTGGGCTCAAGAGAAGACTTCGACGCCGCCTCGGGTCGAGGTCTTCGCGTTGTGCCAAACGCTGAAGGTACGGGGAAAATACTCTCAGATACTTTACATTCTACTTCGAGAGAAATTGGAATGCTGAACACGTTCACGGCTCATAATGTCATCTCAGCCGTTCGATTACTGGCGTGGGAAGGAATGCACCCGCCCCATGGCCACGCACCGCCTGACCAGCAATCCGGCCTCGTAGCGACGGCGCGCTTGATGATCGAGAAGAATCTTTCTGATCCCACGCTCAATCCCGACCTACTCGCGCGCAAACTACATGTATCGGTTCGTCAGCTGCATCGCGCTTTCGAGCGAGAGGAGCGAACTCTGTCCGCTTATATAGCATATGAGCGCATTGAAAGGTGCGCTGCCGATTTGATCGACCCAAGCTTACAACAGATACCGATAGGCGACATCAGTGCGCGGTGGGGGCTTAGTGACCAGTCGAGACTTTCTCGGCTATTTCGCGAGTTGAAGGGTTGCTCGCCTTCGGAATTCAGAAGGTTTTACGCGGAACCCAGCTAATTCGAGAACACATCCACCGATCAATTCCGAGTGGTCAAGACCGGAACGAAGGTTCTCGTACCGGCGCGCCGCGTCGACGTGATCGAACTCGCTGGGCAACAAGTACACGACCGGGTGACGGATTCATCAAGACAAAATTCTTGACCTTGCTCGAGGTAGTGACGGTCCGGCTATCCGTCCACGGTAGCTACCACGCAACTCCGTCACGTCCGCGCGCACTCGCGCCGATCGGGGCATCGCCTTCACGGCATAAGACGATTGATCTGCGGGTTCTCGCGGTAGACGTGGCTGTAGTCGTTGTCGACTTTGGAGGGCCCGACTCCGAGGACTTGATCGTTGGCCGGTTGCGGCTTCCATGGTCTCCTCACGGCCGGCGCAGATGGGTGCCTACCTGCACTGGACCCCGTAGGGGACTTCGACCCCACTTGTCGCACGGTGCCAAAGTTTTGTCGCTTCGCGACGAAGAGCTGTGGAGGTATTTCCGCAATTAATTTCGATAAGTAGCGTCGAAGACATCATCAAGTCGCCGACCTTGCAGGTCGCAATGGTTCATTCGACATGTCGACTTGAGATACAGAAATGATGGGGAGAACCGAAGAAGGAGACTGTGATGATCTCGGCAGATCAATATGCGCGCGATAGCTATGAACGTGAGTTGAAAGCTCACTGGGACGCTAAAACAACCGATGACATCAATCTCCTACTGGGCGCTGATGATGATCTTTACCACCATCACTACGCGATTGGCGATTTCGACCGCTCTATTCTGGATTCCGTAGGTGAGGAGCGAGAGAACGCGATTTTGCGAGAGTTGCATCGAATGGAGAATGATCAAGTCGGACTGATCCTCGACGCCCTCGGTCCTTTGCCGCCCAACTCTCGCGGCATGGATGCCGGGTCAGGTCGCGGGGGAACATCTTTTCGTCTCGCTGGAGCGACGGAGAGCCGAATCGACGGCGTCAATTTTTGCGAACATCACGTCGCGTTCGCCGAGCAGATCGCACGCAAACGCGGTTGGGATAGCCGCGTTCAATTCCACCTCGGGAACATGCTGCAGGCACCATTTCCTGATCACACTTTCGATTTCGTGGTCTCAAACGAGACGACGATGTACGCCGACGCGTACGAAGCAATGGCCGAGTTCTCCCGCCTACTGCGACGGGGCGGTCGCTACGTAATGACCACCTGGTGCCGCAACGACGCAGTCGACCCACGCTCGGACGCGACAAGGCAGATCGATGAACATTACGTATGCCGAATGCACCGCCGAAGCACTTACTTCAAGGCCTTCGCGGCAAACGGCCTGATTCCGTACCGCGTGGCTCAGTACACACACGAAGCTATGCCGTACTGGGAGCTACGCAACAACAGCAAACTCCGCACCGGCGTTGAGGATGCGTTCCTCAGCGGCTACAGCGACGGTTCACTGAACTACCTAGTGATTGCGGCCGAACGCATCTGAGACATCCACCCGGAAACCACAAACTTGAAGGAGCCTGAAATGCCGAACCTCGACGTGGCAGTCCTCGGCCAGCATGACGTACAGCAGCGCCGCTACTGGGATGCCAAAAAATCCGACGATATCAACCTGCTGCTGGGCACTGAAGACGGCTTGTACCACCACCACTACGGAATCGGTGACTACGATCACTCTGTACTCGCTGCACCTGCGGAGCTGCGGGAGTCACTGATCCTGCGCGAACTTCACCGGATGGAGTCGCTGGAAATCAACCTTATCGTCGATGCATTAGGGGAGGTCTCACCGAGCTCTCGTGTCATGGACGCGGGATCGGGGCGAGGCGGAACGACCTTCACAATCGCTGATCGATTCGGCTGCCGGGTAGACGGGGTGAACTACTGCGCTCACCATGTCGAGTTCGCAGAGAAGTTGGCCCGTGAACGCGGGAGCTCGGACCGTGTGCAATTCCACTTCGCAAACATGGTTCAGGCCCCCTTCGAGGACAACACCTTCGATTACATCGTCTCCAACGAAACCACGATGTGTGTCGACCTAGGGGAGGCGTTCACCGAGTTCGCCCGGTTGCTGCGCCCCGGCGGCCGCTATGTCGCAGTCACCTGGTGCCGCAACGACGTAGTTGCTGAGCGTTCCGAGGCATCACGGTTGATCGACGAAGAATATCAGTGCGCTATGCACACCCGCAGTACTTATTTCCAAACTCTGGCAGCAAATGGTCTGGTGCCGTATCACGTTCAGCGATACACCGACGAAGCCATCCCGTACTGGGACCTGCGCAACCAGGCAGCGTTGCGCACAGGTGTCGAGGAACCATTCCTCCAGGGCTTCCGCGAACGCAGCATCGACTACTTGGTTATCGCGTGCGAGCGTCTGTAGCGGTGGCCTGAGATATCCGAGTTATCCACGCGCCAGCGATCCTCGGCATCGGCGCGCCACTTCGTCCTTCTACAAACAATCGAAGGGATTCCGGTATGGCCGGAACGGCTGATTTACCTTTAGAAATGCGACGCAACGGCCTGAACCCGACCGAAGAGCTCGCCCAGGTCCGTGACCGCGACGGTGTTATCCCAGTAGGAGAACTCTACGGGGCCCCGGCTTTTCTCGTCTGCCGTTACGAAGACGTCCGGCGAATCTTCGCAGACTCAAACCGGTTCAGCAACGCCCACACGCCAATGTTCGCAATACCCAGCGGCGGCGATGTGATTGAAGATGAACTAGCCGCCATGCGCGCCGGTAACCTCATCGGACTCGATCCCCCCGACCACACCCGCTTGCGTCATATCCTTGCTGCGGAGTTCTCAGTGCACCGGCTCAGTCGCCTGCAGCCGCGCATCGCAGAGATAGTGGACAGTGCATTGGATGGTCTCGAGCAAGCCGGGCAACCCGCCGACCTTATGGACCGTTACGCGCTACCAGTCTCTTTGCTCGTACTGTGTGAGCTGTTGGGAGTGCCCTATGCCGATCGCGACGAATTGCGAGATCGAACAGCACGCCTCCTGGATCTGTCGGCATCTGCAGAACAACGAGCGGTTGCCCAGCGAGAAGACCGTCGATACATGGCCACCCTGGTTACCCGTGCGCAGGAACAACCCGGTGACGACTTGTTGGGAATTCTGGCGCGCAAGATTGGCGACAACCTCAGCACCGACGAACTTATCAGCATCATCAGTCTGATCATGCTCGGTGGACACGAGACCACAGCAAGCATGATCGGCCTCAGTGTACTGGCCCTTTTGCATCACCCGGAACAAGCCGCCATGATGATCGAGGACCCGAACTGCGTCAATTCCGGAATTGAGGAATTATTGCGGTGGTTGTCGGTCGCCCATTCGCAGCCACCGCGCATGGCAGTAACCGAGGTGCAAATCGCCGGGGTGACCATTCCGGCAGGATCTTTCGTCATCCCGTCCCTATTGGCCGCTAATCGCGACAGCAATCTGACGGACAGACCCGACGACCTCGATATCACCAGGGGAGTAGCCGGTCACCTCGCCTTCGGGCATGGCGTCCATTTCTGTCTTGGGCATTCACTCGCTCGGATGACCCTGCGCACGGCCGTGCCGGCGGTACTGAGGCGCTTTCCCGACCTAGCCCTCTCACCCTCGCACGACGTTCGGCTCCGCTCCGCCAGCATTGTTCTCGGCCTCGAAGAACTACAGCTGACGTGGTGAGAAGCGAGCGGTCATGAAAGTCGTCGTGAACGAGCGGAGGTGTTTCGGCTCCGGTCAGTGCGTGCTCGTCGCGCCCGAGGTCTTCGAGCAGAGTAACGACGGCACAGTCACATTGCTCGTGGACAAACCTTCCCCAGACAACCATTCGCTGGTACGCGCGGCTGCACGTTCCTGCCCAGCTACTGCTATCCGCTTCGAAGAGAATGCGATGCGACAAGAGCCAACCGAATTCAGCTATGACGATCTGCCTGCTCTGATCTCCCGTATGCGGGGAGACGAAAGGCACTCGTTCTCATCCTCATCGACGATGGACGTGCTGTGGGTACTCTACGACGAAATCCTCAACGTATCCCCCGAGAGCCCCGACGACGACGACAGGGACCGCTTCTTGCTGTCCAAAGGTCACGGCCCGATGGCCTACTACGCGGTACTTGCGGCCAAAGGGTTCCTCCGACCAGAGCTCCTCGATACCTGGGCGACAAAGAACTCACCACTCGGCTTCGCGCCGGATCGAACCAAAATCTCGGGTGTAGAAATGTCGGGTGGCTCGCTCGGCCATGGCTTGCCGCTCGCAGTGGGCGTCGCGATGGGACTCCGTATACAAAATCGTCACGCACCGAGAGTCTTCGTGCTCATCGGCGATGGAGAGTTCGATGAGGGCAGCAACCACGAGGCGATGGCTTTTGCAGGACGCGCGCGCTTGAACCAACTGACGGTCATCGTCCTGGACAACGGCACGGCAAGTATGGGTTGGCCGCATGGAATCGATAAACGGTTCGACGGTGAGGGTTGGGACACAATCAACATCAACGGTGCTGACCATGAGGAGATCGCTGCGGCACTGAATCGAGATCACAACGACAGACCGCTCGCGGTGGTCGCCACCGTGACTCGGCAATCGGCCCGTTCGTCCATTCAGCAGAGATGAATCGCCATGAATTCCGCAGACACGCAAGAACCAAAGTCCTTCAACCACACTGACATGTGGACCGCATTCGGAACGACCATGTCTGGTGCATTGGAAACAGACCCCCGCGCCGTAGTTGTGCTGGCCGACATCGGAGCCCACCTCTTCAAAGCGGCCGCGATCGCAGATCCCAACCGCGTGATCAACGTAGGGATCAGGGAACAGCTGATGATGGGGGTAGCCGGCGGGCTCGCCATGTGTGGCATGCGACCCGTGGTACACACAGTCGCCGCCTTTCTCGTCGAGCGGCCTCTTGAACAAATAAAGCTGAACTTCGCCCAGCAAGATGTCGGCGCAGTCCTGGTCAGTTGGGGAGCCTCCTACGACTTGTCGGAGTTCGCCTTCTCCCATTTCACCCCGGGCGATATCACCGTCATCGATTCGATGCCCAACTGGACAGTTCACGTGCCAGGCCATCCACAGGAGGCCGCCGATCTTCTCCTCGAATCGCTACCAGGCGATGGACGGGTCTACCTACGGCTGTCGAGTCAGGTCAACCGTTACCCCCATGCGGTCCGAGGGACATCGTTCACACCTATCAAGTACGGCACCCGCGGAGTCGTCCTCGCAGTCGGGCCCTGTTTAGATGCGGTGCTGTCGGCAACCTCCATGCTCGACGTAACCATCCTCTACGCGGCGACGATTCGCCCCTTCGACGCCACGGGCCTGTGTGCCGCGGTGCAAGCCGTGAACCGTCCGAACGTCGTGTTGGTCGAGCCCTATCTGGCAGGCACCTCGGCGCACCAAGTCTCGTCCAGTCTCGTCAGCCATCCCCATCGGCTGCTCTCCCTGGGCGTTCGACGTGAGATGGAAGATCGCCACTACGGAACCCCCGACGACCACGACCACATTCACGGACTTGACGCCCGTTCCCTGAGTAATTCGATCAATTCCTTCCTCGGCTGAGCACGACCCGCGAGAGAAAGGAATCGGGATGAAGGAATCAACCATGGCACAGACGCAAGCAAGGTTTGATCGGGTGCGATGGGAACCCGGCGTATACGCAATCGTCGGTGCCACCGGAATTGGAAAGAGCGCCGAAGCGAGCAAGTTGGCATTGAGTCACTCGGCTCCGATTGTTGTTGCCGACCGTATCCAGTGTTACTCCGATCTCCTGGTCACCAGTGGTCGAGCGTTCGACGCGAAAGTGGAAGGGCTCAACCGCGTTTGGCTCGACAACCGGACCATACATCAGGGCAACTTCGATCCGGACGAGGCCTTTGACCGGCTGATAAAAGTACTGACCTCGTACGTTGATCGCGGCGAAGCGGTGGTAATGGAGGGCGGTTCGATATCGCTCATTCTTCGATTCGCGCAAACGATATCCAACCTACCGTTCCCAGCTGTCGTGAATGTTATGCCTATTCCTGATAGGCAACACTACTTTGCCCAGCAGTGCGCAAGGGCACGACAAATGTTACGGGGAGATTCAACGGGCAGGAATTTACTCACCGAACTGGCGGAAGCGTGGGTTCTAGGCGATCAGCACAACTTCATAGCCTCGGTTGCGGGTCTGGACTGTGTACTCGACTGGTGCGCCACGCATTCCGTAACACCAGAGGAGTTGGCCAACCGAGACCTCACCACGGAGGTGCTCGACGAACTGGCGGCATCAATGGGTGGCCGGTATGTCGAGCACGGCGTCCTTCAGCAGGAAATATTTTTAAGAACCTTCGGTGCCCCAGGTGTGACCGCCAGATGAGCGGGATCTGGCACACCGACGACGTGCACCTGACATCCGCCGGGGCTGATTTCGGAAACTGCATCCATGCGAAACCGTCCGTCGTTGTCGTGCCACGGACCGTGGCCGACGTGCAGGAAGCCCTGCGCTACACCGCGGCGCGGAACCTATCGCTCGCGGTGCGCGGATCCGGACACTCGACTTACGGGCAATGCCAGGCAGATGGCGGAGTCGTGCTGGACATGAAAAGGTTCAACACCGTCCACGACGTTCGATCGGGGCAGGCCACGATCGATGCGGGTGTGCGATGGAGCGACGTGGTCGCTGCCACGCTCAGCCGCCAGCAAACCCCTCCGGTACTCACCGACTATCTCGGGACCACCGTCGGCGGAACGCTTTCGGTCGGCGGCTTCGGGGGATCGAGTCACGGCTTTGGCTTGCAAACCGACAACGTGGACTCTCTTGCTGTAGTTACCGGATCGGGAGATTTTCGGGAATGCTCCGCCGTATCGAACAGTGAACTTTTCGACGCCGTGCGCGGCGGCCTCGGTCAATTCGGCGTAATCGTCAACGCGACAATCCGTCTGACCGCTGCTCACGAGTCGGTTCGACAGTACAAATTGCAGTATTCCAACCTCGGCGTATTCCTTGGCGACCAACTCCGCGCCATGTCCAACAGACTATTCGACCATGTACAAGGACGAATTCGTGTCGATGCCGACGGCCACTTACGTTATCGACTGGACCTAGCCAAGTACTTCACCCCACCACGAAGGCCAGACGACGATGCGCTGTTGTCATCGCTCCAATACGATTCGTGCGCCGAATACAACTCGGACGTAGATTATGGTGACTTTATCAACCGTATGGCGGATCAGGAGCTTGATCTTCGGCACACAGGTGAGTGGTTCTATCCACATCCATGGGCCAGCCTGCTGATCCCGGCAGACAAGATCGAGCAGTTCATCGAAACTACCAGCTCCTCATTGACGGATGACCTAGGAAACTCCGGGCTGATCATGGTTTACCCGATTCCAACAACACCGATCACCGCACCGTTCATTCCGATTCCTCACTGCGACACATTCTTCATGTTGGCCGTACTTCGAACAGCATCCCCAGGGGCCGAAGCCCGAATGATTGCCAGCAACCGCCTGCTCTATGAACAGGCTCGGGATGTAGGCGGGGTGGCCTACGCAGTCAATGCTGTCCCCATGTCACCGGGAGATTGGTGTACGCACTTCGGTTCGCGATGGCAGGCCATCGCACGGGCTAAGCGTCGCTTCGACCCATACAGGATCCTCGCCCCTGGATACAGAATGTCATTCGACTGATGAACCTTCGACCAATGCCCGCGACTACGGTCTCGGCACAGGCCCGCCCGACCCCCAAGAGCGTCACGGTCTTCTGCGGAGCTATGCCAGGGCGCGGGACCAAATATGGACAGCTCGCAGAGGGGATGGGGCGTGCGATTGCTAGATCGAAGCTGCGCCTCGTTTATGGTGGCGCCCGAGTCGGCCTCATGGGCACCCTCGCGAACGCGGCCTTGGACTCCGGCGGAACCGTCGTTGGCGTGATCCCTGAGAGCTTCACTGCGATACCCGAGGCTGCGCATCATGGACTGACAGAACTACACGTCGTCCATGACATGCACCAACGCAAAGCTCTCATGGCCGAACTCGGTGACGCATTCATTGCCCTCCCCGGCGGTGTCGGAACCGCAGAAGAGTTCTTCGAGGTCCTTACGTGGTCACACCTGGGGCTTCACAATAAACCCTGTGTACTGCTGAACGACAACGAGTATTACCGCCCCTTGCTCTCCTACATCGAGCACGCTGCCGTCGAAGGATTTATCACCCCCGCAACCCGGTCTCGCGTAATCGTCTGCAAAGACATCGAGGGGGCTATCGCGGCCATTCGCTCACCCTAATTAGTGGGACTTCTGCCTGGCCGGTAGATCTGCTCCGTCCTCGGTGCATTCTATATCGCTCACGTTCCACCCAGTTCGTCCGTATACGAAATTTGGAGGCACGTCGATGTCTGTACGAAAATTTCACCTAGGCTGGTTTGTCGGTTTCTTTGCTAACGATTTCACCGGCGACTTCTCGCCGCCTGAAGAGCCATGGGATGGCCGATTCTATGTCGAGATGGCGAAGTCGCTAGAGCGCGCAGGATTCGACTACATGATGTTCGAGGACACGGTGTCGGTACCCGATGCATACGGGCGATCCTTCGATGCGTACCTGAAACACGCCCTGTGGGTGCCGAAACACGACCCAGTGCCGTTGGCGTCGGTGATCGCGGCCGCGACCGACCGCATAGGCGTAATCGCTACGATGTCGACGGCCTTCTATCCCCCATACATGCTGGCACGCACTGTCTCTACGGTCGACCACATCGCTGGTGGGCGCTTTGGATGGAACATCGTCACCACCGGTCAAGATCAGGCCGCGCGCAACTTCGGCATGGATCGTCTGCTGCCGCACGACAAGCGCTACGAGGTAGCACATGAGTACGTCGACCTTGTCCGAGATCTATGGAATTCCTGGGATCGAGACAACATCGTCCGTGACCGCGAGTCAGGGACTTATGTTGCGCCCGGCACTGTTCGGGCAGTGAACCACACTGGGGAGCATTTCCGTTCGGCGGGTCCGCTCAACACGGTGCACCCACCCAATGGGCAACCAGTTTTCGTCCAAGCTGGCGGATCCCCCAAGGGCCGCGACTTCGCCGCGAAGTACGCCGACTCGATTGTTGCCAACGTCAACACCGTGGAGACGATGCGGGAGTTTCGTGACGATGTCCGTAACCGGGCGCAGGCACACGGTCGAGACCCTGACGACATCAAGGTTCTCTTCATCGCGATGCCAGTACTCGGTGCCACTATGGATGAGGCTCAGGCCGCGAATAAACGGAGAATGACCAGCGACCGGGCCATCGAAAACATTCTTTTGCAACTGTCTTTCGTCACCGACATCGACTTCTCTCAGTTTCCGCTCGACGAAGTACCTCCGCAAGACTTGACAACCAATGGCGAGCAGTCATCACTGGAGAGCTTCCTGCAGCACGGTAGCGGTAAAACTCTGCGCGAGCTGACCATTGATTACCTCGCTCCGTCTATCGAACTGGTGGGGACGCCTGATCACGTAGCGGAGCGCATGGGGGAGATCGTCGACGAGGTAGGCGGTGACGGATTCTTGATTTATACCGGGTCGAACTCGCTCACCCGCCGATTCATCGCTGAGATTACCGACGGCCTCGTGCCAGCTTTACAACGAATTGGGCGAACGCGGGTGGGATATTCGTCGGTGTATCTACGTGACAACCTTCGTGAGTTCTAGTTTTGGTGCTCGTTCGCGCCATCTCCCGAGGCCATCCCATGATCAGAAACGCTCCTGGTGGTGCCGGGCTCGTGATCATCGAGCTGCACGTCCCCTATCGAACAGCAATTTAAGTGACAGGAATTTGTGGTGACTGTGGATTACTCTATTCGGGGGCTCGCTCCCAGTGAGGCGCTCTACGTCGACTTGGGAGTTTTCATCGGGTATTCGGTGCGGGCTCGCGGCGATTTGAACATATCGGGGCTCTCGGCGGCATTTGCGACATTGCGACGCTCGTATCCTGTGTTGGCTGCGCACGTGGAGACGATCGATGGAGACCATATGATCGTCAAACCATCCGGTCCGCTGCCCGGCCTCAGCGTGCACACAGGGGATCCCGGTCAGCCGCTGAGCGGGGTGAACCTCAGTGCGGGCCGCGCCCTTTCCGGGCTACACGTCGTCGGCGATTCCGCCTGCGCGAGTGTGACTTTACTAACCCACCACTGCATAGCCGACGGTCGCCATTCTGTAGATTTGCTCAGCGATCTGTGGTCTTTCTACACCGACATTGTGGAAGGAAAGACCCCTGACGCGGTTGTTCATGGCTATCCCGAGTCGCTGGAAAAGCTGTTCTCCGAGAGAGGAATCGACACACCCGATGTCGGCAATGACGAACCATTAGAGTCGGCATTAAACAGGCCGCCGACGGCTGGCTATACCGAGCCACATCGTGCGATGACCCAACTGCGTTGTCGTTTGAGCAGGCGAGTCACGACCGGGCTCATCGACTTCGGACGTCACCATGGAGTTACGGTAAACGGCCTAGTATCTGCCGCTATCATGCGGACCGAGTCAGATCTGAGAAGTGTTCGGCTCGCCGACATCGCCTACCATTTTATTGTGGACCTCAGGCCTCACGTCACACCTGCAGTGGATTCCACCGCGGGAACAAATATTGTCGGCTTCCCCGTCTATCGGGCTACGGCCGAGTCCGTAGAAATCGTGGATCTGGCTCGCAGTTTAAATGAGGAATTGCACATCGATCTCGCCGCCGGCCACCTCCAAAGTGAAGCCCTGACAGCCGCGAAGATGGCAGTGCTGTTGCCTGAACCCAACGAGGTTCGTTGCACCAATGGAGGCACGGTTCCACCATTGCGATCGCCCGCAGGACTCAAACTCGAGGACTGCCGGCCCGCGCCAGCTGGGTTTTCCTTTCCTGTTTACATCGTCCATGGGTATGGCGGTCGACTGAACATCGAGTTTGCTTTGCCGCACGGAGCTTCCCGCTACGACATCGGCCGAGGCCGGGAACGGATCAGAACGCTCGAATCCCACCTTCGTTCCGTGGCGTGATTGACCAGGCACCGGTTCCGTGAGGCCGCGCCACGCAAGGTCAGCGGATCAACCGTTATTCAGACAGTCCCGGTCTCGCAGACGAGGCTCAGCGAAATTCCGCAACGCTTCGGAGATGCGTGGGGCGTTGAGATCGGTGATCGTGGCGAGGTAGACGTTGGCGCGGTGTCCGCGGTGAGCGAGGACGGACAGGAGTTGGAGACTGCGGTTGCAGGTGAGGCGGAGGGTGTCTACGACGCCTTCGAGGGAGTCGATGACGAGGTATGCGGGGGTGAAGTCGTGGGTTGTGGCTTGACCGTTGTCGATCAGAGTTTTGCGTTGGGTTGTGAATCGCCAAACGGAATCCATGATGTCGACAGGGTCCGGGTCGGTGTCCGCGGTGGTCGAGAACGTGGGGGTTCTGGACGGGCCAGTGATCATCCATACGTGCGGAGAGTGGCCGCTGAGGGTGTCGGCGAGGGTGTGTGCGAGGTGCGTCGACGCCGCGGGATCGGCGTTCAGGAGGAGATGACCGTCGCGCTGGGGGTGCCACGTTTTGGTACCCCCAGCGTCGTGCACGTCGATGCGGACAGCGATGTCGGTGTCGGGGTCGTCCAGCTCTGTCAGCATCGTGACGGTTCCTTGTGTTCGAGTAGGGAGGTGGGTCGGCTACGAAGCAATCTGTGCCGTGGGGTTGGTGATGCGGGTGCGGAAGAGGTTGGTGAGCTCGTCCGCTCCGGTTCGACCGTTGTCGGCCATCGGTTCGTTCGCGTAGGAGTTGTGCGAATCGGTGGCGAGCGAGGTGGCGTAGTTGAGCACCTCGTCGAGCACGCGGCCTGGGGTGAGATTATCGGCCAGCCGGTTCAAAAGGGGGAACTCGTCGAGGGGGAGTGCGCGGAGGGTCTTGCGGACCGCGTTGTTGACCTGGCCCACGAGTTTGCCGAGATCGGCCGGTAGAGCCACATAGTTCTGGGCCGCGGCGTTGGTGGAGATCCGCGCTGCGGTGGTGCCGATCGCGATGTACTCGTTGATAGGCAGCTTGGACACCACGGTCCCGATCATCGAACTGAATTGGCTCGCGAAGCTGATGACTTGGGGTGTGAGGGTCGCCAGCAGTGCCGGAACGGCGAACATGTCACCGCGGTGGATTGCATCGGTGAGCTGCGAGACGGTGGTGGCCATCGGGGCGATGTCTGCCCCGGGGATGGTCATTTCTGCGACCTTTGCGCTCAGTGTTGAGACGTTGCCGGCGAGGTCGAGTGCGAGCTGCGGCACGGTGAGCATGTTGCCTGTGGTCACTGCGGTGTTCAGTTTGCCGAGCGTGTCGGTCAGGGGTTGGCCGTCGAGACCGAGAAGCGTGGTGACGACTCCGGCGACCGAAGACGCGGGATCGGTGGCGTCGATCTTCGATCCGAGTTGCCCGATGAACTGTGTGGCGATGGCGTCGTCGGGGGTGTTGCAGTACGTGTCGTCGGGATCGCACACGCTGGCGGTGACGTTGTTGAGAGCTCCGAATCCCTTGGGTCGCGCACCGACGAAGCCGTTGCCGGTGGTCTTGGTTCCGAGTTGAACGCCGGCGGTCGGGCTCTGGCCGGGGTCGGCCATCAGGCCCACGGCAAAGATGCGATCGGCGCTCACCGGGCCCTCGCCGTTTCCGATCTTGCTGGCTAGATCTCCCGCGGCGTCGGCCCCTTGGGAGAAGCCGGTCAGCCCGAACTTGGTGCTCGGGCATTCGGCTGCCTTCTCGGAGATGTGTTGCGATGCGCGATCGATCGCTTCCTTCTTACTGGTTCCGTAGGTCTGGGCCTTGTCGTTCACGATCGTCGCGACGTAGGGAACTGTGTATGTCTGCAGTTCCTGGGATGAGAACTCGGAGTCGAGTGGGTCCACGACGTTGCGGAGCATTCCGACCGGCACATTCGGATCGGCCTGCTCGTTGGTTTCCGTGGTGCCGGGTATGGCCACCAAGATGTTGTCCGGGCATGCCGGAGCACCGGCTTGCGGATCGGCAATGGCGGAGGGAATGACGACGATGCTGGCAGCGACGGCGAGCCCGACTGCGCTGACAACGATCCTCTTGCGTGTACGAGATGCGGTCATGATGTGCGTCCTTTGTAGGTGAGAGCGGGGTTGGTGCAGGTGGACTTCAGCTCGCCAAGGCGGACTCATGGTGTGATCGGGTGTAGAAGAACGTCCGCTTTCCCGGCGAGGGAGTGTTGCCGGTGCGTGCTGCTACTCCGTCGCGGACTCGCGCGACAGCGCGGCTCAAGCGCTGTCGAAGGGCTGCCGGTGAGCAGTTCTCCTCGACGGCGAGCGATGCGAGATCGGCACCTTCGGTGACGAGATATGCACGGATCAGAAGTGAGTGCTCGTCGGCAGTGATGGTCTTGGACTGCACTGCCCATGCAAGAACCGAATGCAATTCCCGTGCCGATACCTCCCCCGGATTGCTGGTCGTGCGGTCATCGGATCCGTCGGCAACCCGGTGGAGCTGGTCGGGTTCGGCCGGCGTTTCCACCGCAGATTCGCAGGTCTTGGTGATCAGACCCAGCGTCCGAAGCGAGAGTGCCCCGGCAATCCCAGTGCCGCCGGGACGGTGCGAAGCGATCACCTCGTAGAACGCGGCGATGGTACGCGAGGCACGTTCTTCGCGGCTGTGATCGGTTCCGTCCAGCCGCGCGTAGCGATGGATTCGGACCAGCTTGGGGAGCATCAACCGGACCAAAACTGTGCCGGCGAGGGCGCTGCCTGCACTGTGCTCGGTGAGCAGAAGGGACAGGGTGGCGTCACTGTCCTGAGCGGCAAGCTCAGCGATGTCGGCCACGGAGCGAGCGGACGACCATGCGGGGTGTCGATCGGCCCACGTGCGGACTTCGCGGCCTGCGAGAGCGTCGACACAGAGATTGGTCCACTCGGCGTTGATCGTCGTAAACAGCGATGTGCTGTATCCGAGTGGGGTGGAGGAATGCGAGGAAGGCTGCGGCGAGGTCACTGGGGCGCTCCTGATAGAGGCAACTGAAGTTCGATCGCCTCTGACACAAACAGCGCCTTATATCCGCTGAGCTGCGGATTCTTACTCGAAAAGGCGGAGCTGTTATACCCGCCGGGTCCGGCGGAACCAGAAAACGGCAGCGCCCCGCGTTCGACATAGACCGCTGTGACCTGCGGTTACACGGCGACGGTGATAACAGCCCGACGAATCGCAGCGGGGCGGTGAAAAAAAGTTCGAGAAATTTCCGGTCGCCTCTGTCACAGACCCGCCCGCGAAGGGATCTACCTGTTCTCAGAAGCCCGTACACGGCGGGCTACCGACAGGAGGACCCCGGATGGACGACCACGATCCGTCGGCCGCATTGCTCTCGGACACCGCTCGCGTGCACTCGGTGTCCGAAGAGATCCGCGGCCTCGCGGCGCAACTCGGCGACAATCCGCTCAGCGCAGAGATCGCCAGCCGCGTCCGCGAGGTCGTGCTCGGTGAGCCGGCCGAGCAGGCGCGGGCAGCGCTCGAACGGATGATGGCGACCCGGGGTCGAGGCGCTCTGCGATTGGTCGACGAGGGCTTCGTACCCGCCACGGTCGAGCCGTCTCGGCACGAGGAGATCTCATGAAGATCCATCTCCGTAAGAAGGGCTCGAACAAGCCGACAGAAGCTGCGCCGGCCACCGAGCTTCATCAGTGGGCCGGCAAGCAAGCGGTCGCGACCAAGGCGATGAAGTGGGGTCTGTTCGCGGCGATCGGCTCCGGAGTGGTGGCACTGGTTCTCGTCTTGGCCGGCGTCGGGTCCACGACGCCGATCCAGAGCAAGGCAAACCCTCAGACGGTCATCGACACAGCCCGCGAAGCAGCAGCGACCGACCTCGCGCAGGACTTCGTGTTGACGTGGTTGCAATCCAAGCGAGGAGACGAGAAAGCCCTCGCGCGCTTCGTCCGCACCGACGGCATGTCGCTTCCGGCTCAGGCGAGCTATACCGCGTCCGAACCTCGAATCGCGAGCGTGAAAGCAATCGACCCGCCGGCGCGAAATCAGGGTCCCACAGGATCGACATCGCAAGGAGGACCGCTACAGGCGGCCGGCCAGAACTACGCGATCGTTGTGTCGGTCTCGGTGGTTCCGATCGGGGCAGACCCGGCGACGAAGCCGGAACGTCGATACTTCTCGGTCCCTGTCGTGTTCGTGGGAGACGACGCGCGGGCTGCAGCAGTCCCTGCTGCTGTGGCGGCCCCGGCAACCGGCGGTGACCTCACACTCGGCTACCGATTCCGAGTCGGCCTCGATCACTCGCTCACCCAGTCGATCAGCCAGTTCCTCTCGGCAATGGTTGCCGGTGCCGGAGAAATTTCTCGCTACACCTCACCCGGCACACCGATCCGTGCCGTCACCCCCGCGCCGTACACCAGTGTCCAGATCACCGACCTCGTCTCGGACACCGACTTCTCGGCGGGTGCGTCCGGATCCCCGGCAGATGGTGCGACGGTACGGGTGCTCGCCACCGCGACCGTCACAGCCACGGACCGAGCGCAGACCTCGACCGTGCAATACCCGCTGACAGCGATCGCCCGGGGTGGCCGGTGGGAAGTATCCGCGCTCGACCCGATGCCGTTGCTCGCGAACTCGACCGGACTCAGCGCAGCAACCCCAACCATTGCGGTGCCGACCTCGACTGGTGCCAGCACTACCTCCTCCGTTCCCGCAGCGCCCGTTCAACCGAACTGACGCTCTGCTCCCCCTATCCGAAAGGTACGAACAATGACCATTACCTCGATCCTGGCCGATCCGTCGTCGACCGTCGTCGCCGAAGGAATCATCGAATGGGCCAACAACAAAGGTGCGGAGGTGCAGGGCCTCATCCGCACTCTCGTGGGCGTCGGCGTCGCCGGGTTCATCGCCGCGATTGCTTTCAAAAGTCACTTCGCCATTGCCAAAACACTGGTGGCGATCGTGGTCGGCGGGGCACTGATCTGGGTGATGTGGAACATCACCGCCGTCAAAGACAGTGTCGGCGACGAGCTTCCCGGCTCCGCCTCGCCACAAAGCAGCGAGGTCGTCGTGGTGCCCGATCCGATCGCGGCGTTCATCTGACACTGCTCGGCCAACTCACGAACACCTCGATTCAACGACCCCCGCAGGAGTGTGACCGACCATGACCGAACAGCAGGCCTCCTCGCGGAGCGTGGTCAAGATGTTCACCAAAGCGCGCAATTTTCCGCAGCTGATCGGCAAAGCGCCAGACGGCCGAAAGATCCCCGGTGGCCCCTACACCCTGACCCAGTTCGTCGGCGCGGGTATTGCAGGCGGACTGCTGTGGCTGACCCAGTCGCTGTGGGCGCAGGGCAGTGTCATCACCAACGGTGTCATCTTCCTCGGTGTCACCGGCGGCACCCTGTGGGCGTTGGGGAGGCTGCCGCAGGGAGCACGGAATCCGATCTCAGTAGTCCGGGGTGTCGGGCGCGCGGCTACCGGGGCGATGTCACCGTCGAGGATCAATGGCGAGCCGATCCGGATCAAACGCCCTCACGCGGTACTGGGGTCGGTGATCATCCTCGACACCCCGCCAAGCCACGACGCTGCTATCAGTGAACCAGCAGTCATCAGAGCATCCAGCGATCGAGTAGAGAACGCCGCGGCACCGGTGGAGCTCGACGACAACGCAGCGCCGGCCGCACCAGCATTCAGACCTCTGACCCAACCGCGGCCGGAGCGAAAGATCGCACCAGCGCCAGCCCGGCCGCGATCGGACGGCGAACGCCAGCGCTCGCAGAGTCCAGCCCTGGCCGAAGCGTTCGGCGTCGCCAACCTGGCACCGGCGAGCAGCGTTCAGCAGCTGCTTGCCATGGCTGCAGCGGCCCCCACCCCGACCCGAGAGAAGGCGTAATGCAACAACCGAACCGGCTCGTCACCTCGAACTTGCGCTGGACCCGCTCCGGAGTCGTCTGGGCGGACTACGTCCTGACCGGAATCCCGTACGGGTACCGGCCGATCGAAGACCGACAGACCGCGCGGGCGATGCACAAGATGTTGCTGCGCGCTCTTCCTGGCGAATCTCTCCTGCTCAGTGTCGCGGTCAGTCTGGACCCAATGACCATCGTCGAGCGCATGGAACGGGGTGTCGATCTCGATCTCCATCCCGCGTGGGCAGACGAATGCGACGCCACGATCGACCGCCTGGAGGAGATCCGACCCGGCCAGCGAATCTACTGGCTGTCCATCCCCCTGGCCAACCACGGCTTCGGTGACACCGTCAAGGCCGCAACGTCCGCCGCATGGTCCTCGGTGGCCGATCTGCTGGGGATGCCGCCCTCGTCGATTCCCGTCGAGGAGAGAGAACGCCGCGCAGCTCAGGCCGCGCAGATCGCCGCGGCCATCCCTGCCTTCTACGATGCGACCCCCGCAACCCCCTCCCAGATGGTGTGGCTGCACCAACATGCTCTGCAGCGCGGCCTCGGCCTCGATACCGACATGCCCACCGCTCTAGATCATCCGGCAGGCACTGCTCGAGGATCCTTCACTGCCGCGCGGCTCGACGAAGGGGCTCAAAGCGATCGCCCCGAATCGGGCTGGCGGGCCAAGGCGCCGACCTTGTCGCGTGTGCTCAAAGTCGACCAGCCGTGGGAGGTAACGCCACCGCCGGCCAGCTATCAGTGCTTCCTGGTGCTCGCCGCCACTCCTTCGGGCGGCACGCTGTTTCCAGGCTCGGAGTACCTGACCCTCGCGGACAACCTGGGCGGCGTCGATGTCGACTGGGCAATTCGGTTCAAGAACTCCGCTGCATCGGAGGTTCTGAAGAAGAACCGCCGCGCCTTGGTGCAGATGAACGATCAATACACCCAGCGAGAAGACGAATTGAGCACCGGCAGCGTCCTCGACGACGCTGCCGTCGCCCTCGCGGAATACAACGCGCTTCTGGAGGCGGACGCAATGGAGATGGAAGTGCAATCCACCACCGTCTTCTGTGTCGCCGCCGCGGACGAAGAGACGGCCATCGCATATCAGCGCGAGCTGGCGAAGGAGTTCGAGGGTTCGACCTACAGGTTGCAGTCACCGATCGGATTCCAGGAGGAGCTGTTCTGGGCAATGACACCCGGCGTGCCGACGCCGGCGATCTGCAACGAGTTCGCGCAGATCACCACATCCGAACATTTCGCCGCGTACGTACCGGTCACCCGCAACGATCTCGGCGACGGAGACGGCCCGCTGATCGCACTCAACATTTCCTCGGCCCGCACTGGCGTCGTGCACCACGACATCGCCAAGAAAGCGTCACGTGACGTTTCGGGTTCGGTGGGAGTGTGTGGCAACTTGGGATCAGGCAAGTCCGGCTACTTGAAAACAACCGGTAACCAGGTCGTCGACCGCGGCGGCCAAGTCATCGTGGTCGACCGGACCCCTCTGGGCGAATACGCACTGTGGGCCGAAGCGATCACCGACGCGGTGGTCGTCGATACCGCAGCACCGGACGTCACGATGGACCCTCTTCGGCTGTTCTCGCCCGCACGAGGAGGGGAAGTTGCGGTGTCTATTCTGTTGCCGCTGTTGCAACTTCAGCCCGACGACCGTTTGGGGGTACTGCTGTCTCAAGTGCTCGAGCCGGAATACCGCGCTCGCTTCGGCAATTTCACTACCCCAGGCCTGGTTTCGCACCTCGAGAAGGACTGCACCCTCGACGGAGCTGCCGAGCTTGCCGGAAAGTTGAAGGTCTACGCGACCAAATCCTATGCAGCAGCGCTGTTTCGGCCGGACCTAGAGCCGTTCAATCCACGCGCAGGAGCCATCGTCTTCCGCACTCACACACTGGAATTGCCCTCGGAGCGAGAAGTGGAGAACGAGCATCTGTTCAAGCAGATGTCGCTCCAGAAGCGGGTAGGGCGAATGATGTACACCCTCATCGCGCAGATCGCCCGCGGCATTTGCTTCGCGGACCCCAACACCCTCGCGGTCTTCCTGCTCGACGAATGCCATCACCTGACGCGCTCGAGCGAAGGTGTCGAGATCATCATCGACTTCATTCGAGACGGCCGCAAACACGACGCCGCGGTGATGCTCGGATCGCACGACCCCGAAGCAGACTTCGGCTCCGAGACGCTGCGAGGGCTCATCCCCACCCGGCTCGTGTTCCGGCAGACGGATCGACGACTAGCGCAAAAATCGTTGAAGTGGCTCGGCGTCGGGGAAGACGATCTCGGACTGCTCAAAGAGCTGATGGAGAACACATCGCCCGTCGAAGGCAAAGACGGATACGTCGCACCGCATCGCCGCGGAGAGGGCTACATGCGCGATCCCGCCGGCAACGTCGGCCGCATCAAGGTCTTACTTCCGGCATCGGAAGCGAGATACCAAGCGGCGAGTACGACTCCGAAAGAATCGACTACCGAGCGCGCTGCGGAGTTGGCGACATGGTGATGTCGAAACGAGTTGTGCGCCGGCCAGGTTCGATTGGCGGCGGCGTCAAGATGGTTCTCGAGCTCGTGCTGTGGTCGTGGATCCCGCGGTCGTGGTGCAGTGTTCTCGCTCGCTTCCTCGGCCCTGTCTTCAAGTGGGTAGTGGCATCTCGAATCCGCCGCGCGATCGTCACAGGTGTCGCTGTCTGGCACATGATCGGTCTGCTGGCGATCGCCCTGGCGTCACCGGCTCATGCCGACCCGGGTGAAACCCTGCCCACCAACAGCACATTCAGCTGGATGGAAGTCCGTGACTCTCACGGAATTCTGGTCTGGGACTACTTCATGTCCATCGACGAAGGCTCGGTCGGGCACCCGATGTACACCGTGTTCTCCACCTTCATCATGCTCGAGTACGAGGTGTACCGCGGGGTGACCGGCTTCGCGATTTGGTTCGTCACCTACGCCTTGCGGTTCGAGTGGCTCGAATTGTTGACTGCGCCGTTCCGTTCGATCGGCGATGCCATGCAAACGGTCACCGATCAGTTCCAGCTCACGGGCCTTCTTCTCACCGCTGCTGCAGGCATCGGAGCGTGGTGGGTCATTCGCGGACGGTGGACGACGGGAGTGTACGAACTCCTGATGGCAGCAGCGATCGCCGCTGCGGCAGTGGGGATCCTGTCCAATCCAGTCGAACGGGTCGCAGGACAAGACGGCCTGATCATGCAGGCGCGCGACGCCGGCGTGCAGCTTGCGGCAGGCCTGGCCAACAAGGGAGACACGACGTCGAGTTCCGACGAACTCATCGACCAGATCTCGGAACAGATGGCCGACACGTTCATCAGGCAACCCACCCAACTGCTGAACTTCGGCCGAGTCATCGACGGCTCGCCCGACGGAGAACGTTGCACTCAAGCCTGGGACGCCGGCCACGAAAAAGCAGACGGCAACACACGAGACACCCTCAAAGACAACATCAAAGGCTGCGGCGGCGAAGGCGCAAAACAGATGAAGGACTTCGCCGATCACCCCGGACCGGGACAGGTCGGGTCCGGGGTCGCGATGCTACTGGCCGGTGTCATCCTGCTCGGATTCGCCACAATTCTGGCGTTCACCCTCATCCTCGCGGTACTCACCGCCCTCGCATCGGCCGTCAAGGGAATTGTGGTGACCGTCGTTGGAATTCTGCCCGGATCCGGCCGCGGAGCATTGTGGAAAACCCTCGCCGCGGTGCTGATGTCGATGGTCATCGTTATCTTCGCGGTGGTGTTCCTCGTCGGATACATGATCGTGATCGGACAGTTGTTCAGAGGAGACGGCGACTCTCCGCTGATGATGAAATTCATCCTGACCGACATCGTTCTGATCGCGGGCATCATTCTCTACCGCCGCGCAGTGAAAGGACTACGCAAAGCTTCCGACGCCCTCGCACGCAAGCTCGGAAGCAGACCAGGAGCCGCGCCCACCGCGATATCGACCAAGACACCGACCAGCCCCCTCGCCCAAGCTGCCTACGCCGGACAAGTGGCCCGCCAGGCCTATCAAGGTGGAAAGGGACTGGCCAAGACAGCCAGCCATGCAACGGCCCGAACCGCCAAGGCGAGTAAAGCTCTCGTCGACGGGACGGCAGCCGCCAGCAGCGCAGCCACACTTGGAACTGCTGCCGTGGTCTACTCGGCCGGGAAGATTGCAACCGCGGGCGTCAAGAAGGTCGTCGGTCGACGGAGCGACGCCAAAGCTACCCAGGCGGCCACCGACACCACCAATGCTTCCGAAACCCACCCCAGCCTTCGCAAACCGATCAACATCGACCTTCCCCCGACGCAGTCGGTCGTCGGCTCCGGTCACTCCCACACTCCGGTCTCCAGCCCCGTCGGAGACCGATCGGCGGTCCGCTCTCACGGCGACAAGACAACGAACGCACCCGGTATCAAGCGGCCGGTGGCCACCGCTCCCGCACTGTCGACTCCAGGAAACCGAGAAGTTCGGGCCAGCCGCGCCACGGTGACCGGCCCTGGAGGCGGACGATTCCGTGAGTACTCCACCGATGAGGGCTCGCCGCTTCTGCTTCCCGACCGGTCCACGCGGCCGTCGAGTGCTCCGCGTCGTGCCCGACCGACCGTCCAACCAGGTGCCACCACGAATCCGACGGAAATCCTCCATCGAGCTGCGTCAGGCGCACGGCGATGACCTTGGTGGCCCCGCCTGAGACAGCGGTGTCGCCGAACTCGAAAGCGCCACGTCGATGGTGGAAACTCGCCCTGGCGGTCGGTATCGCCGCTCTCGGTGTACTCGTCGTCATTCCATTGATGGTCGTCGTACTCGTCACATCGTCAGGTTCCAGCGGTTGTGCCCCCACGGTCTCGTCCGGTACCGGTGGTGATGATGCATCGCCGTTGACCCCGTCCGGTCCCATCGGCAAGCCGACCCGCGATGGCACGACCACGATGACGTCCCCCTTCGGGCAGCGGTGGGGCACGATGCACCAAGGCGTCGACTTCGCGGGCCCGATCGGCACCCCGATCTACGCAGCCCTCGACGGCACTGTGGTCAAAGCCGGACCCGCTCAAGGCTTCGGAATGTGGATCGTCCTCGACTCGATCGTCGACGGAAAACCGGTCTCCACCGTGTACGGGCACATGTATCCCAACGGCGTCCTCGTCAAGGAGGGACAACAGGTCAAGGTCGGCGACCACATCGCCGACATCGGCAACGCCGGCGGCTCCACCGGACCACATCTGCACTTCGAGTACTGGGAAGGCGGCCGTTTACAGGGCGGAACCGCTATCGACCCGATGAGCAAACTCGGTCAGGCGGGAAGCCCCCAATCGTCCGGCGCTGATTCACCGACCGGCGCCGGTACCGCTGTCGATTGTGGCTTCGGCACGGCCGGCGGAGATCTCCGAACCGGATCCGTGCCGCCGGAGTTCGAGCCGTGGATCCGCAAAGCAGGAGCCGTGTGCCCAGGCGTGGGTGCTCCCCTGATCGCATCCCAACTCTCCGCCGAGAACGGTTTCCGCTACGGCCCGTCCGCTCCGGTATCGAGCACCGGAGCGTTGGGGCCCGCACAATTCATGCCGGGAACCTGGGCAACGTGGGGCAAGGATTACGACGGAGACGGGCGAGCCGACCCGAACTCCATCGGAGATGCAGTGATCTCACAAGCCCACTTCATGTGCGCCATCAACGGAGATATCACCGCAGCCATCGCCGCGAGAAAAGTGAAGGGCGACCCAACTGCACTGACGATTGCCGCCTACAACGCGGGCCCCGCCGCGGTGCTCGCAGCCGGTGGAATGCCATCCGGCGGTGACTACACCACACAAACACAGCCCTATGTGGCGAAGATTCTGGCCGGCCAAGCGCAGTACACATCCGAAGGTTCCACAGGCCGGTTCGTGCCGACCGGAGCTGACGGAGACAATGTCGTCGAGGCTGCACGCCAGTACCTCGGAACCCCCTACGTCTGGGGCGGCGGAGATATCAACGGCCCCTCCCGAGGAGGATTCGACTGCTCAGGACTGACCAGTTTCGCCTACTTCGCGGGCAAGCACATCACCCTGCCCCGCACATCCGAGGCCCAATGGGGAGTGGGTTCGGAGATCCCGATCGATCAAGCGATGCCCGGTGATCTCGTCTTCGGATCATTCGAGGCGAACGGCCCTGGGCACGTCGGTATCTACATCGGCGGCGGTCAGATGATCCACGCCCCCACCACCGGAGACGTCGTCAAACAAGCTCCACTCATGGCTGGAATGAAAGCCCGGAGGATCTGATGTCCCTTGCCGGCCGACGTCTTATAGCCGTCCTCCTCGTCGTTGTAGCCGTGGTGACCATCGCCTGGTCCTGCAGCTCACCCGCCACCGATGAGCCGGAATCGGCACCGGAGACAACGAGCGCGCCAACCGCGCCGTCGCTACCCGAAATCAACACACAGCCAACCGAGACAACCGCTGTACCCGCTCCGATCAGCAGCGCCGCCACAGACGCGGAGACCGCAATCCGTCAAGCACTGACGACCGCCTTCACCTGGTACCCCAGCACCGACACGAGCTCGACCGACGCGTTTCTACGCGCCCGCCGATGGTTCACCGACAACCTCGCTGCAAAACTCTCCACCCCTGCAACGACCGAGCGAGGCCCCGGTGCCCAGTGGGAACAGTGGAAGAAAGAAGACGCCGAAATCACCGCAACCGTCTCGATCGGCTGCTCCGGATGCCCGGCAGATACCGCCGAGCGCATCTATCGAGTCGCGGAGATAACGCAATCGGCCGTCACCTCGGATGCCACGGTCCCCGTCGACTCCACCACGACCGTGTGGGTATCGGCAGTGCCGACCGCAGCCGGGTGGAGTGTGGACACTCTCGATTTCTGACCCTCGCCGCACATGACCCGGAGAGGGTCGCCGGCCACTGAACCGATCGCCCTGTACAGGCAACATGGAACGCACTATTTCCCGTGATCGGTGCCGCCGTTCATAGCCCTGTCGCGCTACGTGACAACCGGCTTCCGTCGGCCCTTAGCTCGCGGATCCGCGAGGAGGAGCCCCACCCCAGGCCGGTCGGGGTGGCTTGCGTATACCGAATCTCGTGGCAGTCACGCCGACGCTGGGGTTGGCGGATGGACGTTGCCCGAGGGTGCGTAAGAGAGGAATCGAACCGCATCCGATGAGCAGTTGATGAGGCGCCGATGCTGCCGCGAATTGGTGGTTATATGCCCCGGATGTGGGAAGGTCGCTGCAAGCCTTACTCGCTTCGCATCGCCGTTTGCAGCGTACCCCCCATGTCAAGGGGTGTCGAGCGCACATAGCTGTTCCCGCGACGGTCAGTCGCAACACGGAACGCGACTTGCCCGTCCCCAATCGCACCCTCACCGATAGAGCACTGGTGACCGATCGGTGCGCCACTGATGGGGCCATGAACGCATGCGCTGCAGCGCGAGATGAAAGGTTGTCGGAAAAAGATTCACCGCGGCTGTCACAGAAGTCGACGCACCTGGATCTACCTGTTCTCGAGAAGGCACGACGAGACAGGGAGTCCCCATGAGCGCACCGACACGACTACACGTAGCGAGGGCACGTTCGAGGAGCAGTCGATCTACGGCCGGCCCCCTGAGTCCTGTCATCGATCGAGGAGCGCTGCCGAACTTCGCTCGGATCGAGACCCTCAGGCTCGACGATCCCACCAACCGGATCGTGACCCTCGCAACCACCGACGAGGTCTGGTCGCTCGTCGTCGAGTGGAATTCGAGCAACCTGCTCGTCGACACCGAAGACGAACGATTGATCAGACTTGTCGATGCGGCTCTCCGCGCTGCGCACTGCCAGCCTCACGCCGCGTGCCGTTTCACCCTCGACTACAACCCGACCCATCTCAACAACGAAGTCGGCCGACGCAGCGTGGCCTTGACCGCAACGATGCGCCCAACTTCCGGTGACGGGATCCTGATCACGATCACCCGGGATGCATGATGTGCGCGCTACCCAACCCGACTCAGGCACCCCTCGACGGATACCGGTCGCTACGTGATGCACCCTCGCTCGACCCCCAGAACAATCCGTGGATCCGCAACTGTGTGCTCTACGTTGCCGGTGGAGTCGTGTCGGCAGCACTGGGCCCGATCCTGAACCTCGACACAGCGATCGCATGGGGTGGAGCAGCACTCGGCGTCGGCGCGGGCGCGGCCGTCAGCTACAACGGCTATCGCGCCACGATCCGAGCCGAAGAGACCGATCGTGCGATCGAGCAGCTCTGCCGGCTGACCGCGTCACCGCCGACCCGTGATGTCCTGACGGCGACTCGGTGGAGCGGCCAGTGGCCCGGCCGTCCGGGCAGAATCACCGTCCGCTACCAGTCGGCCGCGCTCCTTCTCGACGAACAGTGGGAGCCCCGCGTCGTCGAATTGCTCTCCCAGCAGAGCTGGGGCCGGTACCGGATCCAGAAGCACAACACACGCAAACGCCGTCTCGTTCTCGTCCCGGACACACGGTCCGTCTCCGAGACGCATGTCTCGCCCGAACTCGTCAAAGCCACGCGCACGATTCTCGCGCTGCTAGGGCCGACCGGAAAGATCACCAGACACGAGACGGACCCGAGCACCGGGGATCTTGTAGCTGTCGAAGCCACCCATGAGGTCGGACATCGACTCGAGTCCGAGGGCTATCGGGCCCGAGTACAACGAGTAGTGAGCGTCAATCTGCCCGGTCGGTGGCGTGCTCGCTGGAACCTCGAAACGGACTGGGTGCGTTTCGAGGTGCGCCCGACCTTTCCGAAGAAGCTCTACAACCCGGCCGGCCTCGGCGACGCGGAATCCACGACCGATCTCGGCGACCTCGCGCACTCCGACTACGACTCGGTCGCGATTTCGTACGGCGAGGACGAGGACGGCAACCCCATGGTGTGGCGGCCGGCGATCGACCCACACTTCATGCTCGTCGGTGCATCCGGAACCGGAAAGACCGTCACCGCACACACCCTGCTGACACAGCTCACCGCGCACGGTTGGCCGGTATGGGTCGTCGACGGAAAAGGGGTCGAGTTCTTGGGCTTCCAGGACTGGCCGAATGTACAGATCGTCGCCAGCCACATGGAGCACCAGGTCGCGGTCATCTATCGGTTCTGGAATCTCATGGAAACCCGGTACTCGCTGATCGTCAACGGAGAAGCTACCGAGGCCGACTTTGAGCCCGTCGTTCTGTTCATCGACGAGTACGCCGACTTCCGAGGCAACCTGCTCAACTGGTACTCGAGCATCAAAGGTAAGGGTGATCCCACCAAGCCGAAGACCCTCCAGGAAGTGGCGTCGATCGGACGAAAAGGCCGCACAGCGAAGTGCCACATGGTGCTGGGAACGCAGCGACCCGATGCCGAGTACTTCGGCGGCGACATGCGAGACAACTTTCGCCAGCGCGTATCGATGGGCCGTCTGAGTCCGCAGGGCGCGTTGATGATGTGGGAATCGGCAACCACTGGAGTCGGTATCCCGCGCGGATGTCGTGGGCGGGCGACCAGTGTCAACGACCACAACCAAGCGGTCGAAATTCAGACCTACTTCACTCCCGACCCCCGCAAGACTGAGCCCGGGGCCGACGACGCAGCGGTGCTGGACCGCCTGCGTCCTCTCGAAGTGCGGCACGAGCGGTTGGTGATCCTCGACCCGGATCCCGGCGGCACCGTGGACGGCGACGAAGAGATCCGTTTCCATCACGTCTCCGGCGCGCCCTGGGCGCGCGCGTCGGACCATCCCAATCTCGATCCCGTCGCCAGGCGAAAGACGCGCGCGGACAGTGATTCAGCTCGTCGCGCATCGTCGCCGATGGCAATGCTCAATCTCGACACCCCCACCGTTCGCCAGCCCAAGCCCGACGCGCAGACGCCGAAAGAAAAAGCCGTGTCCGGCGTCCCGGGCTCTCCGATGCACAAGGACCGCCCGCACCTGCAGGTGGTCCCCGACGCCGGTACCGACGTCGACGACTGGGAGGGCTACGGCGAATCCGAAGACACTGCTCCGGTCGACCTCGTTGCCGGCGACCTAGTTCTCCTCGACGAGGACGCCGGGATCTGGGTCGTCGTCGACAACGAACCCGACATCTACGGAGACGAGTCGGGTGACGACATGGTCGGGCTGACCTGGCGTGGCGACGGCGACGACGAGGGGGTGCTCGACATTCCTCTCGACGCGACTGTTCAAGTTCGTCGCCCCCTTGCCCTCGCCACCTGAATCACTCTGCGACACACACGATCAGAAGAGGAACAACCACATGTCCCAACACGGCAACAACAGCAAAGCCCTCTCCGACGACGATCAGATGGCGCTGATCTGGATCGCCCCACTCGCAGCCACCATGGCTCTCGGATCCGCAGGCCTGTGGTGGTCGACGGCAATCGCCTGGCTGGTCGAGCACTCCATTCTGATCGCCAGCGAGGCATCCCCGATGGTGCAGATCCCAGCATCGGACGGTGCCGGGCTCGACGGTCGACGACTGATCATCGCTCTCGCCGTCGTCGTCGCCCTCGGTGCCGTCGCGATCAGCGCCGGCCGCTCGGCCTACTCAGCCCGACAGGCTCGACTGCACCGAGGAGACCGGGGATGAGAACGAAAGCCACCAGTGGTCGCCGCGCAGAACTACGCGCGATCGCGAGCAGAGAATCGTTCACGATGCCGCTCGGTCAGTGTGTCCGAGACAGCAACTGGGCCGCCCGCGAAACGGCGGTCGCAGAGCTGCTGCAGTCACGGATCCCACGTCTCGAACGGCGCCGGAAAGCAACCGTCGCTGCAGCGCATCTCCTCGAATCGTGCGAGACCTGCCCGCTCGCGGCCTTCGTCGCATGCCGCACAAGAGCCGAGGCAGATAGCTATACCGGCGTCGCGGCAGGCGGACTGTACGACCGAGGAACTCTCATCACCGAAGAAAAACGACCCGACGGTCTGGACGCGATGCACTCCCGCGAGGTAGTGTCCCCAACATCTGATGTGCGGTCTGACCAACCGCATCAACTGAAAAGGGATGCACCATGACTGACGTCGACGTGGTTTCGCGTACGCAAAACAATCTTTCCCCCGCACTGTGTGATGCAGTGCCCGATAGCAATACAATGAATCCTGACCGGAATACCGGTTCATGGAGTCGCTCGACGACGTCGAGGGGTGGTTCCTTCGGCCCGACGAGCGACGGCAGTGACGCTGCGCGTGCGCGACGTCGCTCCACTCCCGCGGCGGGATCTAACAGAACATCCCGCCGCGGGAGTGCCTCGTCGGTACCCTCCGGACCCGCCCGCCGCCACCTGCTGTCGTTGCGGCTCGGCGGTATGCCCGACCAAATGATCCTCGATCTCACGAAGCTCAGCCTCAGTGATGTGGAGACAGTCGCCAACCACAAATGCTTCGAGACCACCGCAAGCATCTCGAAAGCTATTCTCGACGTCACCTTCCACCCCACCCGGGGACGGGCGATGACCTTAGGTGTCGGAGCTCAGCGACGGATCCGGGCCCTCGTCGCGATGGGCTACTCGGTGCAAGCGCTGTCCGAACTGACCGGGCTGTCGGTGCCCAAGCTTTCGACGTTGCCATCGGATCAAGTTGTCCCCAGTGAACTCTGGTCCGTCATCAACGACGTCTACGACCAGATCTCCATGACACCCGGCCCCGACGAGCAGGTCCGGAATGCAGCCCGTGAGCAGGGATGGGCGACGCCTCTTGCTTGGGACGATGACGAAATCGACGACCCCCGAGCACGTCCACATTCGCCCCGAGGCATCCGCGGCGTGGACGAGGCGGCCGTCTACCGTCGCCTGTGCGGCGAATGGAGACTGCCGCTCACTCTTGCAGAGCAAGCCGAGATCGTAGGAATTTCGCTCCGTCGGCGGTGGTCAACCGAGCACCTGGCCGACGTACTCGGAATCGATCTCGACTCAGCGGTGAAAAAGAAGGTCCGCTACCGTGCCCGGATGGCCGTGCACGCCGCTCGCTCCGATGGTGAACGAGAAGCCGATGTTGCGTAGCGACTACGTCAGAAGTGTCGTGGTCGCTCTGGCGGCAGGCGTCCTATGGGCCTTGATCGAGGCGTCGTCGGCATCCTGGGCCAGCACTCAGGCATCAACTGCTGCGACTGTCGGCCGCGTCTCGATTGTCGCGATAGCAGTGATCGTCGGGGTAGCTCTGTCGGCCGCGCTGCGGACCACCGTCATCGCGGTGTGTGCACGGGTCGAGATCTCCGTCGACGAGGCGGCGCTGGGGACGAAAATTCCCGTCATCGTCTCCGGTGTCGTGTGGGGCGTCATCTCCGCTTTCGTCAGTACTCCGACGAGTGCGCCGCCGGCGGCAATGCTGTTCTTGGCTCTGGTAGTGCCCTGGATTGCGTGGATCGACCAACGCGTGCAACGGATTCCGACTGCTCTTGCGTATCTGGCCGCCAGCGGAACTGCAGCAATGATCTTGCTCACCGGTGTCGTTCACGGCACCTGGGGCGCGGTCGGTCGCGCCCTTCTGGCCGGCCTGGCCGCCGGCATATTGTTCTTCGCGCTTGCAGTGCTTCTGCGCGGCGGAATCGGTATCGGCGATGCGCGACTGGTGGTCTCGCTCGCGATGGTCCTAGGCTACGTCGGCTGGACATCCCTCGGTGCGGCGCTGGTGTTCTCGATCCTGACGGCTTTCGTCGGAGTGATAGTCGTGCGGGTCCTTCGAGCGATCAGATCCGAGCCTGCACGGTCGCATATCGCGCTGGGCCCGTACCTCGCACTCGGCACCGCGCTCACTCTCGTCGCATCCTGATCCGCCTGCGCGCAGTTGCGTCCTGCTTTTTCTTCCCTCCCCGAACTCGACAGCTCCCGAAGAGGTGATTGCCATCATGGCGAAGACACATCAGACCGCATGGACAGCCATTGCCGCAGCCGTGATGGTCGCTGTGGCGGCCGCGGCTGCCGTGGTGATCACGACGGATCACCACGAGGCCGACACTGCGCCACCACCACCCCAGGTCTTCCACGACGTCATCACCGTTGCGAGCCTTCTCGACGCCCTGCCCGTCGTCGACGATATCGACAGCACGGCCAGGTGGCCCGACGGTCAGCGCTTGGCGGAACTTCTCGTGCGGCCGCCAGGCAGCGATCACGGATGCGACACCAGGAACATCGCATTGGCAGCGGAGCTCGAGGCCGTCACATTCGCTGCCGGAACGGACAATTGCGTTGTGGCACAGGGCGTGTTGAATGATCCATACACCGGTGTCACCGTCGAATTCGATGCAGCATCTGAGAAAGATGCTGCAGCAAGCGATTACGTCTACCCGCTGGACGCGGCGTGGGCGTTGGGTGCTGCTGCATGGGCACCCGAACAGCAGCAACGCTTTGTCAGCGACGTACAGACCAACATCATCGTCGCCAGCGCGCAGGCAGTTGAACATCGAGCCCAACGTGGGCTTTCTCAGTGGCATCCGAGCAACGACGACCTCGCATGTGCATTTGCGGCGAAATATCTTCGTGTGGCGCAGACATACGCCTTGCCCATCACCCGCGGTGATGCTGTCGCGGCCACGCAACTCTGCGGTCTCGGCAACACCGCGGTGACAACTGCGGGCGAGACCGAACCGGCGAACTGACCACACGATCGGCCACACAAATCTCCTCCCCAAGAGGAAATGAAAGTCCCTCGCACACAACATGAAAGAAGGAATCTCATGCCCAAGACCGCCGACCAGGCCGATGCAACCACCCGCGAGATCCTCGGCCCGCAGTTCACCGCAATGCGCAACCTTGTCGAAGCAGCCGAGAACAGCCGGCAGAAGGCCGAAGCAGTCGCCAAAGCGCAGGCCGAACATGTCGACTCGACCGCCGAATTCATCGTGGCCTACGACGCCGCCAAAGCTGCAGGCTTCACCACCGCCCAACTGAAGAAGGGCGGCTACGTCCGGCCATCACTGAAGGGAGTCGCAAAACCGGCCACCAGCAAGAAAGAACCCACGCAGACCCCGCCGGCAGAAACCGCCGCCACCGGCGGCGAACCCCACGGGCACGACAGTGGGCAGCAGAACCATGCCGCACCGGCGTCGGAGGAACACCGGAGTGATCACCACAACGAGCACGGCGAGCACGACGCCATGGCGAGCTGACATGACATCCCGTCGACAACCAGAGGGGGCTGTGCGATGAGCACCGACCGAACCGACGCGATCACCCATATCGAGCTGGCCTGCGACGTCTGCGCGCTGGAACCCAGGGACGGGGGAGCGGGACCGCGGGGCGCATGGTGGGCGGTGGCCATGAAAGATTGCTGCGCCGGCGGACAGCTCATGGCCCACCTCGCGTGCGACGAGCACTTCTTCGATCTGATTTCACAGAAGCTGCCCGGCGTATGCACGAGTTGTGGCCACCTGAGCCGGACCCTGTCCGACGTCGTCGATGTCGCATGGACGATAGGAACCGGAACCGACCTGCCCGGCCGGCCGGGACGATGACCCAAGCTGTCGCACTGCTCGGTGGAGGCGTCCGCCGAGCGTGCACTTGCTGCAGCGCTGTCGAATACTTCGGCGGCGCTGCAGGTCGAGTCGGTACCGCCGCCCCCCGCGGGGCCGCAGTACCGACTCTGTATCCGGGACCGCAAGACCCCCTCCGGGTGAGGTCCGATGTCCTCCGCGCGCCGTAGTCGTAACCGCGTCACCCCAGACGGGGGCGCGTTCGACCCCGATCGAGGATCCAGCGGAGAGCTGGAGAAGAAGCAAGGGGTGGTGCTCCCGCACGCATCCTTCGCCGACCGAGCCGCGAATCGCGAGCATGCCCGCGGCCTCGATACCGACATCGAAGGACTGCCCGGTCTGACACGCGCGCGCCGCGACCTCGAACGCGCCTTCCCCCGCAACACCGCCGCGCCGATCACGAACGAACGAAAAAGACGTTCGCTGCCGGCCGCGATCGAACTCCGTCGAAGCCTCAGCGCCCGCCAGCGCAATGCGCGATCAGCCACCAAAAGGACTGTCGAGCAGAGCGTTCCCCGAGCCCAGCACCGTGCGATGAGCACACTGATCGGAGATCCAGAAAATTGGAAACGCACCAACGACGCATTGTCCGATGTCAACGGTGATGCAGTTCGGCTCGACGACGACCAGCGCCGCCACATCCAGAGAGTCGACCGCGCAATCCAGCGATACGAGCGTGAGTCCGGACGTGGACACCTGGTCTACACCGTTGTGAGCTTGCCCCACGCCGTCATCCATCCATCCGAGCTACCCGAGACCCTCTCACCCGGCTCGGTCATAGCTTTCGACCGCTTCACCGGCGCCCGCCACTCGATCCACGAACTCGACGCACACAGCCATCCGACGGACGCCGTATTCGAGATCCAAACAACACGAGGGCTGTACCTCGGAGCATCGGACAAGGGCGACGACACGAGCCACCTCCTCCCACGGGGCACCCGCTACCGAGTCGTCAACTCGCACTTCGTCCCCTACGAGCGACCAGGTCAGAGGGTCAGGGAAAGGCTCGTCGTGCAACTCGAAGACATCGACACGGACTGACCATCAGCGAAAGGAACAAACAGACATGCCCACCGAAAAGGCCTCACCGCCACCACACCGACGAGAACGCCGCGCACCATGGCAATTTCATCCAGACATCATGCCGCGCGCCGACTTTCGCGCCGTCCAAGCCGAAGACCCCCAGACCGGACCCATCGACGGAGCCATCGACACCGGCGAAGAATCGGAATAGAGACGGTCACTTGTCATGGGCCCTGCGCGATCGGATGCTCTCGTCGAGCCACTCCGCACCATGATGACGGCCACAAAACGTGATACGCGCCCAAAACAAACCTCATCGGTTGCTTCTAACGTAGCCAGGGTGGAGCATACGAGTCATGCCTGTCTCTGAACTTCTGCGCCTCGGCAATGCTCGACCAATCGTCCGATGGGGCGACCCTGTCCTGCACACATCGGCTCGACCGGTGACCGACTTCGGTCCTGATCTGCAAAGTCTGCTTGCCGATATGTTCGCGACCAATACTGCTGCGGACGGTGCCGGCCTCGCCGCTCAGCAGGTAGGCATCGACCTTGCGGTGTTCATCTACGATTGCAGTGACGAGACCGGGACACGGCGAACTGGTGTCGTCTGCAATCCGGTAGTCGAACTCGCCGAAGGAAACGATCGACACCTCATCGATTTCGGTGAAGGATGCTTGTCCCTCCCCGGCGCATACACCGACCTCGCACGGCCAGAGTTCTCTATCTGTCGAGGACAGGACCAGTACGGTAACCAGATCGAACTCAACGCAGGCGGCACGCTCGGGCGTTGTTTCCAACACGAAACCGATCACATCAACGGTATCGTTTTCGGCGACCGCCTCTCGAAGCGCAAACGTAAACAGCTCTATCGTGACCACGAGACGGTCTCTGAGCAGTACAGCAACGATTGGCCAACACGATAGATTCTGCTCCGGAAGCAGTGACCGCTCTGCTCCGCCTACCCACCCGGTGACGTCAAGACCTTCACGAAGCCTGACATTCATCTACACGAAACAGTAGGTCGAACCCTCAACGCATCCATGGCTCGCTATTGCACGGCAACGGACCATATGGTCTTGTATCCTGGGCTAGGGAACAGGAGTTCGGGGAACATATGCCTTACGCAATGGCTGCGGCGTCGCTACGGGCCGCGATTCCAGAGGTAGTGACGGCGTACAGAACCACTTTGCTACGCGAGAATAGTCCCCTCGGGATCAATCCGGGGGTGTGGTCACAGTGCCGCCGCCAAGCACTGGCAATCCTCAACGAGTGCGTAGATGCATTAGGCCTTCCCACGTCTTCGACTACTCGGTCGGCGATTCCAGACGAGTACACCCGGTTGCTCGGCTCGCATCGAGCCCTACAGGCAATACCGGCTTCGGAGTCCGTGCGAGCTGTGGAGATTCTGTGGTCATCCCTTGAGCCTGCAATAGAGCTGGCCGCCAAAGAGGCACCCTTGACACACCGACCTGGGGTCTGGAGACGCATCAACGCCGCTTTTCGCCTTGCTGCCGGTGGCCGCCTTCACACGGGCATGCTCAGCTACGAGGAGACCCGAGGCCATTTGAGGGACAGGCAACTTCGAGTGCTTGAGGCCGCGTCAGACGCATCTTTGACCAACCGGGAGCTTGAAGTCTTGGAGGCTGTGGCGTTCGCGATGACCAACCGGCAGATCGCTCGCACTCTGAATATTTCAGAGCTCACAGTCAAGCGGCATCTGTCCAACGCCTATCTGAAACTTGGGGCGTCGTCCCGTATGGACGCGTTGCACAGGCTATTCGGCAGCCGCATCTAGCGGCCCGCAATTTCATACCGCGCGCACCAGGAGGGTGCCGAGCATCGCGAGGTTTGCTGCGTACTGGGTGGCCATGAAAGCGCGGTACCCGCAGCGCCGTGCCTTCAGGTCATAGTCGTTCGCCCGCGCGCATAGCGCCATCACCCAGAGAGCTCCAGCAGTCAACGGCAATGTTCCGAACAGTGCGAGCGGTGCCCATAGCAGTGAGGCGATCGGTGCGCATACTCCAACGACAGTCGTTCCGAATATGGCCAGCCGCCGTGCAGAGCTGAGTCCACGTTGCGCTGCCAGAGTGCGCCTCCCACCAATGGCGTCCCCGTGGGCATCGGATAGGTCCTTCACGACCGCTCCCACCAACGCCATCCATGTTGCCATCGATGCGCAGAAGACTTGTTCCGTACGCCCAAATCCTCCGCCGCCGGCGGCCGCTCCGGCAGCATAACTTGCCCAGCCGAGGCCGAATATCACTACAGAAGAAGACAAACTCCAACGCTTGGCAGCCAGTGGCGGTGCCGAGTACACCCACCCAAGCGTCAGGAAGGCGAAGGTCCAGCACCACATCTCGCGCCCCGCAACTGCAGCCATCAGCAGGGCTGTGATCGCCGTAGCCACGCTGACCCACCGGGCTGTACGGACTGCCAGTTCCCCCCGCGCAATCGGTCGCTGCGACGCGTTTGCCACATCCTCAAGGACGTCAGTCACACCATTGAACAAGTACGTCGATATCACGACGGCCCACCAGGTCAACGCGCCGGCCGCTAATTGTCCGACACCGACAGGCCCTGCAGTCGCTGATACGCCGGCAATTCCAACCGCGAATCGAAGCAGATAGACACCTTGGACCTGCGGTCTGGCCTCCACGAAGCACAACCATGCATTTCTTGCGGGACTCGACGCGCCCCCAGGACGACCTACCTGTGTGCCGTGCTTGACCGACTCACACCGATACGACCACCCATCTGACACAGCCGGAGCCTAGCTGTCGCAGTGCACGAAGGTTTCTGCCCGGACTTGTCTTCGCTAAAACTACATCCAAAGTTGTAGTTTTCTGAGGTATTACCTACTCCCTTCGTGCCACAAAGGGGACCAACGTATTCGCTGCTAGGCAGACTCGACTGGTACCGAAATGCACAGCAGGCGTACTGCAACTCTCCGAGTAAGCGAGGACCATGAGCAATCCGTTCGACGATGAAGACGGCAGCTATTTCGTTCTCACCAACGAGGAGGGGCAGCACTCTCTCTGGCCGGTCTTTATCGACGTCCCGGCCGGTTGGTCAAGAGTGTTCGGCGAGGCCAAGCGGACTGCTTGTCTGGAGTACGTCGACACCCACTGGACCGATTTGCGCCCCAAGTCACTCGCCATTGCTCAGGCCGAAAACCGCAGCCAGACAACTAATGTCGGACCAACTATGCGGCCGGGAACGACCAATTCGGTTGAGGGCATCCCAGCCGATGCCTACCACAACGAAATTAGGTCGTAGCTCGATGGGAGCACAGTCAGGCTCGTCCGTCGCGGACGTTGTTGGGGTCGGTTTTGGACCCTCCAACCTCGCTCTCGCGATAGCTCTTCAAGAGTCCATCCAGCCCGGACCGGTGCCGGCAAAGTTCAGCATGAAGTTCTACGAGCTCCAGCCTCGTTTCGGCTGGCACCGTGGGATGCTCATGGAGGATGCGACCATGCAGGTCTCTTTTCTCAAAGACCTTGCCACCATGCGCAATCCGATGAGTCGGTATACGTTTGTGTCCTACCTCCGAGAGAAAGAGAGAATTGCTGAGTTCATCAACAGCAAAACTCTCTACCCACTGCGGGTGGAGTTTCATGACTACCTGGAGTGGGCAGCTAGCCAATTTCAGTCAAACGTCTCGTACGGGTCCGAGATCAAAGACATCCGACCAGTAGTCGAGAATGGCGTGGTGGAGTACGTCGATGTAGTCGGCCCAGATGACGTTGTTCAGCGGGCGCGGAACATCGTGATCGGAATGGGTTTGACGCCTCGACTTCCCGATGGTGTCAACAGATCTGAGCGGATCTGGCACAGCTCCCAACTGCTGGGCAGAGCAGCCGCAGTTACATACGTCCCTCAAAATTTTGTCGTCGTGGGCTCTGGCCAAAGTGCCGCCGAAGTTGCTGACTACCTTCATCGGACTTTCCCTCGCGCCAATGTGCACACCGTCCTGTCCCGCTACGGCTACAGCGTCGCCGATGACAGCCCGTATGCGAATGGAATTTTCGATCCGGAGGGAGTTGACCGGTTCTTCTCCGCTCCGACCGACGAGAAGCAGAGGCTCCTCGAATACCACGCCAACACCAATTACTCAGTGGTCGATCTCGATATTTCACAGTCGCTGTATCTCAAGAGCTACCAGGAGAAGGTCCTGGGCAAACAGCGGTTACGGATGATCAACACCTCGCGCGTCACATCCGTCGACGAGGACACAGACGGCGTACGGGTCGAGGTCACATCCTCGGCCACCGGTCTGACCCATACCATCGAAGCAGACGTGATCGTCTACGCCACCGGCTACCGGCCAAGTGACCCGGCACCGCTACTCCAGGGCCTGATGCGCGAATGTAAGCACGACGAGCAGGGACGGCTCAGCGTGGGACGCGACTACCGAGTGACGACGTCGGATGCGGTGCGCGCCGGTATCTATGTGCACGGTGCCAGTACCGAACACAGCCATGGACTTTCTGCTGGTCTCCTGTCCAACACTGCAGTCAGATCCGGTGAAATCGCCCAATCCATTCTCAGGAGATGACCATGTACGTCCCCCGGATCTACAAGGCAAGTGATCGGACATGGCTGCGCCGCGTGGTTGCGCAGTACCCTTTTGCGGCTCTGATCTCAAACGGCCCCAAGGCCCCGTACGCCACCCATTTGCCAGTCATCTGTGCTCCCTGCGCCCCTTCAGAGAGCGAGGACTTAGAAGGATCGACACTGTTTGGGCACATGAACCGGGCCAATCCCCACTGGGACTCGCTCGTCGACGGTGCGGATGCCCAACTTATTTTCACCGGGCCTCATGGGTATGTCACCCCAAGTGTCTACCAACGCGATTCTGTAGCACCGACCTGGAACTACGTCTCGGTACATCTCCGAGGAAAGCTGCAACCTGTTGCCGATTTCGAGGAGACGCTCAAGGTCGTTCAATTGACAGTCAGTACGTACGAGCAGAAATTCGGCAGCGGGTGGGAGATGGACAGTTCGCTGGACCACTACCGAAGGATCGGTCCGGCTGTGGGTGCATTCAGTTTTGAGGTGGAATCGGCGGATGGCATGTTCAAGCTCAGCCAGGAGCAGAACCTCGAGACCAGGCGACGGGTGGCGGACCACTTCAGCGCGAACCACGCCGGGCGAGGCAAAGAACTAGCTTCGTTCATGCGGGAGTACAGCCATGGTGACTACAACAACTTCTGATGGGGACATGTCGGACGCACCGACGGAACCCACGGCCCGGGAGCCTTTTGCGCCAAAAGAGCATTCCGTGCCCGCCATTTGTAAACCTTCAATTTCGCACCGGCTCAGCCATTTCGGCCTGGTCTGTTCATCGGTTTACGGATGCAAGCGGAGTTTATAAATTGTGCTACTGCTCTCACGCACCTTGTCCGCCGCCATTCCGACTCGTCGAGCAGGTCAATCGTTCTACCTTCGGAATGAAGTTGGGATTCCGGGGGATTGCTTCCGGACCAAAATCCGGCAAAAGAGCCGACCGGCGAACGTGACCAAGTCGGTGTCATCGCCAGAGAAAGCCAGAAGGTTGGTAATGGATTACGACGTTGTTGTTGTTGGGGCGCGATGTGCCGGCGCTTCGGTGGCACTGCTGTTAGCCAGACAGGGGCGAAGTGTTCTGCTGGTCGATAGGGCCTCCTTTCCGGCGGACACCATGTCCACGTTGTATATCCAGCACCCTGGGGTCGTGAGACTCGCACAGTGGGGGATGCTCGATGATGTTGTGGCCTCCGGTTGTCCGCCTTTGGGCACTATTAGTCACGATGTGGATGGACTGAGTCTGATCGCTGCTACCCCGGCGAAGGACGGTGTTAATGCCGCTTACGCACCACGGCGGTACATACTCGACGATCTACTCATTCGAGCTGCCGTGTCAGCGGGCGCGGAGTTCTCGGATCGGACGTCGGTCCTAGAATTGATTTGGCACGACGAACGCGTCGCCGGAGTTCGCCTCCGGAGTGGAAATTCGACCACATCGGTGTCTGCTCGATTGGTTATTGGGGCCGACGGTATGCGATCAAAGGTCGCGGAACTTGTTCAGGCACCGATCCTCCGATCGGCACCCATAGCAAGCTGCGTGTACTACACCTTCTGGCAAGGCTTGCGAACAGGATTCGGATTCCATGAGCGAGTCGGCCGCTGGATAGCCCGTATTCCAACACATGACGACCTGACAATTGTGGCAGCTTACCTGCCGCAGAGCGAATTCTCGGTCGTTCGGCGGGACCCGCAGAGGGCGTACTTGTCCGCGATCGAATCGACAGCGCCGGATTTATACGAACAAATTATGGCACTCGACCGAGTGGATCGGTGGTGGGGTACGGGGGACCAACGCAACTATTTCCGTAAATCGCACGGTCCGGGCTGGGCATTGACGGGGGATGCGGCTCACCACCTTGACTCGATCAGCGCCCGCGGCATCACCAATGCGCTGATTCAAGCCGACCTGCTCACCGATTCTATTTCCGGGGTGGATGTCGGGAACTCGGTCGCAGTAGATGAGGCGATGGTGCACTTTGCACTGTCGACAGGAGCTGTTCTAGAGGAGCCGTACATGAGTACTCTCGCCCTGGCGAAGCTTCAACCGACGAAGTCCCGGTTGCGCATGCTGCATGCCATTGCCAATTCGCCCGAACTTACATCTCGGTACTTCGGTTTGGTTTCGGGGGCCATCGGGATGCGCGAATTTATGTCGGCCGAGCTCGTCGACTTGTTGTAGCTTGCTGATGAAATATTTCGGGTCTGAATCTAACGCTGAGGGTGGTCACCCGAGTGGTTCGCAAGGAAGTGTTTTGCTGGGCGCTGAAAGGGTTGAGCATTGATCCCGTTGTCTTTTGCGCAGCGTAGGCTGTGGTTTATCCACCAGTTGGAGGGATTGTCGTCAACTTACAATATTCCTCTGGTCTTACGCCTGACTGGTGAGCTCAGTGTTCATTCGCTGGGCAGGGCAATCGGCGATGTCGTGAGTCGACACGAAAGTTTGCGGACTGTTTTCCCCTCCCATGAGGGTGTGCCGGAGCAGCGTGTTCTTGGCTCGGCCGACGCAGACTTCGGCTGGGACGTAGTCGAAGCGTCAGGGTGGTCGACAGACGCGTTGAACGATGCAGTCGCACAGGCAGTGGGATACAAATTCGACCTCAGCTTTGAGATTCCGTTCCGAGCGCAGCTCTTCAGACTATCGGCCGATCAGCATGTATTGGTGCTCCTGATGCATCACATCGCGTCAGACGGCCAGTCCCTCACGCCCCTCGTACGCGACGTCGGGCTGGCGTACAGGGCCCATGTGGGCGTAGAGGTGCCTGCCTGGGTGCCGTTGCCATTGCGATATCGGGATTACACGCTCCGTCAGCGTGAGTCGCTCGGCGACGAGTCCGACCCCGACAGTGCGCTGAGCCGGCACCTCCTTTACTGGAAGAACACGCTAGCCGGATACGAGGGGCGGCTTGAGCTCCCAACCGACCGCCCTTATCCGGTCGTGGCCGACTATCGAGGCAATCGAATCCCCATCGAATGGCCCGTGTCGATGCAAGAGCAGGTGCGACAGTTGGCCCGGGAGCATCGTTCTACCGGCTTCATGGTGATTTCGACGGCGCTGGCGGTGCTGTTGTCCGAACTAAGCGGCACCTCCGATGTCGCTTTCGGTGTTCCAACTACGGGCCGACGTGACGCTGATCTTGCGGAGATGGTCGGTTTCTTCGCCAACACAGTAGTGCTCCGCGTTGATGTGTCTGCCAGTTCGACGTTCCGTCGCCTCTTGCAAAAAGTACGGGACGCGGTTTTGGACGCATTGGCCCACCAGGATGTCCCGTTCGACGCGCTGGTGGATCTCGTCAAACCTGCTCGGTCACAATCGCATCACCCACTGGTCCAGGTCATGCTCGGATGGCAGAACCAGATCTCCACGGAGTTGGACTTGCCGGGGGTGCTGGCAGAGGCGGTACCCACCATTTCTCGACAGGCCCGGATGGACTTGACCTTCAGTCTCCGGGAGCGGTACTCCGAGTTCGGCGAGCCGCAGGGAATCGACGGAGTGGTCGAGTACCGCTCTGATGTCTACGACGCTGCATCGGTCGAGACCATGATCGTCAGGCTTGGGCGAATCATCGCCGAGATGATCGCCGTGATCGACCAGCCAGTCATCTCGATCGACGTACTAGACAGAAACGAACACACTCATCTTGACCGCCTGGGCAATCGTTCTGCGCACTCTCAGACTGCCGCCAGTATATCCATAGCCGAACTGTTTGCAGCACAGGCGAATCGAGCGCCGGAAGCGCACGCCATGGTTTTCGAGGATCAGGTATGGACTTACAGGGAAGTTGACGAGGCCTCCACGCAACTGGCACATCTACTAGCCGTTCGTGGGGTACGCGGAGGAGAAGTTGTTGCTCTCATGCTCCCGCGTTCCAACAAGACAGTAATCGCGATCCTGGCAGTGTTGAAACTGGGCGCAACCTATGTACCCATTGACATCAAGCACCCCGATGAGCGGGTGGCGTTCATCTTGGGCGATGCCGCTCCAGCTGCCCTCGTGACCACTGCCGAACTGACTTGCCGGGTAGACTGTTTTGGTATCGAAGTTGTGGATGTCGACGACGACGCGATTGCCGTGCAGCCGGTTACGGCTCTGCCTGCGCCAGAGGCCGGCCAAGTCGCGTACATCATCTACACCTCCGGTACCACCGGTGTCCCCAAAGGGGTTGCCGTTACCCAGGCGAGCGTCACGCGATTGTTCAGCTCGACGGCTCCGGGGTTCGTGCCGTCCTCAAACCAGGTGTGGTCACTCTTCCACTCCTACGCGTTCGATGTGTCGGTATGGGAGATGTGGGGCGCGCTGCTACACGGTGGCCGACTGGTTGTCGTACCTGGAGAAATTGCCCAGTCCGCCAACGACTTTCATCAACTACTGCGAGACCAGAACGTATCCGTTCTGAGTCAGACACCGTCAGCATTTTATGCTCTGCAGGCAGTCGACATGCGCCGGCCGGGCGAGTCTCGGCTGAGCGGTCTAGAAGCGATTGTCTTCGCAGGCGAAGCTCTCGAACCGTCGAAGTTGCGACCTTGGCTAGATCAGCTGGATTCCTGGCCGCACCTGATCAACATGTACGGCACCACAGAGACCACCGTCCACGCATCGTTCCGGAGGATCGTTTCTTCTGACCTCGACAGCCATGTCAGTCCCGTGGGCGGTCCGCTTGCTGACCTTGCCTTCTTCGTATTGAATACCGGTCTCCGCCGCGTGCCGGTAGGAGTAGTCGGAGAGTTGTATGTGGCAGGTCATGGTGTCGGCCTGGGCTACTTGAAACGCATGGGGCTGACGGCGTCGCGGTTTGTTGCTTCTCCGCTCGGCCCGCCGGGCTCGCGGATGTACCGGACGGGTGACGTAGTGCGGTGGAACCGCGAGGGCGAGCTGGAGTATGTGGGCCGCTCGGACGACCAGGTGAAGATCCGTGGTTTTCGTGTTGAACCGGGTGAGGTCGAGGCTGCTCTTTCCCGTGTCGCGGGGGTGGAGCGCGCCGCGGTCGTGGTGAGGTCTTCGAGTTCGGGCAAGCAGCTGATCGGCTACGTCGTACCTGCGGAGACCGGTCCAAAAGTAAATGGTGCTGTGGTGCGTGGTGATGTGGCCGCGCACCTACCGGAGTACATGGTCCCCACAGTGGTGATGATCGTCGATGACCTACCGCTTACGGTCAACGGCAAGTTAGACAAGCAGGCATTGCCGAATCCAGAGTTCGCAGGCGGATCCTACCGAAATCCGTCGACCTTGGTTGAGGGAATTTTGGCTGAAATCTTTGCGCGTGTGCTGGACCTACCGCGGGTAGGGGTGGACGACTCGTTCTTCGACCTCGGCGGAAATTCGCTATCGGCGATGCGAGTGATCGCGGCCGTGCAGGAGTCGTTTGATTCATCGATCGGCGTGAAGGCGCTCTGGGAAGCCTCAACGGTATCGGGGTTCGCACGGTTGGTGGGTGGATCGCCGGGTGGCGGCGTGGCATGGGTCCCAGTAGCTCGTCCCAAGCGATTGCCGTTGTCGTTCGCTCAGCGTCGGCTGTGGTTCATCCACCAGATGGAAGGGCAGTCGGCGACGTACAACATACCGCTACTGATTCAGATTACCGGTTCTTTGGATGTCTGTGCGCTGCGCGCGGCGATCGCTGATGTTGTGGAGCGGCACGAGAGTCTGCGGACAGTGTTTCCAGCGGTGGCTGGTGTGCCGGAGCAGCGTGTCCTTGCAGCTGAGACTGACTTCGACTGGGACATCATTGACGCCACCACCTGGACGGAACTTCAAATATCCGACGCAGCGCGTGTTCGGGGTCAGCATGCTTTCGACCTAGCCGAAGACCTTCCTTTCCGCGCGGCGCTGTTTGTCGTGTCTGCCACTGACCATCGTCTGGTCGTGGTCATGCACCACATTGCAGTCGACGGGGGGTCACTTCCTCCGCTCCTGCGTGACCTATGGAGCGCCTACGGAGTCCGCGCTGCGGGCGAGTCGCCTTCCTGGTCGCCACTTCCCGTCCAGTACGCCGACTACACGCTTTGGCAACACGCTCTGCTGGGTGACGAAGCGGATTCGCAAAGCGTGCTCGCCGGGCAGTTGAAATTCTGGGAACACGCCCTGAAAGATCTACCCAGCAGGTTGGAGCTTCCCACGGACCGGTCGTACCCGGCGGAGACCGACACGAATGGGGGTCGAGTCGTCGTCGACCTGCCCGCGGATTTCCATGAATTGGCGCAGCGGATCGCGCGGGAACGCAATGCGACGACGTTCATGGTGATGTCGGCGGCGCTTTCGGTGCTGTTGGCGCGTTTGAGCGGGAGCGCGGATGTGGCGTTCGGGGTGCCGACGGCGGGGCGGGGGCGAACCGAGTTTGACGGCATGGTCGGGTTTTTCGTCAACACGCTGGTGTTGCGTACGCGGGTTTCAGCCGAGATGAACTTCGGTGATTTGTTGGAGGAGGTACGGGAGCGGAGCCTGGACGCGTTCGCGAACCAAGATGTGCCGTTCGATGCGCTTGTCGAGCGCCTCAATCCGGTCCGTACGCAGGCTCACCATCCGTTGATCCAAATCCTGTTCGCCTGGCAGAACGACCCGGTCCCCGACATCTCGGTGCCGGGTCTCGACGTGGAGACGGCGTCAGTCGACATCGGAGCCGCTCGAATGGACCTGGCATTCAGCCTGCGCGAGCGGTTCACTGCGGACGGTCAGCCCGATGGGATCAGCGGAATCGTCGAGTACCGCACCGACATCTTCAACGCCGAGACCGTAAAGCGCATGGCGGCTCGGTGGCAGCAGCTATTGATTGCGATGGCGGCGGGCCCGGATCGTCCTTTGGCTTCGTTCGACATCCTGGGTGAGGATGAGCTGACGCAGCTGGACGTACTGGGTAACAGGTCGGCTGTGACGGAGTCCGTTGCTGGCGTGTCGATTCCGGAGTTGTTCGCCGAGCAGGTGAGGGTGCGGCCGGACGTCATAGCGGTGGTGTTCGAGGGTCGGTCGTGGACGTATCAGGAGTTGGACGACACATCGACGCAGTTGGCTCATTTGTTGGCTGGGCGTGGGGTGGGAGTAGAGGACGTTGTTGCACTGTTGCTGCCACGTTCGGAACACACTGTGATAGCCATACTTTCGGTGCTGAAGCTGGGTTCTGCTTACTTGCCGATCGACATCAACACCCCTGACGAGCGCCTGGCATTCGTTCTACAAGACGCTGCGCCGGCCGCGATTTTGACCACGGTGAGCCTCGCTGGTCGCGTCAGTAAGTCCGGGGTCCCACTGATAGATGTCGAGGATCCCAAGGTCGCTGAACAGCCGACGACGACGTTGCCGGTGCCGAATGCTGACCTCCTCGCGTACATCATCTACACCTCAGGAACGACAGGCACACCCAAAGGCGTCTCGGTCACCCACCGCGGCGTCAATGACCTCATCGCTACCCACATCGCGCGCCTCGCCAATGTCGAGGACCCGACCACCGGCACTCTGGAACCCCACCACCACGTATGGACGCTGTTCCATTCATACGCATTCGACTTCGCGGTCTGGGAGATGTGCGGCGCGCTTCTGCACGGGGGACGGCTGGTCGTGGTTCCCGAAGAGGTTGCCTACTCTCCTTCCGATTTCCATAACCTGCTCGTAAACGAAGAAGTAACGGTGCTGACCCAGACACCGTCGGCGTTGGCACGGCTGTCTCCCGAGGGGCTACCGTCGATCGCGCTACTTCTACTCGGGGGAGAGACGTGCCCAGCCCAGCTAATCGAGCGATGGGTGACGCCTGAGCGAGCCGTGATCAATGCTTATGGCCCGACCGAGTGCACCGTCTACGTTTCGATGACCGAACCGCTAGTCCCTACAGGGGCAGTGCCGATCGGTGCCGCTGGCTCCGGCACTGCGTTGTTTGTGTTGGATTCCGGTTTGCGGCGGGTTCCGATCGGTGTGGTTGGTGAGTTGTATGTCGCGGGGCGGGGTGTGGCACGCGGTTATGTGCGACGGCCGGGCTTGACGGCATCGCGATTCGTCGCGTGTCCGCTCGGCCCTTTGGGTTCGCGGATGTATCGCACCGGCGATCTGGTTCGTTGGAATCACGACGGCGAGCTGGAGTATGTGGGTCGCTCTGACGATCAGGTGAAGATTCGTGGTTACCGCATCGAAATCGGTGAGATCGAATCGGTGCTCCGGACGGCCCCCGGAGTAGGACAGGCTGCGGTCGTCGTCCATGAGGACCACCCAGGGTACAAACGGCTGATCGGCTACGTCGTTCCCCACACAGACTGGGCGGGCGAGTTGGATGGCAACCAATTGCGCCGCTTGACCGACGCGTGGCTGCCCGAATATATGTCGCTTGCGGCGGTCGTGGTCCTCGATGCATTGCCCATGACGAGTAACGGCAAGCTTGACAAAAAGAGGCTTCCGGTACCTCAACTAGGACAATCGAACCAATACCGAGCACCGACTACTCCACTCGAGGAGAGCCTGGTTGACATCTACGCGCGCGTACTGAATGTGGAGAAAGTTGGAGTCGACGATTCGTTCTTCGATCTAGGCGGCGACAGCATCTCGTCCATTCAGGTGGTGTCCCGGGCCCGGCAAGTCGGTTTGTACTGCAAGCCCCGCGACATCCTGGTGGAGCGAACCGTGGCACGACTTGCCCACGCTCTCCAGCTCTCGGTCCCGGAGCAGTCTCTCCTTCGGCCGGCTGAGGCTGGGCCCGTCACGGCAACGCCGATCATGCGGTGGCTGGCATCTCTCACGGCACCGACAGACGAGTTCAACCAAACCATGTTGTTCCAGGGGCCGCAGCAGGCGAAGTACAGCGACGTGGTGTTGTTACTACAGGCATTGGTCGATCGGCACGCCATGCTCCGGTTGCAGGTGGACAACGCCCCGACTGAGGACGCGGACAACTGCATCGTCCTACCAACAGGCTCGATCAGCGCAGCCGACTGTGTAACCCCCGTCGTGGACTTCTCCGATACCACGTTTGCCAATGCCTTGAGCCGTCTTGACCCGCGTCGAGGAGCCATGGTGCATGGGCTGTGGGCTGAGCGCACCCGCCAGCTGTTGCTCATCGTCCACCACCTCGCGGTCGACGCGGTCTCCTGGGGAATCATCCAAAGGGATCTCGCAACGGGTTGGCGCTGCCTCACCGAGCGGCGAGAAATTACCCTGGATGCCAGCGGCACCTCGTTCCGTGAGTGGTCAACGATGTTGGCGCAGTACGCTGCCGAGCGGAAAGTCACTGACCAGCTTCCGCATTGGCAGCGCATTGAAGCCGTTGCCACCCTGCTGCCCAGCCCGCACCCGACTCCTGGTATCTGGCGCGATGTGGAGCATCTGTCGGTCAGCATCGACACGGAGCTAACCGAAGTGCTGGTAACCGACGTGACTGCGGCTCTGCACATCAACGTTCAGGATCTGCTGCTCATCGCACTCGGTTCTGCCCTCGCTGAACAGCACCAGCACTTCGACGTCCCTTTCCGCATCGACGTGGAGAGCCACGGACGTCGCGATGAAATCGGCAGTGGGATCGATTTGACCAACACCGTCGGATGGTTCACCGCAAAGCACCCGGTCGCTTTGAACGTCGTACCCATGGACCGTGACACTGTTCTGACCGGGGGCTCGGACATGGGTATCTGGATAAAGGACGCCAAGGAACAGCTGCGTGCCCACCCCGACGGAATCACCTACGGTCTTCTCAAGTATCTAGGCACCAACAATCTGTCTGGCGTAGATCCCGCCATCGGCTTCAACTACCTCGGCCGGCGCAGCGTGAGCCAGCTCGACGCACCCCTCGAAGATTGGCGGATCCTCGGACCGACTGAATCGCCTGATGCTCGACGCTTTGGTTCCCGCTCGATGCTGTTGCCGCACACAGTCGGCATCAATGCAGCCGTGCTAGCCGAAGGTTCGCAGTCAGAACTACACGTGTCCTGGAGTTGGACGAGCACACAGGTGGATCGCTCCTATATCACCGAGCTGTACGCGCGCTGGTATGACGTTCTAGCTGGAATTGCGGCGTACGTGCAGAACGGCGGCGGAGGACTGACTCCCTCCGACGTCCTGCCGGCGGTGGTCAATCAGCGGCAGATCGATCAACTCGCACAAATCGTGGAACCAGCAGACCTTCTCCCGCTGACTCCGCTTCAAACCGGGCTGCTTTTCCATCGCCGTTCCGGCAGTAATGAACCCGTAGAGCTGTACACCGTGCAACTGGGTATCGAGATTGCTGGCGTACTCGACGTGCCGCGCTTGCGCGAGGCCGCTCATACAGTCGTCGGACGCCACCCCAACCTAATGGCTCGGTTCGTCTCCGAGGGTTTCCCCGAGCCGGTGCAGATCATTCCGACACGCCCAGACATACCGTGGACGGTAGTTAACGGCTACGAGTGCGATCAGAGGCTGCTGGATGCAGAGCTCGCCGCCTGCGGCAACCTCGTAGATGAGGCACCGCTACGGATTCTCCTTCATCAGACTGGGACGAATAAGCACACGCTGGTGCTATCCGTCCATCACATCGTGGTGGACGGTTGGTCAATCCAGATTCTGCTCAAAGAGATGTTCGCCGTCTACGAACGGGAGACTCTGGCACCCGCGCCCACCTTCCGAAATTACGTCGAGTGGCTATCCGCCCAGGACTGGAGCGCGGCGCGGCGGCATTGGCAGAAGCTGCTGGCGGGACTTCAAACGCCGACCTTGTTAGATCCAGGAGATCGCTTCACTGATGCGCGATCGCTGTTGCGAGTCGACCTCCCTATCGACGTCACGCGTTCTGTTGAGCAGTTGGCTCGCTCGCAAAACACGACCATGAACATCGTGCTACAGGCCGCCTGGGGCCGTCTGCTGGGCGCATTGACTGGCAGCGGAGACGTCGTCTTCGGCACTACCGTATCGGGGCGGCCAGCAGAACTGTTCGGCAGCGAGTCGGCGGTGGGCATGTTCATCAACACCGTCCCGGTAAGAGCATCCCTGACCGCGACGACGACCACGGCTGAACTGATCGGCATGCTGCGGGACGACTACCACGATGGGCTAGACCACCAGTTCGTGGCCCTGGCCGATATCCAGCGCGCCGCGGGACATCAACAACTGTTCGACACCCTCTTCGTCTACGAGAACTACCCACTGAGGATGTCCGGCGGGCAGCTCGAGACAAACGGACTGAGCGTACGCATAGCCTCAAGTCGCGAGTTCACTCACTATCCAATCGCCTTACAGATCTGGCCCGGTCCACAGCTGAGGGTGCGGCTGGAATACCGCATGGCGGTCCTCGACGAGCGGTTGGCCAAGCAAATCCTGGTATGGCTCCAGACACTATTGATTGCGATGGCGGCGGGCCCGGATCGTCCTTTGGCTTCGTTCGACATCCTGGGTGAGGATGAGCTGACGCAGCTGGACGTACTGGGTAACAGGTCGGCTGTGACGGAGTCCGTTGCTGGCGTGTCGATTCCGGAGTTGTTCGCCGAGCAGGTGAGGGTGCGGCCGGACGTCATAGCGGTGGTGTTCGAGGGTCGGTCGTGGACGTATCAGGAGTTGGACGACACATCGACGCAGTTGGCTCATTTGTTGGCTGGGCGTGGGGTGGGAGTAGAGGACGTTGTTGCACTGTTGCTGCCACGTTCGGAACACACTGTGATAGCCATACTTTCGGTGCTGAAGCTGGGTTCTGCTTACTTGCCGATCGACATCAACACCCCTGACGAGCGCCTGGCATTCGTTCTACAAGACGCCAAACCAGCAGCAATAGTGACAACGGTAGCGCAATTGCACCGGGTCGATGAGAGCAAAGTGGCAGTCGTGACCCTCGGGGGCAGGGTCACCGTCGAACCTCCCACTGTCACCTTTCCATTCCCCCATCCAGAACTGACGGCCTATGTCATCTACACCTCAGGAACGACAGGCACACCCAAAGGCGTCTCGGTCACCCACCAGAACGTGACGCAACTGTTCACCAGACCCGCACGGACGTCCGAATTGTCGCCAGGACAGGTGTGGTCGATGTTCCATTCGTACTCGTTCGATGTGTCGGTGTGGGAGATGTGGGGCGCTCTGCTGCACGGTGGCCGCTTAGTCATAGCCTCTGAGGACACGGCCAACTCTGCCACCGACTTTCATGACCTACTTGTGAACGAAAGTGTTTCGGTTCTGACCCAGACCCCGTCCGCCCTCGGCCGGCTGTCACCGCAGCGGCTGAGCGCATTGAGGACCATTTTTGTGGGGGGTGAGGCGTGCTCGCCCGAACTTGTCGATCGGTGGGCTTCAGGCCGAGAAATGATCAACTCCTACGGTCCTACCGAAAGCACCGTTTACGCCTCTATGAGTGCGCCCATGAAGCCTGGTCATGGAGCTCCTATCGGTACGCCGGTGCCGGGTGATGCGTTGTTTGTGTTGGATTCCGGTTTGCGGCGGGTTCCGATCGGTGTGGTTGGTGAGTTGTATGTCGCGGGGCGGGGTGTGGCACGCGGTTATGTGCGACGGCCGGGCTTGACGGCATCGCGATTCGTCGCGTGTCCGCTCGGCCCTTTGGGTTCGCGGATGTATCGCACCGGCGATCTGGTTCGTTGGAATCACGACGGCGAGCTGGAGTATGTGGGTCGCTCTGACGATCAGGTGAAGATTCGTGGTTACCGCATCGAAATCGGTGAAGTGGAAGCAACACTCGCTGCCTTGACCGGAGTGGAGCGTGCGGCAGTGGTGGCCCGTGATACCGATACCGGCAAGCAGTTGATTGGCTACGTCGTACCTACCGAGGTGTCTGCGGGAATCGATGGTGGGGCGCTGCGCGAACGAGTTGCCGCGCGATTGCCTGCGTACATGGTTCCGGCCGTGGTGATGGTCATCGACGAGTTGCCGTTAACTGTCAACGGCAAGCTGGACAAATGGGCGTTGCCCGAGCCGCAATTCGCCAGCGGCGTTCACAGAGCGCCGTCATCTCCGGTTGAAGAAATTATCTCCGGCATTTTCACGAAGGTTCTCGACCTGCCGCGAGTCAGCGTGGACGACTCCTTCTTCGACCTGGGCGGCAACTCGCTCTCTGCGATGCGTGTCGTAGCCGCCGTGCAGGAAACCTTCGACTGTGAAATCAGCGTCCGTGCACTCATGGAAGCCCCCACCGTAGCGGGCCTGAGCAAACAACTCTTCAACTGGTCCAGTTCCGACGAGATACCTCAGGTCGTGAAGTTGTGCCGAGGGCCAGGGCGTCCACTTTTCTGCATACACCCTGGTGGGGGCGTCAGCTGGGCGTACCGCGCCTTGGGAAGCATCGTGCAGCGCCCAATATTCGCTATTCAGCAAACCGTCGACGGCGAACGTCCGCGTACGGTCCGCGAAATGGCCGGCGAGTATGCCGACCTCGTCCAGTCAGTCCAGCCCGATGGGCCCTACGACCTGCTGGGATGGTCCTTCGGTGGTGTCGTCGCCCACCAGATGGCTACCGTGCTGGAACGGAGAGGGGCGCACGTACGTCGGCTAATACTGTTGGACGCAGCTCTAGTAGAACCCGGTACGACACGCTCGCCAGACGCGGATTTCAATGAGACCGACGTCCTGCGGCATTTCGTGTCCAAGAACGTCGACCTGCCCGATCTGAAAGAATTGACCTCTTACGAGCAGGCCACGGAATGGCTGGAAACTCATTCGTCACTCGGCGCAGCTATTCCGCCAGCTTGGATGATCAGCCACGTCGTTCGCAATCTCCGATTCAATTCTGACCTCTGGCACGGCCACACACCGGACCTATTCGGGGGCGGCGCTGTGGTGTTCCAGGGAAGCGATCACGAACGCGATCCAGGTTATTCAAGAGACTGGACACGTTTTATCGCTCGTCCAGTCACGGAGATCGCAGTGGAGTGCGAACACAACGACATGTTGAGTCCCGATGCGTTGGACGCCTACGGCGACCGGCTGCGTGCAGAACTGGAAGGCGACGATTATGAGTAAACCAGGCGAGTTTCCTTATGAGGCAGGTATTCATCCCAAGGGCTATGTGTCTAGGCCATGGACGATCAGGCAATTGGCTGGGCTTGGCGACGGCGTAGACACCAATAGGCGGTTCCATTATCTCCTCGACCAAGGCGAGACAGGTCTTTCGTTGGCTTTCGACCTGCCCACCCAGCTCGGACTCGACCCGGACGATCCAACGGCTGCCGGTGAGGTCGGTCGCGCCGGGGTCTCGGTGTCCACCGTCGACGACTTGGCCGCAGTGTTCGACGGAATACCGCTGGATCAGGTGTCAGTCTCTTTCACCATCAATGCGACCGCACCGATGATCTTGGCCCTATGGATCGTGGTTGCCGAAGAATCAGGCGTCAACCCTGCGCTATTACGTGGCACTTTGCAGAACGAAATGCTGAAAGAGCACGCGGCTCGCAAGGCGTTCGTGTTCGACTTGGACGACAGCTTCCGCTTCTCGTTAGACGTTATCGAGTACTGCATACGCAACTTGCCCAAGGTCAATCCGGTATCGATCTCGGGTGGACACGCCCGTGAAGCCGGTGCGAGCCGAGCAATGGAAGTGGCGCTCGGCATCGCTGATGCGGAGACGTACTTGCAAGGGATGCTGGAGCGGGGGTTTACCGTCGACGAGGTCGCACCCCGGCTCAGCTTCATCTTTGGGACCCATATGGAGGTTCTTGCCGAGGCGGCCAAGTTCCGTGTCCTACGCAGGATGTATGCCCGCCGCATGGTGGACCTCTTCGGCGCTGCTGACGCGAAGTCGAGCCGCATGCGTGTTCAGGTCAATACTTTCGGCTCCGCTCTCGCCGCCTCCGAACCGCTCAACAACATCGCGCGTACGACCATTCAGGCCGTAGCGGCCGTCCTCGGCGGGGTGCAGTCTCTGCATGTGTGCGGCTTCGACGAGGCCGAACAAACGCCTGGGCAGCTATCGGCACGCATTGCGCTGAGGATTCAGCAGATCATCTTGAAGGAAACCGATCTAGCCAGATACGTCGACCCCCTCGGCGGGTCCGAGGCAATAGCTCGCATCGCCGATGAAATCGAAGCAGAGGCTACGGGGTGGCTAGATGACATCGCTGCCCATGGTGGCTTGTTGGACTGTCTGCGCAGTGGCTGGCTGGAATCGCGCATTGACGACATGGCCTACGCCACCCGCGGCCCCGTCGTCGGCGTCGTCGAAGCCGAGAGTTCCGAAGAAGAGGAGTGGCTCACTGAAAGGCAACTGCGTTCGGGTGTCGTACCGGGCCGCCGCCGTCCCTTCGAGCGCGGGGTTTGTAGCGCAGAACTACGTGCTGTGACCGATGACGTGGCCGCGGGCCGCAATGTCATGAATTCGATGATCGCAGCAGCACGGGCTCGGGCCAGCATCGGCCAAATGCAACGGGCGGTGGCAGAAGGGCTCGAATCGAAATGACCGCATCTAACCGGAGCAGCAGCAGTCCGGGTCAATCCCGTACCCAAACACACTCAAGGGTGCAGCCAACTGACCACTCGGATGGGGAGCAGAGAAATATGAGCAAACAACGGATGGCTACCACTATTACGAGTTTCTGGGAACGGGCTCTCGGCGAAGAAAATCTCACGCTCGATGACAATTTCTTCGATTTGGGCGGTGATTCGCTCACGGCCGCGAAAATCCTTGCCCTTATCCAGCGGGAGTATGGGCTGCAAGCGGAATTGCATCTAATTTTTAACAACCCCACCATCGAAGAATTCGTGGAGGCCGTTGATGAAGAACTAGCAGGGGTAGCGCCGCGGGGAGAAGATGCATGACCGCCCCAAAATTCAAGTCACTGTGGGGAGGTCCGGCGACACCCGATTGTCACTTAACTGGATTTGTTCGCCGTGTCACCCACGATCCGGGGCGTACGGCTGTAGTCGACGCCGATCGTTCGTACACCTACGGAGAACTGGCAGCTTGGGCGCAAACGGTGTCGTCCAACTTGACGCTGGCCGGCGTGAACGTAGGAGACCGGGTTGCGGTATCGCTTCCGCGAGGCGCGGGTGCAGTCGCTGCATTACTCGGGGTGCTGCTGCATGGAGCGACGTACGTCCCGTTGGACCCCGAGTACCCCGTGGAACGGATTCAGTTCATGGTGGATGACTGCGCACCTCGCGCCCTAATCGCCACCACGCGATCACGTGTGAACCACCACGCCCCGCTGGTCGACATCGGGCTGCCCCCCGGAGTAACCCAACCGATCGACCTGCGCGCCGTCGCGTGCGATGCCGCACTTCCGGTCTACATCATCTACACATCCGGATCGACCGGCTGGCCGAAGGGCGTAGCGCTGAACCATCTCTGCATCGACACAATGGTCGATTGGCAAACATCCCACTCACCCCACCCCGAACTACGCACCGCACAGTTCGCCCCGCTAAATTTCGACGTCTCGTTCCAGGAGATATTGGGCACGCTGTGCGGCGGCGGCACGCTTGCGATCATGCCGGAGAAGCTACGCCGTGAACCAGCCCAATTGCTTCGATGGCTCTCCGATCAACGAATCGAGCGGCTGTTCGTCCCATTCGTTGCGTTGCAGATGCTGGCAGTGACGGCCCAGCGGGACATGCTGGCGCAACTGTGCTTGGTCGAGGTAAATACCGCCGGTGAGCAAGTAGTGTGCTCGGAAGATATTCGCGCAATGTTCGCATGTATGCCCGGCTGCCGGCTGGTCAACCACTACGGACAAAGCGAATCCGCCATGGTGACCTCGCACATCCTGGGGCCCGATCCGTATGCCTGGCCCAATCTGCCACCAATCGGCGAACCCCTGCCGGGATGCGAACTACTCATCGCGCCGGAAGTTCCAGAAACTCCGAACATCGGAGAGCTTCTCGTATCCGGAAATCCATTGTCGGATGGATATCTGGGGCGTCCCGAGCTGACAGTGGAGCGCTACGTCAGCATCCTTCCCTCACCAGCCGGTAACACCCGAGCCTTCCGTACCGGTGACCTGGTGGAGCTGACAGACAGCGGCTTGCGCTTCCTATCCCGAATGGACAGCCAGATCAAAGTGCGGGGAATCCGCGTTGATCTCCTAGAAATCGATGCGCAGTTGCTAACAGCTCCCGACTTCGCTGCAGCGGCGACGGTCATGGTGGTGACTAAGTCCGGCCATGCCAGCCTGCGCGCCGCAGTAGTCCTTCGTGAGGGCTGCACCGGCCCAGTCGAGGCCAACGCTCTTAAGCGACTACGCAAGGTACTGCCCGAGGTTTCGGTCCCTGTTTCGGTGACGGAACTGCCCGAACTGCCCAGGACCCCCAGCGGGAAGGTTAATCGTGAGAGAGTCGCTGAGCTCATCGCAGATGACTGCCGGCGGCGTCGCCGACACAGTCAGGGCGGTGACGAATGACCACAATCCTGCACGATAGGCCCGCCGATGCGGGCCAATACGCACTCTGGGCCGAAGCCACGATTGATCCCTCGATTAGTGGCGGCGGATATTTCGTGGCGACCTTTCGCGGTGTACTTGACGAGCATCACCTCGAGGCCGCTGCGCGCGCCGTGCTTGAACGACACGAGCCGCTGCGGTCGGTGCTGCGGCTTGTGCGGGGACAGTTGCGCCAGTGCGTCCTGCCGGCACTTGAGGCATGTTCTTTCGAGCGCGCCACTATCCCATGCGAAGACGGCTCCGAGTCGGCGGCGGTCCGAGAATGGTGCAAGCAGCGCGAACAGGACAAGCGCTGGGACCTAGCCACCGAGGCACCAATTCGTTTCCAACTTCTAACCCATGCTCCCAACCGCTGCTCGATGGTCTTCGAGGCTCATCACGCCGGCTTTGACGGGCGCAGCAAGTTTATTGTCGCCCGCGATTTCTCGAACTATCTGGGGAAACTGAGAATCGGCCATCAAGTGAATCCGACGCCGCTGGCCGCGCCCAGTACGCCCGTTGCCACGGAGGCAGTCACCGCGGAGGCCATCGAATTTTGGCGTACTGCTATCGACAAACGGATGCCCTTGACACTTCCCGAGGGCGGCCGTCTGGGGCAGCGGTCCATTGCTGCCTCGCCGACAATCGAACTGGAGCCCTCAGCGGTTGCCGCCCTTCGCGCGATCGCTCAAAACCTGCAGGTGAGCACATTCACGATGCTTTTCGCAGCGCTCACTCGACAAATGACGGCTTACGACAACATTGATCCGGTGTTGTCTGTGGCTTCGGACGTCAGTGACGAACACACCGGACATGTCGCCGGCTTGCAAACCAACGTGGTCCCCGTATCCATCGAAACCTCCCGCCAGATGGCGACGGAAAAATCCGTTGCCTCGGCCCGCCGGGCGCTCACACACTTGGCTCGCTATCGCCGCGTCCCGTTCGTGGACCTGGTGTCCGGTGTGCCCGGCAGACCCCTCGCTCGGCTCAGTACTGAGCTCGGCCTGTCATTTCCCCGTCCGCCAGCCCAACTTGACCTGGAAATCCCCGGCCTACGTTCGGAGTGGGAGTTTTTCACGCCAAACACAAACGCTGCTTTGGCCAGAACGCTGCAGATCCGTGCGCACTGGCCGCAGTGCCGGGTGCGGCTCGACTATCGCCAGGATCTGATGGGTGCAGCGGAAGCAGAAATATTTCTTGCCGATTTTCGCACTGCTGTCACAGATCTCGCTTCAGACCGAGAAACATCCTTGGTCAGCTCTACGAGCAAAGTCCGGCCCCGAGCAGCCGGCGCGGGGACCCCGTACATCTGTGCTGGCGTCCGCGCGGGGACACTATGTAACGACGACGCTCCCCACCCTCCGCGCTTGATGCCATCGGACGGTGTGAGATTCACCGTGCGTGGCCGGTCGGAACAGTTACTGCCCTGTTGTATAGCGGGCACGATCTGGGTTCATCTCGCCGACGGCCGCGAGGTTTGCACCGACGACTGTGGGTACGTCGCGGCAGACGGCGAGATGCGACACCTAGGACCTCGGGAGGGTCGGTGGATCCGCACCCGAAGCCTCATTGATGCCTCCGCAGTCGCCCGCGTCGCCCGAACCCACACTTGGGTACGAGAGGCGGAAGTGCAGCTGGTGAGGGGCCGTACCGACACCGCGGTGCTCAGTGTGTCTGGACCAACTCGCAATGTCCCGAGCGCACGAGAAATCCGAGCACATCTGCGGACTTTTCTGCACGCCAGTGATCTGCCTGGACGTATCAAAATCACCTGTACCGACACCCTACCGACGAACAAGGATGACAATGAACGAACTCTCTGAAGCTGTAATCGCGGGTGCCTCTCCGGACGTACTTGAGAGCCTTCCCGTCCCACCTGAATACAACGCCGCCTACCTAGATGTAGAAGACATCCAGATTTTCGCCGGCGTCGAGGACAAAGACGTTCGAAAGTCGATTCACCTCGGCAGTGTGCCCATGCCGGAACTTGCTCCTGATGAGGTGTTGGTCGCTGTTATGGCAGCGGCGATGAACTACAACACAATCTGGTCCGCTACCTTCGAGCCGATCCCCACTTTCAACTTCCTGCGGCACTACGCAAAACAGGGCGGCTGGGCCTCTCGTCACGACCAGCCGTACCACGTACTGGGGTCGGACGCAGCCGGGGTGATCGTGCGCGTCGGGGCCGGTGTGCGCAAGTGGAAGGTCGGGGACCATGTCGCCGTAGGGACGGCTCATGTCGATGACCAGGAACCGCTCACCCATCACGACGGCATGCTCGGCCACGAGCAGCGAGCATGGGGGTTTGAGACAAACTTCGGAGGCCTCGCTGACTATGCGGTCGTCCGCGCGAGTCAATTACTACCCAAGGCAGCGCACCTCACCTGGGAAGAGGCTGCCAGCAACCCATTGTGCGCGGGAACGGCCTACCGGATGCTCGTCAGCGAGCGCGGTGCCAACATGCGTCAAGGCGATGTAGTCCTCATTTGGGGCGCGGCGGGTGGCCTCGGTGGCTACGCCGTGCAATTCGTCCGCAACGGCGGCGGCATACCAATCGGCATAGTCAGCTCGGACGCAAAAGCCGAGGTCGCCCGCAAGCTTGGCTGTGAGCTGGTCATCGATCGGCGCGAGATCGGTGAGATTTCCGCTGACCCGGACGCCACCGTCGCGGCAGGAAAACTGCTGGGCAAGATCATCAGGCGAGAGATCGGAGAGGATCCGAACATCGTCTTCGAGCACGTTGGCCGCGAGACCTTCGGCCTCTCGGTATTCGTGGCCCGCCGCGGCGGCACAATCGTCACCTGTGGATCGAGCACGGGTTACCAACACACGTTCGACAACCGCTACTTGTGGATGCGCCTGAAAAGAATAGTAGGCAGCCACGGGGCGAATTTGTACGAGCAGTGGCAGACGAACCGCCTCATCCAGCGCGGCCAAGTGCAACCTATGTTGTCTGAAGTGCACCCGTTTCAAGAGACACCAGAAGCCGCACGCAGGATTCAACTAAACGAGCACCTCGGCAAAGTTGGCATACTTTGCCTAGCACCCTCGAGTGGGCTCGGTGTCACCGACGTCGACCTGCGTTCCCGGATCGGCGAGGCGCGGATCACACCGCTGGTGACGGCATGACAGCTCCGAACCCGAGCTTCGACGCAGGAAAGGCCGAAGGCCGCGTGCATCGTGTCCGAGTGGTGGTTGCCAAACCTGGGCTGGATGGCCACGATCGCGGTGCCAAAGTGGTGGCGCGCGCACTTCGTGATGCCGGCATGGAAGTTATCTACACCGGATTGCGTCAGACACCCGAGCAAATCGTCCGCACCACTTTGGAAGAGGGTGCCGACGCTGTCGGTCTGTCACTGCTATCGGGCGCTCACATGGAACTGGTACCCCGCGTAATCGAGCTGTTGGCCGAGAATAACGCGATGGAGATACCCATCTTCTGTGGCGGCGTCATTCCACCTGGAGACGCACGCAAGCTCGCTGAAATGGGAGTGCTCCGGGTCTTTACCTCTCGGGATTCCCTTCAGGAGATCACCCGTTGGGCACAAACGAACCTACATCCGCTCAAGGAGACGGAGTGACGAGGCACCAGAACTGTCAGACCTTGGAGTCTGCACGGCAAGGCAATATCAGGGCGCTGGCGCAACTAATGACTCGCGCGGAGAACTACGCCATCACTGAGGTTGACGTCATCTCTCCGGCTGCACCGGACCACCCCCGAACCGCCTGTACGGTGATTGGCTTGACAGGTCCTCCTGGTGTCGGAAAGTCGACGTTGATTTCATGTCTTATCGCCGAGTACCGCAAGCGGGGTCAGCGCGTGGCAGTGCTCTGCTTTGATCCGTCATCGCCGATAACCGGCGGTGCGCTCCTCGGTGACCGCATCCGTATGCAGGAGCACTCAGATGATCCCGGAGTTTTCATTCGGTCAGTGTCCAGTCGTGGCCATCTCGGAGGACTTTCGGCCACGGCCAGGACAATGATCGCGATCCTGTCTGAGATCGAATTTGACAGGATCTTGATCGAGACGGTCGGAACCGGGCAGTCAGAGGTGGAAATCGCATCAATCGCGGACGACACCATCGTTGTTCTAGCGCCTGGAGCAGGTGACGGCATCCAAATGGCCAAGGCTGGTGTTCTGGAAATCGCCGACCTCTACGTCGTAAACAAGGCAGATCAGAACGGAGTCCACGCAGTACTTCGCGAACTCCAGGCCGTGATCGAGCTTGGTCAACGCGACGTCCCCATTGTGACGACTACCGCCAGCCGTCAAGAAGGGGCCGCCGAGGTAGTTAGAGCCCTTGAGGCCAAGCGAAAATCTCCTATGACGTAGAGCTGGAGCAGATCGTTCCTCCAGTCATTACCTCTGCCGCGCTTTGCAAAGCAGCGAAGCTTTGGGCCACCGTTAGGTGATCGAAGTCTGCGACATCGACGGGGACACCTGCATGGCACGAAATCACCTGCGCAGCGGCTTGAACTGGGCCCGAGTCAAGGGTTGGGCTGAATTTGACGACCTAGGCAACCAAGCAAAGTAGGGACTGTTGGCAGAGTTCAGATTGACTGATCTTGTAAATATCAGTCAGACAAGCGGATTCGGTCATGTCAGCATGTTGCATAGCGAGCAGTTATGCGGTGGACTGTAGGCATGCTGACTCGAATTGACCATATCGGGATTGTTTGTTTCGACCTCGACAAAACCGTCGAATTCTACAGTGCCACCTATGGATTCGAGGTTACTCACCTGGAATCGAACGAGGAGGAGGGTATCCGTGAAGCGATGTTGAAGATCAACGAGACCCCGGACGGTTACGCCTCGTACCTCCAGCTGCTGGGCTCGACCCGGGACGACTCAGTAGTAGGCAAGTGGCTGGCCAAGAACGGAGAAGGCGTCCACCACATCGCATTCGGCACGAACGACGTGAGTGGCGAAACAGAAGCCATACGGAGTAAGGGCGTCCGGGCACTCTACGACGAGCCGAGACAAGGTTCAATGGGGTCCCGAATCAACTTCCTGCACCCAAAGGATTGCCACGGGGTCTTGACTGAACTCGTCACCGCCGCAACACCAGACTCCGAATGACAACTGCCAGTTAATGTTGCGATGGTCCATATCGTCAGAGTGTTGATGCGGATTTGTGCCATGGAGTGGTAGACGAGGGGGCGGGATGGGAAAATTGGCGCGGCGTTCGGATAGAAGAGGGCAGAAGCCTCGGAATGCGAAGGGCACTCGGGTTCGCCGTGATGGATTCGACGGTGAGTTCGTTCCAGGGCAACAATTTTCGGTCGACATGCGTATCCGCCGGCAGGCCGCCGAGGTCCTGGAAGCAAAGGTCACCGCGGCGCGGTGGCCCCTTGTGCTCGAGGCCATCGAGGCCGCAGCCTGGCCGGTGGAGACCTACCTGGGAAAATTCCTTAAGGGCGGCTACGACGTCATCCGGTTTCGGTCCGACCCGACCGACGTGGGCGAGATGCTCCACAGGTTGTCCCGGATGACGAAGCTGCCGGTCGAAGTTGTCGCGCGGGAGCCCCACAAGCACTTGCCCTTCTGGCTCGATGACGAACCGGAATCGCACGATGTCGGCCTGCAGCCCTTCCGTTGGTTCCAGATGCTCTACTACAGCCACTTCCTTCTGCGCGCGTCGACGGCGGACCGGTATGCCTACTATGCGACGCCGGAGATGACTGCGTTGATCGAGGCCGGCCAGAGTGCCGATCGAGACCATGATGTTGCTGTGACCGTGGCAGATCTTCCCTCGAGCAGAGGAGTTCTCTATCTCGCTCCAGCGGATGGAGTGCCCGACCACGGGCGGGTCCTGGTGTGGAACGAGACAGGTCGCGACAGTGGAAGTGGAACCGATGTTCTCCTGATGGCCATGCTTACCGTTCCTGCTTTGCGGTGGTGGTTGGCGCGGGCCGACGGGGCAATTCCTACTGACGGAAACCGGTTGTACCGCGTCGTCAACGACTACCTACCGGTGTTTCCTTTCGCCGAGGTCCAGCTCAGCCCAGCCGAATCCGATGCTGCGCCCAGTGCACCGAACCGATCAGGAGGCGCGGGTTTCACGGACGTCGGTCCCGACGAACCTGCGCATTCCGTGACCGCCATGAATGACCTGGATTACGTTGCGCGAACGTTCTTCTCGATGGTGAACATGCTGCGAGGCAACAAGTTCGTGGAGTCCACCCGCCAGCAGTCGGCGCGCATGCGAGACAACGACGGCGTAGTCAAGCGGATGCGTGAGGTGACGTATTTGTCGTACCGGCAGCCGCGGCCTGCATCCAGTGCTTCATCGTCGGAAGGATCTGGCAAGCTCTCGCACCGCCACGTCGTTCGGGGGCATTGGCGTCGGCATTGGTATCCATCGCAGAAGCGTCATCTACCCATGTGGATCGATGAGCATTTGCAGGGGCCCGCGGATGCCCCGATTGTCGTCAAGAGCAAGGTGACTGTGGTGCGCCCGCCTGCGGAGAATGAGAGTGTTGAATGACCAACGACCGTAGTTTCGATCCGGACGCCGATCACGGCCAGGCGGGCTGGGTGACTCTGCCCAGTGGACAGCGTGCTTACCGCTACCACGGCTCGGACGACCTGATCTACGACGCAGCAACCGCCCCCGAGGCCGACGCGTCGAACTAGACGTAGATCGGAACCCCGCGGCGCAGGCTCGAGAAGACCGATGCACCGTCATGCCGGAAAGAACGACGCAGCTCGTCCAGTCATTCACATGAATGACTGTTGCCTGGGAACCACAAAGCAGCGCTGTGCGTCCAACACAGCATGGACGACGACGAGTGCGCAGCCATCCGTGACGAGGGGCGCGACCCCAGCGACCCGGCCGTCGTAAGCGCCCTCGACCAGGTGAAACGAACGCTTCACCTATACCGGCATCTCGCCTGGACCTTCACGGCAGACGACCTCGACACTCACACCCTCCACCGCTGAACGCGCCCACCTGCACGTTCGACAATCGAACATGCGTTCGATACGGTGTGGTGGTTCCTACCGGCGCGCGAAAGGTCGATCCACATGGCCACCGTCGACGCAATCGGGGACCTCACCGGCTTGGGCAAGGCCGAACAGCTCGCCGCGCTCCGACGCAGCATGGCCGCGATCCCCGGACGACGTGTCCACGCACCCATCGAGCCCGTCGACGCATCCCTGTTCGCCCCATCTCAGCCAACGGCCCCGCCCGCCGACGAACAGACCCTCAGCGGCCCTGTGCGTTCACAGACCCTGCGCACCATCCCCGTGCCCACGCCACTGTCGGAACTCCTCCCACGCGGTGCGCTGGCCCGCGGAACGGCCATCTCGATTACCGGTGCCGGATCGATCCTCGTCGGTCTCGTCGCTACAGCCAGCGCGGCCGGCCACCACGTCGCATTGATCGGGCAGTCGAAGTTCGGACTCCTCGCCGTCCACGAGCAGGGCGGCGACCTGTCGAAAATCCACCTGATCGACCCAGGCCAAGCAGACCCCCTCGACGCTGCGAGCATCTGTATCGAGGGCCTCGATCTGGTCGTGACGACCGTGCACGGACGCGATGTTCCGCCAACCCGGGCGCGTGCCCTGTTGGCCCGAAACCGTACGCACGCAGGAATTCTCGCGATCACGAACGGACGCATGCCCGGTCTCGACCTGGCAATCTCCTCGCGGCCTGTCGCGTACGGCGGAATCGAGCAGGGCAGGGGCCGTATCCGGTCGATCACCCTCGAGACCACCGTGCACGGGCGCGGTATCGCCGAGCGCACCGGCCGCTACACCCTCACCGCGCCCACGTTCGGCGAACAGGGCCTGCGGTGGACCCCGACCAGCGTCGACGCGGCCGTCCTGCACCGGCCACACGGTCTGGCGGTCGCGCAGTGAGCCCCGAGATGTACGAGAACTGGCCCGTCACTTTCGATCCGCCCACACGCCTCGTTGTCGATCCCCCTCAGAGAGTCTTGGTCAGCGTCGCGCTCACCGTGGCTGGCTCGTCTGGAGGATCCTTCCGTGACGGGGTGCCGCTCAAAGTCCGGTCCGAAGTTCTCTAGCCAGTGAAGTGTTGTTGCAATCAGTTGATTGATTTCTGGTCGCCGCTGTCCCCTGAGGATTACTACTTTACGAATCTTAAAGTAGCGGTTAGGCTCGTGGGAGATCAGCTAGGGAGGCAAAAATGTCCGAGCAATTCGACTCAGCGCGAGCGCTGTTCGAGTCCGAGCAGGCTTCACGCCGAATCGGCAGCCATCACCGCAGTGCCTCATCCCGTGGGCGTTCACTTACGCTCTCGTCGGTGGCAGTGGTGGTCGCGGCGGCTGGTTATGCAGTAATGGGGTTCGTCGAGCCTGGCTGGGTCTGGTTGCCCGCCGCTGTAGCGATTCTGGCGATATGCGCGATTCTGTTGATAGGCAAGTCGATTGGTGTCCCATTGCCACCGGGACGGGACTCCTCCGGGTCGACCACCGTCGGAACGGTGTTGATCGGCGTCGCCACGATCGCTCTTTGTATAGCGCCCCATGGCTTGATACTGGCGGTCGCATCCGGTGCGTTGGTACTGGCCGGCGCAGGTATCGTCGCCGTCGTCCCGGTGTTGGTGTCGGTGCGCGGAGTGCGAACGTCGTGACGGTCGATCATCCACGGCACCAACTCGATCGAGCACTGACCCAGCCGATTCGACTGTCGATTCTGGCGGCTGCGTCGAGGGAAGGTGTGGCTGCGGTGGAGTTCAAGATCCTCGCATCGGCACTTCAGATCAGTGATTCTCTACTTTCTCAACATGTGTCAGCTCTCGAAGCGGCCGGGTACGTTGCGGTAGAGAAGGGTCGAACCGCTCGGTACTCGCGCACATGGATACGGGCCACCGACCGCGGACGTACCGCGCTCGGTGAACACATGCAAGCCCTGCAGGACATCATCAAGTTCGTACCGGAAGGTGAGCAACCCACATGACTTCTCCCGTCGACACCATTACTGCAACTGTCTCTGTGAAGCCAGCGTGGGTGAATACGTGGTTTCACGCGTTGTTCACCAAACCTGGCCTCGAAGTCGATGGGCGCGGCCACGAATTGAACTGGGGCACCAACGACGTCGAGATCCCGTCTACCGCCAACCGAATCGGCGTCTACTTTCACTACCGAGGTCGGCCCGCGCAGCGCCTCGCATTGAGCGAAAAGCTACTCGACCATCGAATCGGTAGTCGCATCACTGCACGCCTGGGAGTGCGAAACTCTGCACAGTTCAACATCATCGAGCCGTAGAAATCCCAATAGCGAGGTTTCACGTCAGTCGTCCCATTCGGATCGTTTGTCTCGTTAATTAGTCCTTCGTAAAGGTTTACACCCGCCTGTCTCGTCGTTAGTATCAGCTTGTTCGGTTTGTTTTGTTCGCCGACGGACTGTCCATCGGCGAACCGGCCAGGCGACCCGCATGTGCCGTTGCTGCGTAGGCATGGTGGGGAAATCGGTGCGCGATAGCAGTTGCGTGGAGCTGCGTAGTCGGCACGGTCTGGGGTGGTCCACGCGGTCATCGGCGTGGCAAATCGAGCGCTCGAGTCGGCGAACCCGTCGATCGAAGCCGCCTCGGCGTCGCCCGCCGGTATAGGGGTCTCGTCGAAACACACCCTTCGAGGATGAATTGTGTTCCCACGTAAAGTTAAAGTCGCCGCCGCTATTGCCGCCCCGCTGGTGGTCCTGAGTCTCGGGGCAGTAGGGACTGCTCAGGCCTTGACCGTTCACGACGCGCCGGTGCAGGCCGCATCGGCGACCGGTCCGAAGCAGGATAAATACACCGACCAGGACGTGGTGGGGCTACTCGCGCTCGCCAGCGGCCGTGCGGCGCAGGACCATCCGGACGTCGCCGCCAAATTCAAGGTCGAAGGAGCACCTACCGCCACTGACGAACAGATCGGCCAACTCACCGATGCCCTGGTCTCTGTCGATCCGAACTTCCACTCCTCGGTGACCCACGCCGTTCAGGCGAACGATCCCTACCAGGCTCAGAAGGGTATCGACACCATCTCGGCTGATCTGAAGACGTTGGCCGCGCAAAGTGGCGCGAGTGAGTCCGGCGGAGATGTCCATACCGACGGATTTTTCTACCACGACTCCAACATCGCTGTAGAGATCAATGTGGCCGGCGTCCTCAACGCAGTCGGGTACGCCAACGTCGCAGCTGCGACCGAAGTAGGGGTCGTGCTCTACGTCGTCCCCGATGCGATCTCCTACGGCTTCGACCTGAATCGAAAGGGCGACTTCGAGCGAACCGAGACTGCTGCGTTGGTGACCTCAGCGCTCTGAGACCCGTCAACGCTTTCGCCCCTGGGTGCGTTGCCTCGATCCCGCTTCGATCCGTGCACCGCACCCAGGGGTGGTCGACCCATCCGATCAGCCACGTCCGAGCATGAGAGCCCGCCATGACAGACGTTCGACCCGAGCTGCACCAGATCGACGAGGCAACAGCGAGCACAATCGAGGCCGGTCGCGGCGAGTACTCGACTTCTATTGGGGCGCAACGTCGGCCACCGAAGGTGCTGATTGTTCTGCTCTTCGTGGTCGCCGCGGCAGTAGTAGTCGGCGGTTTCGCCTTCGCCATAGTCTTCACACTGCCCAGCAACGTCTTGTTCACACGCGACGGCGATCACCCCGTCCGGACGGCGTTCAACGCATTGGATCCACAGGACTGGGCATTCTTCACCCGCGATCCGGAAGGAACCCAGGTCGGTGCCTACACCGTCGACAGTGCCGATGCTGTCTACAGCCTGATGAAGACCCCACAGGGAGCGGTGACCAACCTCTACGGGCTATCGCGCACCCAACGGGCGCAAGGCCCCGAACTCGGGTTCCTCAACGCCGCCGTCCGAACCTGGTTGCCCTGCGACGACCCAACGGCCACATGCATTGTCACCGCTGCCGAGTCTGTTCCGGACGAGGTGACGAGCAACTCACCGATACCGACCGTCTGTGGAGACGTCGTCCTGACCGAAGAGCACACCACACCCTGGAGCTTCCGACGTCTCACGGACGAATATCGGAAAGTCACCGCAACCGCGCACCTGAATGTGCAGTGCTCATGATGACCACCGCTCGGCTCGAGACCGCAGGCACCATCAACGACACAGTGGAGTACGTCTACCGAAAAGTCTCCGAGCACGATCCTCGCAACAGGTGGTTCGGGACCGGCCGCACCGTCCTGGCGCTAGCTCAGCTGTCGATCCTGCTCTTCACCACCCCAGCTGCGTTGATGGTGCCGGTGATCGGACAGAACGATGCTCCGCATTGCGCCGGAGTGCAGAGCGCATCTCTGTACTGCCTCGGACACGACGCCATCCCACTGGAGTGGCGACACTGGGGCATGGCCGCAATCCTGCTGCTGGTGGCCACAGGGTGGCGTCCCCGAGTGACCGCACTCCCACATGCCTGGGTCGCCTACTCGATCGCCGGCAGCATCGCACTGCCCGACGGTGGCGAATCGGTCGTGCGCATCGTCTGCATCCTGATCGTCCCCCTTGCCCTCCTCGACGACAGAGGCTGGCATTGGCAACACCCCACCACCGAACCCAACCGGTGGATTCAACCCCTCTCGTACGCATGCCTGCTCGCGCTGCGACTGCAGCTGGCCTTCATCTACTTCGACAGTGCGATCAGCAAGTTCGGTGTCTCGGACTGGGTCAACGGGACCGCCGAGTACTATTTCCTGCGCGACAACGCATTCGGAGCAAGCTACCCACTCGAACCGATGCTGATCTGGACCTCGAACATACCGGCATTGGTGATCTCGATGACCTGGGGAGCACTGGTCATCGAACTGCTGATCGGAATCCTGTTTCTAGGCACGAGACGATGGCGCAAAGTGGGCCTGACACTCGACATCGTGCTACACGTCGGGATCATCGCGACCATGGGACTGTGGAGCTTCTCCACGATCATGATCGGATCCGCGATCATCGCCGCGATGCCCACCCGCCGGCGCACCACATTCTCGACGGACGGCACACGATCAACCCTCGACGTGAGCGAGCTCGATCGCGACCGAAGCCGCCGCCCCGATGTCACAGACCCCATCACCGCTACAGCGGGCCCTCCCGAAGCCATCGGGTCGGACGAGCGATGACGACCCAATCCACTCACCACGCCAGCCGCGACACGCGCCATCAGTGGCTGTTGATCGACACCCTCGGACCGCACGAACACACCGTGGTGGGAGTGGGCGACACCTCACGCCGGGCAACTCCACTACAGAAGTTTCTCCGCGGTTCCCACCGCACCGCGGCACTCGATGCGGTCCGCTCGGCATCCGATACGGGACGACGTCACGACGTCACGGCCGGCCGCAAGAGGGTGACCGCCGAGCCGATCCTCGATCACCGCGGTCGTACACGAGCTGTGTGGCTGCTCATTTCACCTGTCGAGGAGGCATCTGCAGCTCCGCCGTCCGCTCACGCCTTCGAATGGAATCTCACGCGAGGAACCGCAATCACGATGGCAGCGCCCCACCACGGCCGACAGCGTACTGTTGCCGACGCCATCGAGCCACATGATCTCGGCGTCGACGCCGCCCCAGCTCTGGGACACCTCGTGGCCGCACACGCCGACACAGCAGTGCAACTGACCACAGTGAAGGCCACTGCAGACCATGCGCAGCGCCGAGTGAACGTGACCGGTCGCATTCGCCTCGACCGCGCGACAGGAGACCGTGTGTTCCACGGCCTCTCGCACGACCTCGGACCCTCCCCGCTGCCACCCCAGAGCGCCGCTACTCACTTGTCGGACCTCATCGTTCACTCGCTCTTACGTCCCCAAGAACACCTTGCGATCGTCGATCCCGCCACGCTGATGTTGCTGGTTTGGCACACCGCACCGCCGCCCGGACTGGCGTGGAGAAGCATCGCCACTAAAGCGCGGCCCGTCATACACCCCGAAGACCTGCCGTGCGCACGACTTCTGGCGACAGCCGTACAACAACCTGCGGCCACTGCTCGAACGCCAGAGACAATTCGGTTGCTCCACGAAACCGGCCACTACGAGAAGTACGAAATCAGAGCTGCCCCATTGCCTCTGGGTGCGAAAGCGCGCGCAGCATTGGTCACCGTACGCAGAGTGGGTGAGGTCGGAGCCGGTAGCTCCGCAGATGTCGTGTTATACGACAACACCTTTCCGACCGCGGCATACTGTTCGCCGTGACCTTGAACGACGTCGATGAGGTTCTCTCAGGCCGTCGGCCACGGCGGTATCGAGCAGGGAGGGGCCGTATCTGGTCGATTACCATCGAAACCACCGTTCACGGACGCGGCATCACACAGCGCACCCACGTTTCGGCGAGCAGATTACTGCGCTGCAGGCCCGCCGGCGCGGACATGTCTGTCGCCCACCGGCCGCACAGGCGAGCGGTCGTGCATTTGACCAGCGAACTGTGAGAGAACTGGCCCGTGACCTTCGAGCCACTTAGCTCTATTCGACCCGCTTCAGCAACAGCGACGGACAGGCGAGAGATCGGAAGGTCTCGCGATGGACGTCAAGGCCCCTGGGCTTCTTCACGCATGGGCGAAAACTGGACGGGGACAGTGGATTTGCTGCCTAAGTTTCAAAATTCCGATCGGCAACGGCAAGGGGTACCTTCAGCTCGATCACCAATGGTGCCCCGCCGACGCCGCCCAGCCCGTCGAGTAGCTACCGGAGCGGGGTGTTCGGGCTGGCCGATCAGTCTTGTTCTGTAATCGGTGTTTTCCGATGGGCAAGTGCGTTACTCATCAACGCATCCATCCATTCCCGTGTCATGTCCAAGCCTGAGTGGTTTTCCAGCAGTTCAGCTGCGGTAGCCGCCACCTTCTGTGAGAAGAGAGCCAGAATGCTGATTGACTCGTGCGCCACCAGAGTCGTCACCACATTCAGTGCGTCACCACGCGCTCGCTGCAAGGCGTACGGCTCGTCCGCGTCGAGCTGCAAGTCCTTCAGGAGCTCTCTAGCGCCTTCCCAATTAGGCTTTTTGTGGGCGTGCGCGTACGCGCCCAACACTCGATTCCAAGCCGACAGTCGACCCCACCCGGCGGCCTCTATCCACCGCTGAGGCTTGTTGTGCACGGATTCTTCAAGGCGCTCCGCTTTCGCCGGTTTCGTCCGGTGGACCCTGGATCGAGCGATTTGCTCTAGCGTGCATCGAAGCGAAGCCATCGCCCGGTCGTCGTCTTCCAACCACAACCAGTATGCGGACCGCAACGTCGACGACACCAGAGCCAGGGGAGTCGATGCTGCTGGTATCAGAGGACCGTTGCGTGTCCACAGAGCAGCAAGAGCCGCCAACTCGGCAACCACGATGTAGTTCGTCCCGCGCGAGGCCACCGAGTCAATGTTGAAATCGTCGCCTAGTTCGTCTCGCTCGGCGGCGAGGGCTCGTAGCGCAAACGATGCACTCGCCTGGCGATGAGCGCCGAAGGCTAACGTCGCAAGCTCGTCGTCCCGATACAAGCGACCTGCGGGCCGATGATTCCAGGCCAGCGACTCGTACGTGGATCGTTGATCGTCTAGGTAGCGAACAAACACCGGCAAGAGGCCTTCATCGGGCGACAATGGCATGACGGTAGGCAATCTCGGCAGTACGAACGATGACGAATACGGGAGGGCATCGTCTGGTGGTTCTTCACCCGCGACGTCAGCCGAAGGCCGTACGGCAAGGTTGGTACTTGCTATCAACGTCACGGCGTCCTCGGGATCGCCCTGCCGATACAGGCCAGCAGCCGTCATGTATTGAATCTGGGTAAGGCTCAAGCTCAACGCATCCGCTATGCAGTCCACCGCGCCGTATACGACACTTGGTACATCGAATCTGCTCAGGAGCGCGGCCGACTCCCACCACATGGCTTCCTCGAAGAGTCGCGCATGCATTATTTCGCTGAGAACGCCGTAGACGACGGCTGGGCATACTTCACGTCCGTTCGCCAGGACGACGTGCTTATGAGGCGCGGTTGGCTCCTCTGTGCTTGCGGAGCTGTCGTCGCCCTCGATATCTTGCGCAGTAGTCGGGTCTGCGTCGCCCTCGATGTTGGATGATTCCGGCGGTGCGCCAGGATTTGGCATGCGCTCGGCGTATGCGGTCCACGCACGCGCAATGAAGTCCTCCACTTTTTCAGACGGATGTTGCTCGACTCCGACGACAGGTGCCATGACCGCAGTCCATCGTTCGAGTTGTTGTCGGGCGATCGTGGCAGCGGCCACCACTTGTCCTGCGAGAAGCAGTCGGGTGGCCGCGACGCAGCTGTCCACTCCCCAGCCGAGGTCGTGAGGCCATTTGCCATAATAGGCTGACGGTGCGCGATCCAAAGTAAGGTTCAGCTTGCGATGCGCGATATCCAGTATTGCTATCGGTGCCAGAAAAAGGATTGCTTCGAATCGGAATCCATCCGGCAGCTTCTCCGTGTTCTTCATCCTGACGTTGTGGCGCGCAATCAGAGTCTCGGCCAATCGATCGGGTCCAGATCCGCACATGCGCTCGTAATCGCGCACGTTGGTGCCGACTCGCCGTCCACGGTCATCTTTGCGCTTCGCTTTGCGTTCTGCGCTGCTCAGATGGTCCATATCGCCAGGCGACGGAATGCTTGCTCTGTCCATTCGTGCAGCCTACGAGGTCGAGCAATGCTAGGTCGCCGAATGCAGTCAGCCAGCTGTAGAGTGGTCCCAGCATGCACGACGCCTCCGGGGTGATTGAGGCGAGGTCTTGAATCGTTTTGGCCGGTGATCCGGGAAGTGCTATCGCAGGTATCGAAGCGGTCAATTCCGTAAGGTCTGCCGGGCAGCGGCGCGGCAGAATTGATGCGACAATAGGACTACTTAAAGTATCTGCCTTCTACTCTTCGCAGAGTTCGTTATCATCGTTTGGAGGAATGGGTTGCTCAAGCGAAAAGGTGAATTACCTGCTATAATTGGTGGATGCCGGAAAAGCATCGGTAAATCTATTGAATGGAGGACCTATTTGAATCGTGATAGATAAATTATACACCTTAGCGGCGATCATTGTTGCCGTGACAGAAGTAATTAAGGCAACAACGGGATTGGTTGTAGCAGCGTCTACATTGATCCCTTCGATATTAATGTTGATTTGCATTATTTCGGCGCTTTAATCGATGGAAAGACCCGTCACTCGACCTAGGGTGGCGGGTTTTCTGTATCTGTAATGTCAGTTGTCATGGTCGTGTTTTCGTTTCGGTCGGTCAGTGGTTAAGAATGCTGGTCGTGGCGACTTCGGCCAAGACGTCAATCAGGTGCTGACAGACAGAATAGGCCTATAAAATTCTAAATCCCACGCACGTTACAGCGTTCCGAGCAGTTCCATCCAGGGACAAAGCCGAGAGGTCAACCGGCCGGTGAACTAGCGAGTTCCTGAACGGGTAGTCGAACTGGAGTAGTTTGCGATCCGTTGGGTCAGCTGTTCTGCGACCGCCTCGGTGGAGGCGGGGTTCTGTCCGGTGATGAGGGTGTCGGTGATTTCGATGTGCTGCTGCCACGGGTGTCCTGCGGTGTACGTGCCGCCCCGGCGCCGGATTTCCTGCTCGACGGTGAAGGGGAGCGTGCCGAGCAGTCCTACATCGGCTTCCTCTTGGTCCGAGAAACTCGTCATCGTCAGGGCTGCATACGGCCACGTTGCTCCGGATGCGGTGTCGGCAAGCAACGCCGCAGTTCCATGGCAGACCGTCGCGATCGGGGTCCCCTCCCGTCGGAGCGCGCGGAGAAACTCTCCAACGTGAGAGTTCTTGTGCAGGTCCACCACTGGCCCGTAGCCGCCGGGCACAAAGATCCCGTCGACGGTAGAGGGGTCAACCGTTTCGAGCGCGGCCGGCGCGCGCAAATTCTCGCTCAGACCGGATAGGTACGTTCTGTACCCGTCAGGGTCTGGGCTGTGAGGGGCGTGCATGCTGTCGGGTTCGACGTGCGCAGCGCCGCCGCCGGGTGTCGCGATGATCGTCCGTATGTTTGCGGCCGTGAAGATTCGATGGGCTGTGATGAACTCTTCGGCCCAGAAGCCGCATGGTCGAGTGGAGCCGTCATTGAGCGTCAGGATGTGGGCTTCGGACAGCAGGATCGTGATGGTCGACGTTGGTGTCACCGTTGTGCGTCTTTCTCTTCGCGGTAGAGACCGAGGGCGGTCATCGCGGGCGCGTCGTTGAACTCGAACAGCACGGCTGGAATGTCGGTGTCGTTGACGTAGCTGACAGTCGACCACGATGGAACGGCGATGCTGTCTCCTTCGCTGCACCGGAACGGCTTTCCGTCGACGTGGATGGTGGACAACCCTTGTGCCCCGATCAAGACGGCGGAAGCGGTGCGCCGCATCGGTTGTGTTCGGATCCCTGCAGGTAGGAGTGTGAATGCAGCATCGATGACCGGTGTGACAGGGTCGTGGGTTCCTTCTGCGTGCAGGGTGTGTCGGTATGCGTGGTGCGGGTCGGCCTCGTGGGTCCGCTGTTGCTCACCGAGGGCGCGAAGTACGTTGTCCCACTTGTAGAGCAGCGGCTCGCTCAGGTTTCGGTGGTGTCTGTCCTGCGCGAAAATGTGGGGCTCGAGGTGGGTGTTGTCGGTGTGGAGCTCGAACTGTGTCGCGGCGAGGGCGGCGACGAGGGGGTCGTTGGTGCAGTCCTGCCAGATGGCGGGGGAGTCGGTGGGGCTGTCGTTGCCGTGCTCATGCCATTCGCCGGCGGGGGTGATCACCACGTCGCGAGGCTCGAGATACATCTTGGTTCCACCGACGGCCGTCCATGCCCCGTCACCCTCGTGCATGTAGCGCAGGGCCGTCGGCGCGTGCCGATGCGGGGTCATACCTTCACCGCGGTTGATGATCTGCAGCCCCGAATAGAGATATCCGACGGCGGCCTCGCGGGCATGGCCCGGATTGGCGAGGGTCAGTACCCGTAGAGCTGCTCGGTCGCCCTTGACCATGTCGGCTGCCGCGATCGCGAGCGGTCGAAGCTCGGCATAACTCCAGTGCACGGCATGGGAGTCGGGGGCCGGGGCCCACGGCAAGTTCTCGTTGGCCGCGGACCACCGCCCGATGGCGGATATTGCTGCCGCCTTCTCGTGCAGCATGGCCTCGGTGGAAATGGTGGTGGTCACGACGCGGATACCTCCTGTTGGGTGACGGTCACTGAAGCGAGTGGACGGGGTGTGCCGACGACGGCGTCGGCTGCCTCGGTGAGCTCGGCAACCAGTTGGTCGATGTGGTCGGCAGTGGTGTGGATGTTGCCGATGGACACTCGGATGACGTAGTGGCCGTTGAGCTCGGAGTGGGAGAGCAGCGTCCGGTGGGTGCTGTTGACGGTCTCGAGGATCTTCCGCGTCGCCTGTCCGTCGGCAGAGGAGATCCGGAGGCAGAGCAAGGGGAGCGGCGAATCGTTCGCGAGATGCCACCGCGGGTCTGCGGCAAGGGCGTCTCGCAGCCTCGTCGCCAGGGTGAGACTGTGTTCGAGTCGAGTTCGGATGCCTCGTATTCCGAAGGCGCGCAGGGTCCACCACAGTTTCAGAGCTCGGAATTGTCGCCCAAGGTTGAGGGTGTAATTCATGTAGTCGATACCGCCGGTGGTGTCGGTACGCAGGTATTCGGGAACCAGTGTGAAGGCGGCTTCGAGTGCTCCGGGGTGACGGCAGAACAGTGCCCCGCACTCCATAGGGGTGAAGAGCACTTTGTGTGGGTTGGCGACGAGAGAATCGGCGGCCGCGAGTGACGGAAGGACCTGCGCGATGGCCGGGGCTATGCGCCAGAAGCCTCCGTACGCGGCGTCGACGTGCAGCCACACTCGGTGGTCGCGGCACACGGCCGCAATCGCCTCGACCGGGTCGAGAGCACCTGAAGTGGTCGTACCGACGGTGGCGACAACAGCGATCGGTGTGTAACCGTCCGCGACGTCCGATCCAATGCGAGTCGACAGAGCAGCAGGATCGAGTTGGCCGCTAGCGTCGGTGGGTAGGCGTACGACATTGTCGAGCCCGATGCCGAGAGCGATCGCAGCTTTGTCGACCGACGAGTGGGCCTGGTCGGAGGTGTAGATCCGGCCGGGTTTCTGGCCGGATGTTCCGTGATGTCGAACCTCGGGCTGTGCCCGGTGGCGGGCGGCGGCCAACGCGTAGAACGTGCCCAGTGATGCACCGTCGACGAGCAGTGCGTCTGCGGCGGGGTAGTCGAGCAGTTCGGCGAGCCATCTGGTGACGGTGTCTTCGACGGCGGCAGCCGAGGGCGCGCTCTTCCACAACATGACGTTGACGTTCAATGCCGCAGCGGTCATCTCGGCGAGGATGGCCGGTCCGGAGGAACTGTTGCTGAAGTAGGCGTGGAATCGTGGATGGTTCCAGTGCGTCAAATGCGGAACGACGTTGTTCCAGGTGTCGTCGAGTATGTCGGCGAAATCTGTTGCCTCGGATGGCAGCTCGCTGTCGATCGCGTCGGCGACATCGGCCGCATCGGCCGGCGTCGTGACGGGCACGTCGTCGAGCGCGGCGAAGTGTCGACATATTCGATCGAGGGTGTCGGTGCCGAAGGCTTTGAGCTGCTCGGGAGTCCAGTCGCCAGTCGGCTTTGTTGGGTCGGGGGTCATTCGACGTCGACCGGCAGCTCGTGGGCGAAGACGACCTCGCGGGGGCGTTCGCAGTACCGGCGGTAGAAATCTTCGAGTAGTGGCGTCTCCGATTCGATGAGGTGCGTGGCGTGCTCGGCGCTTTCCCAGGGGTAGGTCATCGTTACGCGTTGGGGGTCCGATGCGTGCTGGAAGAAGCGCGCGTGGCCCGCCCACCCCGGGTGGTGGTGTGCGTTGTCGTCGAGGAGTTCGTCCATTTCTTGCAGGACCGAGAGGGCGTTCTCGGCCGCTTCGGCGGTCAGGTGCCAGGTTTCGATGACGGTGATCATGAGAGGGCGAAGCCTTTCTGTTTCAGTTGCTCTGACCGGTGCTGTCGAAGTGCTCTTGCAGCAGTGAATCGCCGCCGGGGACGAATCGTTGGCAGATGAGTTGGTGGGCGCGCCGGTTCTCGGCCTGGCTCTTCCAGAGCCGTCGTGCGGAATCTGCTGCGACGCCGGGAAGTTCAGCCGTCTTGAGTGTTGTACGGACGATCTTGGCGCGGGTGAGCATCACGTCGTGATCCCGGTTGAACACGGCGGAGAACCCGGGTTCGAGCCAGGGCGGTTCCATGGATGGCCGGACGAAGTCACGGTAGATCTCCGGTGAGAAATCGGACGCGTACCGCATGCTCTCGGTCGCCCCGGCGTAGAGAGTCCCTAGTTCGGTGAGTTGGTGGGCGAGAGCGGGCCACTGCTTGTTTGCAAGGCACTCCAGCACTGCCGCGAGCCGGCTGTTCATGGATATGACGAACAGGTGGAACAGGTGGTGGCCCTTCTTCCAGCGTGTGATCGCTTGTCGTGCAGCGTCGTTGGGAGCCTGCGGGGTGCGATCGTCCGTGCTGTGGTCTGCCGGCGCTGCCAGCGGGGAAGGATCTCGTCCCTGTGCGGCCACAGCTGCTGCGGCGGAGGCGTCGCCGACGACTACGGCCAGGGCGTCGAGTAGGCGGAGTCGTGAGTCGTTGTCCAGAGTGGACTGCGGCAGATCTGTGGTGATGGCGGTGACGACGGTCAGTGCGCTGACCGCCCACGCGTGCGGGTCGGCGCTGCGGGAGATCCTGAAGTAGGTGTCGTATTCGGCGCTGCGGGCGACGGGGATGGTGCTATCGGTGGGTAGGACGACTCGATCGATGCTCGTCGGAGATGGGGTCATGAAGGCCTCTTCCGTGGCTTGAAGTGGAGTCAGGGTGGTGGGGGTGTCGGGTTGCGGTCCAGACGGCTCCGACGACGACGGCGGCTCCGGCCAGTTGAATCCAGGTGGGTCGCTCGCTGAGGACAACGAATCCGAACGCGATAGCCAGCACAGGCTGCAGCAGGAGTAAGGCCGCGACGGTATTAGCCGCCAGCGATCGGGATCCCGAACTGATGAACAGCCAGGCGGCAACCTGTCCGAGCAAAGCGAGCGCGATCATCCATCCCCACGCGGCCGCGGAGATGTCGAGATCGAGGTCTCCGAGGCCTGCCGAGACAATGCCGGCAGTGACCGTTGCCGATGCGGTGGCCACACAGATCGGGGTGACCAGATGGCTGGGGCTTCGCTGGGTGGAGCGGCGGTTCAGGAACAGGTAGGCCGCGTACGCGGCACCGGCGGAGATTCCCAGGATGGACCCGCGGAGCGCGTTGTCGGCTCCTGTTCCGCCGATGAGTCCGCCGGCGAGTGCAACGCCGAGCAGCATGCAAGGCACCGCCATGAGGAATCGTCGGGGGATTGCGGTTCGATCGACGACGAGCGCGATCAGCGGCAGCACGACGACCTGGACATTGATAAGGACGGTGGCGATCGAGGCACCGACGTCGAGGATGCTCGCGGTCCACATCACGTAGTCCGCTCCGAGGAAGACTCCGGCACCAATGGCCATGGGATACAACCTCGTCGGCATTGCGCCGCGTCGGTGAAGTTCCCACAGCGCCATCGGAACGAGAGCCGCCAGCGCGATAAGACATCGTAGAAATGCCGCCGTCCCCGAGGTGACATCGGCGAGTTTGACGAAGGTGGCGGACAGCGACAGCGACGCGGCACCGGCGATGACCAGCGCCGCATTCCCGCCCACCCCCCGATCGGCGGCGTCAGCTCTCGGTATCGCGGTTCTGGTCACCTGGTCAAGGCAACCAGTTACAAACCGATAAGTCTACTAGCCAGTTCTACCGCTAAAACAGTAGTATCACTTATATGTTGTCGTGGGATCGGATGAAAGTTTTCGCCGCAGTAGCCGAACAAGGTTCTGTCACTCGAGCTGCAGAATCTTTACACCTCACCGGACCTGGAGTGTCGCAACACATCCGCAAGTTGGAGAAGGAAGCCGGCACCACCCTGGTCGAGAGAGAGGGAAGGTCGATACGGCTGACCCCCGCCGGTCGCGCACTGGCGACACGTGCGGCCGCCATGTCCGCTCTCGCCGAAGCCGCAGAAGACGACCTTGCCTCGATCGATACCGACGTTGCCGGAGCGCTGAGAGTAGGCGCGGTCGCAAGTGCATTACGTCGGCTGGTGGTCCCAGCTCTGGCAGACCTCGCTCGCACGTATCCACTGCTGCGCCCCGAGGTCGTCGACGGAGAAGGAATCGATTTGCTCGACCGCCTCCAGCACCGCACCCTCGATCTCGTCGTCTTCGAGTCCTGGGACCATCGGCCGGCGACGGTCCCCGCAGGTATCGACGTCCACACCCTCCACACCGAGGATGTACACCTCGCGGTACCGATCGAGGATAGCCGTGAGATGGCAACCCTCTCCGGCGAAACGGAATCGATCTGGACGGTATGCCCATCAGGGTCGGATGCGCACTCCGCGCTCGTGCACGCATTGCGCGAAGCTGGAGTCGAACCGACGATCCGCTACGAGGTGTCCGACTATTCGACCCAACTGGCCCTCGTCGAAGCAGGTCTGGCCGTCGCGCTGGTTCCGGACACCGCGCGAGTCCGAACGGCCGGGGTGCGGTATCTGCCGACCGAGCCGGCCGTGACGCGTTCGTTGCGTGCGGCGAGCTCGACCCGAATCCCGGCTGTCGGCGCGCTCCTGAATGCGATGAACGTGATTCTCGCAGGCTGATTCCGCGGCCGACCTGCACCCGTAACGCTCGGTTCTCAGGACTGCTCAAAAGGTAACGGGCAGGCATATGACATCTGCGAAACAGGTTGTATGGCAGTGATTGTCAGGGCGCAGGTATGCGCTAGATCCGGGTTCACGGCCACCGGAAGCGCGGGAGATCGCGAATGCTGAACGTCGGCAGGGCGACGGTGGTGGCCGAACACTGTCCGACACGCCCGTGGGATCAAGCTTCGTAGAATTCCCCTATTCGGGGAATTCTACGTTCCGTTCAAGACCTCCGCCATCGGTGCCACAATCGTTACGGTGCGGCGATGAACAGCATCACGCCCCATGAAATGACCCCACTCAGCCCGATTGCATCGGCAGGTTTGCTCGGACGAGCGGCGACGACGTGCTGAACTTCTGCTCCCTGGTAGTGGCAGTCACTGCCGTTATAGCGATCCGTTCCTTCACGGAGTTCCGATCCAGGCGGGTCACGATAGCCGTCTTCCTCGCGGTGTTTCTGCTCTTCAGGTTCGGTGTTCCTCGTCTTACGCCGTTCATCGGATGGCTGCTCGGTTTGTCCACCGAGTAACGGTGCGGGCCAAACGTGCAGAGCTGGCCCGCTGGCCGGGAGAGAAAGGAGAGTGATGTCGAGCGGTATCGTGCATCGAACGATCGATTAAAGGGTGGGTGCGAGTTGTGAGCTGCAGCGAACAGGGTTCGTTCGAGGACATCGTGCCGGGGCTTTTCAAGACCTCGAACGGCATCGCCGACGACGCCGTGAACGGGTGTCCGGGGTACAAATCGCCCCAGGTCCAGCAAGTGACTGGGGTAACGTACCGCCAGCTCGACTACTGGGCCCGTACAGGGCTTGTGTCACCGTCGATCCGCGCTGCATCCGGTTCGGGATCGCAAAGGATGTATGCCTTCTCCGATATCGTGGTGGTCAAAGTGATTCGTCGCCTGCTCGAGGCCGGAGTGTCTTTGCAAAATGTACGCATTGCGATCGAGTGCCTGCGTGCGCGTGACGCCCAGGGTCTGGCATCTGTGACCCTGCTCTGCGACGGTATTTCGGTGTACGAGTGCACATCTGACGACGAGATTGTGGACTTGTTACGCGGTGGGCAGGGCGTGTTCGGCATCGCGCTCGGGCATACAGTCGCGGACGTGGCTGCCGATATCCGTGCGCTCCCTGCAGTCGCTGCGGGAAGCGGCAAGGTCGCCGGGATCGACGAACTGCGATCGCGACGCGACCGCAGGACCGCTTGAAATCGACTACGGAATGAGTAGACACCCTCGGACCAACCATATGGTCCATGCAATGAATTTCGCTGCTTCCGACACGTGGGACCTGATGGAGACGGGAATTGCAGGCGGCATCGGACCTGGAGAAGAGACGCTCACCGATCTCAATTTGATTCGGTTGCAGACTCACATTCCGTCGTTGCGAGTGACGAAGTTCGACAAGGCTGTCGAAGCGGGAAACGGCGCAGATTGGGAGTGGTGGATCGGTTCTTCGGCCGAGGAGCGGTGGATCAAGCTCCGAATTCAAGCGAAACGCGCAAGTCACGATGCCGACATGTACGAGCAGCTCGGACACACAGTGAAGGGAGTCAAGCAATACGACAACCTGATCTTCAAGAGCCTGACCGAAGATGCAATTCCGCTGTACGTCTTTTTCAACGGGTGGCCCGAGGACAGGTTTCTCGTGGGAGGCCACTATCACGATGCGATCGCACAAAACCTCAGAGCGGTGCACGGTGGGCACGTTCCGTACCCGTTGTGGGGCTCGTTGGACTGGGGGTGTGCAATAGCCGCGGCGCAGAAAGTCAAAGCGATCCACGGCGATCCATCGGTATCGGACTTCCCGGCGGCTCTCATCCCCAGGAGACGCCGCAAAAACAAGCGCTACATCCCCCGCTATCTCGTGCACTCGACCCCCTGGGCATACCTCCTGCACTCCGGATCTGGAGGCGCGACACCCACAATTCGACAGGTGGCCGAAAATCTTCACCATATGGAGGGAAACAGATCGCCGCTCACCGACGACGCCTTCGAGGAAATGACCCATCCTCTGCCGTCAAGAGCAGCCGAGCAGGCCGCCTACAACGGCGGGTTCTCGATCCGGAAATCTCTCACCACAGTCGATGAAGCGCGCCATGCTGAACGTCTCGTCACCGCGAGGGAATTCGCTCGCGAGATCGGCAGAGACGATCTCGTGGGTCGGATGCTGAACCTGACAGATGAGACCGAGCGGACAGGACCGGGATATCGACTGTTGTTGGAGCTCAACCCTGAAAGCTCATTTTTCATGAGCCAGGGATAGCGGCGGTCGCCGGATGTGAGATCTCCTGGTTCGACACGAAAAAGTAGTCGGAGGCCACCGTGTGGTGTGCCTCCGACTCACCCTGTGCAATCTCAGTACCAGGAATGCTACACGCGCACAGTCGATATGGCGATCTACACGAACTCGCGTATTCGAGGGAGCACTGCGGCGATCTCCTCGAACAGGCTCGGCCAACCTCGACGCAGACGAGTGACCCTGCCCGATTCGAGAAAATTTCCGTCGAGAATGTGTGAAACCCGCAGATTCGCTGCAGGTGCGCCCAGCGCGGCCAGTTTGGCGTAGACAGGGTTGCTCGGAAGCTCGTGCTGATGGGAATAGGCCAGCACATCGTCCGCGGACCAGTCCCACACCGGACCATAGGCCACAGTTCCATCGTTGCGGCGAACCGTCCCCCCGTGGTGTCGACGCTGCTCCGCTTTGTTGCTGCAGCAGCTCGCGCCTTGGCAGCGCTCGTTGATCTCACGTGCGAGAGCGGAGTAGTACATCGACCACCTGCCGGTTCCTTTCCTGGATTCGTCTGCCCGCACGCCCCAGACCTCCCCGTCACCGAATTTGGTGTGCGCAGCCCGGGCAGGCTGCGCAATCAAGGTCTCGAAGCCTCGCGCGGGTACATGAGCCGACGGGCTACCGCCGTGGTCCCATTCCCCGGTCCGGGCCATCACAGTCAACAGCGTTGGTTCAGCGCGAATGATGTGCAGGTCCAGTCCCAGCTTCGTCGCAATCTGCTCGACGTAGGCGTAGGTCTCGGGGTATTCGAGACCGGAATCGAAAAAAGCTACCGGGACATCTGGGTCCGCCTGACGGGCGAGATCAACAGCAACGACGGAATCCTTTCCACCGCTGAATGCGACGTACCCATCGAATTCGTCGAGGTGTTCGGCCACGCGATCGACGATCGTCGAAATGTCATGTCGCGAGGATCGAAGGGACCGCAGGCGAGTGAGATCGAGGCCGTCGAAATCGTTGCTACGCACCGCCACAACGATAGTCGGGACACGGACACTTCAGACTGGACGAAGCAGAAGCTGCTACCCCGAACAGGCGGAATTACCGGTTACACAATGGGCGTCCGTGTGGTCGCTCGGCAGCAGTTTTCGGGTTGTTCGAGGTGTCCGGTGCCGGTGTTATGTTCGCCCGGATATCGTCCGTTGAATGAGCAAGAGGAAGAGGTGGCGACCGATGAGTCCCACAGAGTCCGACCCAGGCAGCGCGTTGCCCCGGTGGGTAGTTGATCCGTCGGCGGCGAACAATGCGACCGATCAGTCGAACGATTCCGAGCCAGAAGGGGGGTCGGAAGATCGCCACGATGGGCAGGACAGTGACCTCCTCCAGGACTCAGGTGCAGGTCAGCCAGAACCCGCCCGTGAACAGCCTGTAGCCAGCGAATTCGTGCCAATCGACGCACCCAGAATCGCAGCCGACAACGCTGATGAAAACGTGTCAAAAAACGTACCCCAAGCCCGGTCCAAAGTCGCATCCGAAATCGTGCCGAGAGACCGGCCCAGCGCCGCACCCAGCAGCTCCCCCTCGGCGAGCCAGCCCAATTCTGGTGCTCATCGACCCACCTCGGAGCCGGCCCCACGGCCGCCGCGCGTCAACGATGGTCAGGTACCAATACCGGACCGGCCCTCGGCCTGGCCAGGGCAGGGCGGCTCCGCACCCGCTGTTGAGCAATGGCACACCAACAAGTCGGCCGGCAGTTCAGCACCGACATCTCACCCGGAGCCAACAAGCGCCCCCGACTCTCCGGCAGTGACAGCTCATCGCCCCTTCACCTCGCAGCCCGTTCAGTTGGTAGAACCAGTGCCCACAGCAATTCCGACAGCAAGGCCGACAGCAGCTGTTGCCCCTCCGCGGTCGATCGACGAACTGGAGCTGATCCGCCGTGCGCAACTGCCACCTAGCAAAGGTTGGCGACGATGGCTCTACCGACTCTCCTTCGGTTCAGCCAATCCCGGCCAGTCGCCGGCTGAACTCGAGTACGAGCAGCTCCTGCGCCGCGTACGGCAACCGGTTCGAGGGAACTACAAGATCGCAGTCCTCTCCATGAAGGGCGGGGTCGGAAAAACAACCACGACAACAGGGCTTGGATCGACCTTCGCAGCACTGCGGGGCGACCGCGTCATTGCCTATGACGCCAACCCAGATTTCGGGACGCTCGCGTACCGCATTCACCGAGACAGTGACCGCACAGTGCGAGACTTGCTCGCGGACAAAGAAGTACACAGCTACTCCGACGTACGGAGCTACACCTCGCAAGCGCGAAGCAGGCTCGAAGTTCTTGCAAGCGAGCGTGATCCGTCCGTTTCCGAAGCATTCAACGAGCACGACTACACCGCCGCACTGCGCATCCTCGAACAGTTCTACAACATCATCTTGACCGATTGCGGCACCGGTCTCATGAACTCGGCCATGGCAGGCGTCCTCAAAGAAGCCGACGCACTGGTCCTGGTCTCCTCCGCAGCCAAGGACGGAGCACGCAGCGCTGGGGCGACCCTCGAATGGCTGTCGCGACACGGCTTCGACGACCTGGTCAAACGCACCGTCGTCGTCATCAACGAATCACGGAAGGGCTCGACCGCCCTCGATGTCGAGCAACTCAAGTCCTACTTCGCAGAACGCACTCGCGCCGTCCAGGTCGTCCCGTACGACGACCACCTTGCCGAAGGCGACACCATCGATCTCGAGTTACTGGGCAAGCCTGCACAACGCGCGTTCGTTGAGCTGGCTGCTCTGCTCGCCGACGACTTTCCTGCCAACGTCGGCCGGCACGCACCAGCGCCCGGCCCGAGTCCTTGGTGAGTTGGACTGTGCCGGTGAAAGTTGGCCTGTCCGTAGTGTCCGGGCGCGCCGTTAGAGTACAGATATGGCCGAACTATCAAGGGGCAGAGCAGCGCTCGACGTTGTGACGACCGCCTACGAGGCCGCGACAGGATTTGCGGTTTCGTGGCCACCAACCGGAGTTTCAGGTGACTCCGCGTGCGCGCGGTGCGGTGGCGCGACAGAAGGTTCCGGACGGCGAGTGCGTGAGACTGTGTCGAGAACGTTCACCGGGTTCGACGGGTGGGTAGACGTTGCGGCTCCTACGATGTGTCGCGTCTGCGTTTGGGTGTACACGACAACGGCACTTCGCTCGGACCTCCTGCTGGTCACCAGCGATCCACGGCGTGCCACGAAATTGTCGAAGACCCGCTTACGTCGCGTTCTGGGACAAGCGATCTCTCCGACGTCCGCCGTCGTCGTTCCGTTACGTCCTGGGCGCAAGCACATTCTTCCTCATGCCCGGTGGGGTCGGGTCGCCGTCGACGACATCGCGCTTCCATGGACAGAGCACGACGCGGAACGCCTGAGCGCAGTCGTGCGATTGCGACGGCGAGGGTTCTCCCTGGCCGCCCTTGCGCGCGCAGCGCCGGCATTCAGCACGCTCAAGAACATTCCGCATCGAACGTGGACGTCTGTGTTCGCGGATTGGGACAGCCTCGATCCGTGGCGAGAGCGGCCTGTGTACCTCGACCTCGCAGCGACGGCTTCAACGTCAACCAGAGGCACGGCATGACCCCGATCAGAGCTACGACACCGACCCAAACCTGGCTGGACGCAGCCAGCTTCCTGCCGCCCGTCACCGGTGCAGCAGCAATAGCCGAACGACTGTTGCTGCTGCTGCACTACGGAATCAACTGGGACACCGGGTGGGTGGGACGCCGGAGAGAGCTGTACTGGGACCACCACCTGCCAGACCGAGTCCGGGTCGCGACATACACCGGCGGAGCCGACCTCGATCGATGGTGGAGCACCGTGGCAACCGATCTCGAGTCAGCGCCGTCGACGAAAGAACAACGCCTCGAACTATCGGTCCTTCTACGCGAGGAATCGATACCGGTCCTGACCCTCTTACGGGAAAACACCACCGCCCTCGTACTCCGAACACGGATCGTGGCCGAAGCTGTTCAAGCGCGCCGGGCCACCACAGCGACTGCTACATCGCCCAGGAGGCAGAAGTGACCTCGACCCTGCGCTGGCAGCTCGACATCACAGCGGTCTCGGCGATCTCGCACCGCGGTGAACACAGCGCCACCACAACGACCTTGTTCCGGCGCGAAAAAATACTGCAGCCCAACGGTTCCGCAGCCTTGGTTCCGATTGTGTCCGGCAACTCCTTCCGAGGGGCGCTCCGGCGGATCGGAGAGGAGCTATTACGGGACGCCCTTGCATACGAAGGGCTTCTCAGCTTGTCTGCAGCTCACACACTTCGGAACGGGGGCAGCCTGACCAAGGTCACCGGAGAGCCACTGTCCGGCGAACGGCTCCACCGGCTCCGTACATTGAACCCACAGGTCAGCGTCTTTGGCGGCAGCGGCGGCGGTCGAATGATCGACGGCTGTCTCCGCGTGGGCAAAGTGATTCCGCACGTCCTCGAAACCGACCACCTCATGAGCCGTCCCGCACCTGACCGTGCTGTCTTGAGCCAATTCGACACCATGGCGCTCGAACGATACAGCCGGTTCGACGATTCCACCGATCATGACTTCCCCACAGTCGCCCGAACCGACGCAGCCACCGTCGACGGTAGCTCTCTGATGCGTTACGAGATCGAAACACTGCCTGCCGGTACACGATTCGAGTCCTTCTTGCGTCTCGATCGCGCAACCGATCTGGACGTGGCCTTCTTCTCCGACGTCGTCGGCAGGTTCGTCGAGTCCGGAACCATCGGCGGGCGTACAGCTATCGGACACGGTCTCGTCCGCACCAGCTTCGAGCGGACCCTTCTCGCCGGCGACGACCCGAAGGAGCTCGACTGGCGAACCCATCTTCGAGAGCGCCGTGAGGAGGCGCTGGAAGTCATGGAGGCGCTGACGTGATGAGGCCGTTTGAGGTGAAAGCACACCTGGCGGTCGGACTTGCGCATGCAGCTCCATGGGCGACGAGCCTCGATGGCTTGCTCGCATCCGAGATGTGGGAAGACGAGAAAGCCGCTGCTCGGGGCCGCGGACAGTACCTCGAAGCCGCCGGCCCCGACGAAGTGCCCGCCGATCTGGATCTGCCACTCGCTCGGTGCACTCTGGGGGGAGGCGACGACTGGCATTGGTGCGCTACATACGCCTATCCCGAAGACCCGGTCGACGCCCCGGAAATCCATCACTGGAGCGGACGCCCCGACCACCGTGCGCTCGAGCAACTCTCGAGGTACCGACCATCGGTCATCTCCGACCGGCAGGGCCGATATCGCGCACGCCAGATGCCGCTCCTACTGACCTCCACGCGGACTGTGCTCTGGCGAGGTGTCGGCGACATCGACCGGGTGAGCGCAACCCTGGCATCGATCGATGCAATCGGGAAGAAGCGCAGCCAGGGTGAGGGGCAGGTGCTGAGATGGGAAGTGCATCCCGTCGACATCGATGCCTGGTCGGCCGGCCACCTCCATCCGAACGGCCACCTCGGTCGCCTGAGCCCACGGATCTGTCTGCAGGGCAAACCAACAGTCGAAACAGGCGGTTTGGGCCGAGGCGCGATACGGCCACCGCACATGCACTGGTCGAGAATGCGCGAGGTATGCATGCCATGGACACCCCAGTGACCCGTGAATCGGCACCGGAAACGTTGCGGGACAGCAACTTGTCGGAGTCGAACGCCATACTGACAACTATGCGAATCCGAACCCTCGATGGTCCACCGCTACCTGCCGAAATCTTGGCCCATGCGGCGCGCGCGGTCGTTCTTGCGGACCTTCTCGCCGGCCAAGACATCTCCTGCGGCGAGAAGCTTTCAGCGAGGAGCGACGCAAGTCGAGACGCTTCAACAATCAACCGCGGTTGACCGCGCCGACTATAACGGGGTCGGCATCACCGGGCAGGTTTGACCGGCGACTCGCGCGTTGATTCACGCTGTGCGGGAGCGTATTCGGTACACCTGCCGGGTGGTGATTCCGAGCTGGCTTGCGATGGACTCGACTGGGACGTTCTGGGCCGAAAGCGTGGCTATCGTGAGCGCCTGTTGTTGATGCCGGGTAGGCCGGCTCTCTGTGGCTGTGGTGTGCTGAAGCTCTTGGCGCTCTCGTGGTGTCTTTCCGCCCCAAATGCCGTGCTGTTCGTTGTACGTCAGTGCATGGGCGAGGCAAGCAGCTCTGGCGGGGCATTCTGCGCAGACCCGCTTTGCTCTGCTGGTTGCTCCACCCGGGGGCGGGAAGAACTCCTCGGGGTCTGTCTGTGCGCACAATGCGTCCGAGCGCCATGACGAAATGTCCGCCGCCGCGGGCGGGGGCAGTGGCGCGGCGATGGCTGTTTCGAGCGGTGTCACGTGTTGGGTCCTTTCTTTCGGGCGACCCGGCCTTTTTCGAGTGGGTTCGACGATATCGAGGGACCCGGACACTTCACCCAGCACACGTGGCGGTCCGGTGCTTTTTGAGCCCGGACCGCCACTGTCCCCGGCACTGAGTGCGCCGGGGACAGTGGCGGTTGGTGTGACTGGGTGAAAAGCGTTCTGGCGCGGTATGATTGAGGCGTTCTGTTGTTGGCGAGACTGACCATCTTGCCCATCTTTCGAGGAGTTTCAAATGCCGGATTTGGCGACTGCGGTAACTGTTGTGGATGCGTGCGGAAGGGCTGGTGTCCCGTCGTTGTTGATTTCGGGGCCGGGTATGGGGAAGTCGAGCCTGGTTCGAGCACTTGCTGCATCCGAAGGGGTGTTGTGCGAAACGGTCTTGGGGTCCTTGCGGGAGCCTGCCGACTTCGCAGGCCTGCCGGTAGTCCGTGAGAGTGGAGTGAGATTGGAGGCCCCGGATTGGGCGCGACGGCTACATGCAGAGGGCGGGGGCTACCTCTTTCTGGACGAGCTGACCACGAGTCCACCGGCCGTTCAGGCTGCGATGCTGGCAGTCGCACTGGATTTGAAGGTGGGTGATCTGCAACTGCCGAAGGAGACTCGGGTCATCGCAGGTGCAAATCCGCCCGATTGCGCAGCAGGGGGGTACGAGTTGGAGGCCCCCTTGGCAAACCGCTTCTGCCACATCGAGTTCACGCCGTCTGTCGATGAATGGCTCGACGGCATGGCCACGGGTTGGGCAAGCACAGCCTATTCGCGTGCGGTGACCAGCGACGAGCAGCGGGAGGCGTTGGTGCGCAGTTCCATCATCGGGTACATCCAGCGTGCACCCGAGGCGCTCGATGCGTTCCCGAAGGTCGGAGTGCAGACAGGTGGCGCATGGCCGTCTCGGCGCACCTGGTCGATGCTCGCGAAGGTGTTGCCACATCTTCGCGACGATGACAACGCCGCGACCAACGCGGTGGTGTTCGGCCTGATCGGGGAAGGCACCGGTGTCGAGTTCCTCGAATGGCGTCGCAACGCCGACCTCCCCGACCCCGTAGCCGTTGTCGAAAACCCCGAGACAGCGTTCGATTGGCGCTCGCGTCCTGATCTGGTGTGGGCCGTGCTGTCCGGTGTGACGGCGTGGGCGGCCTCGCGCGGCACTGTCGAAGCGTGGCGCAACGCCTGGGGTCCGCTGATTGCCGCCGCCGAGGCAGGAGCGCCCGACGTAGCCGGGGCTGCGGCACGAACCCTGGCGAAAGCGCGACCGGCGAAGGCCTCCGTTCCGGCCAGCGCGCGCCGATTTGCACCGATGCTGGTGGCAGCGGGCTTGGTCGAGGCAGCGGCATGAGCGGTGTGCGCGCGCTCGAACCGGCTGAAATGCGAGCGTTCCGACTCGCACGGCTGGTGTCGGCCGAACACATGCCCTACTTCATGCGCGCCCTGTTCGCAGCCCAACCCGTGGCGGCACCGGGCCTGGGTACCTTCGCGGTGGATGCTCGGTGGCGGCTGTACTTGGACCCGGATCTGTTGATCGGGCCTTGCGCATGGCCGGTGCCGATGGTCGGTGCAGTGCTACTGCACGAGGTCGGGCATCTGTTGCGGGCACATGCTGACCGCGCCGCCGCTCTGGGGAAGCCCATCGATCACCTGGTGTGGAACTTCGCGGCCGACGCCGAAATCAACGACGACCTGTTGGCTGCGGGAGTCGGCCTGCCCGAAGGGGTGATCACCCCTCAATCGTTCGGCTGCCTTCCCGGAGACACAGCCGAGCAGTACTACGACTACCTACGTGACCCGGTTGTGCAACCGATTGCCGTCGAACTCGCTGGCGCTGAAGGCGATCCGGGATGCGGATCAGGATCGGGGTGCCCTGCGGTCCCCGGCGAACTCATCGGCTCGGGAGAAGTGATCACGGAGGGACTGGACAATGCGGAAGCGGACCTGGTGCGCCGATCTGTCGCGCAGGCAGTTCGCGAAGCAGCTGGTACCGGTCGAGGTAGTGCCCCGGCGGGACTGGTCCGGTGGGCAGCTGATGTTCTCGCCCCGCCGACTGTGGCGTGGGATCGTCTGCTACGGGCCGTAATTCGGCGTGCGTTGGCAGAGCAGGCGGGTAGGACGAACTATTCGTACTCCCGTCCCTCCCGTCGTCGCATTCCTGGAATCGTCGCCCCGGCTATGCGGGGGCCGTCGATCACGGTTTCGCTCGTCATCGACACGTCCGGGTCGATGACGAGCGCAGACCTCGATGCCGCGATGGGCGAAGTGGCGGGAGTTCTCAAAGCTGGTGGCATCGCACGCGACCGGGTTCGGATTCTGGCGTGTGACGCCAAATCCACTACGGCACAACACGTACGATCGGTCGCTGATGTGACGTTGGTTGGTGGTGGCGGAACCGATATGAGGGTGGGAATCGCCGCAGCCAACGCTGCGCGCCCTGCACCCCACGTCGTCGTGGTGCTGACCGATGGCGATACACCCTGGCCCGACCGGCCCACGAGGTCGCACCTGGTGTGCGCAATCATCGGCGGCGTCCAGGGTAGGGGCGTCACACCGGCATGGGCATCGACGGTGCACGTGCCAGTCGGATCGGGGGCCACGCGATGAACGAAAGCGGACCCGTGGAACTGCTCAAGTACGCAGACAGGGTGCTCACCGGCACTGGAATCGCCGCCGCCGATATCCGCATCGTCGTCGCCAGCGCAGCGGCCGACGCCGCCACAATGGCGTTGCGCGCAGGGTGGGAGTGCGCGAGCAACGCCCTGATCCTCGTCGACGGTGACGAGCGATGAGCGTGGAGTGGTTCGACCTCGCGCAACGCCTCTACGCCGCCGAGAAGATGCAACCGGTCCCTCGGCTGGCACATGCAACCTTCAAGCCGTCCACGACCGCAGTGGCCGTGCGTGCGGTCACGCGAGGAACAACGCTGGCCGTGTCCGTCGCTCGAGATGGATGCACCGAAGAGTCCGCGCACGACACCGAGGCTCTGGCCCTGCTCGCTCGCAACGGGGCAACGACGGTGGGTACGGCTGAACCGGCCATGCTGCTCACTGATGACGCCGCGACGATACCGAGCCTGCTGGCCCTGGCGCGTGCGCACGCCCACCACCCTGATCCGGACATAGCGGGGGCTGCCGCCATGATCGGATGGTGGGCCGATCGGGCCGACCATCCCGGAACGTCGGCGGTGATCGATCTGGTTGCTGCGTCGTCCTCGCGTCTGGTCCTCGGCACTGCGCCCGACGCCGAGCGAGCGGCCCGAACATGGCGTTCCTGGCTCGGCATTACCGACGAGAGCGTCGCAGGCCTGCATGAGTGGGCAGCGTGCATCGCAACGGGACCGCTGTTGCCGCTTCTCGATCCGATACACGACGATGACCGATACTCCTGGGATCGGACATTGTCGGCCACGACTGCGGGCCACGACTGGTCACGGCCGGACAACTCAGCTAGTGCAGCCATGGGACTACGGACCCGATGCGATGCCGCCGACCTCAAAGCCGCTGCGTTGCTGAGTGATCCACTGTGGCGAGTACGAGCGCTGCACACGGGACACGTGGCCCAGGGCATCGCATCGGTGGCGGCACCGCCGACAGGTTCACGCCGCCGCAACGTTTCGGTGTCGGTGACCTGCGACCGGCTGGACTCGAGGATGCGGGTTGATTCGGCAGTTACGGGATGGGTCGGATCAGCACTCGATCAATTCTTCGAGCGCTTCTCTGCCGACGTCACGTCCGCACAGGTGGTCAACGGCAAACTGACGCTCGGTCTCGGCTCGGTCGGAGCGCACGCACCGAACGACGGAGACCAGGTGACCTTGATGCCCCAACCGCCTTCACCGGCGACGATGCGAGCAGGACGGGCGAGGTACTGGAATCTGTACCGCGCTCGCCGTTCCTGGCTTTCGACCGGACAAGCCCCGAGCGCCGTGCGCCGCGAAGTCCCGCTCGATGTCCTGATAGCGGGTGCAGAGGATGTCCAGGATCACTAGGGGATCAAAAATGTTCACTGACAACACATTAGAAGAAGAACGGCACAACAATGCGTATCGTCGCACCCCGAACGGACACCCCGAAAACCGCCGCAACACCTTTCACGGGAACCGAACCGTCATCGCCCGCCCACTGGCCCGGATCACAGATCATGGCCGACCCGATCACTGCACGCGTGCTGTTCTCTGTGTGGTCCGGAGACCCCGCCGTCGTCGTCCCGTCACCACCGGGCGCAGGAAAAACTCGACTGGTCGCGTTGCTCGCCGCCGCCTTGGCCCATCGCGCAGACCTACGGGTGGGTATCGCGGCGCAAACCCGAGAACAAGCCGTGGAAATCGCACGTCGGCTCGGCGCGCTGACAGATCGAGCAGCGTTGATCTGGAAAGCGAAAGCGCCCCTCCCCGACAGTGGAAACACTCCCGTAGTGGCAGGACGAAAAGTGCGGTGGTCGAATGAGACTGGCGCAATTCTCATCGGTACCACGGCGCGGTGGCTCTTCTCGGACCCGGACCGAATCGGTGCCGATGTGTTGATCGTGGACGAAGCATGGCAATGCACCTACGCCGATCTGGGGGCGCTCGGCGCGATGGCTCGACAGGTCGTCTGCGTCGGAGACCCCGGACAGATCGATCCGGTGGTCACAGGAGACGTATCGCGGTGGGAGGGCAGCGAGACCGCACCGAACCTGCCTGCCCCCCTCGCTCTGCAAGCAGCTCACGGCGATTCGGTCGGCGTGGTCCGTCTGCAACACACCTGGCGTCTCGGCGCGAGGACAACGGCCCTCATTCAACCGCTGTTCTACCCCGGCCTGCCTTTTACTTCCCGTCGCCCACCGGAGCATCTGACCGATTCCAGCGGCCCCGACCTGCCTGAACTCGCGCATCGGCCAGTGCGGGTCATCGGAGGCCCAACCGACCCCGTCCTGGCCACACAGTGCGCCCTGCGCGCGCGAGAACTGCTGGACGCCGATGTGACCACACCGGACGGGCAGCGGGCCATGACAGCGGCGGACCTGGCTGTCGTCGTCCCTCATGTCACGCAGGCTGCCGCTGTCCGGGCCTTGCTCTCGGATCACCCCGACGTACTTGTCGGCACCGCAAACTCTCTGCAAGGCCTCGAACGCGCCGCCGTTGTCGTGTTGCACCCGCTTGCCGGGTACCGGACAGCCGAGCCGTTCAATCTCGACTCCGGCAGAGCGTGCGTGATGCTCACCCGCCACCGAGCCCACATGACCGTGGTCATCGATGACGCCACCGCCCACGTCCTCCAACACGCCGAACCATCCCCGGCTCACGCCATCCATACCGGCCTGATGGCCGCACTGCACTGCACGCCCATCGTGTAGCGATTCCCACAAAAAGAAAGGCACACAACATGTCCGACGCATCTATCGAGTACAAGGCCGAGCGACTACCTGGCATCGAGACGTCGAAAGAACTCCGCGCATCGGTCGAGGGACGCGAGCGTCCGCGCATCGGCTACACCCTCGATACCCGAAGCCGGGACAACGGTGTTCGAGCGGCCAACGCTGCCGAAGGGCTGATCGCATACGCCAGGCCGATCGGCCTCGAAACCGAGGAGCTGACAACGGTGTTCGGAGACTTTCTGGGCGACCTGCGGCACCTTGCCGACGCCGTCGGCGTCGATTGGGACGCCGTGGACGAACGCGGTCAAGACCACTACCGCTGCGAGCTGTACGGGACCGAGTAGGGGACGCCTTGGGGAGAGGAGTGAGCGGCGGTTCGGTGCGCCGGGTCGCTGCTCGCCCCAGGCCCGTCCCCGGCACTGGGTGCGCCGGGGACGTTTTCGCTGCTGAGCCCTAGCGAACTCCGGGTCCGGTGGGTAGTGTCCTGGCGTATCGGCTTGGTGGGTGGTTCCACGAAGCCGCGGCGTCGACCATTTCGTTGTTGTCGCCGTTTTCACCAGATGAGCGGACTGACCATCCGACTTCCGAGAAGAGCAGAGGTGTGTCGAATATGAGAGTCCTCGTCCGGATCGACGGTAGGAATCATGGACCTGCGAGCAGTTCGGGTTCGCCGCGAGACTGCGCGCTGGCCGTAGCGCGTGGTGTGGCGGCAGTGTTGGCGGTTTTTGCTGCATTTGCCGGATTGGCCTGGGCTGCACTGCTACGCCGGACCGACCATGCCGCCATCGACGGAGATCCGCGCCGTGTAGCGATGGTGTTCGCCGCTTCTTGCTCGGCGTGTGCTGTAGCAACTGGGATCGAGTGGCTGCTTCGACGCCGCAGTGGCGCAATGGATACCGATCCCGTCCAGGGTGTGCGACCACCGAGAGAGGCTTCGTCGCAGCGCCACCGGACTGTGAACTCGAACAGTCGGGCGGCAGGGGAGTTCGACAGACCGGAGCGTCTGGCCGGTGCGACATCGTGACGAGAAAATTCGCCCCCGCACTTCGGATCGAGGTGATCGTCGTCCGCGATCCAGATGGTCCTACCCACATCCAAGTCTTCGTCGACGGTGTTCCGGCTGCAGCAACACAATTTCACATCGACGCAGGAAGGGGATGGACGTGGGGCGACTGGGCCGACACACGAGACTGCGATCTCGCGGTCATCTCATCCGGAGCGCGGGGAGCGCTCGAAGACGCCTACGACGATCCCCCCGGTGGTGACGCCGTCCGCGGCAGGATCGGTGACTGGCTGGACGGCGCTGAAAGATCGGAAAATTAAGCAGCAGAGTGATATCGCGCCGCGTTGTTGGTCGCATAGCGGCACAGAGACCAGTCAGAAATTGATCGACAGACCGACCATCTGTCCCACAGAAACGGGAGTACCCATGCAATCCTCGATCTCGACAACGCGGCCGCCCTCGGTCGACCTCTCACCGCACGCACGAGCTGCCGGCAGTACCGGCTGCAGCTCGAACAGTAAGGCGCACAGCGCCATCGCCAGCGAAGTCCATCGCCGGATGCAACACGGCCTGTCTGAGAGGTACTTTGCTGCTACTCCGAACGCCGCCGACCGCTTCCGACCAACCGTTCCTGACCATGAGCTGACGGACCACGTTTTCGAGGTGGTTTTCGGATTGCGGTGGCGGCAGGTGTTCGACTTGGCGCGCACCCTCGACGTCGAGTCCGATCTGCTGGAAACCGCACCGGAGACGGTCAGCGCCGCGTGGTGGTGCGCACCCGGCTGGCGGAAAGCGACACACGCTGCCCACACGGCGGCCTGCGGCGACAATCGGCGTCACGAACTCACAGCGACCATGAACCTGCTCGGCGTCCTCGGATGCGGGGCTGCCAGAGTCGCTGCCCGCGATGTCGGCCGAGGCTTGGTCGTACGAGATCTGATCGGTTCCGATTTCACTCAAGAGCACTACGACTACCTGACCGGGCCGTGGCGTCGCAACGTCGGCCCGGTCCATCCCGGCGACCGGCCACTAGACCAGTACCCGACGGCCCCGAACTCGCAACGCTTGTGACACCCGGGCGCATATTGCCCGCCCGGTGCGGCCACAGGAGAACGCTCCTGGGGTGCGATTCAGTGGCCGGCTGTCACAGACCTCACCGCGACGCTATCTACCCCGTGCAGGACTGCGTTTGCTATCGCGCTCACTACGAAAGGACTCCCTGATGGACCCACAATCCGGCCGAGACGGCCTCATCCACGACGTAGAGCGCCACCTCGCGGCCGAAGATGGCCGCCGCGAGGCTCGCACTGTTGCGCTTGCATGTGTCGGCTACGTCGTCGGCATGCTCGCGATCTTCAACGGGGCTCTGCCGATCGTGAAGGATCTGGTCACCGTCAGTTTGGTCATCTCCTTGGCCGGCACGTTGCTCGCTGCCTTCTCGGCTCTGACTCTGGCACTACTGCATCGTTGGTCAGACCGTTCGGACCGTAGGCGGCGCGGAAGCTGCGGGCATGCCGACTTGCCGGCGGAGGCGGTTCGATGAGCGCGCGCGGACGACTCCGCATCGCGGTGCCCATCGTGATGGCCGTACTCGCGGTCGGGACGTACACGTTCGGAACGCACGCCGATCCGCTCTCACGACCAGCGGTGGTCGACACCCCAGACCCAGCCGCGGCGAGCACGCCTGTACCCATCGCGCAGCTCCTCGCTCAGCTCGAAACGGTGGACTCGCTCGCAGACGTCGATGGATACGACCGATCCTGCAAGAAGGGCTCAGGGTGCGTGTTCGGCCCGGCGTGGACCGATGACTCGTCCGCCCCTGGATCGCACAACGGCTGTGACACTCGAAACGACGTCCTGGCAACCCAACTGATCGACGTCGAGTTCAAGCCCGGAACCCGCGACTGCAAAGTCGCAGCAGGGATACTCCACGACCCCTACACAGGATCGACGATCGACGACCTCGGGAAGATTCAGATCGATCACGTGTACCCGTTGGCGAGGGCGTGGGACGCAGGGGCGTGGGCCTGGTCGATCGACCAGCGAACCGCCTTCGCCAACGCCGTCGACATCAACTTGCTCGCGGTGGACGGACGTACGAATCAGCAGAAGTCGGACAAGGGAATCGACACCTGGCTGCCACCCAACGCGCCATACCAATGCCGTTACGTCACTTCGTATCTCACCGTGGCCGCGAAATACGACCTCGACATCACCAGCGCCGATGCGCAAACAGCGTCGAGCGTCTGCAGCCAATGACCCAACGTTCGGAGGACGCCATGACCGAAACCGACCCCACCACCGACACAAACGCTGTCCCGCTCCACCCCAACCCATGGATCATCACGACCGCACCTGATCGAAACAGCTACACGATCGAATTGCCCAGCAGGGGGATCTCGTTCGCGATTGACGCCGATCTACGATTCCAGCTCCTCGATGCCCTCCACGACCCGGAAGAGCGATGATGGGCGACGCCACGGCCATCGAATGGACCGACGCAACCTGGAACCCGGTCACCGGCTGCACCGCAGTCTCGTCGGGCTGCGATCATTGCTACGCCCAAACCCTCGCTGAGCGGTTCCGCGGCACACCGGGGCACTACTTCGAGCACGGATTCGACGTCGAGATGCGCCCCGGCAAGCTCGACCAGCCGCTGCGATGGAGCCGGCCACGCCGGATTTTCGTGAATTCGATGAGCGACCTCTTCCATCCAGCAATCCCGGACGACTACATCGCCCGGGTGTTCGCGGTGATCGCGCTCGCCCGCCAGCACACCTTTCAATTGCTTACCAAGAGACCCGCTCGGATGCGGGCACTGCTCCAGTCCGATGCCTTCCGCCGCGCCGTCGACGACGCCATCGCTGGCGTCGTCGCAGCCTTCCGCCCCGCCGATGTCTGGTACCAGAGCTGGCCGCTGCCGAACCTGTGGATCGGCGTCTCGGCCGAAGACCAGAAGACTGCAGACCTTGCGAGTATGGGCGCTGCTGGACACGCCTGCAGCTCTTCGGTTCGTCTCTGCCGAACCGCTCCTCGGACCGATCGACTTCACGCGCCTACGACCCAGCAGAATCGGAGGAGCGCTGACTCGCGACGGGCTCCGTTCGGTCGAAGACTCGAAATGCGGCGGCGAGCGCGAACCAGCGCTTGACTGGGTGATCGTCGGCGGTGAGTCCGGCCGCGGGGCACGGCCTATGCATCCGCGATGGGTACGAGAGATCCGGGACCAGTGCACCGCTGCCGATGTGCCCTTTCTGTTCAAGCAGTGGGGCGAGTGGGCACCAGCGGAGGTGATCGCCAGATTCCGTGACTACCACCACTTCGACGACGGCACCGAAGTTCGACGAGTCGGCCGTAAGGCCGCCGGCCGGATCCTCGACCGACGGGTGTGGGACAGCGTGCCCGACGGAGCCGGACGATGAGTGGATCGCTCGACATCACGGCATCGGACTTCTTCTGCGGTGCCGGCGGATCCACGACCGGAATGATCGCCATCCCCGGGGTGAGGGTATCGGCAGCGTCGAACCACTGGGACAAGGCAATCGAGACGCACCAGTACAACCACCAGCACACCGAGCACATCCTCGCGGACCTCTCTCAGATCACTCCGAAGCTGTTTCCTCGCACGACAATCGGATGGTTCAGCCCCGAATGCACCTGGCACTCGAATGCTCGCGGGGCCAAGCGCCTCGCCGCGCAGATCTCGTTACTGTCCGACGACCTACCGTCCGAGGCCGCCGAGCGATCGAGGGCGACGATGTGGGACGTCGTTCGGTTCACCGAGTATCACCGATACGAATTGGTTTTCGTCGAGAACGTCGTCGAGATCTACTCATGGCCTCTCTACAGGCCATGGATCGCGGCGATGCACGCCCTCGTTTACGAACATCGCCTTATCTGCCTGAATTCGATGCACTCATGGACTTTTGGGACACCAGCGCCGCAGTCCCGCGATCGCCTCTATGTGTGCTTCTGGAAGGCCGGCAACCGGGCACCTGACTTCGAGACCGTGGTCCGTCCGCCGGCAACCTGCTCTCGCTGCGGGCCCGTGCGTGCGTTGCAGGCCTGGAAGAACCCAGGGGTGGCTGTGGGTAAGTACCGTAGCCAGTACTCCTACCGGTGCCCCGCACGTGCGTGTGCGGACACCGTGCTCGAGCCCGACTGGCTCCCTGCCTCGACCATCATCGACTGGACCAAGACCGGCCAGCGGATAGGGGACCGCACTCGTCCGTTGAAGCCGAAAACGATCGCACGAATCCAGGCCGGCATCGACCGGTATTGGGCAGCTCCGCATGCCGAGGACGCGAGAGAAGCCGCGGGCACGCTGTTCGAGTATCGGCAGGCAAGATCACGGCCGTCTGAGGGGCGGGCCCCGGTGTTCGAGCCGTTCGTGTCGGTGCTGCGGGGCCAGTCGAAGAATCATCGAACCTCGGAGGCGCTGTCGACCGTATCCGCGGGCGGCCGCCATCATGCGGTGATCACCCCGTTCATCGCAGAGCTGCGAGGTGGAGGTTCGACTGCGCGATCGGTCAGCGACGCTCTCTGCACCGTGACGGCATCGGGTAACCACCATGGCTTGGTCGTGCCCGCTGCCGCTCACCATCGAAAGTCCACACGCCGACCGATCGCCGTCGAAGACCTGTCCTTCAGAATGCTCGACGTACCGGAACTCAAAGGCGCAATGGGATTTCCGTCCTCGTACGTTCTACGCGGGGGAACCAAGCAACGAGACGTCCGGATGTGCGGTAACGCTGTGACACCGCCGACCTCGCGAGACCTAGTGGGAATTGGTATTCGGAGTCTAGAGGCCGACTGTTCGTGAACACCGCTCACTTTCTGCTTCAGCAGCTTCTTTGTGTCAACCGAACAGCGACGTCCATCCCGAACCGTGTACCTTCTTCATCTCGTTGTCGAAGTCGGTGACGTCCGAGACAGTGAGTACGTGGTGGTCAACCAGCCAACGACTCATCCCTGGATTGAGGCCATCTTCGCTTGCCCATGACAGCTTGTTGATATCGTCGAAATGCTTATCCATGACTCTGTGGAGATTCTTGAATACGCCTGTCTCGCTGATCGAGTAGCTTCCAAGCCACTCTTCTATCTTGCCTTTTCTGACGATTTTGGGATTCGAGAACCCGCCGATAATGAATTCATATTCACGAAAGGTCAACCAGAAAAGAGTGCTTTTGTGCTTGTCGTCGTGTAGCCATTCGCGCAGCGCCCGAGCAATGTGTTCGTTGGATGAAAGCTGTTCGATATGCTCGTTCGGTACGAAAGTCGGGATAAGATCCGAATTCGATGTGTCGGGGCCTGCTTCGGGCGTGTCGACCAGTACAACGTACTCGCGCTGGCGGCGGATGGCGTGGACTGCAAACGCTGGAGGTGGTCCAACCGCTATGCGGTAACGGGCACCAGGTTCTGACAGTGCAAAGCGATTGCCTTTGCGCTCATCGCGGGCGTCTCCTGATTCGCGTGCTTCTCTGGGTAATTGTTCGAGTACTGCGCCGTAGGTGTGGCTACCCAGTCTGTGTTCAGGTTCTGCTGCATCAAGTTTCACCTGCCTGTATGACAAACTGGATGACTTAAGCGGTACGCTCATCGCGACGTATACGGGGTACTCGCTGTGGTTGACCACGTGATATGCGCCCGTCTCCGTGTCCCGGACAACTGCGGGGCACCAGTTGTTGCTCAGTCTTGGGTCGCCCTCGAAATTGTTGAGTATGTATCTTGTGAATGGCGTGTAGATCGATTCGACGTGGAATCCGTGCTGTCCAGTCTCGAGAGGTGGAAGGACATAGGGCGCTTTCAACGGGATCCTCCTTGTTCCGGTTCAGCACTGGGTGACAGATGCGCCACGACCACGGTGATGTTGTCGGCGATTGTGCCGTGGCGTTTGTGCTCAGAAAGGGCCGCACGAACGAGTGCTTCTGCTAGTCGAGCGGGACTGGCATCCGGTGGCTGGGATCCGAGAACCTCACGTATGGCGTCTTCAGGGTCTCGATCAGGTGTGGTGTCCATTTGGGTGTGCGGGCCGGACCAGGCGTTGAGGAAGCCGTCTGTGACCATGATGTAGCGGTCATTGGCTACTGCTGGCTGGTGCCATCGAGACAACTTGTAGGTGTAGCCCGCTGGGGCGTCGGAGAAGAACCCGATTGCGTTGTCCAGGGCAGCGTGCTGATGCAGGGCTGGTGTCATCGCTGTGACGTGAACGGTGTCGTCGGCTGTGTCGGTGTGGGCACGAAACACCTGACTGTCTCCCACGTGCCCGCCGGAGACAGTGAAAGTGGAGGTGTCGAGTGTCAGGACGTCGAGCGTGGAAGGCGCGGCGAGAACCGAGCGTCCGCGGAGTCCTCGAAGTGCTTGATCAGTGGCGGCGAAGACGTCGTCGATAGGCGAGGTGGGCAGAAGGGTTCGTAGTGTCGCGCGTACGGTTCGGGCTGTGAGGACGCCGTCTTCGCCGCCGCCCGCGGCATCGGCAATCGCTGATGTGTGTCCTCGAATCAGGAAAACGTCGTTGTTGTGACGGCGGTCGCCCGCCGAGGTCTCCCCGGCTGCTTGGAGTTTGAGAGGCGCTGCTGCTGCGGGTGCCATTGCCTGCGTGGGTGACTCGTCACCGGCTGGTTGGGGAATAGGTCGTCCGAGTGTGTGGGGCAGGCTTTGTCGCACGGCGGGCGCAGCACGCTCGGTGTGTACCTGTCCGACGGGGATGGTCGGCGGGAAATGTTGCTCGCCGACGTACGTGACGCGATACACCGAAGCCCCCACAATCAGGACCGCGCCGTCGTGTATCTCGAACGGCGGTTGGCCTGCGTACAGGCGATGCCCATCGACGGTGATGGGCGCGCCGGACAACGCTGTCACCCACCACCGACGCGTCTGTGGGTGACGGACGAAGTGCGCACGCTGGCGTCTTGTTTTTCTATCGGTGACGACCGCTGTTTTACCTCGTGCGCGCCCCAACGTCACTGTTTCGCCTCGCAACTCGATGGGTGGAATATCGCTCGTGCCGCGCAGATCATGTAGAAAGACGCGCTGCGTGTTGTCGAGCGACGCCTTGCCGAGGCGGTCGGTGGTGGGCGTGTGCGAGACGGGTCTCAGTTCGACGGTTCGGGCAGCACCGTTTCGTGTGCCGCGTCGAGACGCCAACCACCACAGTCCGCAGCCGGCCAACAGCGCGGTAATGATCGCCATGCCCATCCGCCAATCGATCATCCACAATCCGGCCGCGATGAGAGCACCCACCGCGATGGTCCCGACTCGTCCGATCAGTGGGCAGTGCCGAAGTCGGTCGAGACGTCGCCGCAGCGAACGCTTCGACACGCGTGGCCGTGGAAACCGCCGGCCTGTTGACTTGATGGGCATCGGAACTCCGTTAGCGATTGATGGCGGGTGAGCGCGGCGCGTCCGGATCGTTGTCCGGTGGCAGGTAAGGGGGGTCGTCGGTCGGCACACTGTCGGGGTGCGGTGTTCGCGGCTGGTGCTGCTGTTGAACCAGATGGCCAGCATTGCCGATGACGTCCTGTTGCTGTTGTTGCTTGGGAGGTTTCTTGAAACGCGTGAAGTTACCGACCTGTTGGGCTGCCGGTATCGCGCCGCCTGCGTCTACGTGCAGAGCATCTTGTTTGACGAGTCGTAGCCATCGAATGAGCTGGTCCGCGCTACGTTCAGCTGCTTTCACACGTGCGTCGAAACTGTTGTCCGTCGGCACTACGTGGCGTCTTTCGGGTGCAGGGTCGAGGCATCGACGCAGCAAGTTGTCGAGACCTTCGGGTACAAACGGTGCGAACTTCGAAACCGGGGTGAGAGGCCCACTGCGCAGTCTGCGATATGAGTCCAAGGCCCTTTCGGCACGAGGGTTGCCGTTTTGGAAGTCGTTGAGGGTGATTCCTTGCTGTTCGGCCTCGTACAGATACGGCGGCTTCCCGGTGATCATCTCGTACAGAGTTGCGGCCCAGGCGTAGATGTCGGCGGCAACGAGGTGGGTCGGCCACAGCTGCCCTGCTGAGCCTTGCTCTGGTGGCGAGTAGAAGAGGCTTTGCAACCGCAGCCGTGAGCTGGTGTGTGCGGCCTCATCGAGACTGCGAGAAAGTGCCCAGTCGATGATCTTCGGGGTGCCGTCGTTGTCGATGCAGATGTTGGGGGGCTTCATATCCAGGTACGCGCGAGCCCCCTTCTCTCTTTTCGTCCACGACCAGGCCAGTGCGCTGAGTAGTCGTTCGGCGATCTGCAGTACCAGGGCAAGGTCGAAGCCCCCGGGCTCGTTGCCGTTGATTCGGGCGTCTTGAAATGTATTCAGGGTGTGGGGATATCGTCGGGTGACGATCACCATCTGGTCTTGGTAGATGTCCGAAAAGTAGACGTCTGCGACGGCGTCGTTTATCGACACGCCCAGTGCGGGAACAGCATCGAGTTCGGCGAGGCCTTGGGCCCGATCACGCTTTCGGAGCTTCCAGGAGCGGTCGGGGAGGTAGACCTTGATCACGTATTCGATTCCGTTGTCGGGACTGTCCTCGTCGACGGCGAGTAGAAGAGAACCGCCGTTGACGTGTCGCCAGAACTTTGTGATTCGCCAGTGCCTGTCGAGCGGGTTGTCGACTGTGTCGTCGGGAAACACATTGCCGATCTCGAGTCCGTACTCATCGCGCGGCGAAGCAGCAGGAGGTCTGTGGTTGCTTGCGCGCGGTGCCGGTGCCGGCGCCGGTGGGGGTTGCGGTTGCGGTGTCTGTGGGGGTTGCGGTGTCGGAGTTGGGGTCTCGCCGCTGAGGTCGTCGGGTTGTTGTTCACCTTGCTGTGCGTTGCGCGGGTGTTGTTGTGTGTATGGCTGGGTGGGGGTTGCGCGCGGACGGTGGCGGCGCTCTTTCAGGTGTGCAAACGCGGTCTTGAGATAGTGGTCGGCCAGATCCTTTGCGGCGGCGGAGTCGTCCGACAGTTTGTGCAGCGCTTCACGGGTCTGTGCGACGGCGTGCTTCGCGGCAGCGTCGGCCAGGGTGTGCTCGTGTTCTCGGGTCAGCGAGTCCATCCGGTTGCGGTGCTCGCGTTCGTCGAGGTCACCGGCATGGGCCACAGTGTTCGCCCGGTTGCGGTGCTTGCGGTCGTCCAAGTCGTATTGGGCGTCCGCTTCGCCCTTCGCGCCTTCGATTACTTGGACAGTGGTGCGGGCGCGCAGACGAGCTGCGTCCCGTCGCGCATTTTCCAGGTAGGGAGTGTGAGGGCCGAATAGTTTGAGCAGCAGTGGGGTGAGGTCGACGACAAGTAGCGTGACGATGATGACGATGTAGAACCATCTGTATCCGAGGTCGTCGCCGATGAGTCGGACAAGGGCTCTGTGGCGAGTCACAGCATTGGTGTCGGCGGCGTTGACCGCTTCGTATTTGGCGGCCTTCTCGTCGATTCGAGTCTGGCGGGTGCTCTCCAGCGTACGAACGAGGTCCTGCGCCTCTAGGGCCTTCTGCTGGCTGGTAATTGCAGTCGTGTCGGCTTGGTTGTACACGTATCTTCTGTTGCTTTCCGCGCAGATCTCCCGCGGGTCGCTCGGAAGTAGACAGTTCGCGCTGGGGGGACTGTCGCCGGCGTCAAGCGTGCCTCCAGTCCCCCGACGTTCATCCTGCCAATCAGCCTGGGCAGTCTCCCGGGTGCTATTGGCTATATCTCGAGCGTTTTCGGCGGCTGTGCGCGCATCTTTCGCATCGGCGATTGCTGTGTCGTACTCTGCGCCTATGGATGCTTTGTAGTCGGTGAGGTTGTCGGACTGGATGCTCGGCAGCTCCCGTTCGATTGCGGTGTTGAACATGCCGAGAGCGACCGATTCGGAGATGACGTAACCGACGACGACCGCCATCCCGATGCGTGCGAGGTAGAACCATGCCGAACGCCATGCTCGCCGAAGCCAGTTTTGGGGTCCGACCAATAGGTCGCCGTAGTCGATCGAGGTCATGATCCATCGGTCGACGCAGAATACGAACAGTGCCCACACGGCGGCAAGGACCCAGATGAACCAGTAGTTGAAGCGGTGCCCGACGTTGACTGCCCAGGCACTGGCCAGAACGCCGCCGAAGGCGATGGTAGGCACCAGAATCAGGATCCCGGCTTGGGCGGCAAGTTTGGAGGCGTCGGAATTGTTGTCGATCCACGGGCGGTGGAAGCCGCCGATCCGCAGCAACATTCTGGTGAGCCAACCGCAGTTGTTGTCGACGTCGAACTTCGGCTTCTGACGACCATCGGGCCCAGGGGGGTCCATGCCGTCGTCTTCCTTGGCCGAATTGTCGGGTGGAGGCGCGCCGCCGCTCATCGGATCATCGGGGTCGGCGGAGTCGACGCGTGAGCGGGGACGTCACTGCTCAAGGCGGTTCTCCTCCGAGTGTATTGGGCTAAGAAGTGTCGCACAGGGTCGGCGGTTCGGCGTGGCGAGAACAGCAGGTTCCGGTCAGCGGGCAGCATGGGCACCCGTTCGGTAGAACGTGGCGGTGTTCGTGCCTGATGTGGTGCCGAACGCGATGCGGTCGCCGTCGGCGAGTTCGGTCCATCTGCCGGGGGTTACACGCACTCCGTTGATCCAGGTACCGGTCTTGCTGTTGTCGGCACACCACCACACGCCATCGTTGGAACGCAGGGTGAGGTGATGTCGCGAGATGCTGGTGTCGGCGCTGATGGTGATGTCGCAGTAGGTGCCCCGCCCGACGGTTATCTCGGTACCGACGACGCGGTGCGCTCGACTATCGGGACCGACCAAGGTCGGTCCACGCCCGGGTGAGTCCGGGATGAGAGTTGTTGCCACCTGACTGTCGCTGGGGTGGAGGTCGGTTTGGTCGCCGTAGGCGCGTGTGGGTTCCACTGGGTGGTCGGACATCGGATGCGTGGAGCCACGCAGGGCGTAGTGGCGAGCGCGGACCTTCGGGTTGGAGACGATCTCGACCAGGGGCAGCATTCCGCTCGGAGTGTCCGCGGAGTAGCGGCGCGTGACATCGACGGCTTCGGCGGTGAGATGGGTGATGACGTCGTTGATATCGAAGTGATCGCTGAGGTCGGTGAAGTCGGCGGGATTCAGACCGACGGTAATGCAGTCGGGTAGATACCAGCGCCCGTCGGAGTGACGGAAGACGAGGGTGCAAATGTGTTCGCGGGCGTTGTCGCACAATGCAACTGGATTGCTGCGACCTGGTCGTCGCCATTCCCCGCGCACGAGATGCACAGCGGCGATAGCGACGACGGCGGTCATCACGAACAACACGGTTCCGCCGGTGAAACCGCACACAATCACGAAGATCAGCCACGCTATGCCGAACACGGTGGTTACCGCTCGAGAGTGGGGTGTCCATGCGCGGATCCATTGCAGGACTGCGACGGACGTGGCGCGCAGCTCATCGGAGGCTACGCGGATCAGATCGGTCATCTCCGGGTACTCCATTCGCTGTGACAGGTGGGGACTCTCCTAGGGGAGAACTTAAGGCGCACAGAGGTGGATGAACAGAGTCCGGAAGGTTGGTCAAGTCCAACCCTGAATGGGGTTGACAAGGAGCGAAAGTCGTGGACTAGAACCTCGACAGAGCCCGGGGTCAAGTGAAGTCTGGAATTCGTCACATCTCAAGTGGGTACCCCCAGGTTTCACGATGCGTCAGCCAGTGGGTCAGGGGCCGGACGTAGCGCGCTCAGCGCGCCCGTCAGAGGGCAGCGGCCGGTGACGACAACGAGCCCTCGAAAGGTCAACGCAGGGTGAGCTATGACGTCGTCGGGTGAAAGATCGGGCATCAGGTTCAGTGCCCGGGCAAGTACCATCGCCGACCATGGGTTGGGGCTGTGGTCGGCTCGGCAGTCGTCGCTGGTCCACACCGTGGCGGCGGCGACGTCGGTACGCACGATCCGGCTGCGGGCAGCGGTAGCGCGGAGTGCGTGGAGTACTTCCTCTGGTGTCTGATGACCGTCGGTTGTGGCTATGTCGAAAACGGTCACATCACGGTCTAGTCCAGGACGAACGAGGAAACCAGTAACAATATTCATTCCTGCATCGCACCGAATGAGTAACTGTTATAGCTAGTTGGTGTTGACCCACTTGACAGCCTGCGCGATATACGTTGGCGGACGTGCGTCCGTCCGGGCCGTTCGATTAGTTCAGCACGTACCGTCTGAAATGTAGCAAGTGGACGGTTGTGACCGGATCGTACCGCCCCTGTTGCCGAAACCGGACAGAGAACGGTTTCGGCAACAGCTGATCAGTTCGTATGCCGACGTACGGTCCGGGTACGAACTGCTCCTTCGACGTTATTGAATGCTCGTATTACCTGTGGATCGGCGAATGGTATGAGCTGGGTGAACAACACTCCTGCTGACGATCTATCGTTGTCGGTGTCGGCCCAGTAGTAGGTGTTCGCGCCCCCGGCCCATGCCATGGTTCCGACTGGGCGGCCTGCGGGTGTGACTTGCTCGTTTCGCATGCCGAGCAACGACCACGATGTGTTGATTCCTGGGATCAGGTCGATGTCGTGCGACGTTGCGTAATCAGCGGATTCGATGGTCCCGAAAGATGCTGAGTGGCTTCGTTGTGCGTCGACGAGGGTATCCGGCTGTAGGTACTGCACACCGTTCCAGGCTCCGCCGGCACTGAGCATGCGAAGGAACGTCAGGTAGTCCTGGGGTGTTCCGTACAGCCCGCCGCCGCCTGAGTGGAATTCTGGATCGGTGGGCAGCTCGAATGGTGTGGGTACCAGGCCGTGAGGTGTTTTCGTGTGTACATCCGCCAAGCGAGTGCGATCGGTGATTCCGAACGTTGTGTCGCGCATACCCAATGGGGAGAAGATCGTCTCGTGGAGGTGGGTTGCCAGGTCGTGTCCGGTCAGGCGGGTGATGGCAAGTCCCACCCATTCCAGGCCGGTGCCGTACATGGCGTTGGTGCCTGGGTGGTAGACGAGCGGGGCGTCGACGATCGAGGCGAGTTTGAGTTCGAGGCTCGATGGCACCTTCTTGTCGTGAAGATAGCGCGCGAGATCGGCGTGTAGGAACGAGTAGCCGGTTCCGGCTGTGTGCGAGAGCAGCATTCGTAGTGTGATGGGTCCTCGTGCGCGGACGAGCCGGGGCTGATCCTCGTCGTATCCCTCGAGGACGTACGCCGCGGCGAGTTCGGGCAACAGATCGGTAGTGGGAGTGTCGAGTTCGATGAGACCGCGCTCGACGAGTTGCAGTGCGGCGACGGCGACGATCGGTTTGGTCATCGATGCCAGCCAAGCGATGGTGTCGTCGGTCCATGGGTTTGTGCCATCACGTGTTCCCGCTCCGCCGGAGTACGTGATGCCATCGCGGTCGGCTGTCATGACGTAGAGGCCGGTGACCACTCGGTCGTGCACCGCTGTGGTCAGGATCGTGGAGATGGTGTTGCGCAGGGCTGATTGCCCTGATGGTTCTGGTGTCATGACCAGGTCATGGGGAGTTCGTCCACCCCATAGATGCCGATGGCGTGTTCTCGGAACTTGATGTCTTGCAGGGGTACAGCACGGTGGAGGGTTGGGATGCGCCGGAGCAGGGTGGGGATGGCGATTTGGAGTTCGAGTCGTGCGAGGGGCATGCCCAGGCATTGGTGCGGGCCGTATCCGAAGGTCAGATGTCGGTGCACTGGCCGGCGTAGGTCGAGGCGATCCGGGTCGGTGATCGCTGATGCGTCGCGGTTGGCGAGGTCGCCGGCGATGATGAGGCCGTCGCCGGCGGGGATGGTGATCCCGTTGATGTCGATGTCTTCTGTTGCGACTCGGCGTCGTCCGCCTTGGGGGACGGCGGTGTAGCGGAGGAGTTCTTCGATGGCTCCGGCGATTTCGTCGTGTGTGCGCATCGACAGGAGGGTGTCGCGCTGTTCGGGGTTTTCTGTCAGGGCCAGCGCACTGAGGGAAATGGTGTTGGAAGTGGTGTCGAATCCTCCGAGGAGCATCAGCATCCCGGTCATGGCTGCGTCGTGTTGGGAGATGTCACCGGTGGCGACGTGTTCGTGGGCGAGTTCGGAGAGCATGTCATCGCCGGGGTCTGTGCGTTTGACGGTCAGTAGCTGGTAGATGTAGTCGATCAGGCCTTGGCGGGCGGTTTCGGCGTCCTCTGCGGTGGCGTGGGGATCGATCAGGGATTTGGCGCTCGTTGTGAAGAACTGGTGGTCCGCGTAGGGCACGCCCAGCAGATGGCAGATCACGGTGCACGGCGCGGGTAGCGCGAAAGCTTCGAGGAGGTCGACAGGTCGCGGCCCGGCAAGCATTCGGTCGATGAGGTCGTTGACGAGATCTTCGATCGGAGTGCGCATCGCCTCGATGCGTTTGGCGGAGAACGGTTTGGCCACGAAGTGGCGTTGACGGGTGTGCTCGGGGGCGTCCATGGTCAGAAATCCCAAGCGGTGCATGAATTTACTGGGGGTGGAGTGGGGATAGTTGGGGTGCTCGGGTACGGCGCTGAGGCGTGGGTCGCGCAGCAGTGTCCGTGCTTCGTCGTACCCGCTGATCAGCCAGGGGGTGCTGCCGTCCCAGATCTGCGCGCGTGTGATCGGTGAGTCATTCTGTACTGCACGCAGTTCCGGTGACGGGTCGAAGGGGCACTTGGGGTTTCGGGGGGCGGGGTAGGTGGGCAGGGTGTCTGTGCGCTTCGCGTCGTGCGGTGCGTTGTCGGTCGCGTCCCCTTCTGGGCGGTGCGGGGCGCGCATCACTGGTCTCCGAAGCTGTCGAACAGTTCGTTCGCGGTGTCGAATCGCGGGCCTTTTCGCGGCCCTGGGGCAAACTGTGCGGGCATTGTCACGAAACCGTTGATCTGACCGACCGTGGGGTATCGAACGGCGGCATTGTCGACAAGGCGGTAGCCGGGGAGTCGGTCGAGAACTTGGCCGACGACGACCTCGAAGTCGATTTGCGCGATGTGGCGGCCGATGCATCGGTGCAGTCCGAGTCCGAACGCTGCATGTTTGCGTGTGTCACGGTCGAAGTCGATGGTGAGGGGGTCGGGGAAGACCTTTTCGTCGAGGTTGGCTGCTGCCCAGGAGATCAGGACTCGTTCGCCGGGTTCGACGGTGGCTCCGTCGATCTGTGCCTCTTCGGTGGCTGTTCGTCCGACACAGACAACAGGGGTGAAATAGCGCAGGAGCTCTCCGCATGCTTTCGGTAGGTCGTCCGGGTGATCGATCAGTCGTGCTCGATCATCGGTGTTGCGGTCCAGGTACTCGAACGTCGACGAGAGCAGGGCGGTGGTGGTGTCCATACCGCCGGCGATCATGGCGTTGCAGACGGCGATGATGTCTGCGTCGCTGATGTTCTCACCGCCGATCTCCATCTGGGTCAGGAAGCTGATGAGGTCGTTGCGGGGATGGGCACGGCGGAGGGGAATGGTCTTGATTACTTCGCCGATGAGCATCGCGAAGCCGGTTTCGACCGTCTTGTATTCCGGGGTGTCGGATGGGGTGTAGGCCAGGGCATGCACGGCCTCGGCGTAGATGCGCCAGTTGTCCATCGACAGGCCCACGATGTCGAGGGTGAGCAGAGCCGGCACGGCATTGGCGAGATCCATCACGAGGTCGATCTCGCCTGATTCGATGGCTTGGTCGATGCACCACGTCGTGTAGGCCTCGATCCGTGGGCGGAGCCGTTTTGCAGAGGTGGGAGAAAAGTAGGTGTTCAGTGCTTTTCGCCAGTCCAGATACTCGGGTGGGTCCATTTCCAGTGGTAGGGCACGAAACGTCGACGCGGGGATGATCGTTCCTTGCGGTCGCCCTGGCGTGTTGGGTAGCTCGTGGGCCGAGGAGAACACTTCCGGTCGACGTGCGACTGAGGCGACCTGCTCGTAGCCGCTGACCACGTAGAAGCCACCGTAGTGGGAGCTGTGGGCTACCGGGCACTTTTGGGTCATGGCGGTGTTGACTGCCCACGGGTCTGCTGAGTATTCGGGTGAGTGGTGGTCGAAGTCGATGTTTGGGACGGTGCTGTTCGGCATGACGGGGGCTCCTAGGGGCGTGTGGCGGCCGAGACCGGTTGTGGGAGAAGTTGAAAGCCGGGGTAACCGTCTGCGGTTACTTGCTCGCAGCGGGCGGCGTAATCGGGGAACCCGATGAGGGGCATGAAGACCCTTTTCTTGCCGGGGATGTTCGCCCCGAGGTACCACGAGCCACACGAGGAGAGGAGAGTTCCGGCGGCGACGTCGGTGACGTGTCGACCCCAGTCGTGTTCGGCCTGTGGTGTGGCTTCGATGCTGTGGACGTGATGGTCGGTGAGGTGTTGCAGACAGGTTCTGATCCAGGTTGCGTGTTGATGAATTGCCACCAGCACGTTGGCCAGGACGGACGGGCTACCGGGGCCGGTCATGGTGAACAGGTTGGGAAAGCCGGAGGTGGCCAGGCCCAGGTAGCTGCGGGGGCCCTCCGACCACGCCTGGCGCAGCGTTCGACCGCCGCGGCCGCGGATGTCTATGCGTGTGAGAGCGCCGGTGATGGCGTCGTAGCCGGTGGCGAACACGAGGATGTCCAAGTCGTGCGAACTGTGTGTCGTCCGTAAGGCGGTCGGTGTGATCTCGGTGATCGGGTGGGATGCAATGTCGACGAGGTCGACATTGGGACGGTTGAACGTTTCGTAGTAGCCGTCGCCGAGGCAGATTCGTTTGCATCCCATGACGTGGCGAGGGGTGAGGGTTGCAGAGACTGCAGGATCGGCCACGGTCGAGCGGATCTTGGTGCGGACGAAGTCGGCGACGACCTCGTTTGCCGCAGGGTCGACGAGGAGATCTCCGAAGGAGCGTAGGAGCAGCGGCCCACCCCTGTTCCACAGGTGCTCGAACTGTGCTTCACGCTCTGTCTTCGAGAAATGGAACACCGAGTTCGGGTTGGTAGGAAACCGGGACAATCCGGCTGTGGGAACTGTGTTGTTGCGTGCACGAAATCCCGCGTAGTCGGCCTTGATTGCGGCTTGGAGCTGAGGGTCGAGCGGTTCGTCGCCTGCGGGCAAGGTGTAAGCAGGGGTGCGTTGAAAGACGGTGAGCTGACGAGCGTCTCGGGCGATCAGGGGGATGGCTTGTACCCCAGACGAACCGGTCCCGATCACACCGACTCGTTTGCCTCCGAGTGCCACGTGATGGTGGGGCCACCGTCCGGTGTGCAGGATGTCGCCTGCGAATGAGTCCAGGCCGGGGATCTCGGGCACGTTGGGTTCGGACAGGCAACCTGTCGCGGTGATGACGTACCGGGCGATGATTTCGTGTCCGGTATCGGTCCGGACGGTCCAGGAGGCGGTGGCGTCGGAGTAGACCATTTGTTGTACGCGCGTGTGGAACTCGATGTCGCGTTCGAGGTCGAAGCGATCCATCACGTGCTCGATGTAGCGCATGATTTCAGCTTGGTCGGCGTATCGCCGTGTCCATTCCCAATCTTGTTGCAGCTCATCGGAGAATTGATACGAGTACTCCAGGCTCTCCACATCGCAGCGCGCACCGGGATATCGGTTCCAATACCAGGTGCCGCCGGCATCACCTCCTGCCTCGTACACGCGGACGGTCAGGCCGATCGTGCGTACTTCGTGCAACATCTGCAGTCCTGCGAGCCCCGCACCCACGATCAGAACATCGACATGCTCGTCCATGTCATCGCTCCGTGCTCGTGTTCACGGTCTGCTGATATGGCATCTCCGATGACGGCGCGCGTTCGCTGCGAACTGCCGCGACGCTCGCCGCAGCAATCCAGACAATGACAGCGAACACACTGGCATAGGTGATGAAACCTCCCGCCTTGATGGGGCTCTCGGGTGCCAGGAGCGGAACGCAGCCCAAAATCTGCACCACGACGACGATCGCCGAGAGTGGTTTGAGAAATCCGGGCCATCCTGCGGCGGCGGTGGTGCACAGGGCTGCGGACACGACGATGACAGCGGCCGGGACGGCACTGAACATGAAGCCCAGTACGTAGGCATCGGAAAATGCGTGCAGTAGTGCGTGGGAGTCCGGGTCGGCGGCCCAGCCCGAGAAGATTTGGAACAGACCGAGATAGACCGTGGCGAACCCCACCCACGCCGTGCCGGCCGCCATCATCAGCATCGGCAGCGGACTGTGCGGTACTTCCCGCCGAAACCGCACGTACAGATAGCACAGGAACCACAGGGCGGCCATCAACGCGATGCCTGCGACGAACTGGTAGATGTATCCGCTGGTGGTGTGGGTGGCGTAGAAAGTCACCACCTCGTCCTCCGGTGAGCCGAAAGGCGGGATCGGTGCCAACACGAAGATCGTCGACGCCAACACCAGCAGGCTGATGATCCCACTTGCGGCGTGCACGATGTGGGGGCGGGTGCGATCGGTGTCGCGTTGGGATTGTGGAGTGTCCATTACTGCACCGCCTCGAGGTTGAGTTGTGCTGCGATGTGCAGGGCGAGCGCCGCGGGGCTGGAGTCTTGGCGCATCTGTTTGGGTGTGACCCGAATGTCGAATTCCCGGTTGATCCGGGTGCTGAGTTCGAGCGCCATCAGAGAGTCGAGGCCGTGGTCGCCCAGAGATCGGTCCGGGTCGAGTGCAGCAGCGTCGACGCGCAGAATCTCCGCGGCGTGTGCGGTGAGGATGCTCTCCAAAAATCGTTGCTGCGCTGGGGGTTCGAGATTCTGCAGTTCTGCCAACGAGGTAGATGCGGTCAGGTCGATCCCGCGTTCTGCGCCTCGATCGGCAGGGATGGCCGCGAAGAACGACGAGGTGCGAAGTTTGTCTGCGAGCATCGACTGCCACCCGGGGTCGAGGATCGGGAGGTAACCCGCGCGCGGCCGGTCGTAGCGTAGGAGCGCATCGCACGCGTGGAGGCCCTCGTCGGGGTCGATCATGGCGTTCCCGCGGTCGGCGAACATCGTGCCGCGCCCGTACTCGGCCCACGCTCCCCAGTTGACACTCAGAGCTGGCAAGCCGTGGTCCCGCCGCCACATCGTGAGGCCGTCGAGCAGTGCGTTCGCCGAGGCATAGCATGCCTGACCCGCGAAACCCACGAGTGCCGAGGCCGAGGAGAATCCGAACCACCAGTCGAGTTCACTGTGCGCACACGCCTCGTGCATCTTCAACGCGCCGTGCACCTTCGGTGCCCACACGCGCTCCATCAACGCATCGTCGACCGTGGTGATCGCGGCGTCGTCGACAACTGCTGCTGCATGAATGACCCCTCGCAGCGGCAGTCCGGTGGCGGTGGCAGCACGGACCAGGTCCGTGGCCGTGTCCCCGATCGCGATGTCTCCGCGAACGATCTCGATATCGGTTCCACCCGAACGCAACTCGTCGATGAGTGCCATCGCCTCGACCGAGGGCGCGGATCGGCCGTTCAAGACGACCCGTCCGGCACCGTGTTCGGCGAACCACCGCGCAAGGATGAGGCCGAGACCGCCCAAACCGCCGGTGACCACGTAGGAGCCGTCGGCGCGGATCACCGGTACGTCGTCGGGGCGGATCGCTGCGTGCCCCTCACCGTCCTGTGGAACGGTCAGAACGAGCTTGCCGATGTGATCTCCCGCAGCCAGGGTGCGGAACGCGGTGCTGGCATCGCTGAGCGGATAGGTGGTGTGCGGGGTCGGGGTGAGAGCGCCCGAGGCGAGCAGTTCGTGTACTTCGCGGAGGACATCGCCGAGTTCGTCGTAGGGCAGAACGCCCAAGTCGACACTGTGCAGAGAGATGTTGCGACGGAACGGGAACAGCCCGATCTTGGAGTCGGCGTAGATGTCCTTCTTGCCGAGCTCGACGAATCGGCCGCCGATGCGCAGCAGGTCCAAACCAGCTCGTTGCGCGGCGCCGGTGAGCGAGTTGAGTACAACGTCGACGCCCTCGCCGCCGGTGACGTCTCGGATCTGCTCGGCGAACGCGGTCGATCGAGAATTGAAGACACGTTCGATGCCCATGTCGCGCAGGTACTGCCGCTTGGCGGCGGTACCTGCGGTGGCATAGATGGTTGCGCCGAGGTGTCGAGCAACCGCGATCGCTGCGAGCCCCACTCCGCCGGTCGCCGAGTGGATCAATACCCGCTCACCGGGACGAATCCTGCTCAGCCGATGAAGCCCGTACCACGCAGTGGCGAACACGCTGGGCCGCGCAGCTGCAGCAGCGAACGTGACGTCGTCGGGAAGTCGGTTGACTTTGCATGCGGGGACCACTGCGAAAGACTCGAAGACGCCTGGATGCATTGCGGCCACGCGATCGCCGGGTCGGAATGTGGTGACCGATGATCCGGTGGAGACAACTGTTCCGGCGCAGTCGAATCCGAAGGGCATCGGTGCGCCGTCGACGGTCTTGTACAGACCCATCGCGTTGAGGACGTCGGCGTAGTTCACGCCGAGTGCCTCGACTGCGATCTCGATCTCGTCGGCCGCGGGCGGACGGGCGGTGGTTGCGACCAGTTCGAGGCTGCCGAGGTCGCCGGCGTGTTGGGGAGCGAGCGCGTAGCGATCACGCCCGAAACGAATGGGGCGGTGTCGGCGCTCGTTATCGCGCAGCGGGGCCACTTTCAGCCGCGCCAGGAAGAGTTCGCCGTCGCGTAATGCGATCTCGTCTGCGTCGTCGTCGGCGAGGAGGATCTGGGCCACCAGTGTGGGCTCGGCAGGGGATGACACATCGAGGTGACGGATACCGAGCTCGGGGTGTTCGTGACCGATCACTCGGCACAGGCCGCGTACCGCAGTCTGCTCGAGGTTGCGGCCGTCGCCGGAGCCGACCCTCTGAGCATCATGGGTCACCACCCACAATCGCGGCCGGTGTGTGTCGGTACGTTCGACGAGGACGCGAACGAGCTCGATGAGCTGTCGGATGCGGTCTTGGGCGCGCTGCGCAGTGTCGTGGTCTGCGGTGTTGGTCGGTGGGGCGCAGAGCACCACCACCTGATGCGGAGGATGCGCCGCTAGGTCGGCGTCGAGTGCGTCGGAGTCGGTGTGAAAGGCGCGAATATCGATGTCGTTGCCCAGCGCGGCTGCGAGGTCGACGGTCAGTGGGTCAGTGGTGCTTGCTTCGGTGAGGACGAGCCATCGCCCGGCCTGTGTTTGGGGCGCGGGGAGGTCGGCGCGTTCCCACTCGACGGTGAGGAGTCGTTCGGCCAGTCGCCGGTCTGCGGTGGCCAGCCGCACGCCGGTGGCTTCGGCGACGACGGTGCCGTCCTCGTCGAGCAGTGTTATGCCGCCGATCGCGAGCTGTTCGTCGAGATGGTGCAGTTGAGCAAGGCAGTAGCGAGCGTGGTGGGGGTTGCGGTGTACCCGCAGCGAACCAACTCCGGTGGGGAAGGCGTCGCGGATGAGGGCCGGGTGAGACGCCAAGGTCTGAAGGCAGCCATCCATCAGAACGGGGTGTAGGGAGTACGCGTCGACTTGGCTTCGCGCGGTGGCGGGAAGCGACACTTCAGCGAAGACGGTCTGCGCTGTACCGGTGTCGTCGGACAGGTGCAGCGCGGTCATCGCTGCGAACGCGGCTCCGTGGTGTACGCCAGCCCCGTGGAACTTGGCGTAGGCGTCTTTGGTGTCCAGAGGCGTCGGATGGGAGGCCAACAACTCGGCAACGTCGAGACGCTCGGGTTCGACGGGTGGCCTGATTCGGAGTGTGCCGCTGGCAAGGAGGGTCGATGCATCGCCGTCGTGGCGGGTCAGTGACTCGAACCGAACCGATTCGTGTCCCTCGGGCCGGGTGCGAGAGGACACCACAGTGTTCTCGTGGAGGTGAAGCATCTCGTGGATGACGAGATCGGTTATCTCGACGCTGCCCAGGTCGGCTGCGAAGACCGACTGTGCGGCGACAAGCCCCATCTCGCAGTAGCTCGCACCGGGCAGTGCTGGCTGATCATGGACCTGATGATCGTCGAGGTACTGCAGATCGCGGCCACTCATGGTGGCCTGCCATCGGTGCTCGTCATCGGCGTCTATCGGTGTCATGTGGACGCCGAGCAGCGGATGAGCGTCGACGCTGGCTCCGGGCTTTTTCACGTGCAGGGCCAGGACGCCGAGATCTTCTCCTGCCCAGGTGGGAAGTGGAACGTCGACCAGCTGACCAGAGGGGTATACGCGCTCCCAGTCGACGGTGACGCCGCTGCAGTGCAGGTCCGACAACTGGGGGAGCAGGCCCAGTGACTGGTCTCCGTCGCGGCGCAGCGTTCCGATAGCGGTGGCATCTCGACCGATCGATGTCGCGGTCTCGGTGATGGCGTAGGTCAGGAGTGGATGTGGTGAGAGCTCGACGAAAATTCGGTGCCCGTCCAGCACCGCGGCAGTCACGGCATCTGCGAAACGCACCGGCCGCCTGAGGTTGTCGACCCAGTACCCGGCATCGAAGGCCGCGGGTTTTCTCGGATCTTCGAGCACAGTGCTGTAGACCGGAATCTTCGCGGCGTCGGGGGCGAGGCATTCGAGCTGTAGCGCGACATCGTCGAGAATCGAGTCCACGTGCGGTGAGTGGGATGCATAGTCGACGGCAATGGTTCGCGCATGAAGATCGCGCGCGTCCCACTCGGTGACCAATTGCTTGACCCGGGCGGGGTCTCCCGCAACCACGGTGGAAGTGGGGGACACGATGACCGCGACGGTGACGTCGTCGATTCCGGCGGCCTCGAGCTCAGCGGCGACCTGCAGGTGGGGTAGCTCGATTGTGGCCATCGCGCCGCCGCCGGCGATCCGGGTGACCAATTGGGAACGCCGGCAGATCACCTTGACGCCGTCGTCGAGGGTGAGCGCGCCGGCGACAACGGAAGCCGCGGCTTCGCCGAGCGAGTGGCCGATGACCGCGGCTGGCTCCACGCCACGTGAGCGCCACGCCGCCGCGAGAGCAACTTGCACGGCGAAGATGGTCGGCTGGATCTTCTCGATCCCGGTCACGGTCTCGTCGGCCACGAGTTCACCACGTACCGAAAACCCTGCTTCGCGCGCGATGAGCGGCTCGAGTTCATCGATCATGGCTGCGAACGCCGGTTCGGTGGAGAGCAGTTCGCGCCCCATTCCCGCCCATTGAGACCCTTGCCCGGAGAACACCCACACCGGTGCGCCGCCGTGGCTGCCGATGGCAGCACTGACCACACCCGTCGCGGGTTGCAAGGCTGCAATGCTGCGCAGTTGGTCGGTCAGTTCCTCATGTGAGGCCGCAAGTGCGACAAGACGTTCGGTGCGATGTTCGCGGTGGCGTGCGAGCGTGGTGCCGATGTCGGTGAGCGAAGCGTGAGCGCCGGGGCCCGTCAACCACTGCGCCACGCGGCCGGCTGTCTGTGCCAGGGCCTGGGGTGTGCTGGCCGAGAGCAAGATCGGCTGGGCTGTCGTACTGTCTGCGGGTTCGTCTGCGCTGGGTGCCGTCGCTGCAGCTTCTCCGACAACGACGTGAACGTTGGTTCCGCTGAACCCGTATGACGAGACTGCGGCCAGCCGAGGTGATCCCGGGTTGTCCCATTCTGTCAGCTCGGTCGGAACGTACAAGCGGGTGTCTTCGGAGGATATGTCGGGATTCCATGACGTGAAGTGCAGATTTCCTGGAATCTGCTTGTTGCGCAACGACATCACGGTCTTGATCAGCCCTGCGAGACCCGATACCGACTCGGTGTGCCCGATATTGGTCTTCACCGACCCGAGAGCGCATGGTGTGTCGCCGTTTCCGTAGACGGCAGACAAGGCTTGGAATTCGACCGGATCGCCCGTGGGGGTTCCCGGGCCGTGCGCTTCGACGAACTCGACATCTGACGGGTCTACGCCCGCCACACGGAGTGCACTGCGCTGCACGGCTTCTTGAGCTGAGGCGGATGGGACGACGATGTTGTCGGATCGGCCATCGGAGTTCGCCGCCGACCCACGTATGACCGCCAGGACACGGTCACCGTCGCGCTCGGCGTCGTCGAGGCGTTTGAGGGCGATCACCGCGCACCCTTCGCTGCGTACGAATCCGTCTGCCGCAGCGTCGAATGCCGCGCATCGTCCGTTGGGTGAGAGCATCGACCACTGCGAAAACAGCACGCCGACCTCGGGACCGAGCTGCAGCATGGCCGCGCCGGCCAGGACGAGATCGGTTTCTCCAGAACGCAGGCTCTGGCATCCCAGGTGCACCGACAGCAGCCCCGATGAGCATGCGGTGTCCACCGCAACCGAGGGGCCGTGAAGCCCGAGGAGGTAGGACACGCGACCTGCTCCCACAGAATGGGCATTGCCGGTCATGACGTACGGGTTGTCGACCAACGAATCGTCGAAGGTGCGCAATAGATAGTCGTGGTGGGCGAGACCGAAAAAGACACCGGTCTGCGAGTCTTTGAGTGAGCCCGGAGCGATGCCTGCGTGTTCGAGTGCTTCCCAGGACATTTGGGTCAGTAGACGGTGCTGCGGGTCCATCGCTTCGGCTTCGTATTCGGTGATGCCGAAGGCCGTGGTATCGAAGCCACCGATGTTGTCGAGAAAGCCGCCCCATCGAGAGACGGTGCGACCGAGGACGCCGGGCTGCGCGTCGTAGACGTCGTCGGCGGCCCAGCGTTCGGGCGGGACCTCGCTCACGGCATCGCCGCCACTGGCCAGAAGATTCCACAGTGCGTCGGGGGAATCGACACCGCCGGGGAACCGGCAGCCGATTCCGACAATGGCGATGGGGTCTACGGTGGCTGCGTGTCGGTCGGGGCTGTTGGTAGCGTGCTGCACGGTGAGATCAGACATGGTTGAGCTCGCTTCTGTCCGAGGTGACGGGGGTGACGATCATGGGGAGGCTGTTCGGGCGTGGCATCGCCGCCGCGACGCGGCGCACGGTGTGGCGGGGAGCCGGAATCAGTCGCCACCGTCCGAGGATCGTTGCCAGTGCAATGACCGCTTTGGCCTGGGCGTAGGACTCGCCTATGCACCGGCGATTGCCCTCGCCGAACGGGAGGAAGGCGGTGCGGTCGGGTAGCTGGTCGCGGTCGACGAGCCACCGCTCCGGACGAAAGGAATCCGGGTCGGTGAAGGCGGATCCGTCGCGGTGCAGGTCGATCTGGCTGAACATGATGTCCGCGCCTGCGGGGAGCTCGACCCCGTCGATGACGACATCGGTCTCGGCGCGGCGGAAGAGCATCAGCAGTGAATATCGACGAAGCACTTCGTTCACCACGGCGCGGGTGTAGGTGAGGTCGTCGATGTCGGTGAACTCGGCCGGCCGGCCGTCGAGCACTGTGCGCAACTCGGTACGGAGTGTGCGTTCGACGTCCGGGTGTTGGGCAATCTCATGGAATGCCCACGTCAGCGTCGCTGCGGTTGTTTCCGTGCCCGCCATCATGATCGACACCAGTTCGTCTCGGATGAGGTCTTCGCTCATCGCCTCGCCGGTGTCGGGATCTCGGGCAGCGCGAAGGTGGGAGAGCAGATCTGCGCCGTCTCCGCTCTGGTCGGTGCGCACGACGTGATCGACTGCTCCGCGCAGGCGGTCGGCTGCGCCCATGAATCGCCTGTCGAATCCCGACGCCTTGCACAACCAGGACGGCAGGACTGTGCGGGCGACCATGCCGTAGGTGAAGATCGGTAACGATCGAATAATCTCTTGCACAACGTCTTTGGGTAGGCTTCCGGTGAACATCGATCGCGCGATGGTGGTCAGCGTGAGCTCTACCATTGCTTTTTGCACGATGACTCGCTGTCCGGGAACCCAGGATTCGGCGAGGGCATGGGATTCGGCGGTCATGATCTTGGCGTACGAGGCAATCATCTGCTTGTGGAACAGGGGCTGGATCAAGCGACGCTGCCGCCGGTGTAGCGCGCGGTCAGAGGCCAGTAAACCGTTGCCGCTCAATGGATGTACGGCTTCCCACACCATTCCTTTGCCGAACGAGCGGGCGTCTTTCACGAGGACGTGGTGGGCCAGCCGTGCGGTGGTGAAGAAGTAGATCGGACGCTTGCCGATGAAAATCTGAACCATGTCGCTTTGCGCGCGCAGGTCGGCGAAGAAGTCGAAGGGGTTGCGCATCAGCGGAAATATGTGGCCGAGCATGGGCCACTTACCGGGTGCGACCGGTACCGCTCGGGTGGGCGGGCCGTCGTGCGTTTGCTCAGTTCCGGTGTACGGGCATTGCGATCCAGGCTGCATCGATGAGTCGCTACTGCTCAAGGTGTGTCTCCGACCAAATCAGGCCTGAAGCCGAGTACCAGCTCCAGGGCGTGGATGTCGAGCGATTCGGGAAGCGAGGCTGTGTGATCAATGGCACTGTACAAGTTACTCCGGCTAAGTGTAAGTAGTTAGTCATTACTAATTTGTAAAAGTTAGGATCGGTGGCATGGACCAACAGCGGAAAATGAGCGGCGCGGACCGGAGACAGCAGGTTCTGCAGATGGCCGCAGACGAATTCGCAAACGGTGGACTACACGGAGCATCGACAGAGTCGATCGCCCGGCGGGCCGGAATCACCCAGGCCTACATCTTCCGAATATTCGGCACCAAGAAAGCACTGTTCCTCGAGGTCATGACCGCGTCGTTCGAACGGCTCACCGAGGGCATGCGCGAAGCCGCCGGCGACGCGACCGGGCAGGACGCACTGGCCCTGATGGGTGCCCGATACAACGACATGCTGACCGATCGCAGCGCGCTGCTGCTCCAGCTACAGGGGTTCGCCGCGTGCGGCGACCCCGAAGTCCGCGACGCGGTCCGGAACAGTTTCGGGCGCATGTGGAAGACCGTCGCCGACATCACCGGGCTCGACGCCGTCACCATCAAGGCCTTCCTGGCCTTCGGGATGCTCCTGAACAATGCCGCTGCCCTGCAGGTATCCGAATTGGAGGAGCCATGGTCCGAAGGCGTGCGAACACGCATTCAGTCCGGTCTGTTCGATCACATCACCAGCGAGACCAACCGATGAGCGCCGACGCGGTCACTCACGAGTCCCAACCGCCGAAGCTGCTGGTTCCATCGTTGGTGTTCATAGCGCTCGTGGTCGCCGCGGTAGGAAGCCTCGGGGCACCACTGATCACCAGTGTCGCCACCACACTGCACGTATCACTTGCCAGCGCCCAGTGGACTCTGACCATCACGTTGCTGGCCGGAGCCATCGCGACCCCTGTCCTCGGACGACTCGGTGCAGGCCCCCACAGACGAGCAACCATCCTCGCGACCCTCGCCGTCGTGGTGACCGGCAGTGTCCTCACCGTGATCCCACTGCCGTTCGCATGGCTGCTCGTCGGACGCACCGCACAGGGAGTCGGTCTCGGCCTGACCGCCCTCATGATGGGCGTCGCCCGCGATCACCTCCCCAAAGAAAAATCGGCCTCCACCATCGCCTTGGTCTCCGTCGCGTCGACCATCGGCATCGGCATCGGTTATCCACTGGCCGGCCTTCTCGTCGAGGTCGGCGGCCTTCGAGCTGCATACGGACTCGGGGTGGTCGTGACCGTGATCGCGTTCCTGGCTGCCTATCGCAGCATCCCGGCCTCACCCGCTGGCCGGTCGGCTCACGTGGACCTGCCCGGCGCAGCACTGCTGGCCGCAGCGCTGTTTCTGGTGCTGTTTCTCGCCAGCGAGACCAGCCTGTGGGAAAGTCACCTCACCGGTGCCCTGGTACTCGCAGTGATGGCAATCGTGCTCCTCGCCGGATGGACACTGATCGAACGTCGCACCAGAGAACCCCTGGTCGACATTCGATTGCTACGGCACCCGGCAGTCGCGGGAGCGAACGTCGCAATGTTCATCGGCGGCATCGGCATGTACCTCTTGCTCACCCTGATCACTCGCTACGCACAAACCCCCAGCAGCACTGGATACGGATTCGGCCTGACCACTTTCGTCGCCGGACTCGTCCTCGTGCCATTTTCCGCGCTCGGATTCGTCGCGGGCAAAGTGACACCGCGGGCACGTGAACGCATCGGTGCCCCTTTGGTTCTCGCGGCCAGCGCGGTGATTGTTCTCATATCGTTCGTGATCTTTGCGACGGCACGCACGAACATCGTCGAGCTATTGGTTGCAATGGCCATCCTGGGCTTCGGCGTGGGTAGCTTCTCCTCGGCGATGCCCGGCGTCATCCTCGCTGTCACCCCTAAAGACGAGACATCGAGTGCAATGAGCGTCAACCAAGTCGTTCGCAGCGTCGGATTCTCCCTCGGCAGCGCTACCGGCGGACTCATGCTCGCGGCCGGCACGACCGGTGAGTTCCCCAACGACGGCGCGTATACCGTCGCGGCGTGGATCGGAGCCACGGTCATGGCCGTCACTGCTATCACATGCATTGTCCTGCATCGGAGGTCGCCGCAACGCGCATCGTGAACACGGACACCCACCCGGCCCGCCCAGAGAAGGAAACTGGGCGAGCCGGGTGGCTGCGCGTACGGGTTTCAAGACTAAGTCGAGAGGTTGCGACTGGTGCGCAGGAAACCTGTCATGTACTCGATCAACGTCCAACCCCCGGACTCGTCATATGAGTTGCTGCTGGACAGATGTCCGAGCGGATACGACTCGACCGCAATCGGTGCGATCTCAGCGGGTCGAATCGACCCCACGCCGAATAGGGCCATCCGCCTGCGTCGAACGTCCTGACGAACCCGGTAGAGGGTGCCGTCGACACCGACTGCGTGCGGATCGCGCATCTGCATGAACGACCAACCGATGACCGATGACTCGAAGATCTGGCGACCGTTCCAGCACGTCCGATTCAAGAAATCAGCATCGATATAGGGGCCTAGGGCCGGCACCGGGCGAGGCGAAACCCCGTACTCCTGTGCCAATCTCACGAACTCAGTGACAGCCAGCCAGCCCTCGGCTTCTTCTCGAGACTCCCGCTCGCGAACCATCTTCAAGCGGGCCCGCTCGGCGTCATCGAGACCATGGATATTGTCCTCTATGCCCACGCGCTTCACCGATCCTTATGCATGAGCTCGACGGCGTTCTCCTGCAGTGAGTCCGCTATCGACCTCAGTTTTGGAGTTGGCCTGATCCAGTGACTGGATGAGTGTCATGATCGAGAGAGTACCTCGTGGATACGAGTCGAAGTGTATGTCGCACGTGCTGTCGATGTTCATATCTGTGTGGCTGCTGGGAAATCGGCCCCGAACTCGTCGATAACGGCAGGACCGACAGGTCTGCGAGCGACAAGGGGACGCAGCAATTGTTGAATGGTGGCCGTGATCGGCCAGTGCTCGACTGGTAGCGAGTCGAGCAGTAGGGTCACGGCGGTTTCTGTGTCTGGGTCGTCCATGACGGCGGATAGCCCGTTGAGGATTATGGGCGTAGTTCGGTCGATCAAAATGGTCAGTGTTCCGAACTCGTGGTCCACGAACGTTTCTACAGTGGAAAAAGAGACGAGGAATGTGTCGAATTTTTGGTACTGAGCGTCGTTGAGCCCGAATCGATCTTGGGTCTCCAGCTCCGCGGTCAAGATATCATAGATCGCTATTCCGTTTAGGGGTGGTCCATCAGCTCGGTGCGCCGCGCGTTTATCCGAGACGGGGGTGGCCCACTTAGTGACCGCTTGCATCGTTTGGGGTGGTAATTCGTTGTTTCTAAGGATGAAGTCAGCTTTGTGAAAAGTCTGTTTGCTATTCCGAAGTGCTCTGAGGAGAAAGTAGGCATTGATCTGTCGGATGCCCCGTCCGCGAAGTGCGGCAGTCAGTTCGGTGAACACAGGAGTCAGGTCATCGCTGTTGCACGCGTGTGACAGTGCTATTGCAAGACCATTGAAGTCCTGTCCGGGGTAGCTGTCGAGGCAACTTATCGCTGCGCTTATGTAGGCCCTTCGGGAACTGGGTGCTCTGGAAGCGAAGCCGTCATCGAGGACGTTGCAGGCCAGCATAGGGGCTGTTGGGACCGTCTCGTGGAGGCCGCCACTTCGGCGATCGCAGGCGGTGACTAGCTGCACCAGATCATTTTGTAGATGTTCGCGTTCTTTGAAGATTCGGCCGGCGGCCAAAAGCCATGTGTTTCGCCAATGGGGGTGGTGGGCGGTGAGTTGAAGCAGGGCGAGGACTTTCGTGTCTTGTCCCATCGTCAGCGCGTTTGCTCCCATCAGTTCTTGCATACTGCGAACTTCGAATCCTACTCGGTCGTCAGTAGGGACGAGTAGAACCAGTCGGTGCGTGGCAGCCCTGACCAGTCTGCTCGCTATAGAGCTCACGTCTCGGGGACCGAACTCCTGGGTGATGAGTCGGGTCCGCACTATCTCGTCGAGTCTCGACGCAGGCATTGTTGCTTCCGAGCGGCTGCTGCTTTCGGCGGCCACGTGCAGTTCGAGCGCGACTTGGCAGTGCAAATGGAAGACATCGGGTCGATGTTCGTTGAGCAGTGCGGACAGGCCATGGACCCCAGGCTTGTCAATTTCCCGTTGATAGACGGTTCGGTAATACAGCTCGAAGAGGCTGTAGCGGTCGAGCGGTAGGGTCCCGAAGCTTTCGACAATGAACGACATGATCGTCACTTGCAGTGGGGTTTCCATCAGCCGTGCTGTGTTCGGGTCTTTGGCCGCGGTTCGTAGCCTGCGTAGGACGGTGTCGCGTCTTTCGGCGTCGTCAGCCAGCCTCAACCGAACGAGGTCGGTTCCGAATCGTTGCGATTGCGTGGAATTGAGGCGACTCAACGTGAGCTCGGTGAACAAGTCGCTATCGAAGCGTTCGTCGTAGCCCAAAGGCCGAGTTGTGGAGACCAGCAGTAGGTCTGCGTCGAGCTGGTCCGCAGCTTCCATGAAATCGGTGATCCGTTCGATCAGGAGTCGACGCATGGAAGCTGCGCTCACCTCGTCGAGACCGTCGAGTACGACGATCCACGGCCATATGCGTAACCACCCTTCAAGATCGCCGGGACTGAGAGTGCGACCGGCGCGGTTGCCGATGACTTTTGAGAGGTATCCGAGGACACTCAAATCCGGGACCGACGACAGTTCGTCTGCGTACAGTGCGAGGTCGATGCGGATGGGCCAACGGAGGTTTCGTGGCTTTGTGATTCCTGAGCGTTCCATCGCGCTCTGCGTGGCCGAGGTGATTGTGGCAACTTCGGGTGTCATGTCACCGCGGGACAGAAGGCCGCTGCGGTAGATCTGTGCGATCAGTGCGCTGAGTGTTGTTTTGCCCTGTCCGGGTCCGCCGATGATGACCCAGTGCGGTCGTCGTACGCGGTCTTGGAGGCCGCTGCGGAGGACTTGATCGGCGTGCTCGATGATGTGCGCAATTGTCTGCACATCGTGGGGGTGTCCGTCCGGACTCTCGTAGCGTCCTGGCAGGTCGCGTCCCGCTTCTTCTAGCTTTGCTCGTTGGCCTGCTGTTGCTCCAGATTCCGAGAATCGAACCCAGTGCTCGTTTCGGAGGCATTGTGCCGCATGAAGTCTCATAGCGGGTCCGAGATCGGAAGAACTGCTTCCTGGTGCAGTGTTGGCACCGATACAGGCGAGAACATCCCCGATCGTTAGAAGGGCAGGGAATGCATAGCGGACACTCGGGTGCCCGTCGATTAGCGCGGTGATCTGCGCATGGTGCCAGATGCGGATGGCGCGAATCCCGAGGCCGTGAATGGGGTCCTTGTCATCGTGGAGCCTGCCGAGCAGGTAGTTGTTCAGTTGATCGATGCCACCGGAGACTCCATTGCTCGACAATCTGACATTTGAGGCGAACACCATGTAGTCAGGTGGACGCATACGCGACCCTTTGTCCATGGCTTCGACCCACCGGAGCAATTCGGCGTCAATTTGCTTCTTGAACCAGACGAGGTTCGATGCCGGGTCACCCTGGTCGTAGTGGAACTTTGCTTGGAATACGGTGTACCCGGTCCAGTGTTCGTGCACGTGATCGTCTGTGCCGGCGGACCAGTCAATCGTGCCGGCGTAGGTCGCTTCGCGGCCTCCGTCGGGGCCGTCGCCGAAGGCTTCTATCCCGGCCCCGATTGCTCGGACGCACAGCGCAACGACGAGCTGCTCGAAGGGCCGGCTTCCCAGCTGATTGATGTCGTAGTCCGGCACAGGATCAATCATGCCCTCTATGGCTTGTCCGGCCCTGTGTATTTGAGTGGAGGCGCACCCAAGGCAGAATCTGGTGCAGCCCGACGAAAACGGGCGTGCGAAGCGATCGGGCGGCCCCCGGCCTGTCCTTTACCGACCGACAGAATGTCGATCCCTGGCGGTTCAACAGCTGGCCGGGCGGGTGCAGACCGCGCGAGTTGGCCATTAAGGGAGCCATTCTGGAGCTCCGAAGCGATGAATGAATTCCAGGTCCAGCTGCTGCAGATGGGGTGCTTGTTGGAGGCCGATGACGCGGGTGGCTGCAAGCCAACAGCTGTCCGGGTCCGATCGCTTGAGAATCAGATCTTGATGCCACTGGCCATTGCGTGCGGTGAAAAAGATCCTCCAGTACGCCGAGTCCGGGAGGCTGATATTCACGTTGTAGTACTCGGCCGGCGCGACGAGGTTCCCCCAGTCGAGGCGGTGTAGATCGGTGCCGGGACTGACATTCATGTCGACGATTCTCAGCGATAGGTCGTAGAGGGGATACTGACCGTCCTTGAGAACTGCGGCGTGTTGAGCGGTGCCTGCCTTCATGTCATAGGTAGAAAGCATGAAACGGGCGGTGGTGTCGCCGCCGGTCTGGTTGCCGTTAACTCGATCGTCTGAGTTCTCGTCTTCGAGATAGAACTGGCGGCGTACAGGGCCCATGCGGGGCATGTCAAGGATCGCTACGCACCGTTCGAGGTGGTAGAGCTCGACATCGCAAGACGCAAGGTTGGAAAGTTTGGTTCGCTCTCCGACCGTCAGAGCTTGGTTGGTTACAAAGACAATGCCGTTGGCACCGTTGGTGGCCACGCCGGCAACGTCTCCCAGAAATTTCTTCTTGACTGCGCTGAAAGTTTTTCTGGTGTTCGGAAAATAGGCCGCCATGACCCATTTCTTGCCGTCGCGGTGGGCTATTGCGTCGTGGGCATTGTCGGGACCGCCCATCGGCTGAGAGGGGTCGAGGTTTTTGAAGTCGTCTGCGAGAAGGATCTGGGCAGCGAGGCGCTCCGACAGTTGTCCGTGCGTCCAGTCGCGGAGTCGGTGCAGCGTTTCATCGGGCCTTTTCGGTGCCATGTCAGTCGATCTCCTGTAGGGAAAGTTGAGCAGTCCTATTCTGTCAGGCTCGGTAAAATCGCCTGCGCACTCGGTCCCCGGCACCGAGTGCGTCGGGGACAATTGCGGCTGCTGCCGGGTTGCGTCCTGCTGATAGTTGTGATCCCAAACGCTCTGTTTATCAACATGTTTCGATGACTCTTACGTCTTCCAGTGCAAGTGTTTCGATGGTAGATTCAGAGGCGTTCTGTTGATCGGCGGACTGACCATCCGTCACCCGAATTGAGAGGCTGAAATCTGCCATGACATCGATCGTCGATTCAGTGTTACCAGTTGCGTCCGTGCTCGAGGTGGCCTTCGACAATGGGTCTCTAGGGGGTGCCGACTGGTCGAACCGGGCCGTCGTGCTCGAGGCCTTGCCAAAGCCCCTGGTTGCGGGATACCCCGCAGAGGGGACCTATGTGCAGATAAGTGATGGACGCGGCGGTATCGCCGCGTCAGGATGGTTCTCGGTCGATGAGCGCAATGCCACCGAGACCCATGCAAGCGTTGCTGTCGTGTGGCGTGAGCCGTTGATGGCCGTGGAGCACACCTACAAGAGCTGGACGGGGTTGGTGCGTCCACGTGACATCTCACCGGTCACTGTGTCACCTGGGGTCGCTCCCGCATGGTTCGGTGAGTACGTGCGGCCGATCCACGAACGGGCCGCCGTCGAACGGACCTTGCAGGCCGTACGCGAGAGCGCCAATACCGAGCGTGCGAACCATCACGAGTGGATCAGGCGGCTGAATGAGTCTGCATGCGAATGGGCGGACGAGAACAGTCTGTGCAGCGAGTTCGAGAGGTTCTGCGAACAGTGGGGGTTCGAAGGCCGAGAACGTGATTTCGATGTAGAAGTGGATGTCACAGTTTCATTAACAATGACGCGATCGGCGCGTAGCCAAGAAGATGCGGACGAGTCCGTAGATCTGGACGATGTACGGCAGCATCTACGGGACAATTTCTCGTATCTCGATGTGAATTTCACTGTGGGGGAGTAGTAGCCGTACCACAGTGGGGTGCGCGCAGCGTGCCCCACTGCGGTAGCGGTTGATCGGCCGGGGCGCGCAGCGGTCCGAAGGTTGTACCGATACGAAAGATATTGTCAGACAATCAAGATAGGTGATTCGTTGGCCGTTGGCGCGCAGCGCCCGGCAAGGAAAGTCCGCACTAGGCCGCCTTGGCGGCCGGCTTCTGGCGGTGGGCGCGCAGCGCTCACCGGAGCCAC
>NZ_NPGB01000012.1:0-219983 GCF_002259345.1 Rhodococcus sp. 06-156-4 | reverse complement strand
ATCGGGGATGCCTCGAAGGCTCGCGATGTGTTGGGATGGAAGCCGAAGGTCGAGTTCCCCGAACTGGTGCGGATGATGGTCCGCAACGACATCAACGAAAACTCCTAGAGAACGGCGTGCGGTTGAGCAAGAAGGCTCTGATCACCGGTGTCACCGGTCAGGACGGCACGTATCTGAGCCAGCAACTGTTGGCCGACGGTTGGGATGTCTGGGGAACGGTGCAGCCGTCGACTCCCGCAACCAACACTCTCCCTGACGGGCACGCGATCCCGGTCGAGCTGAGCGATCCCTCTACCTGCAAAGCGGTAGTTGCTCGCGTCGAACCCGACGTGATCTTTCACTTCGCAGGGATCTCCTCCGTCGCGTATTCCTGGGACAACCCCGTCGAGACGGCACTCGTCAACGGAATCTCCGTCGTGTCATTGGCCGAAGAATTACTGCAGTTGCAGGAGAGAACGGGCACAGTACGACGACTGGTCAATGCCTCGAGCGCAGAGATCTTCGCCGGTTCCGGAAAGTCACCGCAGAACGAGCAGACTCGAATAGTGCCGACCTCCCCATACGGGACGTCCAAGGCCTTCAGTCATCACATGGTCCAGGTGTTCCGAACACGAGGACTACATGCCAGCAACGCGATCTTCTACAACCACGAGTCCCCGCAACGCCCGACACGCTTCGTCACGCGCAAGATCACCGCAGCCGCAGCAGCAATCGCCGACGGTCGGCAAAGCAGTCTCGAGCTAGGCAACCTAGACGCCAGGCGCGATTGGGGTTGGGCACCGGACTACGCACATGCCGCGCGGTTGATCGCCGCACATGCCGACGCCGGCGACTACGTGATCGCAACAGGCGAAGCGCACTCCGTGCGTGACTTCGTCGACGCCGCATTTCGTGCGGCCGGCATCGCAGACTGGTCACCGCTTGTCTCGAGCTCGGACGCGTACCAGCGGCCCACCGACTCGGCCGAAATGGTGGGAGACGCCAGCAAGGCTCACCGTGTGCTCGGATGGCGGCCGACCAAGACGTTCAACGACGTGGTCGCAGCCATGGTGCAACATGACATCGCGCTCCTCGCAGATCGTTAGAGATTAATTCGTCGGGATTCGAACCATCGCGTAGTCACCCGTTCTGCGGGAACATGTCATCACCCCAACCGAAAGAGGTGACACCATGTCCGATGCCCACACCGGCTACATCGATGACAACGTTCGTACCCTCGTTCGGTTGTGTGGCTACTCCCCCGAACGCGCGCGAGCCGAACTCACCGCCTTCTCCCACCGCGAAAAGGCGGGGTTAATCCCTGCCGGCCGAGCGCTGCAACTGTTGGCCGACGCTGTAGGAGTGGCCGACACCGTGGACGCCAACCGTCGTCAGTGGCGGGAGATTCTGCGGACGCCAGAGGGTGCGGGCTACTCGCTGGCCGCCTGACCGAGGCCTGCCGTCGCAACCTAGAGATGAATGGCACGCGGGCAAGAGGGCTAGTTACTGCCGAGACTGCAGTGCATCCGAGATGTAGTCGGCAACCGCGTCGGGATTGCGGTGAGTTGTATCGACCACGGTCGCTACGTCGTGCAGCCACGCGTCTGCCGCTTCGAAGTACGGATCCACATGGGCATAGCGAAAGGTCGATGGACCCATCACTTGGTCGTTCTCGATCCGTCGTCGAAGAGTCGGTTCATCGGTGTGCAGAACAAAGTGTTGGACAGCAATTCCGTGGAACGCGAGTCCGTCGCTGATCTCGCGCCAGTACTGCTCGATGAGGACCGTCATCGGCACGATCAGCGTCCCACCCGTGTATTCGAGTACCCGGCGAGCCGTTTCGACGACAAGCGGACGCCACAGCGGCCAATGCTGAAAATTATCGGTCGCGGGGAGGCCCGGCGAGATGTCCATCAACGTCTCGCCGACCTTTTCTGCGTCGAACACGCGCGAATCAGGCAAACGCTGTTGGAGAAGACGGCTGGTGGTCGTCTTCCCAGCACCGTGCGTGCCGTTGAGCCAGACGATCATGAAACCGACGTTACCTGCAGGCCGCCAGCATCGAAGGCATCATCGATGCTTGCGGCATGCTCGGGGCACTGTCAGGCGACGACGAATCTCACCGTATTCGCCAATGGATCGAGATACGTACTGCTCACTCCGTTGGTCGTGACTGTCATCGAACCGCCGCCCGAGGGCAAGGGAAAGGTGATCTCACCCGTCAACGGCTCGAACGCCCGCGATGCGAACGGGAGCAGAATCAGTCGGGTTCCGCTTCCTATGCCGTCCGTACCCGAGGCGGACCAGTAGTTCACGAAGATCGCGTTGTGGCACTCGCCAGTGAAGAACGGAAGCCACGACACCCGTACGGTCACCTGACCTGGACGATCGTGCGGCGTATGCACCGATCCGGTCAATTGCCCGCTGCACGGCACCGAGAAGTTCTCGCCGAGTGAATACGCCACCGGAAGCGGAGTGACCTCCGGATGATGAGCGTGCGCAAGCGCCGGCGCGCACATGAGCGTCATCGTCGCTGCACCGACGATGACGCCCAACCTCGTCATGGCTTTCTTGATCATGAGGACGGACACTACAGGCCGGACAATTCGGACTCTCGTTAACGCCAATCGCAGTCGAGTTCCGACGCCCACGACGACGCCGGTTCTCGTCGCTGCATCCCATTCGTTTCGAATGGTCAGTCTTGTCGGTAGCTGCCCTTATATCTCCATATTCTGTTGCGAGGCAACCGTATCCACGCTGTACTGACCGTCGTCCAGTCGCCGACTCCTGCCCACGGCCCGGACTTGCTGTGCGCGTAGCCCTGCGCTGAGGCGTCCGCGGCCGTGTCTGTGAGTGGCGGATGGGCAGTGAGCAGCCCAGCGAGTGACAGGTGTACAGCGTCGCCGTGCGTTGCTATAGCCTCCCAGTCCGGATAAAGGGTGTCGGAATCTCCGCGTGGGTGTTGTTGGAGCAGAGCGGCCCAGTCCGAGGCGCTGTCGATCCGGACAACATCCACGGCGTCGGGGTCGAAGTTCAACTCGTAAGTCTCTGCAGGAGCGTTGCTTTCGCGACTGTTGGTCCAGGTATCGAGATCGTCGGCCAGCGGTGTAGCGGTCCACAGTGCACCTGCTGGCAGAGTCTCGGATGCGCTTTTCCGGTTGGTGACGTGCGGTTGTCTGAGTTGCTCAACATAGCCCGAGTGGCGCTGAGGGCTCGTGAAGGTGTCGCGGTCGACCGTTGCGAGTTCGGCAGCAATCGCGTCCGCCATGGCGACCGTCCCCGGTTGGCGGGGGTCGATCGCCATGGCCTCGGACAGTCCTGAGCTGTAGAGATAGCCTCTGATATCGAGCTGAGCGGCGAAGATCAGGTCGCTCATGGACTGGGAGCGGAGATACTCGGCGATGCCGACCTCAGAACTCAGACGCGCGTATTCCTCGGCGAAGCCCGCCACGAAGGATCGACCGGGCGCTGTCGCGAGGAAGTCTGCCCCGTCCGGCCTCTGACCTCTTCGACCGGTCACACCGTGTCGTGTCGTCGTACGGCGTGGCCCGCGGCGCGGACCGAGAACAACAATCCGATCACAACGGCTCCCACGGCGTTGCTGGTGCGATAGTTCACCCTGTTCATGCAGAGCCGTTCCAGACGACCTTGCGAAATCGGTTGCTCCCTGACCACCAATTCGCCTGTTTCACCGTCGGTCTCACGCAACTCGTTGTCAGAAATTGGGTGCACGACCGAGCCGCATTCGACCCGGTAGTTCCCCACACTCTCGGTGGCTACCGCAAATGGAGTGAAGAGCGCCCACGCTGCAGCGATCAGTGCGGCGACGCCGATCAGACCGCAGGAGAGCGCCCACAGTTTTCCCCATTTCTGCGGCCGACGTACCCGCCACCAACAGTAGGTGGCACCGCCGCCGAGCACACCGAGCACGAGCCACCACTCCCAGTCTGTTCTGAAGGCGAACCGGTAGATCGACGCGAGGAGGATGACCCAGAACGCGGTTGTGAACCACCGAGGTCCCACCCTGGCAATCCGCTCGTGCATCTGCGAGGTCACGGGTACATCATGACCGATGGTCACATCGAACGGCGTTCTCCCTGTCGCTCAACGAAAAGCACGTTCGGCTGCGCTTCGCGCGCAATCGCGTCACAAGACCCGGATCGGCAGTCCGGGGTTCGTTGGGGTGCGGTCGAATTCACCACGCCGGAATGCTCTCTCGGCCGAAATGGTAAATTTCCTCCGCCAGCAGACTGCCTGGGGACAGGTGGTCAGGGAATCCGGTGGGAATCCGGAACTGACGCGCAGCGGTGAGAAGGACCGGCGGGGCAACACGCCACTGAGCACGAACGCTCGGGAAGGCGCCTCGTTGGGATGAATTCGAGTCCGAAGACCGGCCGGCAACGCTTCGCCGAAGGCGGAGTGTTCATACCGAGACGGACTCCGCGACCCGAGTCCCCGACGAAGCGAGCGTTCCTGCATGCGCATGAGCACACCCAGTTTCATCACCACCGTTCTCGCCGTCCTGATCGCCGGTTCGGCAGTTGCCTGTTCCGCGGACAGCGGCGACGCACCCACAGAGAACGGCGCCGCCGCGTCTGTGACCAACTGCGATCGAACGGTCACCATCGACGAACCCATCGAGCGAGCGGTTGCCGTCAATCAGCCCGCCGCCGAGCTACTGCTCGCGCTCGGCCTCCAGGACCGGATGGTCGGGTACGCAATCAGCGACGACGGTGTGCTTCCCGAGCTCCAAGACGCGCTTTCGCAAGTCGAACCCCTCGATGCCGAGTTCCCGTCGTTCGAAACCGTCCTCGATCGAGACCCGGACTTCGTCTACGCCACCTTCGACTACACCTTCACCTCCGAGGGCATCGCGAGCCGCGACCGGTTCGACGAGATGGGTGTTGCAACCTACCAATCTCCCAGCGAGTGCAGCGGGCAGGAAGCAGAACAGACACGACCGCTGACGCTCGACGACCTCTACGCGGAGATCGGTGAGGTCTCGGCTCTGTTCGGGGTCGAGGAACGCGGCGAAGAACTGGTTACGAGCTTGCGTGATCGGGCTGCCGAGGCGACCACGGATCTCGGTGCCGAGGACGTCAGCCTCGCCTGGTGGTACGCCGCCACCCGCACTCCATACCTCGCGGGCTGCTGCGGTGCGCCTGGACTCATGACATCGGCGGTGGGCGCCACCAACGCCTTCGCCGACAGCAATCAGTACTGGCCCGAGATCAACTGGGAGGCCGTCTACGACCGCGACCCCGACGCCCTCGTCCTTGCCGACCTCGACCGCGGTGGCGACGGAGACAGCGCGGCCGCCAAGATCGCTTTCCTCGAATCCGACCCCGTCGCAAGCCAGCTCACCGCCGTGAAGAACAAGCGCTACATCATTCTCGACGGCACCACCATGGATCCGTCCATCCGCAACGTCGGCGGCACCGAGCAACTAGCGGACGGGCTCCGTCGGTTCGGGTTGGCCGGATGAACTCACAGGAGATCCTGGCGAGCTGGGACGCGCAGCAAGCTGGCTGCACTCGTCGAAGCAGGACTGCAGCAGGACCAGAAGATCGGTAGGAAGCGGTTGTTCAGGTCAAGAGGACGTAGCAAGAAACTTGCCACACCTCGGGTACACGTAAAAATTCGGCCAAATCTTTGCATGTCATAACCCGGCCGGGCTCGACGTGCAGTTGCGTTGCCTCACGCTGACCGGGCCCGGCATTGATTCGCTCTACCACCTGGTGAATGCGCGCGGACGCCTCACGGAACTTGCGCTCGGCTTCTGCCGGTTACGAGTCCACTACGATGCGAGACATGTCCGATCACAGTGACGCCGCCACCAAAGTCCAGGCCCTGTCCGCTGAGCTACGGCAGTTGGACGAGCGGCGTATCACGATCGGTGCCGAGTTGGTAGACCTGCAGTTCGGGCTCGACGCCGAAGTGAAGATCGCCGCAACCTCAGTGCTGAACGACGAGTACTTCGGTCGGCTGTTCGCGCTCGCCGACGAGTTGAAGAAGGACCACTAGCACCGACTCACACACAAGACGAGAGGATCCACCCGTGGCGACGATCAGGCCCGGAACCGCAGCCGACGCAGGCGAAATCGGTGAGATCTTCAGCGAAGCATTCGAGGACGATCCGGTGTGGGCGACGCATCTTCCCGATTCATCGTCCCGCCGCCGCGCACTCGCCGAGTTCTACGCAAGCGAAGTCGAGAGCGAACCCGAGCACGTCGATGTCGCAGTCGACGAGGACGGACAGCTGCTCGGCGCACTGATCTGGGAACCTCCCGGCTCCCGCGAAGAAACCGGCAGCTTCAGCCCCACCGAAGCCGGACAGGCACATGATCGAGCGATCGACGATCAGCGACCTGACGAACCACACTGGTACATCCACGACATCGCTACCTCAGCACGAGCCAGAGGCACCGGAGTCGGCACCAAATTGATTCAGCACCGATTGGACCACATCGGCTCCGCGCCGGCCTTCCTCGAATCCACGACTCCCGCGAGCCGAAGGCTGTACGAACGCTTCGGGTTCGAAGCCCGCGTCACCGACGACATGATCCCCGGCTCGTCGGCGATGACCCGCCGCCCGTCGAACTGAGCCACACCTGGTTGTGCACCGTTCCTCGGCCGAAAGACGTCAGGTGACTGCACCCTTCGGCTATGAGCAGACTGACGCATGTTTGCTCACTCAGAGACCGCGCTGGAGCCCGATACTCAGCCGGTAACAATCCGCCGGTTCATGTGCAAAACAAAAGCTTTCAGACTTTTATGCTCGCACCGGTCGCGGGTCCGTGCTGGCTCTGATACCAATGGAGCCGGTACCGGCAGATCACCGATCTCGCTACCTACACCGACCCCAACTCTCGAGGAGCTCAACAGTGTTTTCGTCCAGTGAAATCACCCCTTCCCTTCTGCTTCTGCTCGCTCAGCTGTTCTCGGGAAGCTCCGACACCGCGCCTACCGGCGAAATCTGAGCGACCGAACACCTGGCACCGGCAGTCATCGGCAACGGTGACCGCCGGTGTTCTCGTTTCTCCCGAGCCACCGAACGCCTCGAGACCCGGATCGCCGGTCCGGGGATAAGCAGGGTGTGGTTCGTTAGCCCGAACGGGCGCACAGTCGAAGCATGAACTCAGACGGAAACAACACGATCTTCATCCCCGGCGCTACCTCGGGCATCGGCCTGGGTCTGGCCCTTCGACTCCAAGCCGAGGGCAACACCGTCATCGTCGGTGGACGTCGCACAGCGCTGTTGCGCGAGATCGCAGCCGCCCATCCGGGAATCGACACCATCGAAATCGACACGTCGAGCACGGAGTCCATCTCCGCCGCTGCAGCCGCCCTCACCCAGCGGCACCCGGCATTGAACACCCTGGTCACGATGGCAGGAATCATGGAGCCCGAGAACCTCCTCGACCCTGCATCGATCGACGTCGCCGAACGTACGGTCACCGTCAACCTCCTCGGCACCATCCGTCTCGTCCACGCGTTCCTGCCGCACCTGCAGGCCCAGCCGCGTGCCACGATCATGACGGTCAGTTCCGGGCTCGCGTTCGTTCCCCTCCCCGTGACGCCCACCTACAGCGCGACCAAAGCAGCCGTTCACTCGTTCACCGAATCGCTACGCGTGCAGCTCACCGACACCGCTGTCCGTGTCGTCGAGTTGGCACCTCCGGCCGTCCAGACAACGCTCATGGGCCAGGAAGACAGCCCGTCGGCCATGCCGTTCGACGAGTACCTCGACGAGGTCATGTCCCTGCTCGCCGCGCAGCCCGAGGCCAAGGAGATACTGGTCGAGCGCGTAAAGTGGCTACGCAACGCCACCGCCGAAGGCCGATACGACGAGGTACTCCACGCCCTCAGCGGCCGCAGCCACTGACACAGATTGCCAGGCCATGCCCCAATTTCAGCAGCAGCAACTCGGAGAGTTCCTCCGCAACCGGCGTGACCGCCTGCGGCCCGCCGAAGTCGGCCTGACCGCCGGTCCGCGTCGTCGAACACCGGGATTGCGCCGCGACGAGGTGGCGATGCTCGCCACCATGTCCACCGACTACTACGAACGCATCGAGCAAGGCCGGGGACCGCAACCATCCCCGGCCATGCTCGGCGCCATCGCACGTGCACTGCGCCTGACCCTCGCCGAACGTGACCACCTCTACGTCCTCGCCGGACACCACCCACCCGAACCCGCCGTCGCCCTGGGGTTCGCCGACCCCGGGCTGATGACCGTCCTCGACGCCCTCGCTCCCCGCGTGCCGGCATTGATCACCGACGACATGCACAACATCGTCGGACAGAACCCACTCAATATCGCACTGCTCGGGAAACTCGTCGGCGAAAGCGGTTTTCACGCCAACTTCATCTGGCACTGGTTTCTGGACCCGGACTACCGCGCGCTGTACGCGCCCAACGACCGAGACCACCTGAGCCGCAACTACGTCGCCGACCTCCGCGTCGCAGTGACACGGCGGCCCGACGACACCCGTGCAACCAGCCTGATCGACGAGTTACACCGCGAGAGCGACGAATTCACGCGGATCTGGAAACTCGGCGACGTCGACACAGTAGCGAAAACTCGAAAGCGGTTGCAGCACCCACGCGTCGGACTGCTCGACTGCGAATGCGACGTCGTCATCAGCCCGCCGTCCGGGCAACGCCTCGTCCTCTTCCGCGGAGCGCCCGGCACCGATACCCACGAAAAGCTCGAACTGCTCGGAGCAATCGGTATGCAGGAGATCGGCTCCGAACACTAGAGCCGATACGCTGACTCGATGGCGCGAAGGACATCGCTCGACAGTTGGGTCTATCGGCGGCTGACGGCCGAGCCGACCCTGGCCAAGCCGCCTGGTCCGATACTGCTGACCTTCGTCACGGTTGCCGCCGCGGTGTGGATCTGCGTCAAGCGAAACTTCTGGCCGTCGCCGTTCGGCGCGCACACCTGGCTCGACCCGCTGCTCGCCCACCTGGTCGTCCTCGCAGTCCTGGCCGTCACCGGGCTGATCTGGGCCATCCGAACCCTGTATGTACTGGGCCGCGACCGCCGGTGGTCCTGGTGGATAGTGCCTGCGCCCATCGTCGTCCTCAGCGCTTTCGCGTTCGTGGTGTGGGGACCTTCCACCACATTCCTCGACAAGCGCACCGAGTTCGAAGCCGTCGCCGTCGACCTTCGGGAGAACCCCGGCACGTACCGCGACAAGTTCGAGATCGGGCCCTTCGACATCGATCGCGCGAACAGCTACACGCCAGGCGAGGTCTACTTCGTCGACAACTCGACCATCTTCTTCAGCTTCACGAGCGGCTGGGTGTACTCACCGGACCATCCACCGACCGGATCCGCCAGCGAGGACAGCTCCTTCACTCACCTCGACGGCCCATGGTACGAATACGAATCGGTGTACAGGCTCTGATCGTCGTCGCGCCCTCGTGCGCTGTCGCGGTTATCGGAACGCCGATTCTCCCGTCATTGCCCTGCCGATGGTGAGTTGGTGCATTTCCGTAGTGCCCTCATAGGTCAGCACGGATTCGAGGTTGTTGGCGTGCCTCATCACTGGATATTCCAGTGTTATGCCGTTCGCTCCGAGGATGGTCCGACACGTCCGTGCCACGTCGATCGCTTCGCGGACGTTGTTGAGCTTGCCCGTACTGACCTGCTCCGGAGTGAGACCGCCACTGTCCTTGAGCCGACCCAACTGGTACGCCAAGAGATGACCTTTGCCGACCTCCAGCGTCATATCTGCGATCTTGGCCTGCGTCAGCTGATAACCGGCGAGGGGCTTGTCGAACACTTCACGGGACATCGAGTACTCGACGGCCGTTTCCAGGCAGTCACGCGCTGCGCCGATCGAGCCGAACACGATCCCGAAGCGGGCTTCGTTGAGACAACTCAGCGGGCCGCGCAAGCCCTGAGCGGTCGGGAGCATCGCCGACGCCGGCAGCCGCACACCGTCCAGAACAAGTTCGGAGGTAACCGACGCACGCAGCGAGACCTTTTTCTTGATCTCCGGCGCGGAGAAGCCCGGGGTGTCGGTCGGAACGACGAATCCCCGAATACCTTCGTCTGTTTGGGCCCAGACCACGGCGACGTCAGCGATCGAGCCGTTGGTGATCCACATCTTCGTACCGTTGAGAATCCAGTCGTCGCCGTCTCTCTTCGCATTGGTTCTCATACCGGCGGGGTTGGATCCGAAGTCCGGCTCGGTGAGCCCGAAACAGCCGATGGCCTCCCCGCGCGCCATGGGCGGCAGCCACGTCTGCTTCTGTTCCTCGCTGCCCCACCGGTGAAGTGCGAACATCGCCAGTGAACCCTGCACCGACACCAGGCTACGGATACCGGAGTCGACGGCTTCCAACTCCAGGCATGCCAGACCGTAAGCCGTGGCACTCATCCCGGCACAGTCGTATCCCTCGAGGTGCATTCCCAGAACGCCCAGGGACCCCAGCTCCTTGGCAAGGTCCCGCGCAGGCAAGGTGCCCTCCTCGAACCACTGGGCGACGTGTGGCCGGATTCGATCCGACGCGAACTTCCTCACCGTAGAACGAATTTCGATCTCTTCGGGTTCGAGAAGCGAATCGAGACCGAACAATTTTTCCATCGAGACAAGAGCGGACAAGATTCCTCCGTATGTTGTGCGTTCGTTCGGCAAGAGAGTTCGCGAGTCTTCGCGTCGGCGACGTCCGTAATAGGTGACAGTCGTCAGAGGTGACGGTCCTCCGAGAATCGGGCCATGACCTCGTCGGTGTCGGCGCCGAGTTCGGGAGGGGCGCTTGCCATCGTGGGCCGAACTCCCCCGAAACTGATCGGCGACGCTACCTGCTCGAGCGGGCCGATCGACGGGTGCTGCACGGTCTCCACCATCCCCAATGCTGCGGTATGCGGGTGTTCGTAGATCTCGTCGAGATGCAGGATCGGCGACACGGGAACCGCATGAGCGTTGAGCTGCGAACACCAGTACTCGACCGACGCCGTGACGAACACCGACGACAACTCTTTCTCGAGAGCGTCGCGATTGTCGACACGGTCGCGGTTGTGCAGAAACCGCGGATCCGCCCCCAGATCGTCGCGTCCGATGGCACGGCACAACTGTCCCCATTGAGTGTCGTTGCCGACTGCGACGACGAAATGCCCGTCCGACGCAGGAAATGCCTGATAGGGAACAAGGTTGAGATGTGCCGACCCCATGGCGACCGGCCGCTCCCGGGTGGCGAAGTAGCTTGTCGCCCAGTTCACGTGCAGCGCCAATTGGCACTCGTAGAGCGACGTCGTGACGTACTGGCCTCTACCCGTCCGCGAACGTTCGTGCAGAGCAGCGAGAATACCGATCGTGCCGAACAGGCCGGCGCCCAGATCACCCATCGCAAAGCCGGCTTTGACCGGCGCGCCACCCGGCTCGCCGGTGAGAGACATCAGCCCGCCCGCTGCCTGGGCGAGAATGTCGTAGCCCGGTTCGTCACGCAGCGGTCCTTCGTCGCCGAAGGCCGAGATGTGCAACACGATGAGGTGGGGGTGCTGCTCGGACAGTGCTCGGTAATCGAAGATCTTCTGTAAACCACTGCCGGGCTTGAAGTTCTCGACCACGATGTCGGATTCAGCAAGCATGCGGTGTATCACCGCCTGCCCCTCGTCCGACTTCAGGTCGACCGTCACCGACTTCTTTCCACGGTTGATCGCGAGGTAATAGGCGGCGTCGTCGCCGACGAACGGTGGTCCCCACGCGCGAGTCGGGTCGCCGCCGTCGGGATGCTCGATCTTGGTCACTTCTGCACCCAGATCACCCAGGGACATGGTGGCGTACGGTCCGGCGAGGATCTTCGACAGATCGAGCACCTTGATACCGGCCAGCGGTGCCGGCCCCTGACGGGTGGCGTTGTTCATCGCAGCGCACCCACCGTCGAAGCCGCCAAAGAGCTGACGTGAAGCGCGGATTCACGATCGACGGAAGTTCCGTCCACGACAGCCTCGAGATGGCGCAGCGCCTCGGCCGAGACGTCGTCCGAACGGTCGAGGTATGCGTTGGCCACCAACAGTCCGCGGTAGTCACCCGTGGTGGTGATGGAATGGTCTGCCAGGTCGAACAACAAGGTCTGCATGATCGTCTGCGCGAGCGCGTTCGCGTACCGCGCACACCCGGCCTCCGCTGCGTCGTTCGAACCAGCCAACAGACGGTCGCCTCTCTCGACAAGTTGGTCCCACGCGTCGACCAGAACCGCCCGGCCGTCTGCGCAGTCGGATCCGAGGTCGGTCAGCATCGACGTCATGTCGGCGGCAATGTGCCGGTGCGCGTCGAACTTCCGCAAACACCGCAACACATCCAATGCGATGACGTTGCTCGAACCCTCCCAGATGGAACCGAGGTGCGAATCGCGCACCAAACGCGCATGCGCCCACTCCTCGATGTATCCGTTTCCGCCCCGCACCTCCATCGCCTCCCCGGTGACCACGCGCGCCTTCTTGCAGATGAAATGCTTTGCCAGCGGCGTCAGTACGCGAATCAGCTGCTTCGCAGCGGGATCGCCGGCGTCAGCTGACTGCAAGCACTGCGCGCTGTAGGCGACCATCGCCAGGGATGCCTCCGATTCCAGGCAGAGCTCGAGCAGGGTGGCACGCATCAGCGAATGCTCGAACAGGGGTTTACCGAACACGATTCGTTGACGTGTGTGGTCGACGGCGTCACGAACCGACCTGCGCATCAGAGCACTGGCGCGCATCGCATTCGACAGTCTCGACGTGTTGACCATCTCTGCCATCTGCAGAAACCCTCGGTCCAGCTGCCCCACCTGGAGCGCGAACGCTCCGGCAAGAGTGACCTCGCCACTCGGCATCGACCTGGTGCCCATCTTGTCCTTGAGGCGGTCGATCGTATAGCTGTTGCGTGTGCCGTCGGCGAGTGTCTTCGGCACCATGAACATGCCCACCCCCCGGGTGGAACCGTCCTCGCCGCCGGGGAACCTGGCGAGCGTCACGATCACGTCGGCGTCGGGGTTGGACGCGAACCACTTCTTGCCCGTGAGGCGCCATTCACCGTTGCGCGACTCGGCCACGGTCTCGGTCATCGCAATGTCGGTCCCCGCTTGCGGTTCGGTCATGAACATCGCGCCGGTCATCGAGGTGGCCGGATCGGTGGAAGTGAGACCGTCGATCCACCGATCGAAGACATCAGGATCTCCGAACAACTTCAGAACACGCGCTGCTGCGTCGGTCATCGACACGGGGCAGGCAAGGCCGAACTCTGCTTGAACGAACACGTAGGACGCCAAATACTTAACCAAGTGCGGAGGGGCCGCATCCCAGCCGTGCAATCCTCGGTGCGAGAGAGCCGAGAGGCCGTATCGACTGTAGGCAGCGTCGCACAGTTCGAGATACGCAGGGTGATAGTCGATGTCGTCGACACGGATGCCGTCGCGGTCGAACTGGCGGAGCACCGGCGGGTTCTTGTCCGCGACGGCGGCGAGAGCATCGAGTCTCCCCGCCGCATCCTCTCCCAAGGTGTCGAGCAGGGCGTCGAACTTCACTCGATCGTCACCTTCGGTCCAGCGACGGACAACGGCGTGGAGCGCGGGGTCACGGCGTGCGTAATTCATGATTCAGGCCTTTCCGGTGGTGCTGAGTGCCGGTGGTGTCGACGAGTCGTCTGCCGCGATCAGTGCGAGCCGCTTGCCCCGGCGCAGAAGCGCCGACATGCAGACAACCGACAACAGCACGTAGAACAGCCCCAGACCGACGACCACCCAGATCGAACCTGTTGTGGTGAGTAAAAACTGAGAGAGCAGGGGGGCTGTACCGGCGAAGATCGCCGTCGAGAACTGATACGAGAGAGAAATCCCGGTGTAGCGAACATTGGTCGGGAAGACCTGGGCCAGGATTCCCGCGAGTGCTGCGTAGTACATGGCGTGCGGGGCGGTAGCAAGAATCATTCCGACCATCGCCCAGCCCACCGACCCTGTCTGGATCAGGACGAACATCAACGGAAGCAAGATCAGCTCGGGAAGCAGCATCCATTTGATGGCCCTGGACGGGTCGATCTTGGTTGCAAGGATGGCGCCGAAAGGCTGGATGAGCACCTGCGCAACCAACGCAAGGGTGATGACGAGGAGGAAATCGCTCCGATCGAACCCGAGATCCGTCGTCGCCCACGACAACGCGAAGGTGGTTTTGACGTACGTGATGGCGACGCCCGCGACCACTGCACCGACGCCCAGAACCAGCTCGATCGGGTGCGAACGCAGCACCTGGACGAGCGGCAAACGAGTCCGCTCCTGCTTCGCGACCGCCTTCTGCATCTCGGGGGTCTCCGAGATGTGCAGACGGATGTAGAGGGCGATGACGACCAGCAGCGCCGATGCGACGAAAGGTATACGCCAACCCCATGATTCGAAGACGCTGTCCGACATCGCGGTCAAGGCGAGGAAGGCGACGGTCGCCATCAGGTTCCCGACGGGCGAACCCTGCTGAGCGAACGCGCCGTAAAGGACCTTCTTCTTGGGAGGAGCGAACTCGGTGGCGATGAGGACGGCACCGCCCCACTCACCACCCATAGCGATTCCTTGCACCACACGGAGCGTGACCAGCGCGATGGGCGCCCAGATGCCGATCGTCTCGTAAGTGGGCAGCAACCCCACTCCGACCGTGCCCACGCCCATCATCGCCAGTGTGATGACCACGGCGTTCTTACGGCCGAACTTGTCACCGAAGTGCCCGAAGATGATGCCGCCGAGCGGACGCGCCAGGAATCCGACAGCGAATGTCGCGAAGGCAGCGAGAGTCCCGACCGCGGGCGACGCATCCGGGAAGAACAACTTGCCCAGCACGAGCGCCGAAGCGGTCCCGTAGATGTAGAAGTCGAACCATTCGATCGTCGTGCCCGCGAATGCCGTGATACCTGCCTTGCGCGCCTTCTTCGAGTCGTGAATGGGCGCCTCTGCGCCGTCACCGTGTTGAGAATGTGTCACCTGATGTCCTGACTCTGTGATCCGTGTCGAGCATGGGCCAATGAGTGCGATGCAGATCACTATTCCCGCTTTTTCTTGTAGAGTCCAAGATGTAATTGTGACTTATTAGGTGGTAGTAAAGCTCAATTGGTCGCGGACTGCTCTGCCACGAGAGGGCGAACATGGAGTTGCGACATCTGGAGGCATTCCTGGCCGTCGCTGAGGAGCTTCACTTCGGCCGCGCGGCCGAGAAGCTGCACGTCGCCCAATCACCGCTGAGCCAGACCGTGCGCGCGCTCGAACGCGAATTGGGAACCGACTTGTTCACCCGCACCACGCGCTCGGTGCAGCTCACCGAAGCAGGCACAGCTTTACTGGAACCGGTGCGAGTGATCAAAGCCCAGCTCGGGGTCATCCACACTGTGGCCCGTTCCGCGAAGACCGGGGAAATCGGATCCGTCCGGATCGGCTTCGGTGGAGCGAGCGGTTATCAGGCATTGTCGCGTCTGGCGCGGTCGATCGCCGACGCTCATCCGGGCATCGAGCTGGCACTGCGGCCCCAGTTGTACTCAGGGGAAGTAGTCGATGCCCTCGACGACGGAACGCTCGACATGGGGATCGTCGGCCTACCCGCGCCGCCGCATCTGAAGACCGTGACCGTCAGCGACGAAGTGCTGATCCTCGCCGTTCCTGCGGGCCATCGCCTGGCCGGTGCATCCGAAGTCGATCCGCGCGACCTCGCGCACGAGCGCTTCGTGTTCTACCCGGCCGAACACGGGTCGGTGGTGCGCGACGCGACGATCACGATGTGCGCCGACGCGGACTTCGCGCCCTCCGTTGCGTACGAGGCACCCGACCCGTACAGCCTGCTCGCCATGGTGGGTGCGGGAGTCGGCGTTGCTGTGGTCGTCGCATCCACCCAACTCCTCACCATGGACGGCGTGCAGTATCTTCCGCTGACAGGACCCGCACGGACTCTCCGCATCGCCATGGCATGGGACCCTGCCAATCCCTCGCCCGCGCTCGCTGTCGCAATCGACATCCTCAGAAAATCGCTCAGCAACAAAGGGATCTCGGCCTCACTGTCACCGCCTCTGCCCTAACCATAGGGAACGAACCCCTTCACACCGAGCCAGTCGGTGCGTCGCCGGTAGCGGATCGAGGAGTGTTTCCACCGACTGCCCATACCCTCGCCGCCACCAACGTGGCCGAAAGAACAAGCATCACAACAAGAGTTGACGACACTACTACGTACGGCCGTGTCGTGAAGTCGTACAACCATGCCGTTCCCACCCCACAGGCCGTCGCCGCGATGCCACCGACCGGCAACAACACGGCCGCACGCTTCGTCGTGCCAGGCCCGAAATCGTCGCCGGTTACACGAAGAATGGACCACACCAACAGCAATGCTGCACAGTACGCGAGACCAGCGCACACCGCGTACGTCGTCAACAACGACACCGGCTCCACGGCCACGCTGTAGCCCGGCTGCCACGCGTTCACGGCGTCGAGCACCATCGCCAGAATTGGCGCAAGGCCTACAGCGATACCCACCAGACCCGCACTCACGACGCGCCCGAAGCGGTTCCCTGTGCCGGCGGCTACTCGAACACCAGCGAGGTGCAGGACAACGCCGATCAGCGCGCCCAGCACCGCGCCCACCACCGCAATTTGCCACAGCTGCTCCCAGTCCGGCCCGTAGAACCGCACGGTCAGGCTGCTTCCGCCGTCGAAAACATCCTTCGAATCCCGTCCGGGCGCGATATCCCCGACACCGCTCCCGAGGACGGCTATCAGCGATCCGAGCACAGCAAACCAGAGGGACAGCTTCCACATTCGGACATCATCTCGCACCGGTAAGCGTTCCGGTGACGACGCTCCGGTACCGCAGGTAATCAAGGAACCTCCACGTTCGTTCTCCTTACGACTCCAACGTGGGAGCACCTCGCCAACTGTGTGGGCGAAGCCGGGACATCTCGCGGGTCGACTGGACAGACATACGCAGCAGCCCGCTACCGAGCGGCAACGCATTCGGAAAGCGCTGCAGCTGCGGCGTCGGTTCGGCTTACATCGCCAGTGGCGAACCGGTCGACAAGAAGACCACGGAATGCCGCACCCAGCACCGCCGCACGCTCCAAGGCGTCGTCGAATCCACACCTTCGGAGAGACTCAGCGAGTGCTGTCGGTGCGCTCGAAGCAATCCTGACCATGCTGACCATCGAGCACTCCGAATTGCCGCCCACCCTGAACCTCGAAAAGCAATATCCGGCAATCGATCTGGATGTGGTGACTCATCGCCGTCAGCAGCGAATCGACTACGCCCTCAGCACGTCCATCGGTTTCGGCGGGCACAACGTCGCGCTGGCGTTCGGGTGGGTGTGAGTCCACCGACGAAGACATTCCGCAATGACCTGTGTAACACGCACCGGACTCCAACCGACCAAGTGGAATGAAAATGATCCGGCTTGCCCGCTATGCCTCCGTCCTCGCTGCCTGCGCAGGCGCGGCGGTGTTCGCTGCCCCGAACGCGTCCGCAGAGGTCGTCTCACTCGACATCCTCCCCGGGCTGAGCTTCGGACCGACAACCCAGTACGGCGTCGGATGCACCTATGTCGCGGTCGCTCGAACCGAGAGCTTCTCGGAGCCTCGAACAGACATCGGGCCGATGGATTACAGCATGGTGATGCCCATCGAGGAATTCATGTGGCAGTTCGACGGATACTGGTACTCACCAACGATTCTCGGGCACAAGTTCACTCTGGTGACACCCACTGCACCCGGCGAACACTCGCTGATGGCCTACCAGACCTCGGCGGGCGGACCGATCGCGACCATCGACGTCAACCCTGCAGTTCCCTTGGGTCCCATATGCCTGGTCGCGCCCTGAGGTGGGCAGATGCTGCACAACGATCCCGTCACAATGAACCACCAGGCCGAGCCCACACGTCACACTGAGGAGTGCTCACCCTGGTTCGGGTGCGAGTGCAGCGAGGATCGGAGACAGATGATTCGACTCGGTAAGGTCGCGGCGATGGTCGCGGCCGCAGTCATGGCCATCTTCGTCGGGTTCGGCGCCGGCGCCGTTGCGCACGCACACCCGGCCGTCGATCCGGTATCCGCCCTGCGCTCCGCTGGCGTACCGGCCGAGATCGCTGCGCTGGCCACCGCGCCCACACCTGTCGCAGGCACCGTCGATACCGTCAACCTCGCCCACCCGACGGGCGGATTCCCCGGATCGCGGATCGACGCCGTCATCGATCACTCGGCCCGCTCCATCACCGTCGTGCAGCGCTGGCTGGAGTACGAGCCGTCGGAACTCCACGCAGGATGGGTCAACCTGAGGACGGGGCAGTCGGGAATCACCGAATTCCTCGGCACCGCACCAGGAACGATCGACGGCCTCTACCCGACCATCGACAGGACCGCCGTATTGCCCACCGGCAGCGGCCCGGTCGTCGTCATGGTCTACGGCCGCATACCAGGATGGTCCGGATTGATCCCCCTGGCGCCCGAATACTTCGGCATCCTCACCCCAGCGGTCGCCCTCATCCAGGTCTAGACGAGCAGCGCCGTCACGCCGGCGTCAACGCGACTATCTCCGCCGGCGACGCGTAGACGAATCGACCGTCACTCGTACGCACGGTTTCGTCGCCGCTCAGTAAGTCCTGGCTGTCGCCGACGAGGCTGGCCGGTAACGTCCACCCCTCGCCCGTCTCGATGTCGAGAGCGGTCACGACATCGCCGTCCAGGCCCGCGAGCACATTTCCGTTCCGAGCCGACGGCGCGAAGGCCCCTTCCTTGGACCACAGCTCGCTGCCGGTGCGTAGATCGAGCGCCGCGAATTTCTGCTCGGAACCATCGCTGAGCAACACAGTCTCACCGACTACTGCGACGGCCGTCCCTTCACCACTCTCGGCCACCAACGAGCTGCTGGTCCACAGCGTGCGACCGGTCGCCCGGTCGTATGCGGAGTCACCCATCAGGAACGGCGCCGACCCGTCGGGTGCATCGATCACAAGGTGGTGCGTTGCCGTTCCGTCCGTGCGGGCGAACACACGACCGGTCGAATCCAAGGCCTCGGTCGCCACTGGCTCGAACTCGTCGCATACGACCGGCTGGACGATGACAATCCCTCCGGCCAGAGCAGCATCGGCGTCGACACAGTCGTCGTAGTTGGTCTTCTGCCATGGCACGAACCCGGTGGCGAGGTCGAATATTGCTGCATCGCTGTATGTATCGACGAAGCCGATCCCGTGATCCAGCGACAGCACGAACATCGACGCGTCCTCGCCGTAACCTCCGATGGTCAACTGCGACGTCCAATACGCCGACGGATCCGACGGTGTGCCACTGTGTACTCGAAGGTCATTTCCTTCGATGTCACCTTCGACGACATACAACCTGTCATTGATGCCGCCGATCATATCGACGAACCACTCCGTCGGTGTGCTGGTCAGTTCACCCGTCGCCACGTCCACGGCAACGAACGCCGAATCTCCGGCGAATCGATTTGTGTGACAGACGATCTTGCCGCTGATCGCTTCGGACGCGCTTCCCGAAATGCCCGCAGCGGGGGTCTGCCAGCGAACAGATCCATCGGTGCTGTCGACGGCGACGAACGACGAGTCGCTCAGTTCGAAGCCGTACTCGCTCTCCACTCCTAGGAGCGTGATCAGGACGTCACCCGCCTCGATGAATCCGGAGCTTCGGAACACCAACTCCCCCGCAGTCACCGGATCGTAGAACCCGGCACCGGGCACATCCGAGACCGACGATGTCGTCAGCGTCCAATCAGGGTGCGGGGCCCCAGGGCTGGCCGTCGGCTCGGGTTCGACGGTGGGGCTGAAGCTTCCAGTATCGAAGCCGTCGTCACCCCCGAAGTCCCCGCCTCCGCCGAAGTACGCAACGCCGAGCGTGGATCCTTCGTACCCGAAATCGTCGTCGGGCCCCGTTGTGACCACCGTGTATGCCGCTGCCGAGAACGTCACCACAGCAACGACCGTTGCGAGAATTGCTGTGCGTGTACTCATGCGAACACCGACCCCACTGTCTGCACGATGGACTGAAGCAGTTCGAGACCGACCGCACGATCGGAAGCCCGAACCTTGACGGTCATCCCCGACGCTGTTTCCAGCGCCACGGTCTGCTGCGGCCACCCGGTGGGGCTGGTGACGTAGATGCCGCTGATGCTCAGGACGGAACCGTCGGGAAGTGTGGTGGATGTTTTCTCGTAACCAGTCGAGGACTGGTCGGGATCGTAGTCGTAGGCACCGGCGGTAGGAGTGACCGTCAGCGTCAGCGCTTGGTTGCTGCCGTACACCAGGTCCTCGCATGCGCTGGCAGGACTGTACTGATCGAGCTGCAATGAGCCGAGCGGACGGTCCAGGACAACCGGCCGAGAGGCAGAGTCCCAGAGCGTGTTCAGTGCATCGTTCAGTGCTGTGACGACCTCGCGTGAGAGCGGCGAGCCGATCTCCGTCGACCCTTGCGCCGTGCACGGCATCGGCGGTGTGACAAACCCGGGTGGGACGGGAAACGTCGTGCGCAGCTCCGGCAGTGCGGCGATGGTTGCCAACTCGTCCACCGAGAGCACCACGCGGCCGGCGTCACCCGCCGTGGTGGCGTGTATCCGCGAACCGTCAGGGGTGTAGGCGACTGCGCTCCGAACAGTCGATCGCTGACCTGCTAACTCGTACCAGGTGTCGAGGGTGTCCACCACAGTGCCGTCGCGCATGGTGGTTCGTGCATCCAAAGCGCCTGCAGTACAGGGGGGAGCGGATTCGTCGTTCTGCGTTACAGAGACCGTGACCATGCCTTCCACACCGTTTCGAATCACTGTGCCTGTTGCGGTGGTGGACTCGAATATCGTGCTCGTACCACCCTGTTGGCCTCCCAGGATGGGCTGGAAGACAAGCGATTGCCGAGGGCCCGCGAACTTCAGTTCTGCATCGGCGGGCAGCGAGTCCACCAGAGCCGTGCTCATCGCCGACGCGCGAGGCCCATCGAACCAGGGGTAGTCCGGGTTGTCGTATGTCTCCGGCTTGTCCCCGATGGTCATCTGGACCGCGTGACCGGGCTCGTCGTTGGGTTCGACGGACTCACACCCCGGAATGGCGGCGTCGGAGTCGACGGGTTCGAGCACCACTCCATAAGCAGCGGGCAATGATTCGACACCCGAATCGTTGGTGAGACCGGCGATCACAACGCCGACCGAGACGATCGACACGATGACCATCGCATCGGTCCACACACGCTGCTTCCCCACCCGAACTCCGTTCTCGCTCCTCGCATCCCTTTCGTCCGGTTGACGGTCTTCGTTACACGCCACTGAGTCGGTAATCGAGTCGATCCGCCGTCAGCCGACCGGAGCACGTCCATGAGTCATCGCAGTGACGAGCTGGTCGATCACATCCCGCGTCGCGGCGGGCGACGGCGCGTGCGTCAGAAGACCTTCGACGACGAACGTCCCGATGCGAATCATTGCGTCTGCCTCCGGTCCGGAGAAGCCCGACGCGGCTACGTCGACAGCGAAGATCGATTCGGCATACGCGTGAAATCCGTTGTGCCAGAGATTTATGGCTTCCGACTTGGTTGCGCGTTCGTGCACGGTGGACACCAACGGCCCCACTCGCTGTAACCGCTCGACAAGCCATTCGAGACGTTCGGCGAGAGGGCGATCGGCGATGTCGGCATAGTCCGCTGCGTCCTCGGCCACGATCGCCGTCAGAACGGCGACCAGGATGTCGTCCTTGTCCTCGAAATACCAGTACAGAGTGTTCGCCGTGATGCCGACAGCTTTGGCCAACCGACTGACGGATGTGCGCTCGAAACCGTCGGACACGAACAGTTCACGAGCAACACCGATGATCTCGGCCCGCTTCGCCTCCCTGTCATGTAGTCCGCGGTTCTTGGGCATGCCCGACATCCTATCTTGAATGCCCATCAAGACCCTGCTACCGTTCTTGATGACCATTCAAGAGACGGGGGCCTGCAATGACCACGACCGGACGAACAGCGCTGATCACAGGAGCATCGGCTGGTATCGGCGCGCAATTCGCGCGCCACTTGGCCGCGGAAGGACACAACCTCGTTCTCGTTGCACGTCGCGAGGAACGGCTCGTCGCACTTGCGGACGAGCTGGCGAAGCGGCACAACGTGCGCTGCGACGTCGTCGTCGCTGACCTGACCGACAACAGCGCCCCGCGCGCGATCGTCGAACGCACGAACTCCCTCGGCATCGACGTCGACATCTTGATCAACAACGCAGGCATGTCGGGCAATTCGTCGTTCGCGGACGCCCCGTTCGAGGCGCTCGCCGCCGAGATCCAGGTGATGATCACCGCCGTCACCGAACTCGCACATCTGACGGTCCCCGGAATGAAGGAGCGCGGATACGGACGGATCGTGAATCTGTCGTCGTTGGCTGCCTTCATGCCGCCGGCAGCCAGCCTGCTCTACACCGGCATCAAGTCCTACGTCCTCGATGTCTCGCAAGCTCTCGACATGGAGCTTCGTCCGTACGGCGTCCACGTCACTGCTCTCTGCCCGGGCTTCACCCACAGCGAGTTCCACGACGTCATGGGGACCCGTGATGCAGCCACCTCGAAACTACCGTCGATTCTGTGGCAAGACCCCGAAGCCGTTGTGCAGGAGGGCTGGCGGGCGGTCGAGGCGGGCAAACCGGTGTGCATACCGGGCGTCGTGAACAAGGTGACCGCAGCCGCCGCGAAGCCGATTCCCACCCGGCTCGGGTACTTCCTGGGCAAGACCTTGAATCCGTTCAAACACTGACTCGCTCATTGCGAATCGCAAGGAGATGCTCGATGACCACCAACGAACGTTCCAAATTCACCCGCACCGAAGCATCGTTCACCTCCGACGGTATCTGCTGCGCAGCAACCATATTTCGACCCCAGGAAGCAAGCGCAACACCGCTTCCGGCGATCGTCATGGCACACGGCTTCGGTACGCCCCGGGCAATGCGGTTGTACGCGTTCGCGGAACGTTTCGCTGCGGCGGGCTACATCGTGTGTGTATTCGACTACCGACACTTCGGTGACAGCGACGGCGAACCACGACAACTGCTCGATATACCGAGACAACTCGCCGACTGGCGTGCTGCTGTCGACTACGCGCGGACGCTCGACGGAGTCGATCCGAGCAGGATCGTCGGATGGGGTACATCCTTCGCCGGAGGCCACGTACTCACCCTCGCGGGCACCGGCGTCGAATTTGCCGCCGTCATCGCGCAGGTACCCCACATCGACGGGATCGCCGCCGTCCGCGCAGTCGGATTCCGGCACACACTGCGTGTCCTGCCCTCGGCCGTCAAAGACGTCGTGCGCGCACTTCGCAAGAAGCCACCGCACTACATCGACAGCGTCGGCCTGCCTGGAACGCGCGCTGTGATGGTCTCGCCGGATGCGTACTCCGGTCGCGATCGCATGATGCAGGAATCCGGCCTCACCCACGGTGACTACCCCGAGACCGTCGCAGCTCGGATTCTGCTGAAGATCGGGCTGTACTCGCCCGGCCGAACGGCGTCGGCGATCGCGTGCCCCACGTTGGTGCAGATCATGTCCGAGGACACGGTGACTCCCGCCTCGGTCGCCCTCCGTGCTGCGCAGAAGATCCGCACAGCCACGGTCCGCACCTATACCGGCGGTCACTTCGATCCCTATGTCGATTTACTCTTTTCGGCAGTGATTCGGGACCAATTGGCGTTCCTCGCCGAGAACGTGGCGCTCGCTGGGTGCTCCGCCCCCACTGCGTAGCTGACCGGTTCACCGTTGTCCTTCGTTTCCAGCCGATAACGTGTCGGTCATGTCCATCGATCGGGTACCTGTATCGGGCGGAAGCATCGCCGTCGAGACTCTCTCCGGCACCACCGAACCCATTCTCGTGGTGCACGGGGTCTCCAGCCAGCGCACACTGTGGGGTTGGCTGCACGCGGAGGCTCCGCATCTGACGCTCGTCGCACCGGATCTGCGCGGGAGGGGTGACAGTGTGGACGTCACCGGCCCGTCGTCACTGGCTCAGCACGCCGAGGACCTGGACGCGGTTGTCGATGCACTGGGCCAGGAGGCGGTGCACGTGTGCGGAATGTCGATGGGTGCATTCGTGGCGGTCGAGTTCGCGGCCCGCTATCCGAACCGGGTGAAGAGCCTCGTCCTCGTCGACGGCGGCGTGCCGGTAGGACCGCCCGAGGGGTTGACGCAAGAAAACGTTGCAGCAGTGTTCGGGGACAGGATCGCCCGAACGCAGCAGCACTGGAACAGCGTCGACGACTACATCCAATTCTTGGTCTCGACGTCATTGCCCCTACTCGACCCAGCCGACCCGCTGCTCCGGCAATACGCCGAACACGACCTGGTCGACGGCGCCGTCCGGCTGTCGGCGGATGCAGTCGTCACCGACGCCACCGACGTGTTCTTCGGCCGCTCGAGATTCGAGGAACTGACGGTGCCCATTCGATTCCTGCACGCGCAGTGGAGCGTCGGAGCCGATTCTCCGCCGATGTACTCACCGCAGGACATCGAGGCCGTCGACATGACCTCCGTCCGCCCGTTGGCCGGACTCGATCACGCCGGAACGATCATGACCTCGGTCGGCGCCGCCGCTGTAGGCGCGATGATCGACGAGGCACTGCTTGCAGGGTGATCGCCTGCGATGAGTGAACTGTTCGCGATGACCCGCCGGCACGTTCACGTCTTCGGGTTTGCGGCAACCTGCAGCCGGGCATGTACCTCCACAGTAAAGTAACTTCGTCACAGCGATACCTGATCGGTTCGCGGGAGGAACACCATGTCGAGATCGGATCACCGGCCCACTCGGGTCCTCGTCACCGGCGCGAGCATCGCCGGGCCCACGTTGGCATGGGGTCTGTCCAAAGCCGGATGCGACGTCACCCTTCTCGAGCGATCTCCAGCTCCGCGCGAGACCGGGCAGAACATCGACATACGCGGACTCGGGCGCGACGTGATACGTCGAATGGGCGTCGAGAACACCATTCTGGAAAATCTGACCGGCGAGCAGGGCACGCGGTTCGTCGACCGGCACGGGACGCCCCACGCGGTGTTTCCTCGCGAGGAGGGCCAGGACGGACCGACCGCAGAGATCGAGATCCTCCGCGGACGGCTCGCACAGATTCTCGTCGACATCGTTCCCCGCGACGTGGATCAGCGGTTCGGCGACTACGTCGTCGGTGTGGAGCAAGACTCGTCCGGTGTCGACGTCACCTTCGACGGTGGCAGCACCGAACGCTTCGATCTCGTACTCGTCGCCGAAGGTCGTAGCTCTCGAACCCGACGCATCGTGTTCGACGACGAGACCACGCTGCGGGATTTCGGGGTCAGCATCACCTACGGCACCATCGATCGCCTTCCCACCGACGTCGATACCTGGGACTGGTGCACAGCCGGCGGAGGCCGCGTTGCAACGCTGCGGCCCGACAACGAGGGCACGATACGAGCGTCACTGTCCTTCGAATCCGAGCCCTCAGGATTCGAATCCCTACCGGTGGACGCCCAATTGCACATTTTGACAGAGCGATTCCGCGGGGCGGGCTGGCAAACCGAACGCATCCTCGACGGCTTTCACCAGCGGCCGGATGACTTCTACACCCAGCGAATGGAGCAGGTGCTCGTCTCCACCTGGAGCAAGGGCCGCGTCGCCCTCGTCGGCGACGCTGCATGGGGATCCGGCCCGACCGGCATGGGCACCACTCTGTCCCTCGTCGGGGCACACATCCTCACCGGCGAACTCGCAGCCCACCCCGACAACCATCGAGAAGCGTTCAGCCGCTACGAGAAGCAGATGCGCGCGTACGCTGACAGCGCACAAGGAATGCGACGCGGAAGCGCTCGGCTACTCCACCCGTCGTCGAAATTAGGTGTGAAAGCCCTGCATTCGGCATACAAGGTCGCGGCTTCAGCACCAGTACGCCGGTTCTTTCAAGCCAACCTGCTGACGCACGAAAAGCAGGTTCCGACGCTTGCGGACTATCCACTTCTGCGCGCCTGATCACCGCCTGGCCGAAAGGATCGACCGATGTCGACAGTGAGAACCGAAACGCTCGAAGCGCTTCGTCACTATGCGGTCAGCTACCAGGAGTCCGCGTATCAGTTGGCTCGCTGGATGAACCTGCCGACCACCGACGGCAACGCGCTCGGCGAGATCATCTGGGCCGAAAACGAAGGCACACCACTGTCTCCCGCTGTGCTGTCGGCCCGGATCGGATTGACCTCCGGGGCGACGACCGCACTGATCGATCGCCTCGAAGGACAGGATCTCGTGCGCCGCAGCCGGGAGAGCACCGACCGGCGAAGCGTGGCGTTGCGCTCGACGCCCCTCGCGCGCGAACGAATCGACCCGTTCGTTCGTCGGGCATCCACCGATCTCGAAACCGCTCTCGCCGACTACGACGACACCACACTCGTCGTCGTCCGCGACTTCCTTCTCCGCTTCGCCGCCGTCCTTCCCCGGGAGCGACGGACCTGAACTACACGCCGCCGTTCCGACGCCGCTGCAGCACCACCACGCCGACGGCCGATGCAGCGACAGCGACCAACGACGTTGCCCACAGCCACGAATAGGGGGCAGTCAATGCGCTGGTCAGAGGGGTATACGCGGTCCACCCGAACTGCACGGTGATCGGTATCGCCGCTGCAAGCGGAATCGCGGTGACGGCAATTACCGTCGCCGGACCACTCGACGGACGCACCGACGCGTACAACATCCCCAACGCCAACGGCACGAACACCATCCCCATGAGGAAAACGCCCAACGCCTCAGCGACGACACCGACAGCCAACAAAGCCAGCGCAACCACAGGTCGCGACCACCTCCACCCCACCCCAAGACCTGCGAGCAGAGCGGCCACCAAGATGCCACCGGACTCGGACCCGTACACCGGAGACGCCACCGACGCCAGAGTCACCAGCGCCGCGAGCACCACCATGCCCGTCGACCCAGGCAACACGAACGCCGCACCGACGAACACGACGATCATCAGCAGCGCCAGTGGCCACCGCTCGAAGAACTCGAACGACGAAGCAGCCAAAAGGCACGCCGGCAGCCCGAGTCCGGCGACGATGAACCGTCGTCGATCCGCAGCCGTGATCGGGTCACCTGTTCCCGCCGACTGGAAGAGGCCAGCCCAGAACGCCGCAAACAACAACACCGCGAAAACGCCCATCGCAACGTAATGGGTTGTCGGTATGACCGGCTCCGGGAGGTAGTCGGCGTACCGCCGCGGGATCGACTCGAACATCGGCGACAACGCAAAGCCCGCGACGGTGCCGACCACCAACGCGCCCAGCGCTGCTCGGGTCCCGACAAGTCCGGCGGCAAGACCACCGACAACCAAACCCGCAGCAACGCCCGTCACCGGTTCCGAGAACGGAACAGCGAGAATCAGAACACCCAACACCGCAGCTGCACAAGCAGTTCTGCCACCGAGGACCATTGCCGCCGCAAGAGCCACGACCGCGCACACCACACCCGACCCGACACTGCCCTCCATGGTCATTCGCAGCGCGACAACGAACGCACCACTCACCGACGCCAGAACTGCGAGACCGAGTCGCTCTGGTCGCATCGTCATCCCCGTTCGGCTGCGATGGAGTCGACGAGGTAAGCCGGCGCGGCAAGCGGGGCATATCCGTCGGCAAGAATTCTTTTACAGCCGTCGAGTTCGACGTGCACCTGAGCTGTGGTGCCGTCCAACGACATCATGCCGCTCGACGACGTCGCTATCGAGTTGCTCCTCTCGGAGCAGGGGGCTGCATGTTCGAGCCCGCGCAACAGGGCCTCCCAGTCTGGACTGATGTCCGACGTGCTGAACATGCTCGCATTGGCGAACGCGGGAGACTGCCCGACGTTGTCGAAGTAGCAGAACCCGGACGGCCAGAAGGGGAAATCGATTTTCTCCGTCCCGTCGACAGGCGCCGAATAGACGGGCGAGCAGTGATAGAAGTATTCGATTCCGGCCGCATCGATAGCGACGGTGTGCTGGATCGCGTACTTTTCCGGCAGTTCGAGCACTTCCCCTAACGCAGTGGTGTTCTCGAAGCCACAGTCCCACAGAGGGTACGACGGTTGTACCGCACGCCCGTCGGCATCGACCAACCACATGTCGACCGGAGCGGCGAGACTGCAATCACCGCACGACCCCGGAAGGAATGCGCGCCGGGCCGAGGGTGCATTGAAAGCCTGGATCGCAGACCCGAAATCCCCCGAATAGTGGCGCTCGAAGTAGGTCGCGACTCCGTCCGCGCCGATCCGAGGAGCCAGGTCGATGTCGCACACAACAGCCTCAGCGGGAACGAACGAGTCGGGCACGGTTCCTGGAATTGGACGGGGGTTGGTGGAAGGGGCGTAGGAACCAGGAAACCGCTGGTACGCGCCGACGTCCTGAGGCAAGGCACACGTGAAGTCGCCGACCGATCCGATGGACGCCACGGGCCTGGGCTCAGGTTCGGTGTACTCACCACACGCCACAAAGCCCGCCATGACTACAACGAACAAGACCAGCCCTATCCGACGTCCCACCACCGACACCCTATACGGGTGACCACGTTCAGATCAGCCGCGAAGCTCTCCGACCCATCGTCAGTGCGGCGGCGCCCGATGGAACTCCGGTGCCGCGTCGTAACTGTCGACACGCTCGTTGCTCTCGCGTCGTCACCGGGGCTGGATCTGTAGAAGGCTGCGCACCGGAATGCCGGGACAGCATGGTCCGGAAACGATCACCGTCTCATTCGACGAGCTTGACGATCGAGCTGGAGCTCACGAAGTACACCCCGGATTCCGCCTCGACAACCGTTCCCGACGCGGTGAACCCGTCGACATCCACTGGCGGTGACCATGTCCAGGACACTTCCCCGGTTTCACGGTCAGCGGCGATGATCGAACTGCCGTCCTGGGAGTAGACAGTCTGTCCGATCGTCTTCTCGACTGCGTACGGATCCTCCAGCTTCCATACCTCGGTGCCTGACGCAGTGTCGAAGACTGCTGTTTGCGAACGTAATTCGAGGTTGTCGACGGCCGATCCCGTCGCCGTATCGAAGAACTCGGCGTCACTACCGAGAGTGATGACGCCTCGACCGTCGTGCACGTGTATCAATGTCGACCCGATACCGTCCCACGTGGCGAACCCGGTGACGGGTAGAGACCAGGCGCCGGCCAGCGCGTCGATGCTGCCACCGTGCAGGACCGATTCACCGTCCTCCGGGTTGCCCTCCAGGATGAACACCGATTCGCCGTCGGACTCGATTCCGTAGGTGAACCATTCTCGCGGCAAGGGAACTCGGCGCATGGCCCCGTCCTGCGCATCGATGGCGACGATGGCGGGCACGTCCGCGTACGAATCCAGGCACACCAGTTCTCCGCGAGTGAGTCGACTTGCGCAGGTGTCGACACCTCCGGGCGACGCCGACCAGCGCACGGTGCCGTCACCGGCGTCGATTCCCAGCAGCTTCGGCGAATCGAACGAGTACGTTCGTGGGTCTGGCAAGCCGACGGCGGTGATCAGCACGTCGCCACCGTCGACGACGCCGTAGAGGCTGGAATCGAACAACAGCCCTGCCGAAGGCGCACGCAAGGCGGCGAAGTCACGCCCGTACGCGGCCGACGCGTCGGTCGACCATTCCGGTGTGTGTGCGGGACCGGGCGAGGCCTCGGTGGTGGTCGCGGACTCCACTTCGCTGTACTCGGCCCAGTCGCCCACCGACGCATCGTCGGTGGGCGCATCGGGGGTGGTCCGAGTGAGGGCGACGCCCGCTGCCGCGACGGCAGCCACGGCGACCACCACTGCTACTGCGGTCCGCAGCGTGTCCTTGCGTGCTCTGCTCACGGCCACTGTCCGATCGGGGTGTTGGCGACGGCGTCGAGCACTTCCGCCGACAGAGGCTCGGGAAGCGTCAGGGGCGCTCGTCCCCCTGCGGCGATCTCGACCGTCGACCGCGCCGACACCTGCACACCAGACGGGCGAGTGACCGTCACCGACCGCGACAACAGCCCGGTACCGTCCTCGGACGTCATCATCTGAGTGATGTCCGTGTCCAGAAACTCGACGACCGATCCGTCGGGCAGCGTTCGGAGAACCGGTAGTTGGCCGTAAAAGGATGGATCGTACGGGTCCGGGGCAGTCGGGAGGGGTTGTCCGCCGGCAACCGACACCGCCAGGCGAATGGTGCCGTCCCCGACGCCCACGTCCGTGCAGATTCCCGACCCGAAACCGTCCGGGACCAATGATCCGATGGGGCGGTCCAACGCCGGTGCGTCCGGAATTGCCGCCCAACTCGCAGTGAATGCTGCGTTCGCTGCATCCACGGCCTCACGGCTCAGATCTTTCACCGTTCCGTCGCCCGGCGGATACACCGAGCAATCGACCTGGAGCACCGGGCTTTCCGCCGGAGATGGAGCCGACATCGCCAGCTCCGGTATCGAAGCAATGGCCGCAGCTTCTTGTTGCTCCAGCGGCATCGCCGGCGACGAACCGGCACTCTGATACACGCTGACGCGCGTGCCGTCCTCGCGATAGGCGGTGGCCGAGCGTGAGTAGGTCCGCACGCCGTCGATTTCGTACCATGAGTCACCACTGTCGACGACGGTTCCGTCGGCGTCGATATCGCGCCGTTCGAGAGCGCCTGCGACACATGGGGGCACACCATCACTCGACGGCCCGACGTTGACCGAGACGAACGCCGTGACACCGTCACGCGTCAACTCCGCGTGCGCGGTGGTCATCGGATCGAACTCACTGTCGCCGAAATCGGTGACAGGAGCGAAGTTCAGCGAATTGGAGGGTGCAGCCACATCGATCTCCACGTCGGCCGGCAATGCTGTCCGCACGGCCTCGGACATCGCCGCGGCCTTGGCAGTGGTGAACCACGGGAAATCAGGATTGTCGTAGGTGCTGTCCCCTCCGAAGGAAGACGTGGCGAACAACTCACCCTCGTCCTCCACCGGAGGTTCGACGGTGTCGCACCCCGGGATGTCCGCGGACACGTCGACCGGCGCGCTGACGAAATCCAAGGTCGTGGACGGACCGGTGTCCCCCGACGGGATGAAGCTCGCGACCACGACTCCCACCGCAACGATGGTGACGACCACCGAAATGGTCCTGATTCGATCGAGCAGCCCGCTGTCGGTCACCGGATGACAGTACCGAACTGTGCTAGGCCCTCGGCATCAAGCGAGGTCCGCAAGCAAGGGAAGTCGACGCCGGCACAATTGCCGTCAAGACGCGTCCGACGGCCCGTTAAATGTTGCCGTGTGTTCAATCTCAGGGCTGACACGTCCGCACATGGAACTGGCGGATTCGTTCCCCGATCATTCGCATTCACGCCGCACTGGTGCCAGCAGAGCTGCGGCCAGCAGAAACGTCGCAAGGAGCACCGTCGTGGTCATGCCCGGAATTTGGACGGCGATTCCTGTGGCGGCAAGCAACTCACAGGCGGCAATCCTGTTCAGCGTGGGAGGTTGCGACTTGTTGGACTGCCGAACCCGATTACGCACGGTCGCGGCTCGACGATCTGATGGGCCGATTGCAGGCCCTACTGTCCACCACCGACGCTCGGGTGTTGCCCGGTGATCGATCGGGGTGTCAGCCGCCTCTGGTCGGAGCCGTCGGGCTTCATCGATGCCAACTCGACGCCGGTCGACAGGCTGATGTCGGTGACAAGTTCACCGGATTGTGTTGTTGCCCTCGAATAGAAGATGCGTGAACCATCCGGCGTGAACTCGGGATGCACCGCGTACGTGGTGGTGAGCTGCGTGATCTCGCCGCCGCCCACGGGCATCGAGTAGATCTCCGACCCGTTGTTCCCACCGCGGTTGCTGGCGAAGACGAGAGTGGACCCGTCAGGCGACATGACCGGGTCTGCGTTCCAGAACTGATCTCGCAGAACGACCTTCGGTTCACCTCCTGCCGTAGGCACTTCGAGGATGTACCCGGAGACGTCGAACAGGATCTTGGAGCCATCCGGTGAGAACGACGTCGCGTATGCCGCCTCGTCCTTGGTCACCTCACGGACATCGGAGCCATCCGAGTTCATCACTCTGATGCTCTCACCGTCCTTGAATGCGATCGCCGACCCATCAGGGGAGAACTCGGGTTGGCCTCCGCTTCCGTGGAGGGTGCGTCGTTCACCGGACTCGAGGTCTTGGACAACGAGACCGTCGCGGACGCTGTAGACCAGCTGTGTGCCGTCGGGCGATACCACTGCGTCGTTTATGTAGTTGCCGTGGGACATGTCATCGGCCACCGTCGGAGTGACCTGGCGCAACCCGGTGCCGTCGGAGTTCACGACGAACACCTGACCCCAGCCGTCGTCGAAAGACACCACAAGGGGTGACGGAGAGGGAGGCGGATCCTCGGCACACCCGACCAGCAGACCCGACGCAGCAAGCAGGACCGCTATCGACCGGAAGAATCGCATCGGGCCATCATTGCAGACCGGCCAGTACGGGATCGTTCATGTAAGAAAGTTTCCATATCGCTGCGACATGTAAAAAATCATCCACATGTTTACATGTCAGCAGCGTCCCCATCAACCGGGATTCCGCCTGGTAAGTACCAGCAACAACGAAGGATGGGTGGGCAACTCGGACAGTCGGATCGCGAAGGCCTCCTCGCTGCCCCCTACGACTGTCTTCACGACCGGAAATCTGCCGGAAAGGCAGAAGTCCTCGATCGTTTACCCGCCTGCAGCGTACGTTGCCCGAAGGTACTGCTCGGCGCGATCCGAGCCGATGATTCCCGGGCCCATTTTGTTCATCATGTACGAGAACGTCATTCGGGTATCCGGGTGCATGACGATGAGCGATCCGCCCCATCCTCCCCAGAAGCAGATGCGTTCGTCCGGGATGTAGGGCACTGTGTCCGGTTGCGGGAGTCCGAAGCCGATACCGAATCGCAGGGGCACGCCCAGTGCGAGGTCGATTCCGTTGCTCTGCTCCAGGAAGATCAAATCGATCACGTCCGGCCCCAGCAGGCGTACACCGTCGACTTCACCGCCCCGCGAGATCACCGACAGGATCCGGGCGACCGAACGAGCATTGCCATGGCCGTTGACCGCGCCCATGTCCGCACGTCTCCAAGCCGGGGTGTTCGCAGACGCAGCCTGGACGAGTGGGCCCAGGAATGTTCGACGCCTGATCTTCAGCGGATCGGAGTACGTATCCGCGGCCGGTGGCGGCGGCGGTACGACGTCGGCGATGCGGTGCCAGTCCTTCTCGTCCGCCCCGATCTGGAAGTCCGCGGCCAGAGGTCCTGCCATCTCGTCGGCGACGAACGAGCGCAACGACTTTCCAGCGACGCGTCGTACCAGCTCTCCGATCAAATGTCCCTGATCGGCAGCGTGATAGCCGGATGTGGTCCTCGAATCCCACCACGGCGCCTGAGCCGCGAGCCTCGATGTCGCCAAGTCCCAGTCGTACATGTCCTCGGTGGAGAACGGCCGATCCCATCCCGAGACGCCGGAGGTATGCGACATCAGGTGTCGTACCTCGATCTGATCCTTCCCTGCGGCCGCGAACTCCGGCCAGTACTGCGCAACAGGCGAATACGGGTCCAGCAACCCACGGTCGATCAGCATCAACGCCGCCAGGCTGGTGACGGTCTTCGTCGTCGACCAGACGTTGGTGATCGTGTCCTCGGTCCACTCCGCCGTTCGATCCACGTCGCGGTACCCGCCCCAGATATCGACGACGCGCCTGCCGTCGATGTCGACGACGATCGACGCACCGAGCTCGTCACCCGAATCGATGTTGGCGGCCAGAGCATCCCGCACACCGCTGAACTCGGTAAGGCACTCACCGTGAACCGTCATGCGCGGGCACCCAGAAGGCGGTGGACAGCAAGTTCGACATAGTTGTCCGCGACGTCCTCGATGCTCAGTTCACCGTCGTCGTGAAACCAGTTGCTGATTCCGTTCAGCATGTCCGTCACCGCGAACGAGGCGAGCCGCGCGTCGGGCACCGTGAATTCACCCGTGCGCATCCCCGCGGCCACCACGTCGCGCACACGACGTTGATACTGACGGCGATAGTCCTCGACCACAGACCGATGTTCTGTTGTCAGCGATGCCAATTCGTGCAAACCGACGATGTACTCGACGCGTCGAGAATTGAGATGCACCAGGTGTGCGCGAACCAGCGACGACATTCGCTCGGTCGGTGTGCCCGGCGCGTCGAGCAGCGGAAGTGTCTCCTCCACCGGGACCTGCGTGACCGTCAGACAGATCGCGAACAGGATGTCTTCCTTGGACGGGAAGTGGTGATACAGGCTGGCACCCTTGATGCCCACGGAGTCGGCGATATCGCGCATCCCGACGTTCGCGTAACCGTCGCGCGCGAAGATCTCGGCGGCTTTCGCCGCGATGTCCTCCTTGCGGCGCCTGGTGCGGATCTGGCGAGGGACCGCCACCTCCGATCCGTCGGGCGCGGTCACCCGACCTCCGTCGCGACACTCATCTTCCGCAATTCACGCTTGAGGATCTTGCCCTGCGCATCCACCGGGAGCTCCTCGATGACGTGCACGGCCTTCGGCGCCTTGTACGAAGCCAGCGACGTCCGGCAGTGCTCGATCAGCGCGGCCGGATCCGGCGTCGACCCCTCTGCCGCGATGACGAACGCCGTGACGGCCTCGGACCAGTACGGATCCGGCATCCCGACGACGGCAGCACGCAGCACGTCCGGGTGCGCGTGCAGAGCGCGTTCGACTTCCTGGGACGACACGTTCATACCTCCGGATTTGATCATGTCCTTCATACGATCGTAGAAGAACAGATTTCCGTCGGCGTCGATACGCACCATGTCACCGGTGTGCACCCAGCCATCCGCGAAGACGTCGGCCGTCTTGGCCTCGTCCTTGAAGTACCCGAGCATCACCGACGGTGTCCGGCAGAGCAGTTCACCGATCTCCGCCTCGTTGCCCTCCGCGTCGACCACTTTGATTTCGAGGTGCGTGACCGGCTTACCGATCCACGACGCATCGCCACCCGGAATGTCGTCGAGAGTGGTGAACCAGCCGACCGAACCCAGCTGAGACAGCTCCGACTGGCCCCAATACGTTCCCCAGATCGCCTCCGGCGCAGCCTGAGCCCACGCGGTGATGGTGTGCGGAGAGACCTGACCGCCGTAGGTGAGACAGCGTCGAACCTGCCCGACGGCGGCAGACCCGAAGCTCGCCTCCCGCGCCAGCGCCAGATAGAACGTCGGAGTCTGCGCGATGACGGAGATGTTCTCGTCGGCGATGATCTGCAGCGACCTCGTGGGATCGGCCGTCGCAGGCAGGACCAGCGTCGCCCCCATCAACGTCAACGTCGTCATCGAACCCAAGCCGGCGATGGTGTGGAACGGCATGACGAACAACCACGTGTCCTCCGGCCCCGTCCGCAGTCCCCAACTCCACGCCGGTGCCGTCGAGATCAGGAAGTTCCGGTGCGGAATCATCACACCCTTGGGCGCGGCCTCGGTACCCGAGGTGTAGACGACCATCGCGACGTCGTTCTCGTCCATGTCGACGTCAGGTTCCGTGGTGGCCGTGTCCGCGGTGAGTTCGTCGTAGTGAGCCCCGAATCCGACGAGCGTCGCGGAATCCGGCTTCACCGATGCGATGACATCGAGGAACTCGGGATCGGCGACGATCACCGTCGGCTCGGCATGCTCGAGTTGGTGCTTCACCTCCGGCGCTCGGTAGAGCACGTTGATGCCCGTGAACGCGGCACCGACCTTGAGCGTGCCGTAGTACGCGACAACGACGTCGACGCTGTTGCGCGCCATCGACGCGACGCGATCACCGTGCCCGACACCGAGATCGAGAAGCAGGTTGGCGAATCGATTGGCGCGTGTATCGAGGTCCGCGTAGGTGGTGACCACACGGGCACCTGCTGCGTCGTAACTGATGAACGCCGTCTTGTCGGGCTGGGTGCGCGCGTGGCGACGAAGTTGATCGCCGATGGTCGCGCGGCCGATGGCGGATCGGTGCTGAGGGGCGGGTCCGGGCACGGTGGGCTCCTGAGGTCTTAGAGTGCGGGGACTCTCTACAGTGCGGGGGACAGATCGAACATCGGCTGCGAGAAAGTCTCCAGCGCAACGATTTCCTCGACCGGGCTGCGTGTCAGCTTCTTCGGGAAGTTCTTCTCCGGGTAGCCGACGGTGATGTGCGCGGCAGTGATGTACTCGTCGGGAATCTCCAGCATTGCGCGGACAGCCGGCTCCTCGTGGCACAGCAGCGTGGTGACGGCCGTCGCGACGCCCTGATCGCGGAGCGCCAGGCACAGGTTCTGCACAGTGGGGTAGATCGATGCACCGCCGACGACGGAGAGTCGGCCGAGCTCGTGGTCGGTGGGGTGAAGCCCGTCCATCGCGGCGCAGACCACGACGATCGCAGGGACCTCGGCGAGGTGACGGGCGAAATAGTCCGCATCCTGCACGGTCTTCGGCAAGGCCCCCACCGCGACGGTGCCACCGGTGATGCCGGCGAAGTAGGCGTCCCACATGGGGAGATACAGATCCGCGAGTGCTTGCTTGCGCGCAGCGTCACGGACGACGATCCATCGCACCGGCTGACGGTTGCCGCCCTGCGGACCGAAGCGGGCGACGTCGAACGCGCTCTTGAACACCTCGTCGGGTACCGGCTCGGTCGAGTAGCGCCGACATGTGCCGGTGGTGCGCATTGCCTCGGTGAGTTCCATGAGGAGTTCCCTTCGCCTGTCCGCTGTTAGGTAGTGGTGACAGCATTATGTGGCGCAAGCCACATTGTCAAGGGCTGAAATCCGACGTCGTTCGGCTATTGCGTCAGTTTGCCTAACTGTGGTTAGTTTGCGAGAGGCCCGTGCGACTCGTGCCCCGAAGGAGGTTCCGGTGACCGTCACAGCCCCGACTGCACTGAGAAGAGATCGGCTGGTCCGAGCACTCGACGCGGCCAACATGCCCAGTCTCGTCGCCGTGCTCTATCAACTCACCGGCGACCGCGCATGGCTCGAAGACCCGTACCGCCCGACGCGCAGCCGCGGCATGGACGACAACGACGGCGGCGGATTCGCACCCGAGGTAGCCGACATCATCCGAGCCGCCGCACTGGACGCGATCACCAGCGGACGACCCCCAGCACTACCGTCGCCCACAGGAGACGATCTGGTCGAGATGATCTCCGCCGCCGTCGGCGAATCCGTCCCACCCGAGTTCGCGGAGATGGTCGCCGAGGACATGGGGTTCACCTCCCAACCCTCGCCCCAGGATCCTTCTGCGACGCCGACGCCGTGTGACTTCTCGGTCATCGTGATCGGCGCCGGCGTGTCCGGCATGCTCGCCGCAATCAAGCTGCAGGAAGCCGGTATCGAGCACATCGTCCTCGAGAAGAACTCCGATGTCGGCGGCGGATGGTTCGAGAACACCTACCCCGGCGCGGGCGTGGACACCCCGAGCCACCTGTACTCGTACTCGTTCGCCCCGCGGTCCTGGTCCACGCACTTCGGCAAGCGCGATGAGGTGTGGCAGTACCTCAGTGACGTTGCGGCCGAGCATGATCTGCGGGATCGAATCAGGTTCGACACCGAGGTCGATTCCGCCGTGTATCAGCCGGACACACAATCGTGGACCGTCACCACGATGGACGGCGACACCCTGACGGCCGACATCGTCATCACCGCAACCGGCCAGCTCAATCGGCCGAAGGTGCCGAACATTCCGGGACTGGACACGTTCGACGGTCCCATCTTCCACACCGCCGAATGGCCCGACGACCTCGACCTGCAAGGCAAGCGGGTAGCCATCGTCGGCACCGGCGCCAGCGCGATGCAGGTCCTACCCGCCATCGCCGAAACCGTCGGGCATGCGACGGTGTTCCAGCGATCACCGCAATGGGTGGCGTCGAGCGACGTGTACTTCGAACCCATCGACGACGACGTCAGCTACCTCATGGAAGCCGTTCCGCTGTACCGATTGTGGTACCGAGTGCGGCTTGCCTGGAACTTCAACGACCGTGTTCATCCGTCCCTGCAGGTCGATCCCGACTGGGAGAACCCGAGCCGCTCGATCAACGCCATCAACGACGCGCACCGCCGCGTCTTCACGCGGTACGTCGAGAAGGAACTCGACGGCAGGCCGGACCTCATCGAGAAGTCTCTGCCCGACTACCCGCCCTTCGGCAAGAGGATGCTGCTCGACAACGGGTGGTACGCCGCGCTCAAACGCGACAACGTCACGTTGGTGACCGAAGGAGTCGCATCCATCGGACCGGACTCCGTCGTCGGGTCCGGCGGACACGTCGCCGAGGTCGACGTCGTGATCCTCGCAACCGGATTCGAAACCCACAAGCTGTTGAGCCCCATCGACATTCGAGGACGATCCGGTGTCTCGATCAAGGACTATTGGGGACCCGAAGACGCCCACGCACACCTCGGCATCACCGTCCCCGACTTCCCCAACCTGTTCCTCACCTGCGGACCGGGAACCGTACTCGGCCACGGCGGAAGCTACATCACCATCGCCGAATGCCAAGTGCGCTACATCGTCGACTTGCTACGCACCATGGCGGACAACAACATCGGCGCCGTCGAATGCAAACCAGAAGTGGAACAGGACTACGTCCGACGCCACGACGACGCCCACTCCCGCATGATCTGGACCCACCAGGGCATGGACAACTGGTACCGCAACGACGCCGGCCGAGTCGTCTCCACACTCCCCTGGCGCATCGTCGACTACTGGAACATGACCCGACACGCAGATCTCGACGACTTCGACGTCGAGAGCGCGAGGAGGTAGCGCGCACCGGTCCTGGTGTAACAGTTGCGCACGCGTGAGCCGGGATCCCGCCTGACGGGTACGCAATTGTTACGGCAGTCCCGGGCCGTTCGCTGGGGTAGACCGACAGTCCCCGTCTGTGGTACCAATTTCCTATGACTTCAATCGACACGTCGAAAGGCGCATGAGCGCCCGTACGTTCACCACCTTCGGTCCCAGCGAACCGGGGTGTAGATCATGAAACTCGCGGAAGCCCTCGCGGAACGAGGCGAACTGGTACGCCACACCGAACATTTGAAGGTTCGGATTCTGGCCAACTCCCGGCATCAAGAAGGCGAAACGCCTGCAGAAGATGCAGGCAGACTGCTGTCCGAGCTCAGTGCAGCGCTCGATCGGCTGGAAGTGCTGATCCGGACGATCAATCGCACGAACAGTGCCGCACCCATCGGAGACGGAACCATCACTGATGCGTTGGCCCACCGAGATGTGCTGCGGATCAGACGCAGAGTCCTCACCGCCGCCGCCGACGCTGCGTCCGGTCAGGAACGAGAACGCTACGGCCCGCGGCAACTGAGATCGGAGTTGACGTATGTTGCGGCACTACCAGTGGCCGAATTGCGCAGCACAGCAGACGATCTTGCTACCCGGATTCGGCTGATCGACCTCACGATACAGAGCGCCAATTGGGAACATGATCTGCTGACGGACTGAGGAATTGTCAGGTAGTAGGTAGCTTTCGTTCGAAGCGAGCACGTCCCGCGGTCGGCGGACATCCGACCACCCTCTTGCGTGACGAGCAACGCCCTAATAGACACTGCAGCTCAGCATATTTCACGCATCACGGTGTAAAGCGCACATATCATCACCGAGTGCTGGTCGAACGAAAGCGAGGGTGGGCATGGGGCCACCTGACAACAACAACACGATCCAATCACCGGGCCTGCGTCTCCGTCATGACGCATCGACTATGACCCGCATACAGCACAGGACCAGACGACCACGCTCGAACAACGGGACGCTCGACTTGCTCGACCAGTGGCGCCGACGCGTGGAACGCGTCGAGCGGCGCGTAGCTTTCGAGTCATCCCGTCCCACATCGAACTTCGATACCTATCCCGCCATCGTCGCGGGGCCGACCGGCTGTCCCGCATGTGACGGCCCGTTCACGGGCAACGGAACCCGAGACCGCCTCGAACGGATAATGCGGGGCAACAGCCGCAAAGCCCACCGCCTCAGGGCAGCAGTCACTCACCTCGACGAAAGATACCGCGCCGCAACGGTAGAAGTCGACGCACCTGCCGGCTTGCAATGGTGGGACCGCCGCTTGCCATGGGTATGACGGCGCACGACTTCTACGCGGTTGGAATGATCGGAGTCATCGCGCCCTTCCGTATGACTTTGTCACTTGTCGCAATTGCCAACCCGCGACGAGTGGCCTGTGCAACGATCATCCGATCGAACGGATCTCTGTGCGCCCACTCGAGCTGACCCGCCAAGGTGGCGTCTGCTGAATTCATGGTCAATTCCTGCGCAGCCATGGCCGCCAGCGAGTCCGACCAACTCGACAACACCCCACTACCATCGAGACGCCCCAGCCTCGTCTTGATCGAGATTTCCCACGCGGACGCGGCAGAGACGAACAACTCGTTGGATGGATCCTCGAGAACCGCGAGCGCAGGTTGCGCAATCTTCTGCGGGGACGTCAGCAGCCATAGAAGCGCATTGGTGTCGAGCAAGACTGCGGTCACGACGGCGCGTCCCACGCCGTCAACTCGTCCTCGGGGATCGGCTCGTCGAAGTCCTCCGGAATCACCAACCCTGGGAACTGGCCGAATCTTCGCGTCGTGGGCGCGACCGGCGATATGACAGCGACGGGTCGCCCGTGAGAGGTGACAGTCACGGGGCTGCCAGTTCTCTCCACTTCGGACAGGATGGCGTTCAGTTTCGCTTTCGCTTCCGTACTGCTCACCGTCCTCATGACATCAGCGTACCCAAAATTGACTAGTCCAACTAGTCAGATAAGGCCGACCGAGAACCCCGGCTGTCCGCTCGCGTCAGAATCACGTACGCCCCCGCCGCGACAAGGACGGAACCGACGCTGATTGCCGTCGACGTCCACTCCCATCCGCTCCGAGAGAAGACAGGCTGCATGCTCGTCAGCGGGGTGTACGCAGTCCACCCGAACTCGGCGACGACCGGGACCGCCACTGCTATCGGGGTGGTCACGGCGATCACCGAGGCCGGTGGGCTCGTCGGAAGCAGCGACGCGAATAGGAGTCCGAGGGCGACGGGCAGGATCACTACGGTGGCTGCCGATTCGATGGGGTCGAGCTGAGAATCGGCGAGAAGTCCAACCGCTGCAACCAGCGCGATCAACAGGAAACCCACCATGGGGAGCGAACGCCGCCACCCCACCACGACGCCCACGACCAACAACGCAACGAACACCACGGCAGAAGCGAATCCCATCGACCCCGTCGTCGGAGCCGCCACGTACGCCAAAGCGGCGAGCACAACGGTGCCGGTCGTCCAGGGCAAGGCGAACGCCGCGCCGACGAGCAACGGCACCACAGCGATGCCCAGAAGCCAGCGATCCTGCATCGCTCCGTCCGCACCGAGCCGGTCCACCGAGCGCACGAACAGCCAGTACAGAACCAGGCCGCCGGCAGGGACCAGCATCCCCACGGTCAGCACTCGCGTCCGGTGCTGCACCCGCTCGACAACCCCCTCGACATTCGAGGGAATCAACAGAACAGCCAACACCGCAAGGGCTACGAGAATGTAGTGCCCGGACGAAGCGTTGGAGAGGTACTCGGCATAGCGGACCGGGCTCGATTCGATGTGCGGCACCAACACCATGCCGGAGAGCACACCGACTACCAACGCGCACTGCACGGTTCGGCGATTACCGGCACCGGCGAGCACCGCACAACCACCGAGAATCAACCCACCCGCGATCGCACGCAGATGCATCTGCACGTCGAACGAACCGAAAGACACAGCCGCGAGCAACACGACCCCGATACCCGTTGTCGCGTAGACAGTTCGACGGCCGGTCACGAACACAGCCACCACAACGGCCACGACGGCTGCCAGTGTGGCCGCCGCAGCCGCACTTCCGACGAAGACGTCGAGGCGGTCCCCTCCCGCGACATACGCGAAGTTACGCGCCGGCGTGACCACCACCGCCCACACTGCCGTGAACGCACCGACGAAAACGGTCAGGTGAGCGAATACGCGTCGTGCAATCACGTCGAGCAGCTTGTCACGTCTTGTCCGGTTATGCCGCTGAAGGAAAGTCACTCGACCGCGCTGCGGTCGGCACGGCACGATGGAGGTCATGGACTTCACCGTGTCGGTGCTTGCGGACCGACCCGACCTCGCCGAGACCGCGTGGGGCATGCCCGATTCCTGGCCGACGTTCATGACCCACGACCCCATCGCGTCGCTGTACTACCGACCGGAAGTGGTCGAGCGTTTCGCCGATTTCACTCTCGTGTGCCAGGACGAATCCGGATCGGTCGTCGGAAAAGCTCATTCGATTCCGTTGTACGTTTCTGCTGGTGGCGGCCTGTCCGACGATGGCTGGGACGGCGCCGTCCTCCGAGGGATCCGCGACCGTATGACAGCAGTCGTCCCGAACACCGTGTGTGCGCTGGAAATCGCTGTGACGCCGGAAATGCAAGGCCATGGCCTGTCTTCGGTACTACTGACAGGTTTGCGTGAGAACGCGGGACGCCTCGGATTCGACGAACTCATCGCCCCCGTACGACCCAATGGCAAGACCGACCCCCGCGAATCGATGAGCTCCTACGCGGCTGGACGTCGACAGGACGGACTGCCCGCGGATCCGTGGTTGAGGGTCCATGTACGAGCCGGGGGAACGATCGCCGGAGTCGCACCCCGGTCCATGGTCATCCCAGGCACTCTCGAGGACTGGCGGACGTGGACGGGTCTGCCGTTCGACCAGTCCGGGCCCGTCGACGTTCCAGGCGCTCTCGCGCCCGTGTTGTGCGACGCGCGGCAAGGCACCGCGGTCTACGTGGAACCGAACGTGTGGGTGAGGCACCGAACCAAGGCCTGAACAACAAAACGGCCGCCGGGAAACCGACGGCCGAGGATTACACAAGTCGAGTCAGATGGTCACAACTACGCGGCTGCGACGTCGTCCGCATCGAGAGGCGGTACAACCGTGAGGGGCCTAGCTTCGGGAGCCAGCCCGAGAATGGATTCCCACCACGCCTGCCGCTGAACGTTTTCTTTCCATACCACTACGTCGTGCTCGTCATGCATACGTTTACTTGCCCTCCGCCGTCTTCGATAGCCGTGTCGCGCAAGTGCAGGAGTGCCCCGAAGGCGGCGATACCAAACCGGACCTCCGGTCGGATGTGATGTTTCTCCCTGCCATCCAGGGGTATAGCCGGAGTGCTGATGCATTCCCAGCACGCCTTCGAAGGCGGAATAGCGACAGTCAAGTCCCGGCGTCGCAGACAACCCGATCGTTCACGCTCGATGCACTGCTGTCCTAGGGAGAATCGTGTATCTACACACCGAACAATTGATCAACGACATCGCCGTCGACGAGCCGGATCCGGCCGCTGCCAACGCCCTTCAGGAGGGCCTCGGCGGACAGTTCGGCGAAATGCGCACCATGATGCAATACCTGTTCCAGTCCATGAACTTTCGTGGAGATCCGGCATCGAAACCGTACAAGGACCTCTTGCAGGGCGTCGGTACGGAAGAGATCAGCCACGTCGAACTCATCGGCACCACCATCTCCCGTTTGCTCGACGGATCCCCCGAATACAACGGCAAGAAGACGGACCCCGTCGACAAGCCCGGCGCCAAAGGCGCTACACCCCTGAAGATTGCTCTGGACACCAGCAACATTCACCACTATCTCGTCGGCGCACAGGGCGCCCTCCCGGTCGATGCTGCAGGAAACCCGTGGTCGGGCTCCTACGTCTACAACAGCGGCAACCTCGTGCTGGATCTGCTGTACAACCTGATGTTGGAATCGACCGGCCGCCTTCAGAAATGCCGCATCTACGAAATGACCGACAACAAGACGGCCCGCTCGACGATCTCCTACCTGATCGTCCGCGACCAGGCGCACGAGAACGCGTTCGCCAAAGCATTGGAAAGCCTGGGCGTGAACTGGGGCTCGGTGCTGCCGATCCCCAAGACCAACGCGGAGCGGTTCCCCGAGGTCAAGAAACTGCTGGACAAGGGCTTGCAGAGCATCCAGTACACCTTCAGCGCCGACGACAAGAGCCAGGCGGCCAAGCTCTACCGCGGCGCCTCACCGTCGAACGACGGAACCGAATTGTCCACGGCCATCATGCCGGAAGGCGTCCCCATCAAGATCTCGCCCGAGCGGCGTGAGGAGTTCTCACCGGGCCTCGACAAGGACCTGCTGGCGCTGATCCAGGCCACCGCCGAGGTGGAGATCGCCGCAGCGAACGACCCGAAGATCAAGTAACACAACCGAATCAAGGCAGGTGGAGGCGACGCGGTGACACCGCGTCGCCCTCCACGTGTTTCCCCACCACATCACGGAGGTTCGCATGCGACCGAGACGGACCCACGACGAAGCGGTCGACGCGACGCACGATCGGCAGGAGACCACACCTCTCGCCCGCGCGATCAGCGGAAAGATGTTGTTCGTCTTCATCCTCGGCGATGTGCTGGGAGCCGGCATCTACGCCCTCGTCGGCGAAATTGCGGGAGAAGTGGGCGGGGCCGTCTGGGTGCCCCTCGTCGTCGCACTGGTGATGGCGATGCTCACCGCCGCGTCCTATGCAGAACTGGTCACCAAATATCCCCGCGCCGGCGGCGCAGCTGTATTTGCTCAGCGTGCCTACAAACTCCCGATCGTGTCGTTCATGGTCGGTTTCTGCATGCTGGCAGCCGGCGTGACCAGCGCGGCCGGGCTGGCACTCGCCTTCTCCGGTGACTACCTGCAGGTCTTCGTGGGCGTTCCCACCGTGCCCGCAGCACTGGCGTTCCTGGTCATCGTCGCCCTCCTCAATGCACGCGGCATCACCGAGTCTCTCCGCGCCAACCTCGTCATGACGGTCGTCGAGGTGTCCGGCTTGGTCCTGATCATCGCGCTCGCCGGGCTGGTACTCGGGCGCGGCGACGGCGACCCATCGCGCGTTCTCGAGTTCGACGGCACCACGACGCCCGCCCTGGCGGTGCTCGGCGCAGCGCTGCTGGCGTTCTACTCGTTCGTCGGATTCGAGACCTCCGCCAACATCGCCGAGGAAGTGAAGGACGTCCGTCGGGTCTATCCGCGGGCACTCTTCGGGGCACTCGCCGCAGCCGGAGCGGTGTACGCACTGGTCGGCCTCGCCGTCACCACCGTCGTACCGCCGGAGACCCTCGCCGAGTCGAGCGGGCCGCTCCTCGAAGTGGTCGACGCCGCCGACGCCGGCATTCCCGCGTGGTTCTTCAGCCTCATCGCACTCGTCGCCGTGGCGAACGGAGCTTTGCTGACCATGATCATGGCCTCACGGCTGACCTTCGGAATGGCTCGCGACGGCCTGCTCCCCTCCGTCCTCGCCAAGGTCCTTCCCCGACGCCGCACGCCATGGACGGCGATCATCGCCACCACCGTCGTCGCGATGGGACTCTGCCTCACGGGATCGGTGGCAGCCCTGGCGGAAACCGTCGTGCTGCTGTTGCTGTTCGTGTTCGTCAGCACCAACGTCGCCGTCCTCGTCCTGCGTCGCGACGACACCGGCGAGGACCACTTCCGCGCGCCGACGATCCTGCCGATCCTCGCGCTCGTGACCTGCGTGGTGCTGGCTACCCAGCAATCCGCCGAAACCTGGCTTCGTGCAGCACTACTCCTGGCCGTGGGCGTCCTGCTGTACGTCGTTCGCCGGTTCACCACCGACTCGACGACGAAGAACGTTCCCGCCGAGCGCGGCTAGGTCAGAACCGCCGACAGCTTGGGCACCAGCAGGTCGGCGAGCTCTTCGTGCGCGAGAGGGCCGACGGACCACGCTCGACCGAAGTGACCCGTGAAGTCCTGACGCTCACCGTTGTAGGTGACCGTGTTGTCGGCCGCCAGGTTCAGGACGACGGTCCGGCCCTCCTGCACGCTGGGGAGCCGCTGAAGCAGCGGGCTCGCGTACCAGGCGTCGAACTCCGCCTGGTCGGCAGCCTGATTGGAGATGACCAGAACATCGCCGGTCAACGAGTCCAGCAGCTCGTCGCCCAGTTCTCCGTCCTGCGGCAGCACTGCGGCGTTGGTGTTCTCCGCGAATCCGAAGGAGGACAGCAGCGCCTCGGGCTCACTGTCGGCGGTGTTCATGAAGCCGGTGCCACTTCCGCCTCCCCAGTACACGAGGTAGTCGACGGTCTTGCCCTCGAACTCGGGGTGCTCGGCGCGGATGTTCTCGAAGGTGGTGCTGTACTCGTCGATGAACTGCTCAGCGCGGTCGGACAGGTCCAGCGCCTCGCCCAGAAGACGAAGCCGGTCTTCCCACAGCGGCGCCTCGATGCCGGCCGGTGCGCCGACGACAGGCGCGATGTCGGCCAACTGCTCGGTGTCCACAGGGTCCGCCGCAAGGGTGTCGACGACGAGGTCAGGCGTGGTGTTGGCTACCTGTTCCGCCGGATACGCAGTGTCGCCGATGGGCCAGACCGTCTCGATCTCGCCCGGGATCTTCTCCACCGCCCACGGATAGAAGTCGATCTGCTCGTCGGTGCCCACCGGCGTAACACCCAGTGCAGCAAAGAGGTCCGCGTCCCAGGAACTCGCCATCACCACACGCTCGGGACGCTCCTCGATCACCGCTGGACCGGTTGCCGTGTCCAGCGTGAGCGGATATTCGGTCTTGCCCTCGGCGGCCGGCAGCAAGGAGTCCGCAGCCGCGGCGGATTCCGTCGTCGAGCCGCTGTTCCCGGAGCACCCCGCAAGAGCCATCACGGTAATCGACGCGACCGCAACGCCACGAAGGGCAGCAGACGTCCTGGTGGAAATGTTCATCGTGGGGGATCCTCTGGACTCGACGAGCGCCACAGCGGCACCCGAGAGGGAGGTTAGACTAACCTTCCCTTCGTGTCCAGATTGTCGGAGTCAGACCTCGGGTGGCTCGTACTGGCCGTACAGCCCACGGCGCTCACCACGAAGGAACGCCTGATGCTCGGCGTCGGCGCGTGACCGAAGATCTGCGCGGTGCCGCTCCTCGAGCTCACGTCGAGCCTGGCGCTGAACCGCACTGTCCTGAATCAACCACAGCGCAACAGCCAGAATTGCAACCGCACCGAACAACACCCAGAATCGCAGTACGAGACCCAAGGCCATGACCGCCACCAGCAGCGCAGTGACCACCAGCCTGACGTCGCCCACGCTCCATCGCCACCCGCCCGCGCCGTAGCGCGAACCGTCGTCGATGGTTCCGCTGGCCATATCACCCACGGTACCGGCGCAGACCGGCGAGCACCGCCCGATCTCCGCATCGGCTATCGATCGAGCAAATTCTCCGAGAGGTCCCACAGGCGTCGGGCGTCGTCCATGTTCGTCATCGTCTTCCACATCGACAGACGGGCAGCAGGGCCGCCGACGACACGGGATGGGCCGTAGAACTCGTCACCCTGTGCGGCGACACCCGCCGCGGCGACCACCGCAGGCATCGCTGCACTGTCCACGCTGCCGGCAATACCCACCCGCGCCAACGCGTCGACCACCCTCCGCGCGAGCGTGTCCCTGTCCCGACCCATTCCTGGCTGAGCGGCAAGCAAATTCGTCGGAGACACACCCGGGTGCGCGATGTTGCCGGTGATACCCCACCCGCCCTGCTTGCTCCGAGCATCGAGTTCGCGAGCGAACAGCGCGACCGCGATCTTCGACTGGCTGTATGCCTTGCCGACGTCGTAACTGCGTTCCCAGTTCGCGTCGTCCCAGTTGATTCCGCCGCTGCGAGCAGCAATGGACGTCTGGTTGGTGACCCGGGCACCGCCGTCGCGCAAGAGCGGTAGAAGCCCGCGGGTAAGGGCGAAGTGACCGAGATGATTGGTGCCCATCTGCAGTTCCAGACCGTCCTGCGTGACCTGCCTGCTCGGTGGCTGCATCACACCGGCGTTGTTGACGAGGATGTGAATCGGCCTCGCCTCGACCGTCAACTCATCGACAAGCGCTGCAACGGATTTCAGAGACGACAGATCCAGCGTCCGGATCGAGACGTTCGCCCCCGGCACGGTTGCCCGAATCCGCTCTGCAACTCGCTCGCCCTTCGCCGAATTACGCACGGGTAAGAGCACTTCGGCTCCCGCGGCAGCGAGACGCGTCGCGATGACACTGCCGATACCGTCGCTGGCGCCGGTCACGACAGCCAGCTTGCCTGTCGAGTCGAGAAGTTCGGTGCTGATCTTGCGTGCCATGATGGGCTCCCGTCGAAGTGGATGTGTGAACACCAGTTTCGGCGCATGAAACCCGTCGAACCAGGACCTATCGATCCACCTCTATCCGTTCACAGACCGGGCTCGGCGCCGACGACCGCGAGGAGCTGCAGCTTCTCGTAGCTTTCACTGCCGGGGACAGCGGTGTAGACGAGCAGGCGATGCGACTGATCCGGGTCCAGCAGCGTCTGACACTGCAGCTCCAGCCTGCCGACGGAGGGGTGATCGAAACGCTTGACGTCCGGCGGACGCAGCCCCACCTCGTGGGCCGCCCACAGCCGCGCGAACTCCTCGCTCTCCGACTCCAACATCTCCACCATCGTCGCGGCAGCCGACCCAGGGCCGCGCACCGCCACCACCTCACGCAACCCCGAAACGTAGAGCCGCGACAGGAATTCGCGCTCCTCGGGTGGATACAGCTCACGAGCAGCAGGATCAGCGAACCACCGGTAACCCAGACTGCGCGACGCCCCCGTGCGCAGCGAAGCATCGCCGGTCAACGCCACACCGAGAGGAGTTTGCCGCAACGTCTCACCCAGCTCGGTGATGACCTCGGCAGGAGTGTCCTGAAGCCGATCCATGATCCGCAGCAACCCGGGGCTGACGTGTTCGCTCGCCGACCCCCGCGCCGGCGGATTGTGTCCCGCCAGACGGAAGACGTGATCACGCTCCGCCAGCGTCAAGTGCAGCCCCTGAGCGATGGACGCAATCATCTCGGCGGACGGCCGCGGACCGGTCCCTCGCTCCAACCGCGCGTAATAGTCCGTGGACATGTGGGCCAGCTCCGCCACCTCCTCACGTCGCAGCCCAGCAGTTCTCCTCCGCTGGCCACGTCGCAACCCCACGTCCTCCGGCTGCAACAACGCCCGACGGCCGACCAAGAACGCCGCCAACCCTTCGCGATCGATCATGCCCTGTTCTTACCGTCAGCAGCCGGGCATTGCCAGGACTCGCGAATCCACCCATGCAGGATGGAGGCATCGACACACCCGAGGAGAGGACACCATGGCCAAACTAAGCGCTGGAATCATTCTGTACAGAACGGTGAACGGTGAGGTCGAAGTCCTCCTCGGTCACCCGGGAGGGCCGTTCTGGGCGAGGAAGGACGCCGGCGCCTGGTCGATCATCAAGGGTGAGTACGAGGACGACGAAGATCCCTGGGCCGCAGCTCAGCGCGAATTCCTCGAGGAAACCGGCTCACCGGTGCCGGCGGGCACGGACCCGATACAGCTCACACCCGTCAAGCAGCCCAGCGGAAAAATCGTGACAGCCTTCGGCGTCGAAGGTGACCTCGACGCCGCCGGCGCGCAAAGCAACACCTTCGAGATGGAATGGCCGAAGGGATCGGGAAACTTCAAGAGTTTCCCTGAAATCGACAAGCACGAATGGTTCACCTCCGACGACGCCGAAGCCAAACTGCTCAAAGGTCACCGCCCGATTCTCACTGAGCTGCTGGGCCATTTGCCCAGCTGACACGGTATGTGCGGATTGCCTAGGAACCGATTCGCTGGAGCAGGGTGGTGGCGGCGTCGAGGACCACGTCTCGGGCGTGGGTGAGTCGGTAGTCGTACTTGGTGGTGCCGCCAGGTCCTACGCCGATGCGCAGGGCGACGAGCGCGACGGTCAGCACGGGCGACACGACGACGATCGAATGTTCCTCGGCCAGTGGCTCGTTGGGTCCGACGGCTACTTCACGATAGCGATGGTGTGCATCGCTCGTGTCTGGACGAACCGATTCAGGATCGCGTGTGCCGAAGACGACCGTCAAAGCGCTGTGTACGGCAACGTCGTTCACGGCGGCAGCGTGAACGCGGCTGAGGGACAGCGATGATCCTGTCGTCACGAGAACGATCGTGGACGGCCCCGCCGTCATCGCACTGAGCAGCAGGCCCGATCCGAGTGCGCCGATCAGAGCTTCGTCCGCACGCCGCGGCCGCGTCGCCGCACTGACGACTCCGTACGGCGTCACGGCCGCCGGGGCGCGAACGGTGACGGCGACGTCGTGCGCCTCCGGGACCACCCGAGGTGCCCCACTGCCGAACGCCGGAAGCGGCGCGGGCGGACCGAACAGATAGCCCTGCCCCCAGCCTGCACCCATGTCCAGCGCCGTCCGCAGGTGCTCTTCCGTCTCGATGCCTTCCGCGACGATCCGCGCGCCGGTCCGATCCGCTTCCGCGGCCACCGCCGACACCACCGCCGCGGTGTGTGCGGTGGGCCTGCTCTGCACGAGCCCCATGTCGAGCTTGATCACGTCCGGTCGCAGGAACGGCAGCAACGCCAAGCTCGACGAGTCCGCGCCCACGTCGTCGACGGCGACGCGCCAGCCCAGGTGCCGCGCATGTTCGACGGCCCGGAGCAGACGAGCAGGATCACGGAGCAGGTTCCGCTCGGTGATCTCGATGACGATCGACAACCCGCGGGCCTGCGCGAGAACCGTCGACGACCGACGAGGCGGCGGAGTCTCGAGCGCGACGGGCTCGGCGTTCACGAACAACATCACGCCGTCGGGCAGGCCTGCATCGAGTGCTCCGCGCAGGGCCGTCAACCGGCATCGCCAATCGAAGTCGACGAGCACGTCGTGCGATTCCGCTGCCATCAGCAAGTCGGGTGTCGTCGACCACGGGCTACTGGGGCCGACGCGGGTGAGCGCCTCGAACCCGACGATGCCGTTGCCGTCGAGCTCGACGATCGGCTGGTACACCGAACCGATGTCCACCGTGAGGGGTGACGCCGCAGCCGTGTCGTGGTGGTGGTCCAACTGCGCGCCTCCTCGTCCGAACACGACAATTCCACCCCACCCGGCCATCATCATGCCCTGCGCGGCCACCGGGCACCGCGTGCGGGCAGGACACACGGCGATATGGTTCGACGTAATCGCACACTCGGATCGGACGGACACATCGATGGTTGGATCGGATCGGCACCGTCCACCGGACGAACAGTTCCTGTTCGCCGGCCGGTACCGACTCGGCGAGGTCCTCGGCCGCGGCGGTATGGCCGAGGTCGTCACAGCCGTCGACGACGTGTTGGGCCGGTCGGTGGCGGTGAAGATCTTCGCCCACGCCGGGCCGCACGACACGTCGGGACGCATCGACGCCGAGAAGCGCACACTGGCCTCGCTCACCCACCCGAACCTCGTCGCGCTGTACGACGCGGGCGAGGCAGCAGATCCCGGCGGCGTGGTCGTTCCGTACCTGGTGATGGAACTCGTCGACGGCCCCACCCTGTCCGCATTCCGATACGGCCGCGCACTGCCGCCGCAGGTCGTAGCCCGAATCGGCGCCGAGTTGGCCTCTGCGCTGACCTATATCCACAGCCGCGGCGTCGTACACCGCGACATCAAGCCCGCCAACATCCTCATCGCCCGGCCCGACGTCCCGGACGACAGCCAGTTCACCAAACTCACCGACTTCGGAATCGCCCGCATCGTCGACGGCATCCGCCTGACCGACCACGGCACCACCGTCGGAACCGGGCATTACATGAGCCCCGAACAGGCAACCGGCACCGCCGCCGGACCGGCGACCGACATCTACAGCCTGGGCCTGGTCCTCATCGAATGCCTCACCGGACGCATGGCGTTCGAAGGCAGCGCCGTCGCCGCCGCGATCGCACGCTTGCACCGCGACCCAGTGGTTCCCGACGACGTCGGACCGGAGTGGGCAGCATTGCTCACCGCCATGACGGCGCGCGATCCCCAGAATCGTCCCGACGCCGCCCAAATCAGATCGCGACTGCAGGACCTCATCCGCACCGGGCCCGCAGCTGGCGCCACCGCCGCACTGGACCCGCAGTTCCTGACGGCCTCGTTGACCACCGACCAGATGGCGGTCCAGCCGGTGACCACCCGACGACGCAAGCTCTGGATTCCGATCGCTGCCGCCGTGACCGCCCTCGCCGTCGCCGTTGCCGTCGGATGGGCGAGCTTCGGCAGCGACGACACCCCTGTACCCGACGCCGTGCAGACATCCCCTGCGACATCCACCGAGCCGACGCCGCCCCCGACCACCATTCCTCCGGAACTGCCGATCACCACGCCACCGGCCGCAGTCACACCCGCACCCGCTCCCCAACCTCAGGCACCCGTCGAACCTCCCGCGTCCAACGGCGGTGGCAATGGAAACGGAAACAACGGGAACGGCAATTCGGGCAACGGCAACAGCGGAAACGGCAACGGCAACGGGTTTGCCAATTCCGGGAACAGCAACGCCAATTCGAACAACGGTCGGAACGGCGGCTGACGCGACGAAATCCCTTCAGGACTTGACGCCTGATTCGACAAGCTTCAATATAGACGGATGTCGAATCAGCCTCTGCCGATCGAGGATGTCTCCGCAGGAGAATGCTGCTCGCCGCTGGTTCGCGAGCCGCTGACCGTCGATCGGTCGGTAGACCTGGCTCGGATGTTTAAAGCCTTGGGTGACCCGGTGCGGTTGCGCTTGCTCAGCCTGGTGGCCAGCCACGACGGCGGGGAGGCATGCGTCTGCGACATCTCGCCGCACTTCGATCTGTCGCAACCTACGATTTCCCACCACTTGAAAGTGCTTCGGGAGTGCGGCCTCCTCGACTGCGAGCGACGCGGAACCTGGGTGTACTACTGGGTCGTTCCGACTGCACTGGAAGAACTGTCGACCGTCCTCGGCACAACGACGAAGGTCGCCTCGTGAGCACCACGACCGTCGTCGGCAAGCTCTCCACGCTGGACCGGTTCCTCCCGGTCTGGATCGGCGTGACCATGGTCGTCGGTCTGCTGTTGGGACGGTCGATTCCCGGATTGAATGACGCTCTGGCGGCCGTGTCGATCGACGGCGTCTCGCTGCCCATCGCAGTCGGCTTGCTGATCATGATGTATCCGGTGCTGGCGAAGGTGCGCTACGACCGACTCGACACCGTCACCGGCGACCGGAAGCTTCTCGTCGGTTCGCTCGTGCTGAACTGGATCCTGGGTCCGGCGTTGATGTTCGCTCTGGCGTGGATATTCCTGCCCGATCTGCCGGAGTACCGAACCGGACTCATCATCGTCGGCCTCGCCCGCTGCATCGCCATGGTCATCATCTGGAACGACCTCGCGTGCGGAGACCGTGAAGCCGCCGCCGTGTTGGTCGCGATCAACTCGGTGTTCCAGGTGGTCATGTTCGCCGTTCTCGGGTGGTTCTACCTGTCGGTCCTTCCCGGATGGCTCGGGCTCGAGCAGACCACCATCGAGGCGTCACCGTGGCAGATCGCGAAGTCGGTGCTCATTTTCCTCGGCATCCCGTTGGTCGCTGGCTTCGCATCGCGCTACTTCGGCGAACGCGCCAAGGGCAGGAAGTGGTACGAGTCGACATTCATTCCCAGGATCGGACCGTGGGCGCTGTACGGCTTGCTGTTCACCATCGTCGTTCTCTTTGCGCTGCAGGGTGATCGGATCACGTCACAGCCTCTCGACGTCGTACGCATCGCACTTCCGCTGTTGGTCTACTTCGCGGTGATGTGGGGCGGCGGCTACGCCCTCGGCGCCGCGATGGGCCTGGGGTATCAACGCACCACCACACTCGCATTCACCGCTGCGGGCAACAACTTCGAGCTCGCCATCGCCGTCGCGATCGCCACCTACGGCGCCACGTCCGGGCAAGCACTCGCCGGCGTGGTCGGACCACTCATCGAAGTACCGGTCCTCGTCGGACTGGTGTACGTGTCCCTGGCTCTACGCAAGCGGTTCACACCCGAAAGGACGTACCCATGACGAGCGTGCTGTTCGTATGCGTGAAGAACGGCGGCAAGTCGCAGATGGCTGCCGGACTGATGCGCAAAGCCGTCGGCGATTCCGTCGAGATCCACTCCGGCGGAACCGCGCCCGGAAGTGCCGTCAATCCGCTGTCCGCGCAGTCGTTGCTGGAAGTGGGCGTCGACCTCACCGGCGAACGCCCCAAGCCCATCGACCCCGAACTCCTCGCCCGAATGGACTACGTCGTCACTCTCGGCAGCGAGGCGAAAGTCGATGCCGTAGAAGGCCCGACGTTCGAGAACTGGGACACCGACGAGCCGTCGGAACGCGGAATCGACGGCATCGAACGCATGAGACTCGTGCGCGACGACATCGCCACCCGCGTCGACGATCTCGCCCGACGCATACTCCGTTAGGCCTCGACGAAAGGACGTCACCGTCATGTCCGCTCACCCTGTAGTCGTCATCGGAGCAGGACCCATCGGTCTTGCCGCCGCAGCTCACCTCACCGAAGCCGGCACTCCCGTCCTGGTCCTCGAACGTGGACGCTCGGCCGGTACTGCTGTTGCACAATGGAATCACGTCAGATTGTTCTCGCCGTGGTCGGAAATCGTCGACCCGGCCGCCGCACGCCTCCTCGAACCCACCGGATGGTCTGCCCCGGACGGCAAAGGCTACGCAACCGGAAGCGAGTGGGTCGAGAAGTACCTCGCACCGCTGGCCGCAGTTCTCGGCGATTCGGTGCGTTTCGACTCCGAGGTCGTGGGCGTCGCCCGCCGGGGGCGGGACCGTGTCGTCGACTCCGGTCGTGACACCGAACCTCTGGCTGTTCATGTCAGACGAACCGACGGCACCGAGGAACGCATCCTCGCCAGGGCAGTCATCGACGCATCGGGAACATGGGGAAGCCCGAATCCGCTCGGGTCCGAGGGACTCCCCGCAATCGGGGAACATGCTGCCGCCGAGACTGTCTCGTATCGAGTCCCCGACCTCTCGGACGAGTCGGTACGCGGCCGCTTCGCCGGCACACACGTGGTCATCGCCGGAAGTGGTCATTCTGCACTGACCGCGATCATCGCATTCGCCGACCTGGCCGCGGCCAACCCCGGCACGACACTGACGTGGGCCGTGCGGCGCGCAGTCACCGAATCGGTGTTCGGCGGAGGCGAATCCGACGAGCTCGCCGCACGCGGCGCGCTCGGCCTCCGCGCGAAGAAAGCCGTCGACGACGGCCTCCTGCAGGTCGTCTCCGGTTTCCGGACAGAGACGATCCTGCACGACGACGGCAGACTCGCGCTCGTCGGCGACAACGGAACCCGGATCGACGGCGTCGACCACGTCGTCGCGCTGACGGGGTTCCGACCCGACCTGAGTTGGCTGTCCGAAGTTCGTCTGGACCTCGACCCGACACTGCAGGCACCACGGTCGTTGGCGCCGTTGATCGATCCCAACGTCCACTCCTGCGGCACCGTCTACCCGCACGGCGTGGACGAGCTCACCCAACCCGAGCCAGGGTTGTACCTGGTCGGCATGAAGAGCTACGGCCGGGCGCCGACGTTCCTGGCGATGACCGGGTACGAACAGGTTCGCAGCATCGCTGCCGAACTGTCCGGCGACCCCGAGAGCGCTCGCACCGTCGAGCTACGTTTGCCGGATACCGGCGTCTGCGGCGGTGCAGGGTTGTTCGACGATCCCGAAGCCGACGCCTCGGTGGTGGGCGGATGCTGCGGCACGCCGGGACCCGTCAGCGTCGGACTGGGATCAGGCTCCGGTCGCTGAGTCCACGTCGGAGTCGATGTCCGGCACGGACATACCGAGATGCTCGATGTGATAGACCGCCTCGTCGAGCAGCATGGCGACGTGATTGTCGTACAGACGGTAGATGACGCTGCGGCCCGATCGCGCGCCGGTCACCAACCCCATCGCTCGGAGCAGTCGGAGCTGATGGGAGACAGCGGACTGTTCCATCTCGACAGCGTCGGCGAGGTCGTTGACGCCGCTGGGCCCCTGGCGGAGCTGGGTGAGGATGCGTAGCCGACTCGGCGTCGCCAACGCCTGAAGCGTCGCTGCCACCGTCGCGGCGGATTCCGCATCCAACTGCGCCGGAGGAGTGGTGCGTCCCTCGACTCCATGTCCCATTCGACGATCATAGTTTATGTTCACATGTATAGGTCTTCATGTGATGAGGTAGCGTGACGTCATGACTTCCATCGGGACCGCCCCGTCACCGTCGATCGACAGCCCTCGGACCGGGACCGCCACCCGCACCCGGTTGCTCGCCGTCGCCGAAGTCCGGTGGGCACTCGCCGCCACCGCACTGTTCGCGGTGGGCCTGCTCGTGCAGATCACCGGTGGCCCGACGTGGCTCTACTGGGCGCTGTACCTGACGTGCTACGCCGTCGGCGGCTGGGAATCGGCGCTCGAAGGCCTACGCGCGCTTCGCAACAAGACGCTCGACGTCGACCTGCTGATGATCGTCGCCGCCATCGGAGCAGCGTCGATAGGGCAGGTGTTCGACGGGGCACTGCTCATCGTCATCTTCGCGACATCCGGCGCGCTGGAGGCAGTCCTCACCGAGAGAACCGCGGACTCCGTCCGAAGCCTGTTGGGCCTGACACCCGACACCGCGGTCCGGCTCGACGCCGGCGGCACCGAACACCGAATCGACGCAACGGACCTGACCGTCGGAGACATCGTCGTCGTCCGTCCCGGCGAGCGCCTCCCCGGTGACGGAACCGTCGTCGACGGCGGGTCCGACATCGACCAGTCCTCGATCACCGGGGAGTCCGTCCCGGCCTTCAAGACCGTCGGCGACGACGTGTTCGCCGGGACCATCAACGGCACCGGTGTGCTGCGGATCCGAGTCGACGTCGACCCGTCGGACACCGTCATCGCCCGGATCGTCACGATGGTCGAGCGTGCCTCCGAGACCAAAGCGAAGAAGCAGCTGTTCATCGAGAAGGTGGAGCAGTACTACTCGACCGGCGTCGTGGCCGCCACGGCAGCGGTGTTCACCATTCCCCTGCTGTTCGGCAGCGACCTGCAGGCGGCGTTGCTGCGCGCGATGACGTTCATGATCGTGGCGTCGCCGTGTGCGGTCGTCCTTGCGACGATGCCGCCCCTGCTCGCCGCGATGGCAACCGCCGGCCGCAACGGCGTCCTCGTCAAGTCGGCCGTCGTGATGGAACAGCTGCGCCTGACCGACGTCGTCGCCTTCGACAAGACCGGAACCCTCACCGAGGGAACACCTCGCGTCGAACGGGTCGACGCCGTGGACGGCTTCGATCACACCGACGTCCTGCGATGGGCCGCGGCCGCCGAAGTGGGAAGCGAGCACCCGGTCGGAGTCGCAGTAGTCCACCACGCCCGTAGCCGCGGGCTTACGGTACCTCCCGCATCGAATTTCGAATCGACACCGGGCGTCGGCGTACGCGCACGGGTCGACGGACGACAGATCAGAGTGTCCAAACCCGATTCGGCCCAGACGTCTTCGATCACCTCCGGCATCCGAACGCACGGAACGACCACCGTCGTCGTCACCGTCGACGACGTGCCCGCCGGAACCATCGCTCTGGTCGACACCATCCGCCCCGGGGTCGACGGCGCCGTGTCCGAGCTGGAGCGTCTGACGTGCGCCTCGTCGGTGCTGATCACCGGCGACAACCTCGGGTCCGCACAGCACGTCGCCCGGCGCGCCGGAATCTCCGACGTGCGAGCCGGATTGCTGCCGGAGGACAAGGTCGACGCCGTGCGCGGACTGCAAGCACGCGAGCAACGGGTCCTCGTCGTCGGCGACGGGGTCAACGACGCACCAGCCCTCGCCGCGGCCGACACAGGAGTTGCCATGGGTCGCAAAGGGTCCGACCTGGCACTCGACACCGCCGACGCCGTCCTGGTGCGCGACGACGTCGCCGCGCTCGCCAAGGTGATCGAACTGTCGCGCCGGGCCCATCGCATCGTCGTCGCCAACCTCGTCATCGCCGGCACGTTCATCGTCGTCCTCGTGGCCTGGGACCTGATCGGAACCCTGCCCCTCCCAATCGGCGTCGCCGGGCACGAAAGCTCCACCGTCCTCGTCGCTCTCAACGGCATGAGACTTCTGCCCTCACGTGCGTGGCGAGGGACGAAACACCCTGGTTGACGGCCGAATCCGGAACTTGTCGGTGGGTCGCGGTACCTTTCCCCGCATGCAGAAGTTGGGGGACTCGAGCACCGCAGCGGAACTCTCGGACCGAGACGTCATCGCCGCCATCACCGAGCTCACCCACGCCCAGAATCAGACTGCCGCACGTAAATACGTTCTACTCGACGAGTTCGCCCGCCGTGGCCTGAACCTGAAGACAGGGCATTCGACGCCACAGCATTACATCGCCTCGGGCACCCGTGTCACCCTCGCCAACTCGACCCGGCAGTTCGTCACTGCCAACTGGCTCAGCCGATGGCCTTCGGTGACCGAGGCTCTCGCCACCAGCGACATCTTCGTCGACCACGTCAAGGAAATCCACGACGGCTACACCAACATCAGCAGCGCGGACTCCACGCTCTCCGAGGAAAGCCTGGCCGCAGCGGTCGCAGACCTGCTCGCGACAGCAATGAACGGCACAGCTCACCAGGTCAAGCAGCGCGCTCAGGTGTTGATGCACGCAGTCATCGACGACGCCCGCGCCCGATACGACAGCGCACTCGGACGACAAGAAGCACGCAAACAGAAAGAGCGCGAAGCAGAAGAGCAAGGACAGCCCCTGCCCGACGACGATCCTGACGACGATCCCGATCCTGATACCGATGTGTTGAAGAACCCTCCGCCACAACCGGTATCGGAGAACACTGCGCTCAACAAGCTCGAGCTGTTCCTCCTGGCCAACGGACGCCTTGGCTTCAAGGGGGATGTGGACAAGGTTCTCGGCGAGAAGCTCCGGTCGGCACTGTCCCCGCTCTCGCGGCCACAACCGGCACCCGACGGCACCCGCGATCCCCGCAGTACATCCAGACGTCAGGCCGACGGGTTGTCGCGGCTCCTCGACCTCGTCGGCGGCGGCACACGCTCCGCCGGGCCGGGAACACCACCGGCGACGGTCAACGTCACCGTGAACCTCAGTGACCTCCTCGCCGACAGAGCCCGCTCGTCATCGCCGGACACCACAAGTGGGACAGCCACTTCCGGCGCCACACACAGGTCGCCGAAGATGGGTGACCCGGACTGGCCGTTCCAGCTCGAATGGACGGGCCCCTTGAGTCGCAGCCTCGCACGCCTGCTCGCCTGCGACGCGAACCTCAAGCCAATCATCCTGGACAACAACGACGTTCCCCTCTCGATGGGGAAGGAAGTCCGGCTCGCCACTCCTGAGCAACGCGCAGCCGTGTCCGTCCGCGACAGATGCTGCGTCCGATGCGGCCTCCCCGCGCAGTGGTGCCAAGTGCACCACATCGTCTTCTGGGAAGACGGCGGGCCGACCGACCTCACCAATCTGGTCCTGATCTGCGGCGACTGCCACCGCCTCGTTCACAATCACGGCTGGGACATCGACTTCGGCGCCGACGGCCACCCTCGCGTCATCCCACCCGCCGCCATCGACCCCGAACGAAAACCGATACCCAGCTTCCACCGACAACGCCGCCCCGCTGCCTGACCGGTCGAGCCGTCCACAGCACCCTCCCCGCCCCGGACCACCCGGGCAGGGGCTGGGTGCCAGAGGTGTTGGGCAAGCACCGCGGCGTCCGCGCAGAAATCGCTAGGCTGGCCAGGTGTTCTTCCTCTTCGGTTACGGCAGCAAGCAAAAACACCTCGGCGCAGGCCAGACCCGAACGTGCCCTCGGTGCAACAACACCACGCAGTGGTCGCGGATCCGGACGTACACACAGTTCACGGTGTTCTTCATCCCTGTCGCGAGGTGGAGCCGCCGACAACTCGAACAGTGCAGCATCTGCGGCACCGCCGTCGAGGCCTGACCACCCCACAACCCGGATGTAACTGCGCCTTCCAGGTCAACCGTCCTCGGGCACAGGGTCACCATGCGGACCCCACTGACTCCCGGGGAGCACTTGCTCTCCTTCACCCGTGCCTGCGGCGGTACTCCGCCTCGGCTCCCGGATGGAGAGGGATCGTGCCGGTCATGACGAGAGACCGGGCGTCGAGGAACTGACTGCCGATCGCCTGGCGAGGAACCAACGCCGACGACCTGTCCAGCAGCACGCTCACCAACGCTGCGACCGTCTCGTCCGGCACATCCGGGCGGACCAGCAGCAGATTCGGGATGCCCACCGTCGTGACCTCCGGGTGCTCGCCGTACACACCCGCCGGCACCGGCACCGCCTCGTACGCCGTCCCGAATTCACTCCTCAAGCCCGCGACCACCCCGCCCAGATCGAGTAGCCGCACCGGCACCGGCGGATCGGCGAACGCAGGCGTCGGCAACCCACCCGCCCACATCACCGCGTCGACCTCGCCGGCGTACAACGCATCGGCCGCCGCGTTCATCGACATCTGCACCTCGCGAACAGCGTCGGGCAGCCCCGCTGCATCGAGCACCCGGCGCGACACCAGCGTCGCGCCGGAGCCGGGAGCGCCGATGCTGACCGACCGTCCGCGCAGGTCGGCAATGGACTCGATCCCGGAATCGGCACGCACGGCGATCTGGAAGTAGTTCTCGTACACGCAGCCCACCGCCGTCAGATCCTGGCCCGGATGGTCGTACGCCGCGTCCGCGAGCGTCATCGCCAACTCGGCCCGCCCGGACTGCAGCGCATCGAGATTGTCGACGGAACCCTCCGTCGTCAGCGGGACGATGTCGGCTGCTCCGGCGCCCGCGGCCGCGTCGGCGAGCAGTCCGCCGAACTCCCAGAAGAAGCCGCCGATCTCACCGGCCGCGAGACGCACCCGAGGCGACGGCTCCGACGAGCACGACACCGAGGCCCCTGTCGCCGCACCGACGGCGAGAACGCCGGCAGCCCGCAGAACTGCTCTTCGTGAGAGCAGCACTGCGGGCTGGACCATGGTTCTCACCTTAAGGCGAGGTCGCTCACTGGAAGGCGCGACCCTGTTCGCGGTCCAGAACCGTCTCGGTCTTGTTCCGCAGAACGAAGATGTAGACCACCAGCGACACCGCGATCACCACCGTCACGTAGAGGATGAACCACGAGACGTGGCCACCGTTCTTCGCGGCCTGGTAGATCAGCGGCGCCGTGCCACCGAACGCCGAGTTCGCCAACGCATACCCGAGGCCGACGCCCAAGGCACGCACGTGCGACGGGAACAGCTCCGCCTTCACGATCGCGTTGATGGAGGTGTAGCCGGTCAGGATGACGTAACCCACGCACACCAGCGCGAGCGACTCCACCACCGACGTCGCGGACGGCAAGTACGTGATGAGCACGTAGGTGTACAGGACACCGCCGATACCGAAGAACACGAGCAGCGGCTTGCGACCGACCTTGTCGCTGATCATTCCGCCGATCGGCTGCAGCAACATCAGGAAGATCAGGCCGAAGAGGTTGATCCACGTCCCGGTCATGCCGCGGTCCTCGTACGCCGTCTTGATCATCGACGGAGCGTTGACGCTGTACGTGTAGAACGCGATGGTGCCGCCGATCGTGACCATGAAGCACACCAGCAACGGCCGCCAATGATTCAGCACCAGCTCCTTCATCGATCCCGACGCCCGGTCGGCACCACTGCGCACGGCCGCCAGCTGATCCTTCGTCAACGATTCGTCCATGCTGCGACGCAGCCAGAACACCACCACCGCAGCGACACCGCCGATGAAGAAGGCGATGCGCCAACCGAACTCCTCGATCTGCCCCCGGTCCAGGAACGCCTGCATGATCAGCAGCGTCACCTGTGCGAGCACATGTCCACCGACGAGGGTGACGTACTGGAACGACGAGAAGAATCCCCGACGCTCCCGCGTCGCGGCCTCGGACATGTACGTCGCCGACGCGCCGTACTCGCCGCCCGTCGCGAAGCCCTGCACCAGACGGCACAGAATCAGGATGACCGCGGCCCACACACCGATGCTCTCGCGTCCCGGCGTCAGCGCGATGACCAGCGAGCACGCAGCCATCATCGAGACGCTGAAGGTCAGCGCAGCACGTCGGCCGTTGCGGTCGGCGTAGCGGCCGAAGAACCACGAACCCACCGGACGCATCAGGAACGTGACGGCGAAGATCGCGTACACGTAGACGGTCGAGTTCTTGTCCGCCGAATCGAAGAACTGATTCTCGAAGTACGTCGCGAAGACGGTGTAGACGTACACGTCGTACCACTCGACGAGGTTGCCCGACGACCCGCGGAGCGTGTTGAACACCGCACGCCGAGTCGCCGCGGGAGACGAAACGGGGGCGGACCGCGGTGAGTCAGCGGTCGAGGTGGCCTCGTTGGCCATGGGCAGTCCTTCCACAGGGGGCTCGTGCTGGTCGCCGCGAGCTGTGCGGCAACCGTCGTGCCCCTACTGTGACCCCAGGCACAGCCTCCGACAAAACCGTTTCCGATTTCCTAACACTCTCTTAGGAAAGGACCGCCGGTACTGCCAGCTCGACGCGCAGACCCGATGGCACACCCGCGCTGACCTGCAAGGACCCTCCTGCTCGCTCGGTCAAGGCGTGGACGATCGACAAGCCGAGCCCGGTGCCCTCACCGCCGACCCCCGGCGCCCGATAGAACCGGTCGACCACCTTCGGCAGCTCGCTCGTGGGTACTCCCCCACCCGAGTCCGCCACCCACACCAGCACGTGACCGTCGCTCTCCCGGCACCCGATCTCGACAGACGAACCCGCGCCCGCGTACTTCGTGACGTTGCTCAGCAGCGCATCGAGAATCCTGATCATGTCGTCCTCCGGCAACGCTGCGCACGGCACATCGTCGGCGACGGCGAGCGAGAAGGACATCCCCGCGACGGCCAATGTGGTCGACCAGAATTCGACGCGGCCCAGTATAGCCGCCCCGGCGTCGCACCCTGTCGTTCGCGCGCTCGCCGGCGTCTCGGCAGCCGCCAGGACAAGAAGATCCTCGACAACGGTGCTCAGCCGGTCCACCTCCAGAGTCGTCTTCACGTGCGCCTCGGATGCCGACTCCGGCACCCTCATACCCAGCACATCCAGTCGAATACGCAGCGCAGCCAAAGGATTACGCAAAGCATGGGCGGTGTCCGCGACCAGCCGACGCTGAGCCGCGGTGGCCGCCTCCACGTCGTCGGCCATGGCGTCGAACGCACCGGACAGCTCACGCACTTCCGGCGGCCCGACGTACTCGGTCGACTCAGGCCTCGGCGTTTCCTCCGCCGGCAGCTCGGCGTGGAACTTGTCTCCGAACGACTGCACACGCGACGACAACGCCGTCAACGGCCGAACCACCCAGCGCGACAACGCAGCAGCGATCACTGCCACGGACACCAGGATCAGCAGCGCACCTGCGCCGATGACCACCCACGCCACCGCTACGTCTCTACGCGCCGCATCGGTCGACGCATCGATCACCACCGCACCGTCCACCTGGGTTCCACCGCCGACGGGAGCCGCGACCAACACCTCGGACTGAGCCCACGGCGTCAAACTCGAAGGGACGTCGCCGCGTTGGTTACGTAACGCTCCCGACACGGCCTCCTGCACATCCGGCCGGTCGACGTCGATACCCGCCGACGCACGCACCACACCGCCCCGGTCGACGATGGCGAGGCCCTCGCCGTACAGAGAGTGGTAGCGCTGCACGGACTCTCGCAACCTCGGCACCCCGGACTCGTCCTCCCGCGAGGACAACTCCGCGAAGAACGTCGCTGCCGCGGCGCGGTTCTCGCCGAACCTCTGCACACGTTCCCGCCCCACCAACACCGCCAGAGGCACCGCAAGCGCGAGCACGACGACGATGGAGTAGATCATCAACACGACCAGCACCCGGCGTCGCACGTCAGGTGTCCCAGCGGTAACCGAAGCCGCGGATGGTGACGATCGCCCCGGGACGCCCGAGCTTGGCCCGCAGCGCAGTCATGTGAACGTCGAGCGTGCGCGAGATCGCCACGTACGCATCACCCCAGATGGCGTCCATCAACTGCTCGCGGCTCACGGCTTCGCCCCGCCTCGTCACGAGGTGCGCCAGCAGTTCGAACTCCTTGGTCGTCAGCCCGATGTCTCTGCCGTCGACCTCGACCCCGCGTCCCACGAGATCGACCACGACATCGCCGAGCACCACCCGGTCCGCCGAGGACTCGGCCGCTGCACTGCGACGCCTCGCCGCCACCTCCAGCCGCGCATGCAGTTCACCGAGCCGAGCGGGCTTGACGACGTAATCGTCGGCACCGCCGCGCAACGCCCGCACCACCGAACGCTCGTCGTCCCTCGCCGTCAGCACCACCACCGGCACCGGACTGAGAGTTCGGAGCTTGCGCAGCACCTCGAGCCCGTCCATGTCCGGCAGCCCGAGGTCGAGCAACACGACGTCCATGTCGTGGTAGCCGAGCAGTACATCCGCTCCGCGGCGCATCCGAACGGGCGCGTGGCCGACTTCGGTCAGCGCCTCGACCAGCGCCTCACCGAGTCCGTCGTTGTCCTCCACCACCGCGATACGCATCCACCACAAGATATATCCGACGCCGACGCGGCGGCCCCGGGACACCCGAACACGTCACAGCGCAGGAAGCGCCTGGGGTGCCTCGGGACCGTCGTACCGGGCGATGGGCCGGATGATCTTGCTGTCCGCGGACTGCTCGACGATGTTGGCGCACCACCCCACGATCCGGCTGCACGCGAAGGTCGGCGTGAACATGGACCTGGGTATCCCGCACAGCTCCATCAGCACGCCCGCGTAGTACTCGACGTTCGCGTAGAGCTTCCGGTCCGGTTTCAGATCCGCCAGCGCCGCGGCGATCACCTTCTCCACCTGCGCGGCCTTGTCGATCAGTTCGCCTCCCAGCTGCTGCGCCGTTTCGCGGAGCATCACCGACCTGGGGTCCTCGGTGCGATACACCGGGTGACCGAACCCCATGATGCGTTCACCCGCAGTGATTTTCGTGCGAGCCCAGGAATCCGCGTCCGCCAGGTCGGCGATCTGATCCAGCCCGTCCAACGCCCGGTCCGGCGCACCTCCGTGCAGCGGACCGGCGAACGCGCCGATCGCCGCACACACGGCGGAGGCGATGTCCGACCCCGTCGACGCGACCACTCGCGCCGTGAAGGTCGACGCATTGAACCCGTGATCGACGGTCGCTGTCAGGTACCGGTCGACCGCCCTGGCATGAGCGTCGCTCGGAACGTCGCCACTGATCATGAACAGCCAGTTCTGCGCCGTCGTCAGATCCTCCCGCGGTTCGATCGGCTCCTGACCCGACCGAAGACGATGGACCGCAGCCAGAACGGTGGGCGTCACCGCACACAGGCGCAACGCCGTCGCTCGTTTGTCGGCCTCGGTGGATTCGTACAGCGGAACAGCGCCGGACAGGCCGGACAGAACCGTGCGCAGCGCCAGAAGCGGCTGCTCCGGGCCGGTCGCGGCAACCGACGCCACGGCCTCGCGCACCTGGGCCGACAGGACCCGCAGCGGCGCGACCGTACGGCTGAACTCTGCTCGCTCGGACAGGCTCGGCAGACGACCCTCCACCATCAGGAACCACGCATCCTCGAAAGTGCGGCTCTCGGCGATGTCGATCGCCGAATACTGACGGTAGTGATAGAAACCCTCGTCGCCTCGGACGTCACCGATCGACGTGGACGTGACGACGACATTGTGTAGCCCACGCGGGGCGTCGAGAACGCTCATGACATCTCTCCTCTGCTGGTCACCCACCACGATCCGCGTTAACATTGATCGTTGTCAATGTTGATACAGTCAATGTTCAGCACGCCGAACCGAGAGGCGAACATGCCATCCCCCGACGGCCGAGATCTCCTCACCACCGCCCAGGCCGCCGCCCGGTTGGGGGTCAAATCCGAAACTGTCTACGCCTACGTCAGCCGCGGGTTGCTGACCAGCAGTCGCCTCCCCGGCGTCAGGGGCAGCGTCTTCGACGTCGAGGAAGTCGAAGCACTCGCCGGTCGAGACACCGCTCGCCGCACCGACATCGGGACGGTGGAACGGATCAGAACTCGGATCACCCTGCTGGACGACGATCACCTGTACTACCGCGGCCGCAACGCCGTCGACCTGACCGCCTACTCGTTCGAGTCGGTAGCGCACTTCGTGTGGACAGGGCAAATGGACTCGGATCGCAGGTTTCACGTCGATCCCGTTGTGGCACAGAAGTGCCGAGATGCCGCCGCGTCACTGTCGCCGGATTGCCGATTCATCGACCGTATCCGCCTCGCCGTCGACGTCGCCGCGACCCACCGTCCGATGCGTGTCGACATCAGCCCGAAATCGGTTGTATCCGAGGCCGGCCAACTGTCGGCGACCGTCGCTGCCTCTCTCACCGAAGCTGCGCCCGACACCTCCGTCGCGGAGTCGATGTGGGCTGCAGTGCGATCGGAGGCATCCGACCCTCGCGGGCTGACCGTTCTACGAGCCGCCCTCGTGCTGATGCTCGACCACAGCCTGGCGGCGTCGACGCTCGCCGTACGGGTCGCGGCCAGTACACGAGCCCACCTCTACTCGGTCGTCGCCGCGGGCTTGGGGTGCATCGACGGACCACTGCACGGATCCGCGGCCGAGCCTGCCTACCGGTTCATGACGTCTGCACGCGTCGACCCGATTTCCGCTCTGGCACAGCACCTTCGATCCGGCGAGCGAGTCCCCGGGTTCGGTCACTTGATCTACACCGACCGGGACCCTCGCGCCCAGGAATTGCTTCGGCTGCTCCGCGACCCGGCAAGCGGCGCCGACGCCGCCGTGATGGCAGCCGCGGACACAGTGATCGACGAGATGCGCGATCGGTTCGACACGTTCCCCAACTCCGATTTCGCGCTCGCCACGTTCACGTGCGCCTTCGGTCTCCGGCCCGACACCCCGGAGGCGCTGTTCGCGTTCGCCCGTATTGCCGGGTGGACCGCGCACGCCCTCGAGGAGTACGACGAACCGCCCCTTCGCTTTCGAGTGCCCGGTATCTACACAGGCATCCGGCCGGGCACCTGAACAGCTCCTGTAAGTCCTGTGTAGTTTCCGCCGAAACGGGCACACTCTCCTCGACCCAGCTTCGAACCCCAGGAGATCTCATGACGATGCCCAGCGACGCCGACGCCGCAGTGGAATCCCACGGCACCAACGACGGCCCCCGCGACCACCCGGCGGACGAGAACACTGCCGTGGGCGCACACGTCGACGACGAGAACGTGCCACACCCTCCGCGCGACGACGAGTCGACGGGCTAGCTCGACGGCCGAACTACGGAAGGTAGAAGGTGGCGAACCCGGGGACCGTCGTGGCGTAAGAGGAAACGGCGACCAGGGCTACCTGCCCCGGCCCGGTCCGCAGTACCGCCTCGCGCGGTGCGCCGCCCAGACCGTCGGACATTCGGGCCGCACCTGACGCCCCGGTGGAGAGGTTCACCCAGCGCACGTCGGCGACCTGATAGCACCCAGGCCTGCCGTCGGCCGGGCTGGTAACCCTGGCGACCCCCGGTTGCTCGCCGAGTACCGCTACGCAGCGGACCTCGGGCGAATCGAAGCTGCCGTTGGTGTTTCCGTACGGCGCCGGGTCGATCTGGAACGGCACCGTGACCTCAGCGGACGCGACTGCCACCGGACCGAAAACCGCCCCGATCATTACCGCCCCACACACCGTCAGTCTCCGTACGAACGTCTTCATGGGTTCGATCCTCCACCCGATGACGGTACGGCGCGCCTTATTGGACCCAAATGCCGTGCAATCCCGCGGGAACACGGATGGGCAGCTCGATCGTCGCCAGCGGCCCGTCCGCCGGGTTGTCGGCGTCCAGGATGTAGAAGCGGGATTTCAGATCCTCGGGATCGGTGCCGATCGCACCCCAGTAATCGTGCGTCTCACCCGGAATGTAGATCGGTTCGCCGATCGCCACTCCCGGAGACCACACCTCGTCGCGCCCGGAGTGCACGTCGTGGAAGAACAGTGATTCGAGGAATCCGTCGTCGACCTCGGATTTTCCGACGGTGGCGATGCGGCCGTGATCGAGCGTCAGCAACCTGTCGTCGACGCGAGGGAATTCGATTCCGAACCGGTCACTGATCTGCGTACGGCTCACCGCACCGGTGACGGGATTCAGCAGCGCCCGCGTCAACGCCGGGTTGTTGACGCCCGTCGGCTTCGTCAGACCACCGGGAAACAGGTGTTCGACGTAGTCGACGGTGACGGTGCCGTCGGGATTGTCGAAAGCGTTGGCGAAGTGCCACACCCAGAACGCATCCGTGTCGATCCACCGAATCGCGCCACCGTCCCGGGGGATCAGCGCGATGCGAGTTCCTCGGTCCGGCTGCCACGACAGCAGCGCTCCACCGGTCATTGCGGCGGCGAGGTCGAACGCCAACGGATTGACGAACAGCACCACGTACTTCTGCGTCAACGCCATGTCGTGAATCATGTAGGGCTTGTCGAGACCGTCGACGGGAGTCGGCGACAGCAACACCCTGCCGTCGGCGCCGACGATCGACCACGTCAGATACGGCGCCTCCAGCGAGTAGTTGAACAGGACCATCTCCCCGGTGTGCGGATCGATCTTGGGGTGCGCCGTGCTGCCGACCCGCATCGCGCCGTCGCAGTCCTCCTGCGCGAGCGTCGCGAGCTTCTCACGGTCCAGCAGGTACGGCCGGTCGCCTTCGGCCATCGCCAGGAGCTTGCCCGCGTGATCGACGATGTTGATGTCCGGCAGTTGACGCGTGGTGCCGGCGAGGGCATCGCCGACGACCGACGCCGGCGGCGTGTATCCGTCCATCACGCCGGACCAGATCGCTTCTCCGCGTTGCTCTTCGAGCTCGACCATCGGCGTCCGAACGAACCGATTGGTGTACGACGCTCGGCCGTCGGCGATGCCGACCCGGTGGACCATCCCGTCGCCGTCGAGGGGAAAGACGAACGATCCGATCGGGTCGAAACGCGGATTGGGTCCGTTCCGCAGGTAACTGCCCTTCAGGTCGGCCGGGATCTCGCCGACGACGTGCAGGTCGGCGACGTCCACCTCCTCGCGCTGCGGTGCGAACACACCGTTCAGGTGGGTGTGGTGGACGACGTCGACGGGCGCCGGCCGGTGCGGGTCGGTGGTGAGCGTGTCGTTCGTCATGAGGGGACTCCCGTTCGTCGGTGCGATGCTTCGATCCTGGTCTTCGGGACCGTGGAGGAACATCGGTCAGAGCACGTAGATATCCCTGCCAGTCACTCCCGGCGGCCGGCGACGAGGGCGGCGAGTTCCACTCGGGTACGCAGGCCCAGCTTGGCCAGCGCGTGCGAGACGTGCGTCTGCACGGTGCGCTGGGAGATGAACAGGCTCTGCGCGATCTCCGGGCCGCTTCGACCGCTCGCCACCATGTCCGCGATGGTCGTCTCGGTCCGGGTGAGGCTGTCCCACCCCGTCCGCGGACGCTCCCGGACGGTCCGCGGATCCAACCGCACTCCCAGCGGACGCAGGCGCATGGCGATTCGCGAGGACAACGCGGTGGCGCCCATGTTCTGGGTGATCAGCAGCGCCGTCCGTGCATGTTCACGCGCACTCACCTTGTCTCCCGACGCCGCGAGCTCGCACGCTGCTTCCTCCCAGGCTGCGGCCTCGGCGATGACGTTGCCTTCCCGGCGAGCGCTCTCCGCGCTCCGAACGGCCTGCGCGACGACGGACTCCGAATCACCCGCGCACAGGGCCCGAGCGAGAGCGACCGGTCCGACGCTCGCCACGGGCAGTGGATCGGAGATCTCCGCGAGGGTGTCGACGATCTCCGCGGCGAACTCACCGTCGTCGGTCCGCCGAGCCAGACGAGCGCAGTCGACGGCGAACGACGGAAGCCACCCGTAGATCCCCAACTCCCTGGCGCCACCCCAATACCTGCGGGCTGCGGCCACCGCAGGCAACAACTTGCGGCCGGACTCGAGCAACGACACCCGCGTCATACCGCAGATCGGCAGTCCGAACTGATGCGGCTGTCCCGAGGTCTCGAACGCATCCAACCGCGCGAGAGCCGCCTCCACGTCGCCTCGGTACACGTCGATCTGAGCGCGGGTGCCCTCCACGATCGACGTCCACCCCATGTCCGCCGAGCCCGCACGTTCCAACCCGGCGTCGATGTGCGCGGCCGCGTCGTCGAGACGGCCTCTCTTCATCGCGATGCCTCCGCGGGTGAAGTCCTGGTACGCCGTCATCCACGCGGCACCGCGGTCGGTCCGCAGCTGCTGAGCGCGGTCCATCAGCGCTTCCGCCGCGACCGGCCCGTGCGCGTACAGCTCGATGAACGGCGGCCACACGTCCGCCGACGTACTGAGCTGAAACCCTGCGCCCACCGCGCCTTCCTGCTGGGACGCTTCGAGCGCCAGGTTCAACCCACTGTCGACAGCACCGGAGAGAAACCGTCGCAGAGCCTCGGTGACCAACACGCTGACCGGTCCCTGAACGGCCCCCAGCTCCCCGCCTGGCACCGGAGTGACGCCCTCCAACAGCGAGACGTACCGCTGCGTGTCCAGCAGACCCGCGCGGGTGGCGTCGTCGACGGGCATCTGCAGTGTCGACGAGATCAACCCGAGCGCGTGCTGCGACTTTCCTTGCGCGATCGAGGTGAACAGCAGCGTCCGGTACAGCAACGGCACGACGGCGGGATCGGTCGCGTTCGACAGACCCTGCGTTGCAACCTCGGCCGACCGGGCGAGCTGGCCGCTGCGCGCCAGTGCCGTCGCCAGGTCCAGCTCGAACGACCCGGCGACGGTGGCCGTCGCAGTCCCCAACAGGTCGACGGCGACCGCAGGAACGTACTGCAATTCCTCCTGCGCCCGGCTCACCGCCGCACCGAGCACCGACTCGTCCCCGCCCGCCGCGAGCAGGTGATGCGCCACCATCTGTCGGTTGCCCGCGGCCTCGTGGTGACGCGCGACCTCCGTGTGCAGAATCGCCCGAAGCGGCGGCGCCAGACCGTCGTACGCCACATCGGCGTAGACGTCGTGCGTGAACGTCAACTCCCCGCTCGGCGACGCGTCGACCATGCCCGCGTCGATCACCGTCTGCGCCGCCCCCACCATCACCGCCGCCGACGTGTCCCCCAGGTCGGCCAGCTCGGCCAGCGTGGCAGGCCCGCCCCACACCGCGAGCTTGCGGACGAGATCACGCGAGGAGGCATCGAGCAGCGAAAGCTGTTCCGCAATAGCCGATTGCAAGTTGCTGGACGCCGACGCGTCGAGCATGCTCGGCGCGGTTGCCCGGCCGTCCTTCACGACGACGGTGCCCTGCGCACGCAGCTCCGTCAGCATCGTCAACGCGTGCATCGGGTTACCACCCGACCGCGCCAGAAGCGTCGACAACGCGGCGTCCGGCCACGCACCGAGTACCTCGTGGGCCAGCACCTCGAGATCCGCGGCGTCCATCGCCGGCAGATTCCACTCACGGACCGTCGGGCGGGCCAGCATGCGAGTCAACAGCTCACGGGTGGGCAGGTGACGTCGCGCGACGAGCACCACCAACGGCAGATCCTTCGCCGCCGCGGCGAGGTGGGACAAGACTTCCAGGCTGCCCGCGTCCGCGTTGTGCGCATCGTCGACCACCAGCAGCTGCGGCCGAACCGCGCACAGTGAATCGACCGCTGCATGGAGCTCGGTGTCGAACCCGGCCGGCGCCGTCGTCGGCACGGCGACGCCGATGAGAGCCGCGGCCACCGCATAGGGCTGACGCCAGGACAACTCGTCAGCCGTCGCCCACCGCGTTTCGATGCCCCGGCCGGACACGAGCCGACGCAGCGTGTACGACTTGCCACTGCCCGGTCCGGCCGTCACCACCAACGTCCGCGGACCGATGCCGTTCATCGCCAGGTCCAGCGCGGAGTCGATCTCGTCGACGATCGACCTGCGCGCCCCGGTGGACGGCAACTTCATGCATACGACGGTAACGCCGAAGCAGCGCCGACCTCGGCGGAACGCGTCGATTCATACATATCGGATGAGTGGCAGCGAATCGTGCGTGCCTACACCGATGATCTGCCACGCCGATCGTTGGAAGCTGATCTCATCGAATTCCGCTCGTCCGACGCAGTGCTGTCGAAAGGCTCCCACCATGAACGGCAAAATGACGATCCTCGGCCTGGCGCCCTGGGCGCTGTTCGCCATCCTTACCGAGAGAATGGGCGCGAGCGCAGTCGGGATCGCCGCACTGCTGGCCTGCGTGAGTTCGCTCGCGCTGGCGTTCGTCGGCCGCAGCACGTCCGTGGCCAGGGGCAACGGCGGCATCAAGATCATCGACGCGGCCGGCATCGTGACCTTCGGGATCATCGCGGTGCTCGGGTTCCTCGGCAACAGCAGCCTGAACGACGCCCTGGCCGACTTCGGTCGCGGCGGCGCGACGTTCGTGCTGGCCGCCGTCATGGCCGTCTCGGTCGTGACGGTGCCGTTCACCGAGCAGTACGCCCGCGACTCGGTGGACCCGCAGTACTGGGGCACCCCGCGATTCCACGAGAAGAACAAGTCCATCAGCGCGATGTGGGCGGGCGTCGTGTTCGCGATGGCCGTCTGCCACGTCATCGCCGGTGCACTGGCGTCGTCCACCGAGATGACCAACAACCACCCGGGCAATCTCCTGCTCAACTGGGTCGTTCCCATCGCGTTGATCGTCTGGGCGGTCAAGCGCACCGGCAGGATCGCCGGCGATCACTCCGCGACGCCGAACAGCGCGACGCCTCAGGCCACCTGAACCGCGCACGACAACGCCGCGCCCACCGCCCGTGTCGATACGAGGGCAGTGAGCGCGGCAGAGTCGGTAGCTACGTCAGGCTGACGCCGATCAGGTTGTCGCTTCCGCGTCCAGCAGGGACAGGGTGCTGTTCAACTGATCTTCCGTGACCAACGGGAACTTCACCTTCTCGAGAAGCTTCTTGTCCGTCACCTTCGACCAGTCGTACGTGTGACGCACCAGCGTCTCGTTGGGACCCTGAGACTCCAACTCCCACAGCCACTCCCACCCGGGAGGCTCGGTGCCCGCAGGCGCGGTGGTCCATGCGAGCAGCTTGTCCTTGGCGTAGCCGGTGACGTGATTGTCGGTCTGGTACTCGCCGCCCATGTGATCGCCGGCCATGTTCATCGTGAACACCTCACCGACCTTCTGGATGCGATCCGCATGATCCACCCCGCGGATGAAGCCGGAAGCATCGATCTTCTGATGCCGCTCGGGATTGGAGAGCACATCGAACACCGCGTCGACGGGAGCTTCGATGGTGCGTTCTACGGTGACCTTCGTTGTGTCGCTCATACAACTACGGTGCCCGACGATGAGGCCGCCTAAACGTTCCCCGGCCGATCGACGGCTCTGAGTAAGCGAAGGCTAACCTGAAGGTCCGCATTGTTCGACGTACAGGATCCTCATGAAGCTTCACATCACCGCAGTCACCGTCGCTGCGATCGCATCCCTCGCACTGGCCGGGTGCAGCACCTCCGACACCGCGGACGACAACGCCGCGACACCCGCAGCCGAAGGTTCGTTCCCGGTCACCGTCGACCACATGTACGGCGAGACAACAGTCGATGCACTACCGGAACGCGTCGCGACGTGGGGATTCGGCACCACCGACGCCGTCCTCGCCCTCGGCGTCGTACCCGTCGCCATCCCGTCGGCCGAATACGGCGGAGGCGACGACCTGATGTACCCGTGGGTGTCCGACGCCATCGAGGACCTCGGCGGACAGACCCCGGTACTACTCGACAACTCCGCGTACGAACTCCCCGTCGAACAACTCCTCGCCACCGACCCGGACGTGCTGATGGCACCGCACTCCGGACTCACCCAAGCCGAATTCGACGCAGTGACCGCGGCAGGCATCCCCGTCGTCGCACCGCCCGAAGAACTGTGGTCGACGCCGTGGCGTGACGTCATCACCACCACCGGGGACGTCCTCGGCCGCGCCGACGAAGCCCGCGACCTCGTCGCCGACCTCGATCGACAGGTCACCGACGCCGGCGATCAGCACCCCGAATTCGACGGTCGATCCATCGCCTACGTGTCCGAGGCAGCAGACGTCTACTACCTGCTCCTGCCGACGGATCCTCGCGTCGAACTGCTCGAGAATCTCGGATTCACCACGCCCGAATCGGTGACGTCCCTCTCGAACGGTGAATCGCCGTTCTCCACCACCGTCTCGGCGGAGAACATCTCGAAGATCGACGCGGACGTCGTGTTCACCCAGGTCGACACCGACCAGGCCTTGCAGGAGTTCCTGACCTCGGACGTGTCGCGGCAGATTCCGGCCGTCGCGAAGGGCGCCGTCGCCGGATTCGTCGGCCAGGAGGCCGGTTCCGCGATCGGGCCGACGGCTCTGTCCATCCCCTTCTTCCTCCCGACCCTCGTCGACGGTCTGGCCGACGCAACGGAAGTCGCCGGTAGCTGACGCAGCCGCGGGTGTACGGTTACACGCACGGTGACCCGACGCCCGTGACGCTTCGCCGCACGGTTCCCCTAGTGCGTCGGGACTGACATGAGCAAGCCAGGAGTGGAGCCCGCCGAACGACCGAAGGCTCTGCGTATATTCGTCGCAGGCTGGGTCATCCAAGACGGGTCGTTCCCACGTGCATCGGTGGGCGACGTGGTCGACGTCGCCCTCGAGCATCACTCGGCGGGCCCCGTCCGCTCGGTGCTCGCCGACAAACGCAGAGCCACAGCCCGTCCCGCCTTCGGAGCCTGTCCCCGAGGGCGGGACGGAGAACTCCGGTGGTTGCACCTCGTCCACGGCGACGGCTGGAGCGGGCAGTGGTGGGCGGATCGCCCCACGAACGGTTCGGTGATGCTCGACGGGATACTCAGCGCGGTCCTCGACGACCGGGCGATCGACCGACCCGCTCGGGTGCACGGCCGAATCGAGCGAATGCACCTCGTGCACAAGCAAGTCGAGAAAATCGACAACGGCTGGCGCGGAGTCGACGGAACCGAGCGCCTCGACGAGATCGACGCCGTCCCCACGGGTGATCCTTGGTGGGAGCGCGAGCCCATCGAGAACGGCCACGTGCAGACGACAGGAATCCTCGTCGAACTCGATCTCGATATGCTCTCACCACCAACGCCTTTCGCCGCGGGAGCCGTTTCAGCCGACGGCAGCGACGTCTGGGTCATGCATGCGTCGGACCCCGTCCTGTTGCGTGTCGAGGCAGCAGGCGCCGTTCCCGCGATCACCCGGTTTCTGTTGCCGCTCACCATCGAACCCACCGACGACCGCTGGACCCGACGCCTCCACGCCGTCCCCGGCGGGTGTTGGATCACGTCCGAACACGATGTCCACCGATGCACTGTCGTCGACGAGAACTCCGTGACCATCGACCGGTACGCAACCTCGGGCGCCTGGGCCTCGGCCATGGTCGACGGGTCCCTCTATCTGATCGACGCGTCCGGATCGCACATGATGCACAACCGTCGACACGGGGTGATCCGAACTTGGCCGAGCACGAAGGTCCAGGTCCTCGACGAGCACCACCGACGCACAGTCGATGTCGCAGAGCAGGATCGGCCCGACATGACGTTCTCCCGAGCAGATCGCGCCTTTGGCCCGCACGGAATCGAATGGCAGGTACACGAAACCGACGAGTTGCTGAAGCTCGACTTCGAGGCGGGAACGACGACGCGGATCGACCTGAACCGAGGCGTGGCCGATGGGCAGGTACGAAGCATCACCCCCAGCGCCTGGGACGACCCCGCCAACGCGGCCCTCATCGCCTCCATCACGGTGCCCCGGCCGAAACGCGCGTGAACTCGGCGCCGACGTGGCACAGTGTCGTGGATGACCGACAGGCCCAGGGGGGCGCCGTGGTGGGTTGGACTGACGATCGTGGTGGCGGTACTCGCCGCTCTCGTGTGTCTGCTCGTGCTGTGGGCGTACGTACCGCCCGAACGTAACTACCTGTACTTCGCAATCGCGCAGGATGCCGCGCTCGCCGTGGCCGCGATGTGGCTGCTACTGGGCCTGATCGGGTGGGTGAAGTATCGGAGGCTACGGCTGACGGCAATCGCACCGGTGTTCGCACTGGTCACCGCCGTCCTCGTGGCGTTGTCCCTACCGTCGTCGTTCGCCTTCGCCGTGTCCGAGGGCGCGCTGACGGCGACCGCTGAGGAGTGCCCCGACGTCGACACCGCCGAACGACGGGTCGGCCTGTACCGCGTCTGGCACACGATGCCGGTCGATTCAGACGCGACAGGGCAGGGCGGCTGCATGCTGTACCTACGCGGCGGTGGCCGAGTCGACGGCGTGGGCCTGGCCTACCTCCCGCTGGGAATCCCGAACTCGTACACGCACTATGCCGGACGGCCGGACATCGAGTACTCCCACTACGACGGTGAGTGGTACCAGTTCACGCAGGTGTTCTGAACAGCTCCGCCAGCGCCGCGTCGTCGCCCCGAAAAGCATTGGCGTCGATGAATTGACCGGCCACCGAGGCACTCTCGGAGAACTGCAGGATCTGCACGGGCTTGCCTCCCATGTCCGCCCAGCCACCGAACCTGCCGGCGCCGCGCGCCGGCGCCCAGTTGTCCCCGGGATACAACCGGGAGGCGAAGTCACGCCCGGAGACGTAATCGCTGTTCCAGACCCCTACCGGTAATCGGTCCAGAGGCGCACTGCCCATTCGCGTTTCCCAGAACCAGCGCGGAAGATACACCGGAAGGAACTGCTGGAACCCCACCGCGCGGTAGGCGTCGAACCGCCGGAGAAGATCGTCCACCGACCCGCCGTTCGTTGTGTCCTCGTAATCCACTTGCAACGGAAAATCAACGCCGCCAGCGTGATTGCGCAGCGTCTCCGCTTCGGCCGCCGGGTCGGTGTTCGTTCGACAGAACACGTACCCGCCCCACCGCCCGGGAAAATGCGTCGCCATCTCCGCAGCGGCCCGCGGCCAGAACGGGTCGCGATACCCGGCCCCCTCGGTGACTTTGTGCGTCGCGAACACGAACCCTTCGGCCTTGGCCGCGGCGAAATCGAAGTTGCCCTGATGATTGCTGACGTCGATACCGAACAGTGTCACACCGACCACGGTGCCACACACCTACGACACAGACCCTCGAGCTCGCCCTCACCCGAAGCTGAGTTAGGGTTCCCTGACCAAACAAGCGGAATCACGGATCGGGTGGATGAGTTCGATGAGAATCGGTGCAGCGATAGTCGGCGCGGTACTGCTCGCAGGCGCCCTGACAGGGTGTTCCAGCTCGGAAGGCGAGACGACCTCCACCGCCCCCACCGGCGAGTTCCCCGTGACGATCGAGCACGTCTTCGGGAGCACCGAAGTGCCCTCGACGCCGGAACGCATCGTCACCCTCGGGGTCTCCGACGCCGACGTCGTACTCGCCCTCGGCCAGGTTCCCGTCGGAAACAGTGGTTTCGCGTTCTACGAAACCGGGCTCGGCCCGTGGGCCCAGGAACAAGTCGGCGACGCCGAACTCACCCGCATAGAGTCGGACTCGGAACCCAATCTCGAGCAGATCGCCGAGCTCGCACCCGACCTGATTCTCGGCCTCAACGCCGGGTTCGACGAGGCGACCTACAACAAGCTCAGCGAGATCGCACCCACCGTCGCGCGGCCGGTTGGCACTGCGGCGTACGCGGTCCCTCGCGCCGCTGCGACCGAGACCATCGCCACCGCAATGGGCATGAAGGACGAGGGGGTGCGGCTCAACGAGGAGACCGACGCCCTACTCGCCGACACCGTAGCCGCGCATCCCGAGTTCGCAGGCAAGACCGGAGTCGCCGTCATGTCCTACAGCGGCGTGTACGCAGGCTTCCTCCCCGGTGACGGACGTGGCCAGTTCCTCACCTCCCTCGGTTTCGCGACGCCGCAGCCCGTGCTCGACGGCGACACCGGTGACACGTTCTACGTCGAATTCTCGGCCGAGAACACGAACATGCTCGACGCCGACGTCATGCTCGTTCTCGGACCCGACGAGAACTTCGACATCGTCGCCGAGAACCGTGCGTTCGCCAACACCACAGCCGGTCGCAACGGTGCCATCATTCCCGCCACCCTCGATCAGCGTGGCGCGATCACCTACAACTCGGTGCTGTCCATTCCCTACGCCATCGACACCCTGGTCCCCCGCATCGCGGACGCGCTTCGCTGAGTCCGGATTGACCGGTTCCACAACGGGGTAACACCCTGCATGCCGTCGCTACGACACCTGTCCCTCGCACCCCTCGCCGCCGTCGCATGCGCACTCGCAGCCGCGGCACCGGCGTCGGCGCTCCCCGGTCCCGAGAACTTCGCCGACGTACCCGCTCGGACCTCGATCTCCTTCGAGCATTCGCCCAGCGGTCTGCGCGTGGGAACCGCCAACGAGAACGACGCCCGACCGGGCTTGTCCACGGTCAAGCTGTACCTGGCGGACTACGCACTACGCCACGGAGACGGGTCGGCCGGCGACCGCGATCTCGCGGCACGGATGATCCAATCCAGCGACGACGGCGCCGCGTCCGCACTAGACTCCAAGTACCCGAACGCGATCGACGCCACCGCCGCCGAATTCGGATTGCCGTCGACCTCCCGCGGAGGTTTCTGGGGTAGTTCCTACACCAGCACCGCGGATACCGTCCGCTTCCTGGAAGCGAAGAAAAGAACCGACCCGGCGAGCCCGATCCTGGGATGGATGAACTCGTCGAGCCCCGTCGCCACCGACGGCACCCAGCAGGACTGGGGCACAGGCGAGCTCGCCGACGTGACCGGAACCAAATGGGGCTGGGCCGACGACGCATCCAGCGTCGTCGCCTCCGCATCCATCGGTGACGGTTTCTCGGTCGCGGCCAACACTTACGGCTCGGCCGCAGCACAGACCGACGACGTCCTCGGCGCCCTCGGCGGCATCGACCTGTCCCCGGGAGTCGTAGCACCTCCCGCAGTACCCACCCTGGAGCAGTTCCTCGAAATGTTCGGGCCCTAGCGTGTGTACGTCTCGATCTGTTGACGCGCGATCGAGACGAGCCTGCCGTATCCCAGATTCATGTCCACGAGATGGCTGCTGAATGCGGGTAGTTCGTTGACCTGCTGCCCCGGTGACAGGACGAACTTGTACAGCTCGTAACCGTTCACGCTGGTGCATGAGCCGACGGCGCGCTGTGCGCTGGTGGTCCACGTCGATGCCGACGTCGGCTCGCCGCCGGGGAACCATGAGTAGTCGAGAAGGAACGACATCAGGCTCGGGCTGTACGGCGCGCTCGGCACTGTGATGCCCACCGGGCCGGTGATTCCGCTCAGCGGCGCCGGATCGGTGCACGCCACCTGATACTCCGGCCCCGTCCGAAGCTCGACTGCACGCGAAAGCAGATCGAACGACGAATTGCCGAAAAGCGACACCAGCGGATCGGCACTCGCAACGGAATACGCCACGACACAGCCGGACTGGCCGCGCTCGGTGCACAGCGGGATGTTCTGGAAGTCTCCACCGACGGTACTTCCACGAGACGTCAGGACGTTACCGCCGAGCAAGAACGCTCCAACCAGCTGTTCGCGTAACACGGGGTCGGGATCGATCCGTTCCTGCATCAGCTTCCGCAGAATCATCGTGCCCTGCGAATGCCCGATCAACACGACGCCTCGGCCGTTGTTCTCGTGCGCGAGATAGTCGTCCCACGCTGCGAGCACATCGGCGTACCCGGTCAGACCGACCGGGGCTCCGAGCAGACCCGCCGGTAAACCGGGGGTCAGCGTCATCTGCCGATAGATCGGCGCGAACACTCGACACTGGCCCCCGAACCGCGACGCCTGATAGCTCGCGATCGACTGCACCTCCGGCTGAGCCGTCATGTCCGCGTTCAGCGCGAGTTGGTCACTGACGGTCGGATAGACGTAGAAGCAGTCCACGGGCTTCTCCGCATCGGGAATCTGCGACGCAGGCGTCACCTCACCGGTTGCGAGGTCCGTGGTGTCGGAAGGCAAATCACACGGATCAGCAGGAAAATCCGGACTGCACAACCACGACGTGGGCGCAGGCGGTGGAAGTGGCTGCACTGCAGCCGGTGGAAGTGGCTGCGCTGCAGCCGGTGCCACGAACACCAGTGCTCCGACGAACACCGCCGCAATCACACGTCTCATCGATCCCCCTGCTGTCGCCCCGAACCACGACGGTACTTCACACCCGCCCCGCGCACGCGAAATTTCGAGAGGTCCGGTCCGTTTCTCCCCCGCAGGTTCGACAACGGTCGGTGTCGATTACCTACGGCAGGCTTGCTGTAGTCGTGGAACGATTTCGCATGGCCGTTGATCGCGCTGCGCGAGAACGAGTTGTTTCACTCTGCCGATCAGTCTGCTCTACCTACAAGGTCAGGCCAACAGCGACTACGGCGCGACCATGGCCTTCGCGCTCGTCAATGTCGTCCCGATGGCCGTGGTGTTTCTCCTGTTCCAGCGATATTTCATCGCAGGCTTCGCGCGGAGTGGAATCAAGTAGGGTCGGCGACCATGACTGCACCCGATCGGACACGGTGGAACTGGGCGTCCGCCGTCATCACGGTGCTGGTAGCGCTCGGGTGTGGCCTCGTTCTGTGGGCCTTCACGCCTCCCAGTCCCAATGGCCTGTTCCTCGGTCTCGCGGTGGTCCCACTCGTGGTGTTCGCAGTGCTGTGGTCGGCCTTCGCCCTCATCGGCTGGTCCAAGTACCGGGCACGGGGGTGGAGTGTCGTCGCACCCGTTCTCGTACTACTCACCGTCGGCGCAGTGGCGTTGTCGCTGCCCCGGACCGTTGCATTCGCAGTATCCGAGGACGCGCTGACGGAGACTGTCTCGCAATGCCGTTCCGCATCCGGGGGTCAACGAATCGGCGTCTACACCGTGGTGGCCGTCCGCCCACTGGGGACGGGGTGCCTTGTCTTCGTCGACAGCGGACTGGGCGGCTCCATCGGATTCGGCTACCTCCCCGACGGTCCCCCGGCGCCGGGGCGGCCACAGTACGACGAGGCCATCGAGTTCTACGACTTCGACGGAGACTGGTACCGATTCGAGCAGGACTTCTGACCGGTCACTTCGGAGACCACCGCTTCCATCGCCCATCCTCGGGCATCGCGACACGTAACTCGGGAATCGGGCCACGACCCGAATTGCGCCAATTACCGCCTTCCCACACGTGCTCGACCATCGAATCGACAATGCGCTCGTAAAACTGCCCCGAGACGAGAGCGGAGAGGTACCTGTTCAGGTGGCCGATCAGATTCTCGACATCCTCTTCGCACGCATCGCACCCGCACGCGGGCAACGCGATTCGCTGTGATGCACCCACATCGAGAAGCACTCCGGGAAACGACGTGAAGGAGACGATCAACGGCGCCTGGTCGTCCTGCGCTGGTACGAAGTGAACGGCCTCGACCACCTGCGAACCCGGGTCACCGGCCACACGAGTGACATCGACGTCGAACCGTGTCGCCACATCGTCCGCAAATTCTTTCGCTGCAGTCACCAGCGGCGCGAACCGCTCTGGATTGGTCACCCGTCCGTACGCCTCGTCCGACACGACTCGTTACGATACGCACCGTGCGTTCACTCGTGCTGCTGCTGAGCCTCACCGGTGCTGTTGTCGGTCTTCTCCCTGCGGTTCTCGAGTTCGTTCAGCAGGCATACTTCGCCTCCGAGGTCGAGTACAACGGTGTGTACGAACCGCTGCGGGGAGTGCAGATGAGCCACGCCTCCGAGACCTCGCAGGACATCTCGTTCCAGGTTCGATCGGGGCTGTTCCTGCGACGGGCCGTCTGGTTCGCCCCTCTGATGGGTGCGGCGCTCGGGGCTGTCGCGGGGATCATCGCGTACAGATTCGGATTCCGGCTCACCAGGGGTGCCTGACGCTCCATTCTGTGGCCTCATATGCCCGGATCTGCCCGCCAGCACCTAACAATGGAGCTTCAGGCCCGGCCCCGAGCCCTCAAGGGAGGATCCTCAGCACGAAGCGGATACCGAGGACGCTGGCGAGGGGGAAGACGGCGGCCACGAGCCACGGCGTGCTCGAACCCCACCCCGTCGATGGAGCGGCGTCGATGACAGCCCCGATGGCGACCGAACCGATCAGAACACCGATGCCTCCGAGGGATGCCATGAAGCCGTAGTAGGCACCCAGCCTGCGCTCACCGGCCAAACGCGGGACGATGTCACGGGCCTGCGGCATGGCGATCATCTGCCCGAGTGCGAGCAGGGCAACGAAACCTGCCGCCGGGAGCAGGCCGACGAACCCGCTGAGCCCGAGGGGAGTCGTCAGTGCCACGACCACGAACGACAGTGCCATGACTGCCAATCCGGCCGGCAACGTGACCCGGGGTGATCGTGCGCCGACCATGCGGGTGATGCCCATCTGCGAGGACACCACGAACACCGCGGAGATCGCGAAGAACCACCCCAGCACTGCCTGCGATCCCCACGCCCGTTCGACCTCCAGGGGCAGCAGCAGATACAGCTGGTTGTATGCCACCAGTTGGCTGCTCATCGCGACCGCGAACAACACGAAAGTCTTGTTGCGCACCACGTCGTTCCACCCGGAGAGCCACGACTCGCCTCGGTGCTCGCCCGGTTCGTTCGGCAGCCATCTAAGATGTGCTCCGATGACGCCGACGAAGATCACGGCAGCGACCGTGCAGGCAACACGGAAGTCGACGACCAGCAGTACCGATCCGATCAGCGGGCCGGTGAACGAGCCGATCTGATTGCACACCGACAGCAGCGCGAACGTCTCGACCCGGCTGGGCCCGCCGTCGCGCTCGCTTCTGCCCGCCTCGATGGCGATCGCGGATTCGACGGCAGGGGAGAACAATGCGGCTGCGAAGCCGATGGCCACCGTCGCCGCGACCACACCGGCCAGAGAACCTGCTACCGCCATGCCGAGGAATCCGAGCACCCGGATGCCGCATCCGACGAGGACGACCGGCTTGATACCCCATCGATCGGCGAGAGTGCCGCCGATGAAGAACAGTCCCTGCTGCGAGAACGTGCGGACGCCGAGGACCACACCGACCACCGCCGCACCGAGCCCCAGGTCGGACGTCAAGTGCACCGACAGGTACGGCAGCACCATGAAGAACCCGATGTTGAACGTCAACTGGGTCAGCACGAGAAGCCGGATCGTCGGGGTTGCCCGCGTCAACTCGGTGATGAACGACCAGCGCCATCTCGAATGTCGGCCGTCGACGCCCGCCGCCACGATCAATCCCCCCGCTCGTTCAGTAGTCCGACCACGATATGACTTCGGGGATCGGCATAGGTTAGCCTATCCGCGTTCGTCGCCTCGTACGTTCTGCGCGAGTGGATCGCGCAGACATGCCGTGTTCACTCACGCATTGTGCCGTCTCAGAAAGTGTTCATCGTGAGTGCATTGCTCAGGCGCGTCGGCGCCATGGCCGTCGTCGCTGGACTTCTCACCGCGTGCGGTGAGTCCGAGGCCGTGACCGATTCCGATGCCGTCGGCGGCAACGGCGACACGGCTTACCCACTCGTCCTCGACAACTGCGGCGAGTCCGTCACCGTCGACGCTCCCCCGCAGCGTGTGGTGTCGTTGGATCAGAATTCGACCGAGATCCTGCTGTCTCTCGGGCTGCAGGACCGCATGGTCGGCACCGCATCGTGGACCGACCCGGTGCGAGAGAACCTCGAAGCGGCGAACTCCGACGTGCCCCGTCTCGCCGACAACGCACCCACCTACGAGGTGGTGCTCGACGCCGACCCCGACTTCGTCACCGCGTCGTTCGGCCGTCACTTCAAGGAAGGCGGCGTCGCCGAGCGTGCCCGCTTCGCCGAGACCGGCGCCCAGACCTACCTGTCGCCGACGGACTGCGACAACGGCCTCAGCATCAACGGCGGCAACACCAGAACCAACCCGTTGACAGTCGACGCGCTCTACCAGGAGATCACTGAGCTCGCCGAGATCTTCGACGTGCAGGACCGCGGCGCCGCCCTGGTCACCGAACTGCAGGACCGCATGACCGCCGCGACCGCCGAACTGGCCGAGACCGGTGAGACCATGGCGTTCTGGTTCGCCGACACCAAGAGTCCCTACGTCGCCGGCGGACTCGGCTCCGCCAACCTGATCGCGACGACGGTCGGCGCCACCAACGTCTACTCCGACCTGGACGACGACTGGCCGGCCGTCGGTTGGGAGACGATGGTCGACCGCAGCCCGTCCGTGCTCGTGCTCGGCGATCTGCTTCGTGCGCGCTTCCCCGGCGACCTCCTCGCCGACAAGATCGCGTTCCTGGAATCGGACCCGGTCACCAACACCATGCAGGCCGTACAGGACAAGCGCTACATCTCTCTCCACGGAGCCGAGATGAACCCGTCCATCAGGCTCGTCGACGGTGTCGAGAAAGTCGCCGCGGGCCTGCGTGAGATGGGCCCGCAATCCTGAACACCACAGTCCTGAACACCACGGCGCCCGCAGTACGTCGCGGGCTGGGTCTGCCCGCCGTTCTGGCGGGCGGCCTCGTCCTGCTCGTGGCATCGGTCGCCGTCGCGATGACGCTGGGGCCTGCGAGTGTGTCGCTGGTCAACGTCCGCGACGTCGTCACCAATCATCTGGGTCTGACCGACATACCGGTGAAGGTGTCCAAGAACGCGATCGTCTGGGAAGAACGACTGCCTCGCAGCCTCGTCGCCGCCGCATGCGGGAGCGGCCTGGGCATCTGCGGTGTCATCATGCAGTCGCTGCTGCGAAACCCGCTGGCGGACCCGTTCGTGCTCGGCATCAGCTCGGGAGCCTCGACAGGAGCTGTCGTCGTCGGCATCCTCGGAATCGGTGGTGCCGCACTGGGCCTGTCCGGTGGCGCGTTCGTCGGTGCCCTCGTCGCGTTCGGGCTCGTCCTTCTGCTCGCCCACCTGTCGGGCGGAAACAACGACCGGGTCATTCTCGCGGGTGTGGCCAGCACACAACTCTTCTCGGCGTTGACTTCGCTCGTGATCTTCGCGTTCGCCGACTCCGACGAGACCCGCGGAGTCATGTTCTGGCTGCTCGGATCACTCGAGGGCGTTCGCTGGGACGACGTGATCCTGTGCGTCGCGGTGGTCGCCGTTGGCGTCGCCCTCTGCTTCTACTACGCCTTCGTCCTCGACGCCTTCAGCTTCGGCAACGAAGTGGCGTCATCCCTCGGCATCAACGTCCGCGCGGCGCGTACCGCACTGCTCGTCGTCACCGCGCTCATCACCGCGACGCTCGTCAGCGTCGCAGGCGCCATCGGCTTCGTCGGCCTCGTACTGCCGCACGCCGCACGGTTTCTCATCGGATCACGACACAACCGGCTGATCCCCGTGACCGCGCTGATGGGCGCGGTGTTCATGGTCTGGGTCGACGCCGTCTCCCGCGTCGCCTTCGCGCCGACGCCTCTGCCCGTCGGCGTCGGCACGGCGCTGGTGGGAGTTCCTGCATTCATCGCCATCCTGGCCAGACGGAAGAAGTCCGCATGACACTCGCAGCGTCCGACGTGCGGTGGCAGCGCGGTGGTGCTCTCGTCGTCGACGGGGTGACTCTGACACCGGCGTCCGGCGATACCGTCGGACTGCTCGGCCCCAACGGATCCGGCAAATCGTCACTGCTGCAACTGATGAACGGCGCCGTCAAGCCGACGTCCGGCGTCGTCACGCTCGACGACGCGGAACTGGCCGGCATGCGTCGACGCGACATCGCGAAAGCCGTTGCCGTGGTGAGTCAGCACGCCGACACGGATTTCGACATCACCGTCGCAGACGTCGTCCGGCTCGGCCGCATCCCGCACCGTGGCGCATTCGGCGGTAATGCGTCGGCGGACCAGAAGGCAGTCGACGCTGCGTTGAAACACACCGGGTTGACCGACAAGGCGCACCGGTTGTGGCACCAACTGTCCGGTGGCGAGCGACAGCGGGCGCAGATCGCGCGCGCCCTCGCCCAGGAACCGCGCGAGCTTCTGCTCGACGAACCGACCAATCACCTCGACATCCATCACCAGCTCGAACTACTGTCCCTCGTCTCCCGGCTGCCCATCACCAGCGTCGTTGCGTTGCACGATCTCAACCTCGCAGCGATGTTCTGCACCCACATGGTGGTGCTGTCGCAGGGCAGAGTGGTCGCTGCGGGCACCCCGGCTGCGGTACTGACCGAGGATCTGATCTGGGAGGTGTATCAGGTGCGAGCCCACGTGAGCACCCACGGGCCGAACGACACGGTGTTCATCCGTTTCGACTACCGATAGGCCCCGAGCCGAACCCCGGAACACGACGCGGCCCACTACTGTGACGAGTATGCACACCTGGCTCGAGAGGCACCAGATTCCCTTGTATCTGGCTGCTTTGACGGTCGGAGCCGTGGTGGGGTCGGCGTCACCGGAGTCGGCGCCGGTGTTCGAACACGCCATCAACCCGGTCCTGATCGTGCTGTTGTACGCGACGTTCCTCGCAGTCCCGTTCGCCTCGATCGGAAAGGCGCTGAAGGACACTCGGTTTCTCGCCGCCGCGGTGCTCTTGAACTTCGTGGCGGTGCCGATCGTGGTGTTCGCTCTGACGCGGCCCGTGTCCGGCAACGAGGCAATTCTCGTCGGAATTCTGCTGGTGCTGCTGGCGCCCTGCATCGACTACGTCATCGTGTTCAGTGGACTGGCGGGAGCCGCGTCACAGCGTCTGCTTGCCGCGGCTCCGCTGTTGATGCTTCTTCAAATCGCTTTTCTGCCACTGTATCTGTGGATTTTCGTCGGCTCCGATGTGGTGTCCGCCATCGATGTGACGCCGTTCGCCGAGGCATTCTTCCTCCTCGTCGTCGTTCCTCTCGGATCGGCGGCTGTGACACAGGCGGTGGCGCGCCGGCACACGATCGGCCGGAGAATCATGGACGTCGCGGCGGCAGCGATGGTTCCCTTGATGATGGCCACCTTGCTGGTGGTGGTCGCGTCGCAGATCGATTCCGTTCGTGGCCGCGGAACGGAACTGGCCTCCGCGGTAGCCGTATTCATCGCGTTTCTCGTGGTCATGGCTTTCGTCGGTCTGGCCGCCGGACGGATCGCCCGTCAGGACGTACCGGCGACGCGTGCGCTGGTCTTCTCCGGCGCTACCCGTAACTCGCTCGTCGTGCTGCCGTTGGCGCTCGCTCTGCCGGATTCTCTGTCGGTAGCCGCGGTGGTCGTGGTGACGCAGACGTTGGTGGAGTTGGTCGGCATGGTGGCGTACGTTCGACTCGTCCCGCTACTCGTACCCTCCCGAAAGCGAGGTCGTCGTGTATGACGTGGTGATCGTCGGCAGCGGTCCGACGGGGTTGATGCTCGCCGCCGAACTGAAATCGGCCGGGGTGGACGCCCTCCTCCTGGATCGACGCTCGTCCCAGGAGCTCGCGGGTTCCCGAGGCGGCGGAATACACTCCCGCACAATCGAACTACTCGATCAGCGAGGGATAGCCCAACGGTTCCTCGACGAGGGCACTACCGTACAGGTGGCGTCGTTCGCCGGCACGCGGCTGGACATCGGACAGCTACCCACCCGCCACCCGTACACCCTTGCGCTGTTCCAGAATCACATCGAGCGTTTACTGCTGGAACACGCCCTCGAACTCGGCGTGACCATCAGACGGGCCAGCGAGGTCACCTCGGTCGACTGTTCAGCCGTCGACAACGCTGCAGTCGTTCTCGATTCAGGCGAGAGACTGGACGCGCAGTACGTCGTCGGCGCCGATGGAGGCCGGAGCGTCGTACGTCGGGAGTCCGGAATCGACTTCGTCGGACCCGACGCCACCCGCAGCAGCCTGATCGCCGACGTATCCGTCACCGAAGAACTTCCCACTGCCGGGAAAATCGACGAACGCGGTGTTCACGGCCTGCACGCCATGGGCGACGGCACGGTGAGAGTGGTACTGACCGAGAAGGAGCTACAGCGAGGCACCGAGCCCTCGCTCGACGATCTCCGGCGCGGTCTCGTGGAGGTGTTCGGCACCGATTTCGGCGTTCACTCACCCACCTGGCTGTCCCGATTCACCGACGCCACGCGCCAGGCGGCGTCGTACCGGAAAGGTCGAATCCTGCTCGCCGGCGATGCCGCACACGTGCACTCGCCGACGGGAGGCCAGGGCATCGGTCTCGGACTGCAGGACGCCGTGAATCTCGGGTGGAAGCTGGCGCAGGTAGTGCGAGGCATCAGCAGCGACGCACTGCTGGACACCTACCATTCCGAACGGCACCCCGCCGGCGCACGAGCATTGAAATACACGATGGCGCAATCGCTCTTCCAGAAAGCCGACCCGCGGCACGAGGCAATGAAGGATCTGCTCGACGAGATAGTCGTCGGCGATGCGGGAAATCGTATGGCAGCGTTGATCTCCGGGCTCGACGTGACCTACGAGATGGGCGTCGGACATCCGCTTCTGGGGCGGCGCATGCCGGACCTGGACCTCGTCACCGATACCGGGCCGACCAGGGTGTTCGAGTTGCTGCACTCTGCCGCGCCGGTACTGCTCGAATTTTCCGGGCCGTCGGTGAACGGAGTGCGCGCGCGATGCGACGGGCCATGGGAACTGCCCGTGATCGGCGAAATTCCGGCGCCGACAGCCGTACTCGTGCGGCCGGACGGTTACGTCGCCTGGGTGGGAGAGGGCACCGACGACGGATTGTCCGCCGCACTGACGGCCTGGTTCGGGGGAACTCTCCCCGGCTGACTCACCCGCCGGAGGCGGGCGTCAGCACCGCGTCCACCGCGAAATACAGTGTGGCGGTTTCGGTGTGCAGAACCGAATGGTCGATGGGCATCGCCCGATCCAGCGACAGGCCGGTGACGACGGTGTTGAGGAACGTTGCCTGCTGACCCAGGTCGCCGTCGGCGCGGGCTCCCTCCTTGCCCAGGACGCCCAGCCAGTGTTCGACCCTGCGCCTGCCCTCGTCGGTGATCGCCGCGTACGAGGCCCGAAGCCGATCGGTGGGTTCGGGTTCCACGAACGATGCCATGAAGTTCAACCACGCCTCCCGTGCCTTGTCGCCGACGAGCGGACTCAGAATCAGACGCAGGCACTGCACCAGACGGTCCCGCGCCGGCACCGTCTCGTCGTGAATGACCTGGTCGTCCGTCGTCACCACGTCGTAGATGGTCTCGAGAACAGCATCGCGCAGCGCGCGCTGCGTCGGGAAGTGGTGCCGCAGCGACCCCATGCTCACTCCGGCGCGCGCGGCCACCGAGCGCACGCTCAGCGTCGACGCCTGATCCTCGCCGATCATCTCGCACGCCGCGATGATGATCTTCGCTCGCGTATCGAGCACCTCTGCCATCGTGTCCCTCTTTCCACTTGACTAGCACGCCGTGCTAGCACAGTGTGCTAGTGTCGGCTCATCGCTTACGACAGTACAGCGTGCTAGTGCTTCTACCAGGAAAGGAAGAGCAGTGTTCGACGAATGGAAACAGCACAGGGCCACCCGCCGGGTGCGAGTGGGCGACGGACGCGCACTACAGCGATTTCGCTGGTGGCAACTGCCCGGCCGCGCGCTGTTCTACCTGAAGCGCGAGAACACGGAGTACGCGATCGACGTCAGGCACTGGCAGAACCAGAGCTCGGGAGACGTCAAGGCAGACCTCTACCGGGACGGGCGCCACCTCGCAGAATCGAAACTACCTGCGGCGTTCACCGTCGACGGCGGCATCATCGACGTCGCGATGAGCGGCTTCGGCCTCAAACGCTGCCACTTCATCGCCGACGACGGTACCGAGCATCAGCTCGTGCCGGACCCCGCGTCGGCAGAGGGGCGTCGGGCACGCCTCGACCGCCACCACCCGATCGCCAGCCGCGCCATCGGGGCGGTATCGGCAACGATGCTGATCGTCGGTGTCGTGCTGCTGCTTCTGCAGCTCGCTGACGCATTGTCGAAGGCGCCGCCCATCGCCGATTCCCTCGGAGTCTTCACCTCACCCGTCAGCTTGCCGGTGTGGCTGAACATCACGCTCACCCTTGCCACCGCCGTCGCCAGCATCGAGCGCGGCCTTCGCCTGCGCTACCACTGGCTGCTCGACGCAGCGGCCAACTGAACCGAAAGGAAACACCATGAAAGTGATTCGCCCAGCATTGATCCTCGCGGTGTCCGGAACGGTGATCGCCGGTTGTTCGGCATCCTCCACCCCGGACACGGACGCGCACCCACCTCCCGCCACGGCCGCATACGACTGGACCGCACACAACCAACCGATCACGTGGACGGCCTGCCCCGATGACGTCGACAGCACCGGATTGCAGTGCGCCACAGTGCCGGTACCGCTCGACTACGACGACCCGGACGGCGAACGAATCGACCTCACCATCTCCAAGCTCGCGTCGACGAACCCCGACGAGCGGCGCGGCTCGCTCATGCTCAATCCCGGCGGCCCCGGCGGCACCGGACTGGACCAACCCACGTTCCTCGTCGAACGCGGAATACCGCAGGAGACACTGGACACTTACGACCTCATCGGCATCGACACACGCGGAATCGGACACTCGTCGCCCATCAACTGCGGAATCACCGACGACATCCAGTACCGAGGAGCTGTTCCACCGTATGCGTACGACGACAGCGCATTCGACGAGCAGAACACCGTAGCGAGGCGCGTCGCGGAGAACTGCGCCGAGGGCGACGACGGCCGTATGAAGCACGTGACGACGGCCAACATGGCACGCGACCTCGACAGCATCCGTCAAGCACTCGGAGACGAGAAGGGCAATTTCCTCGGGTACTCCTACGGATCCGCACTCGGAGGTGCGTACGCATCGTTGTTCCCGGACAAGACCGACCGAATAGTGTTGGACAGCAATATCGGTGACACCCACCTCGACCGCGACGGTATGCGTAGTTACTCCGAAGGCATGGAGGACACCTTCCCCGATTTCGCGAAGTGGGCGGCGGAGCGCAACGAGCAGTACCGATTGGGCAGTACGCCGGAAGAAGTACGGCAGACGTACTTCACCATCGCCGACAAGCTGGATCGCGAACCGGTCGAGGGACTCGACGGCCGCAGCTTCCGGCTCGGAATGTTCGTGGCGCTGTACAACCCGGCCTCCTACGACGCGACGGCACAGACATGGAGGGCTGCGCTGGACACACTCCCCTCCGAGGGCCCACCCGTCGGACACGGGGCGTCCGCATTCGACAACACCTGGTCGGTCTTCCTGGCGGTCACCTGCAACGACGTCGAATGGCCCCGTGACCCGGAGGTCTACAAGCAGGCAATCGAAGAAGACCGCGAGAAGAACCCGCTGTTCGGCGCCGCAGCCGCGAACATCATGCCGTGCGCGTACTGGCAGCTCGAGCACACCGAACCACCCGTGCCCGTGGAGGCCGACGGCCCGACGAACATCCTCGTCGCACAGCACCGACGCGACCCGGTGACACCGCTCGGCAACGGCGAACGGATCAACGAGATGTTCGGCGACCGCTCGCGACTCCTCACCGCCGACGGAAGCGGTCACGGCGTCTACGCTCTCGGGCAGAACCAGTGCGCCCAGGACGTCATCACCGACTACCTGGTCGACGGAGTCATGCCGAACGACGACGTCAGCTGCTGACTCGGGCTACGAATCCCCACGCGCGGTTCACGGACCCGACCTACGCGTCGCACCCACTGGTACCGGTGCGACGCGTAGGTCCTTGGTGCGTACGTGAATTGCGCGTCAGTATCTTCGCGCGAACCAGCATCAGAACCACCAGCGCCGCAAGCCAGCCGACCTGGGACAGCAACACTCCCACGCCCGCCTGCCCTGTCGAATCGGTGCTCGCGCTGACCGCAAATGCAGTCGTGAATCCCCCTGCGGTGCCCAGTGCAGCGGCCAACCCGCCGGCACGGACCCACCTGGATAGCCGTGCTGCGCCGAAACACACTCCGACAACCGTTGCGCCGCAGGCTACTACCTGCCACGTCAGAAACTGGTTCGGCGCGGGCAATCCGGGCCCTCGGACCTCTCCCCTGTAGTCGGCCGACCAGCTCAGCCATCCGGCGCACGCCACGAACCCACCGACGAACGCAATCCAACCGGTGCCCCACACTCCCACTCGTCCGCTACCCGTCTGCCCGGCGAACCGTGCCCTCTCCGACCACAGCGCTGACCATGCCGCGCATCCGCCGATCACGGTCGGCACACCGACGAAGATCAGCACGATCGACGAGAACTGCGACCACGTGAACTCGTCTGCCATCTCACGAGTATGCATCCTGACGCAGCGTTTGACCTCGAGTGCACTCGAGCTTCTACCGTCGAGTACATGAACACGACACGAGACATGCAACCGCCGGAAAAGCAACCCATAGGATTCTGGACCGTCCGCGCAGGTGAAGCGATCCGCACCCGGACCCAGGGCGCGCTCCGCGACATCGATGTGGCACAACCCGAATGGTGGCTTCTTCACCAACTTTCGTTGCACCCGGGAGGCGTCGATCGTGATGCGACCATCGAGCTGATCGGCCACAACGACACCCCGCAGGCGATCGTCGACGCCATCGACTCCGCAACGCACAAGGGGTGGGTGACGCAAACAGACTCCAGGCTGACGTTCACCGACGCGGGCGCCGAGAAGTTCCGCGACGCCGCGGACCTTCAACGCGACCTGCACGCCGAACGGATGCAGGGGATCAGCCCGGAGGACTTCGCGACGACCATTCGCGTGCTGCAGCAGACCGTCGAGAACGTCGGCGGTAACGCCTGGCATTGGTAGCATCACCGACAGTTCGCGGCACGGAAAGTCGAGAATCCGCGCCGGGTGCGCTCCTATCGTTTCGGTCAGAACGAAGGAAGGCAGGGACGGCATGCTGGGTCGGTGGAACGATGCCCTCGGCTACATCGAGGACAACTTGGCGGGTGAGATCGACGCGACGGAACTCGCGCGGATCACGCTCACCTCGGAGTACCACTTCCGACGCGTCTTCTCGGCGCTGGCAGGCATGTCGCTGTCGCACTACATCCGAGCGCGTCGAATGACGTTGGCAACGGCGGAAATTCTCGACGGCGTCGGGGTTCTCGACGTCGCCTCCAAGTACGGATACTCGTCGTCGGACGCCTTCACTCGGGCGTTCCGCCAGATGAACGGCCTGACGCCATCGGCGGCACGCAGGCCGGGTGCAGTCCTTCGTTCGCAGCAAGCGGTGACATTTCACCTGACCATCGAAGGACGGAGCACCATGCGATACCGAATAGTCGACCTGCCGGAGTTCCACGTCGTCGGTAGAAAAACGCGAATCCCCTTGAAGTATCAAGGCGAGAACACCGCGATGACGGAGTTCCACCAGAGCCTTGAACCTGGAACCGGGCAGGCGCTCACAGCGGTCGCCGACGTCCCGGAGTTACCCGAGATCCTCTTCGTCAGTGACGGATTCGAGCCGGAGCGAGAAGACGGGAGCCTGTTCGATTACTACTTCGCGGTGGCGTCGACGACGCACCATCCGGAGTGGGACTCGCTCCCGGTGGCGCCGTCGAAGTGGGTGGTGTTCGAGGCGCAGGCATCGGAGAACTTTCAGTCTGCACTGCAACAACTCTGGGCCGACGCGTTCAGCGAATGGTTCCCTTCCAACCCCTACCAAGTGGTCCCGGGGCCGGAACTGCTGACCGTCACCGAGAAGAGCGCCGACTGGACTTCGGGAACCGGCGAGCTCTGGATCCCCGTCGAGCGACGCTGAGTACCGGAGTGGCGCGAAGCTGGGTACCGGGGCGCCGCCGGCCACCTCCGTATGCCGGAAAGGCTACCGTTGCTCGGTGACCGCCTACTCCGATCGTGTCGCCGAATACGTACGCCTGCTGGACTCGATGGGCGCGGTGCACCCGTCGGATCGGCAGTTGGTCATCGAGTGGGCGACGTCGGTGTCGGGACCCATCGTCGACGTCGGCTGCGGCCCTGGCCACTGGACGGACCATCTCGCGTCCCTCGGCCACGATGTTCGGGGGATCGATCCGACACCCGAATTCGTCGAACATGCGTCTCGCAGATATCCAGGGCGAAAGTTCGACGTCGGGGTCGCCGAGAAACTGCAGGGGCCCGTCGGCGGGATCCTGGCCTGGTACTCCCTCATCCACCACACACCGGACGAGATCTCCGCGCCGCTCCAGGAGTTCGCCCGGGTACTGGGACCAGGTGGAAGCCTGCTGATCGGGTTCTTCGAAGCGCCCGAACTGGGCCCGTTCGATCACGCGGTCACGACGGCCTATCGGTGGCCCGTACCTGCGCTGACGGACCGGCTGGGAGCGTTCGATGTCGTCGAAACGCACACCCGAACGGGCGTCGGCTGTCGACCACACGGGGCGATCGTCGCTACGGTGAAGACGTGAACACACACATGTTGTGGGGTTTCGCGATCGCCGCGGCGCTGGCGTACGTCATTCCAGGGCCCGACTGGTTCGTGGTGCTCAGACACTCGTCGCGATCACGAGCCGACGGTCTGCGCGCCGCGTTGGGCGTCCAGAGCGGGCTGATGGTCCACCTGACCGTGGCGGCGCTCGGGCTGTCCGCGGTACTGCTCGCGAGCGCCCAGGCGTTCACCGTCGTCAAGCTCCTCGGGGCCGCGTATCTCGTGTACCTCGGTGTCCAATCCCTGCGCGACGCCGTACGCGGCAGACCCGCGCCGGACACCACCGACCGATCCGGGCGGATCTGGGCTCAGGCATTCCTCGCCAACGTCCTCAACCCGAAAGCCGCCCTGTTCTTCGTTGCCGTACTGCCCCAGTTCATCGACCCGGCCGCGGGCGTGACCCTGCAGATCGTCGTGCTCGGAGTGTTGGACATTGCCCTCGGTGCACTGTGGTGGCTGCTGTTCGTCGTCATCACCGTGCACCTGCAGGGCCTTCTCCGACGCAGGCGCGCCCGGATGGCCATCGACGGCACCGCGGGCATTGCGCTCTGCGGCCTGGGCGGGGCGCTCGCCTTCACCTCCCGCCCATGACTGCGCTGTGGGTCCTGTGAGCACCGGGGTTTCATGAACTTCGTCGAGGACCTCGCCCCCCAACGACCCAGGTGTGTGAGGCGCATCAACTACGCCTTCGTCCCCGACGACGACCGCCGAACACCGTGGCTGCACCGCGGGAGAACCCACAACGCACGTACCCGCTACTTTCTCAGCCCGCTGCCGACGATCGATCTCGAATTCACTGTCTCCTACCCCGAAACAGGAATCGACCGGGCAATGACAGTGGCGGTGCACGACCCGATTCACGTCACGGGAACATGAAAACAGCTGTCAGTTGGCGGCTTCGTACGCCTCGACGATTTCCGCTGGAATCCGGCCGCGGTCGTTGATTTCGTAACCGCTGTCCGCGGCCCACTGCCGGATCGCACGAGTCTGTGCCGGATCACGCTTGGTGGTCGGGGCGGACACAGCGGGCGCGCTCTGTGCCGCACCGGCCGGTGCGGCCTTGCGCTTACGCCCACCGACACGAGTGGCGTAGTCGACGTAGAATTCGACCTTCTTGCGAAACTCGTTGGCGTTCTTGTTCTTCAGGTCGATCACGTAGTCGACACCGTCGAGCGAGAATTCGATGGATTCCCCTTGGCCCTCGTCGATCGACGTGCCATCGATGTCATCGATCAATTCGTAGATAACCTGCTTCGCCACGGTGCGAGGCCTTTCGTATCGAGGGATTTGTCTTCAAGGCTATCCAATAGCGAATGGAAAAGCAGAATCGGGTTGAGAATCGTTATTCGAGATGACCGCAGTGGAGACCGTTCGGTACGCCGACGCGTGAAATGCGAAGGATTGATTCCGATGAAAATGGGGAACAAGTGTCGCGGACAAGAAGGGACCTTCACCGATGACGCTCGACCACACCGCGCACGCCGAAAACAGCACTGAACCCGAGGAGTCGATTCTCCTCGACGCACTCCCGACGAAGATCGTGCTCGACATCGTCGGCGCGACGACGCTGTTCACCGCCATCGCACTCGCTCTCGACGTGTCCGACGGGGTCCTGGTCACCGCCATGGTCGGGGCGCTCGTCGTTGCCTCACGCCTGCTACGACGGCGTGTGCCCGACGAAGTGTGAAACGGATCCCCGGTGGGTAGTACGGCCCTATCTATCCAGCGAAGGAAGTTCCGCATGCCCACCTCACGTGAGACCACAGCCAGCTGCGACGACGTGTGGGAAGTGCTCGCCGACGGGTGGAACTACGCCACGTGGGTTGTCGGAGCCAGCCGCATCCGCGCCGTGGACGAGAAATGGCCCGCCGAGGGATCGAGAATTCACCACTCCGTCGGGGTGTGGCCGGCGGTGTTGAGCGACGAGACCCGGTCTGTCGGAATGCACGAGGGACGCGAATTACAGCTCGAAGCCCGCGCACTCCCCTTCGGAAAAGCCCACATCACGCTGCGTCTTCATCCTCAGGCGTCGGGCTGCAGAATCGAAATGATCGAGCACGCCGCGACGATGCCTGCAAGCATCGTCCCTGATTCGGTTCAGCACCTGTTGGTGCACCCGCGCAATTCCGAAGCATTACGACGCCTTGCCCTGCTTGCGGAGAAAAGAAGCAACTGAGGGAGTCGGCTAGGACGGCCGGCCTCGCGACACGAATCCGCGCCGGACGAACGACCGTGCCGTGTCCGAAATGGTTCTCTTACGCATCGGCGGACTGTCTCCGAACGCTCGGTCCTGCATTCCACGCACCGTCTCCCGCAGGACCGCCGGGCCGTCTTTGCTTGCCTGCCATCCTAATTCGTTGCGAGCCCGCGCCGCGTTCAACAGCGGTGTCTCGAAAGCCAGTTCCACCCACCCGTGATGGATCGGCAGCACATGCGCCGTGAAACCCACTCGAACGGCGGTCGACAGCACCCTCTTCGGGGTCGGAACTATTCGAACACCGAACGCATCCGCGACCGTATCGGCCCGAACCGGTGTCGGCGCAGCAAGATTGAACGGTCCCGACGCGCGACGCTGCAGAACCCTGACCACCGCGTCGGCGACGTCGTCGCTGTGCACAGCGGGAACGACGAAGGATCGGTCGATGGGTAGGAACGGAACGACGTCCACGATCGAGGACGGTACGAGATCCGGGAGCGCGTAACGCAACAACGCACTTCCGAACGAATACTGACTGATCAGCCCGGGACGAAGACGAGCAACACGCATTCGAGTGGACAGACCGTCCAGAACATCCTCGGCAGCGGCCTTGTCCATGCTGTACGTCGACGCCTCGACCCCTGTCCTTGGCCAGGATTCGTCGACCTCGACGCCGTAGGCGCCGGGCGCATAGATACCGCCGGACGACAGATGAACCAAATGTCCGACGCCTGCAGCCTCACAGGCCCGCGCCACGCGCTCGGTGCCGTCGACGTTGACTCGCCGAAGATACCGACGGTCCCGCATGGGCTGGAATGCAATGGCGAGATGAACCACCGCGTCGACCCCACTGAAAGCGTCGAGCAGGGTTTTCGCGGAGTCGTCGGATGCAAGATCGACCTGAACCCAGGTGACGCCGTCGAAGGGCGGTTCCTGAGGCGGTCGCCGTCGCGACAAGCCGACGACCTGCGCATCCGGGTACGCAGCGCGGAGAGCCCGCAGAACAGCGGTGCCCACGTTCCCGCTCGCCCCGGTCACCGCGATGCGCACAGCGGTCCTCGTATTGCGTTCACACAGCGTGGAATCCCCGGACTGGAAGAACCCAAACGCCGTGAGTGGAGACACATCGACGTATCTCCACTCACGGACGTGGACTAGCGGACGTCGAACCGATCGTTGTCCGCGACCTTGACCCAGGCCGCAACGAAATCGTCGACGAACTTCTTACCGTTGTCCGCCTGGGCGTATACCTCGGAGATCGCGCGCAGCTGCGAGTGCGATCCGAAGTTCAGATCGATGGCACTGGCCGTCCACCTCTGCTCACCGGTCTTGCGCGTCTTCCCGACGTAGGACCCGTCGTCCGCCTTGCTCCACTCGGTGTCCGAATCCAGCAGGTTGACGAAGAAGTCGTTGGTCAGCGCACCCGGACGGTCCGTGAACACGCCGTGCTTGCTGCCACCGTGGTTCGCGCCCAGTGCACGCAGGCCGCCGACCAGAACCGTCGCCTCGGGCGCGGTCAGGTTCAGCAGGTACGCGCGATCGAGCCACAGAACTTCCTCCGGCGTCTCCTCGTCGCTCTTGTAGAAGTTGCGGAAACCGTCGGCGCGGGGCTCGAGGTATCCGAAGGACTCGACGTCCGTCTGCTCCTGCGAGGCGTCGGTGCGACCCGGAGTGAACGGAACCGTCACCTCGTGCCCGGCGTCCTTGGCAGCCTTCTCGATCGCGGCGGATCCGGCGAGAACGATCAGGTCCGCGAGCGAAACCTGATGTCCGTCAGCACCGTTGAAATCGTGCTGGATCTGCTCGAGCTTCGGCAGCACCTCGGCGAGCACGGCAGGCTCGGATGCCTCCCAGCTCTTCTGCGGTTCGAGCCGAACACGTGCGCCGTTGGCGCCGCCACGGAAGTCCGTGTGGCGGAACGTGCTTGCCGACGACCATGCAACCGACACGAGCTGCTGCACCGTCAGTCCCGAGTCGAGGATCTTCGACTTGAGCGAGGCGATGTCGGCGTCGTCGATCGGCTCGGACGTCGCCGCCGGAACCGGATCCTGCCACAGCTGCTCCTCGGGAACCCACGGACCGAGGTAGCGGGAGATGGGGCCGAGGTCGCGGTGCAGAAGCTTGTACCAGGCCTTCGCGAAGGCGTCGGACAGCTCCTCCGGGTGATCCAGCCAGCGACGGGTGATCTCGGCGTAGATCGGATCCTCACGCAGCGAGATGTCGGTGACGAGCATGGTCGGTGCGCGTCCGGGACCACCGAAGGGGTCGGGGATCTCACCGGCGCCCGCGCCGTCCTTGGCCACGAACTGCCATGCGCCCGCAGGGCTCTTCTGCAGTTCCCACTCGTAGCCGTACAGGTTCTCGAGGTAACCGTTGCCCCACTTGGTCGGCGTCTTGGTCCACACGACCTCCAGACCACTGGTGACCTGATCCTCGCCCTTGCCGGTGCCGTGGCCGTTCTTCCAGCCGAGACCCTGCTGCTCGATCGGTGCGCCCTCGGGCTCCGGTCCGATCTTGTCCGCGGGACGAGCGCCGTGCGTCTTGCCGAAGCTGTGACCACCGACGATCAGCGCAGCCGTCTCCTCGTCGTTCATGGCCATGCGACCGAACGTCTCGCGGATGTCGTGCGCGGCCTTCACCGGATCCGGCTCGCCCTCGGGCCCTTCGGGATTGACGTAGATCAGACCCATCGTGGTCGCGCCGAGCGGCTTCGCGAGCTCACGCTCACCGGTGTACCGCTTGTCGGTACCCAGCCAGCTGTCCTCGGGACCGTAGAAAACTTCCTCGGGCTCCCAGATGTCCTCACGGCCGAACGCAAAGCCGAACGTCTTGAATCCCATGGCATCCAGTGCGACGTTGCCGGCGAACACCAGCAGGTCGGCCCACGAGATCTTGTTTCCGTGCTTCTGCTTGACCGGCCACAGCAAGCGGCGAGCCTTGTCCAGGTTGGCATTGTCCGGCCAGCTGTTGAGCGGTGCGAAACGCTGCGCGCCCTGACCGCCACCACCTCGGCCGTCGAACACGCGGTACGTACCGGCCGCGTGCCAGCTCAAGCGAATGAACAGACCACCGTAGTTGCCGTAATCCGCAGGCCACCAATCCTTCGAATCGGTGAGCACAGCCGTGACGTCGGCCTTCAACTCGTCGACGTCCAGCTTCGCGAATTCTGCCTTGTAATCGAACTTTTCACCCAACGGCGTCGACTTGGACGTATGCGCATGCAGGATCGACAGGTCGATCTGGTTGGGCCACCAGTCCTTGTTGGTCAGCGGAGCCCCGCTCTTGGGCTTCGGCGACTCGATAACCGGGTTTTCGCTCTCACTGGTGCTGTCGGTCTTCGTGTCGGAGTGGGGTGGGCGGGCGTCGGAGGTCACGCGTGGTCCTTTCCGGTGGGCTACATTTTTCGGGCTGTGATCAACGCCTGGCGATGATCAAGATCTGGTCGCGCAATCGGGACAGAAGCCCCAGAACGTGACCTCGGCCTCGTCGACGACGAAACCATGACTGTGGGACGGCGTCAGGCACGGAGCCTCACCGAGCGCACAATCCGCATCGGCGATGAGACCACAACTGCGACACACGACATGGTGATGATTGTCGCCGACGCGCATCTCGTACCGGGCCACATGACCCGCCGGTTGAATGCGACGCATGAGGCCGACAGCCGTCACCGCATCGAGAACGTCGTAGATGGCCTGACGGGACACCGCAGGCAAAACTGTACGAGCCAGCGTGAACACGGTATCCGTGTCGACATGCGGATGACTGTGCACAACGTCCATGACGACAGTGCGGGGCTGCGTGACCCGTAGACCGGCTGCACGTAGCCGATCCGCATTGGTCAGGTCCGTCGTCATGACACCGACGATAACCAGATCCAACCCAAAAATCTCGTGTTTTCTGGAATTAGTCAAAATTTCATCGCGCGGTTTCCGTACCGAACGTGGCGTTCGGTCACTTGAAGTGACCGAACGTCACGTTCGGTCCCACGCGTTCGGTCCCACGCGTTCGGTCCCACGCGTCGGTCCTGCGAGGGGGTGACGCTGTCAGCCCAGGCGGCAACCGCTGGCAAGGGGTACGTCGTTGAGCCGGTCGGTGATGTAGTTCAGTGCCAGTCCGGTGCCGTAGCCGTCGATGAGGTCCGGGCCGAAGTGGTTCGGCAGGACGGCGCCGGGGAGGATCGGCGGCAGGTCGTTGCTGACGAAGTCGACGGTGGCACCGTTGTCGCACCAGTCGACGGCGAGCTGTCTGGCCTGCTCGTAGGGGACGGTGTCGTCGTTGCGTCCGCTGGTGACCAGCACGGGGGTGGTCGGCGTCAGGGTGCCGATGCGCTGTTCGTCGAAGATCGGCGCTGCTTCCGGAATCGTGCGCAGGTTGGCCAGCAGGGGCTGGTGGTCGGCGGTGAACGTCTCGGTCCGCAGGAAGGGGTGGCGGAGGATGACGTCGCCGATGCAGGCGTTGCTCAGCTCGGCCATGACGGCTTTGCCTTCGGGGGTGAGCCGCGCATTGAAGGGTTCCAGCAGTTCGGGCCTGCGTGCGACGAATCCGTTGACCGCGAATCCGATGACACCGCCGATGAGTGTTCCGTCGACCTGCCCGAGGGTCGCCAGCAGGTCCGCCGGAGGCGCACCCGCCCAGGTGCCCTTGACGTTCAGCTCCGGTGCATACGACGGCTGCATCTCCGCGGCCGCGGCGACGGCGCCACCGCCTTGCGAATATCCCCACAGCGCAAGCGGAGTCGACGAGCCGGTACCACTCAGGACGTTCGCGACGCGGGCTGCGTCGAGCACCGCATGTGCTTCTTCGATGCGGTTGACGTACGTGTGCACACCGGGCGTGCCGAGACCGACGTAGTCGGTGACGAACACCCGCGCACCGCGGGCGATCCAGACGGACGCGGCGAGCTGTTCCTGGTTGGCCGAGAACGAGACCGGATCGAGTGTGGCGTTCAGTCCCGTCTGGAACGCCTTCGACGGTGCACACTGATCCCCCTGCCCGACGGTCCCGGGCGCCACGACGATCGTGGGGCGCTCCCCGGTGCCGCGCCAGGGTTGACTTGCCTCGATGTATGTTCCGGTGACGGCGACCGGCGAATCATCTTGCAGCCGTGAGGAATACATGACGCGTTGAGCCTTGCCGGGCCACGTGCCGTCCGCGCCGGGGAACGACGCGAGGAGGGGGAGCGGCTCGGTCCGGACGAGCGAGCCCGGCGTCGAATCGAATTCTGCGGGTGGAGAATAGAAGTCCGATCCCGGATCGGCCGACGCGGTCGCCACCGGAATCAGCACCGCGGCAGCTAGAGACAGTACGACCGTGACGACGCGCAGATTCACCGTATCCCCCAAGGATGACCCAGTCGCGGGTGGCTTGGATCACACGCGAGGTGGGCTAAACCTAGACAGAAGCGGCGACGAGTGTCAAGTTCCGCAGAACGTCTGGAACCCACTCGCGAAGACCGCAGGCGCCGGTCCCGCGAACTCCGCCCACTCGGGACGAACCTCGAACGGGTGAGTGACGACATCGAGAAGCGTCGAGAACTGGCTCATGTCCCCGCCCGTCGCAGCCACGAGGGCCGCGTCGACCAGATGGTTTCGCGGGATGTACACCGGGTTCACACGATCCATCGCATCGGCCACGGCCGCGGGATCGCCGACCAGCGCCGAACGCCACCGCGACTCCCACCCCGCCCGCCACGAGGGAACAACTGGCCCTGCCCCCACGGTCGTTCCTGCCGGCTCCACTCCTGCCCCCACGGTCGTTCCTGCCGGCTCCACTCCTGCCCCCACGGTCGTTCCTGCCGGCTCCACTCCTGCCCTCAAAGAGTCCGCCAGCGTTCGGAACGTCCCTGTCCAGTCCGCACCCTCGGCCTGCAGGACCGCCAGGAAGTCGTCGATCAGACTTCTGTCCGGCGAGGCCAGGCCGAGTTTCGACGTCATTCCAGCCGTGAAGTAACCGTCGTACCGCGTGTCGAAGCTTTCCAGCACCGCGGTGACCTGGGCGATGGCGTCGTCGGGAACGTCACTGATCAGCCGCAGCAGGGTTTCGCCGAATCGCGCGAGATTCCATTTCAGAACCGCGGGCTGGTTGCCGAACGCGTACCGCCCGCCCTGATCGATGGAGCTGAAGACGGCGGCCGGGTCGTACCCGTCGATGAACGCGCACGGCCCGTAGTCGATGGTCTGGCCGGAGATGGTGGTGTTGTCGGTGTTCATGACGCCGTGCACGAACCCAGCGAGCATCCACTTCGCCACCAACGATGCCTGCGCGTCGACCACAGCCTCGAAGAACGCCAGGTAATCGCCCGTCGCGGCCGGGTAGTGACGCTCGATCGCGTAGTCCGCCAACGGTTGAACGAGGCCGTCGCGACGAACGGCGAACTCGAACGTTCCCACCCGAATGTGGCTGGCCGCGATGCGCGTCAGCACCGCACCCGGCTCCGGCCCGTTTCGGTACACATCCCGCCCGGTGGCCGTCACGGCCAGCGAACGCGTCGTGGGAATCGCCAACGCGTGCATGGCCTCGCTGATCAGGTACTCACGCAGCATCGGGCCGACGACGGCGAATCCGTCGCCTCCGCGGGAGAACGGCGTCGGGCCGGATCCTTTGAGATGAACGTCCACCCGCCCGTCGCCGACGAGCACTTCTCCGAGCAGCAGTGCGCGACCGTCGCCGAGAAGCGGTGCGTACCCACCGAATTGGTGACCCGCGTAGACCATGGCCACCGGGTTGGACCCGGCCGGAGCAGTGGCGCCGGACAGAACGTCGACGCCGACGTCGGGAATTCTCAGCTCGCCGGCGAGGGCGTCGTTGAACACCAGTAACTGCGGACTCGGCGCCTCGGCTCCCTGCCACGGCAGCACGAGCGCATCCAATCGATCGGCGTAGGTGCTCTCGAAGGTCATACTTCGACAGTAACCTCGAGCATTGTCGACCTCGGACTACTGCGACACCGATTCGACGGCGACGAGTTCTGCGGCGACGTCGTGGAGTCGCTGGTTACGTTCTTGGGACAGCTTGACCAGCAGGTCGAAGGCACGGAGTGCGTCGATCGAGTACCGCTCCATCAGCATGCCCTTGGCCTGGCCGATGATGTCCCGCCGCGCGAGCGCCGACTTCAGTTGATCCCGTTCGCGCGCGGCGAGGAGAGCCAATGCTGCGTGCGTCGCGACGGCTTCCCCGACGATCAGATCGTCCTCGTCGAACGCATCGGTGCTCTTGCTGTAGAACACCAGTGCGCCGAGGTCGCCGTCACCGGAGTACAGCCGGAACGCAGCCAGGGATCGCACCCCTTCGGCCACCGCGATCTTCGCGAACTGTGGCCACCTCTGCTCGCCGTCGAGCTCCCCGGACACCACAGTGTCGAGGTGCTGGAGTTCGTTGTCGATGGGCCCCTCGTCCAGCTCGTATTGCAGCCGGCACATCTCCTCGGCGACGGAATCCGTCGACGCGACCACGGTGCGTTTCCCCTTTTCCAGGGTGGTCACGCATCCGTGGTGGACATTGCCGATCAGTTCGATCGACAGCGCCAGGATCTGCTGAACGGTTTCCTCGACCGTGCGGTTGCCCTTGCGCAGGTCACGCGCGAAGTCCGCGAGTCCCAACAACGTCGGCGAATTGTCCGACGCTCGCGCGGTGGGTTCTGCCATCGTTCACCTCAGTCCGAGCTGCATGCAATCAACGTTGATGCAGGTAGCAGCGCGGAACCATGGCGTGCACCTGCTCCGGGTGACAACGCCGCTGCTCGACGGATGACCCTCCGGGTCGACCGCGAACTGCAATCGACGACGCATAGTGTATCCGGCGCTCTAGAGATCCTCGTCCTCGTCGTCCCAGTTGCCGATCGATCCCAGCCCACGGCTGATGCGCAGAGCGAAGATGAGCGCTATCACGATCCACAGCGCCAGGATGCCCAGAATCCACCACCACATTTCGTCAGTGTGCAGGGAAACCAAAAGGTTTGTCGGCGGAAGAGGCCAAGTGATTCGGTTCCGCCGTCGCGGGGTATCCGACGGCTCTTGTGCGCTCTAACGGATCCAGTACTTTCGGCTGGGCCAGGCCATACGATGTGTTGTCGACTGTCAGTTGGCCTGAAAGGACGGCTATGCCGGATCCGACCGATGACCTGGCCGTACTGCAGGCGATACTGGACCTGTCGCCCGATTTGATCGCATTGTCCGAATTCTCGGGTGCGGTGCTGTACGTCAATCCAGCCGGACGCGCACTCGTGGGCCTCGATTCCCTGACGGACGACGAGGTCCTCACCACGGACATGTTCTTCACCGTTCGCGGCCTCCTGGTGGCCGACGAGGTCGAGGCGAGCCTGAGAAATCACGGTCACTGGCGAGGGCTGAGCGAACTTCGCCACCACCGCACGGACGTGGCGATCCCCGTCGCCGTGTCGGCTTTCGTCCTCGAGAACCACGACGGTGTGCCCGGAAAAATCGCGACGATCATCCGCGACCGAACGGCCGGGCATCACCGCGACGAGGAACTTCAGGCCGTGGCCGCGACTGCCCGGCAGCATGCCGCCGAGCAGCAGGCGCTCGCCGAACTCAGCCGCCTTGCCGTACATGCGGACCTCGCACAGTTGATGTCGGCCGCAGCGCTGGCCGCCGCGACGCTTCTCGGCGTCGAATCCGCAGCGGTCGTCCACCAGGCGCACACCGGCGACAGCACCCTCAACGTTCTCGCTGCCAGCAGAACCCTGTCCACTCGCGCGTCCATTCCGGCCGGCAATCACTCCATGGCCGGTTACGCACTGCAGCACAACATCCCGGTGATCTGCCCGGACATCACCACCGAGGATCGCTTCGACACCTCGACCATGGAAAGCCTCCAGATGCGTAGCGGGGCAGCGGTGCCGGTGCCCTTCGCCTCGTCCGAACACTGGGGAGCACTGGCCGTGTACGGGTACGAGCCGCGCATGTACAGCGCCGACGAGATGAGCTTCCTCGCCGCCGTCGCCAGCGTCGTGACATCGGCACTCAAACGAGTGGAGCTGGATCGACAGCTGTGGCTCAAGAGCATGCACGACGCTTTGACGTCGCTCCCCAACCGGACGCTGGCGTACGAGTTCATCGACGACGCGCTCATGCGCAACCATTCGGAACGCAGTCACGTTGCGCTCCTGCTGCTCGACATCGACGATTTCAAGATCATCAACGACAGCCTCGGACACGAGAGCGGCGACCGTGCACTCGTCCGGTTCAGCGAGCGCCTCACCGACGCCGTCGGAGAACGCGGCACCGTGGCCCGGCTCGGCGGCGACGAGTTCCTCATCATGTACCAGAACATCGACGGACCCGACCAGGCAGAAGACTATGCTCGTCACATCATTTCGAAGCTGAGCGCACCGCTGCGTCCGGGCGACGGCCCGATCCCGATGAGCGTCAGCATCGGCATCGCCCTGTCGGAACCGTCGATGTCCCGGCGCGATCTCATTCACCGAGCCGACCTGGCGATGTACCGCGCCAAGGACAGCGGCGACGGCGGGTACGCGCTCTTCGACCGAGACGACCTGTACGACGCGGACCGCGTCCGCTCGTTGTCCATCGACCTTCGAAATGCACTGGCCGCAGGGGATCTCAGGCTGCATTATCAACCGCTGATACAGATCTCGACCGGCAAGATCGTCGCAGTCGAGGCACTGGCACGCTGGAACCATCCGGAGCGAGGGCCGATCGAACCGACCGAGTTCGTCGCCGTGGCGGAAAGAACCGGCCTGGCCACAGCCCTCGGCTCGTGGGCGCTCCGCACTGCCTGCGCGCAGGCAGTGCAGTGGAGAACGTTCTCCGACATCACCATCCGCGTCAACGTCAGCGCTCTTCAACTGCGCAACAGCGCTTTTCCCGACGACGTCGCCGCCGTCCTACGCGAGACCGGGCTACCGCCGGAGGCCCTCGGCCTCGAAATCACCGAAACCGTATGGGTCTCCGACACCGCCCGCGTCTCCGCGACCCTCGCAGCCCTCGGCGCGATGGGCGTCGCACTGCTGCTCGACGACCTCGGCAAAGGCTACGGTTCCATCGCCTACCTCGACCGCTACCCGACGTTCGAGTGCCTCAAGATCGACAGGTCCTACATTGCCGAACTGCCCGGGGAACGTGCCGAAGCAGTCGTCTCCGCGATCGTCATGCTCGCCATCGCATTCGACGTCACCGTCGTCGGCGAAGGAGTCGAGAACCAGGCGCAGTACGACGCACTCGCAGCCGCCGGATGCCATCTGGCACAAGGATTCCACCTGGGCCGCCCCGTCGATGCGGAACGCACGACCGCGCTACTGCGACAAGCGTGAGAACGCCGCGTGCCCGAAGGTGACTCCGTCTACCGCCTCGCTCGACGCCTGAGAGCGGCGCTGGACGGGCAGACACTGCGCCTCGGCAGGTTGAACGTCCCGGCGCACGCGACCGTCGATCTCGCCGGGCGGGTGATCACCGGGCACCGCACCCATGGTAAACATCTGTTCACCGACTTCGACGACGGGGCCACGCTGCACACCCATCTGAAGATGACCGGTTCCTGGACCGTCACGCGTCCCGGCCGCCGACTGCCCACGCGGTTGAACCCCGATGTCCGAGTTCAGCTGTCCTGCACGGACGGACCCACCGCCTACGGTCTGACGCTCCCCGTCGTCGACTACGGCTCCCGCCCCGACATGAACCGACTTCTCGCGCACCTCGGGCCCGATCCACTGCACGACGATTTCGATGCCGCGCTGGCCGCATCGAACGTCAGGGCGCAAGGCAGCGTGCCCATCATCTCGGCATTGCTCGATCAACGCGTCGTCGCCGGGCCCGGAAACCTGTGGGCCAACGAACTCTGCTTCCTGCGTGGCCTGCACCCGCAGCGACCGGCCGATTCGGTGGATGCACCCGCGCTCGTCGCGTTGCTGCACCGGGCGATGACGCATTCCGCCACAGTCGACGGAGCTCACCAGGTCACCACGGGTGACCGCCGAAAAGGACGGCAGCACTGGGTCGCCGGCCGTGCAGGCAAGCCCTGCCTTCGATGCGGGACCACCATCGCCGTCACCGCCGAAGTCCCCGGCGATCCCGCGCGACGCCGAACCTGGTGGTGCCCAGCGTGCCAGCCGGCGCCGACGGGTTAGCGCATCAGGACAGACGCGCGATCGCGTCCTTCTCCACGAACAGCGGCACGAAATCTCGAATCGACCCGCCGTCGAACTTCCGATGCGCCTCCGCCACGGCCGCGTCGACATCGGCCTCGGGGAATTGGACAGCAAGCCTCGAACGGATCTCGTCGAGGGCGCGCTGTTCTTCTGTGGTGATGGTCTGCTGCATGCCACAGATGATGCCCGTGCGATGCTCGGTTTTCAACGGCCAGGCGGACACTAACTTTACATTCGTTCAGCTCAGCGGCGCTGTGCGCTGCAGCGATGCGTCGAACGTCACGTTCGACGCGTACATCCTGCCTGTCCCACACTGAGCAAGACTTGAGGGTAGCGTAGCCTAACCTGTTGTCCGAATTGTCTACTTAGAAGGGGATCTGTCCATGCACTCCACCACTGCGAGGCGACGCTGGTCGCGCCTGATACCCGTTGTCGCCGCCACGGCCGCGCTGGCGCTCGTCGGATGCTCGTCGTCCGAGAACCCGGAGGGAAGCGGTACCGACTCCCCGGCGTCCGGACTCCTGCCCGATGCCGAAGGCACCACGCAGTACCCCCTCACAGTGGACACTTGGGCGGGCGATTTCGTCATCGCCGAGCGTCCCGAACGCGTCGCAGTGATCGGCTTCAACACCGGCCTCGACGCCCTCCAAGCACTCGACGTCACGCCGGTGTACGCGCTGACCGAGGATCCGGTCTGGGAATGGCGAGACACCGACTACTTCTCGCAGATCGAATTCGTCGACGGAGCGACGCGCAGCGACCCGGTGAACTTCGAGAACATCGCCAACACGAACCCCGACGTCATCATTTCGCTGAACTACGGTCTCGAACAGACGGACGTGGATCGACTCACCGACATCGCACCCTACGTCGACCTGTCCACCCTCCCGGGTGACAAGGCGGACTGGCGCGAGGGCCAGCGCATCGTCGGCGAGGTCCTCGATCTTCGAGCTGCATCGGAGGCCGTCATCGACGAGGCCGACCGCAGAATCGCCGACGTCGCCGCCGCACATCCCGAGTACGAGGGCAAAACCGTCACGATCGCAACGGATTACGGCGCCGACAGCGGCATCGACTACTACTCCGTCGCAGGCGGCACCGCCGAATCCTTCATGACGGATCTGGGATTCACACCCAACCCCATCGCCGCCGAATTCACCGACGATCCCGCCGTCGGGGACGAAGCACTCGAGAAACTGGACGGCGACATCCTGATCGTCTCGTACTTCGACGACGCCACCCAGCAGGCCCGGGAGTCCTCCGGGCTCTTCCAGCGCCTCCCGCCCGTCGTCGACGGCCGCTATCACGCCGTCAACGACGCCCAGCCGAACTCGGGATCGCAGGCCACCTGGGTCCTCCGCCGCGGCGCCAGCGCCCTCAGCCTCCCCTGGGCCGCAGAAACCATCTCCGACATCTGGCTCGCCGATGTCGTGAAGTAGCCCTCTGTCACCCGTGCGCGCCGAACCGCCTCATCCGGCCCGCACGGGTGCAGCGGGTGCACTCTCGATCAGATGTCGGGTGTACTCGTGGTGCGGGTTCCGGAACACCTCAGCGGCGCGCCCCTCCTCCACCACTGTCCCGCGCCGAAGTACGACGACCCGATCGGCGACGCTGTCCACTACAGCCAGGTCATGGCTGACGAAGAGGCAGGCGAAGCCGAATTCTTCCCGCAACTCGGCGAACAACTCCAGTACGTGAGCTTGCACCGACACATCGAGCGCACTCGTCGGCTCGTCCGCTACCAGCAGCTTCGGCGACAGCGCGAGAGCCCGAGCCAGTGCGACGCGCTGACGCTGCCCACCCGAGAGCTCCGACGGTCTGCGGTTCACGAAGTCCGCTGGTAAACGGACCGATTCGAGCAGTTGCTTCGTCCTCGAGCGCACCTCGGCGCCGGTGGCCACTTTGTGCACCACCAAAGGCTCACCGATGCTCTGCCCGACGCTGCGGCGCGGGTCCAGCGAGGCCGCAGGATCCTGATGCACCAGCGCGACGCCTCGCCGAAGCGCCCGCAGTTCCGACGCACGCAAGTGTCCGACCGTCGCCCCGAGTAGCTCGACTCTGCCGGTGGTCGCAGGCACCAGCCCCAGCGCGAGTCGGCCGAGAGTCGTTTTTCCCGAACCGGATTCACCGACCAATCCGACCACTTCGCCGGCCGAGAGCGTCAGGTCGACGCCCTCGATCGCGGTGAAGGACGCCGCACCGAAGCGACCCGGATACACGACGGAGACGTCGCTCAGGCGCAGGACCTCGGTGGATCCTTTCTCGTGCAGCCGATCACGGACCTCGTGCAGTCGTGGAACCGCGTCGAGTAGATCGCGGGTGTACTGGTGCGACGGATCGGAGAACAACCGGTCCACCGGCTGCCTCTCGAGCACTCGGCCCTCGCGCATCACCACGACCGAATCGGCGATCTCCGCGACGACCCCCATGTTGTGGGTGATCAACAGAATGGCTGTGCCACGAGTCTTACGCAGCCGCTGCAACAGGTCGAGTATCTCGGCCTGCACGGTGACGTCCAGCGCTGTGGTCGGCTCGTCGGCGATCAGAAGGTCAGGTTCACCGGACAGTGCGAGGGCGATGACGACACGCTGCTTCTGGCCCCCGGACAGCTGATGCGGATACCAATCGACCCGGGATGCGGCGTCGGGAATCTCCACCAGTTCCAGCAGTTCGATCGCCCGGGAGCGAGCCTCGGACTTGGATATCCTGCCGTGTGCCTGCAGAGCTTGCGTGATCTGCCACCCGATCTTCTGGACCGGGTTGAGAGCGGTCTGCGGCTCCTGGAAGATCATCGCTGCTCGGACGCCTCGGACGGACCCGAGCAGAGCCTCGTTCGCGCCGATCAACTGTGTGTCTCCGAGAGTCACCGAGCCGGTCGCGTCGGCACCGTCGGGTAGCAACCCGAGAATCGTTCGGGCCGTGAGCGACTTACCGGAACCGGACTCACCCACCAGTGCGACTATCTCACCGTCGTCGACGCCGATGCTCACTCCGTCGACGACCGGTGCAGCCGTCCCGAACGCGATGGTGAGATCTTCGATCTTCAACAAGGTCATGACCGACGCTCCCGTCCGATGCCCTGGGCGATGAGGAGAAAGCCGAGGACGAGCAGTGCGACGACGACGAGCGGTCCGACAGCGAACGCCGCGTTGATGTCCAGATTCGGGATGGAGTCGGAGATGATCGACCCGAGCGACGGTTCCGGCGGCCGGACGCCGATACCGATGAAACTCATCGCACTCTCGACGAACACAGCGAGGGAGAGCGACAGCGCTACCTGAACTCCGATGGGCTCCAGCGAGTTCGGCAGCACGTGCGTGCGCAGGACGAACAGCTTGCCCGCTCCGATGACCTCGGCCGCTTCGACGTACGGTTGTTCCCGCACCTTCAGCACCGATGTTCTGATCAACCGACCGAAAATCGGCAGCTCGGCCAGGACGATCACCACGCCGACGGTGAACGCACCAGGACCGATGATGGCGGCGAGCGTGATGGCGAGGATCAAGGCGGGGAAGGCCAGCACGACGTCGAAGATTCGTTGTGCGGCAGTGTCGGCCGCCGGATGCAGCGTCGACACCAACCCGACGAGACCACCGATGATCGCACCGATCGGCACCGCGAGAAATGCGATCTCGAGATCGATTCTGATGCCGTACAGCACTCGCGAGAGCACGTCGCGGTTGACCTGGTCGGTTCCCAGCCAATGATCCGCGTTGGGCGCCAGCAAGTTTGCGCTGGAGATCTGTTCCAGCGGATCGTACGGAGCCAACAGCGGAGCGAAGATACCGGCCAGCGCAATGACACCGACGATGATCACTCCCACCAGCCCCTGACCACTCGTCAGGCCACTCCACCTGGTCCGCGTCCTTACTGGTTCGTCGAGGACGGTCATGACGGTGCTCCGATGCGAATCCGGGGGTCGAGGTAGGCGTGCACCACATCGGTCAGGAGCTGGACTGCGACGAACACCGTCACGGACAACAGCAGCAAGACCTGCACGACGGGGTAATCACGCCGGCTGATGCCCTGCTCGATCAACTGACCGATACCTGGCCACGCGAAGATCGCCTCGACCAGAACAGCACCCCCGAGCAACTGCCCGGTCTGCAGACCCAACGCGGTGACCATCGTAGGCAGTGCGTTTCGCAGCGCCGAGCGCGACACCAGATTCCACTGCGACACTCCCAGGGACCGAGCTGTGGTGATGTAGGGCTGTTTCAGTTCGGTGCGCAGGGACTCCGTCAGAAACCGCGTCAGAGCGGCCGCCACCGGTAATGCCAGGCACACGGCGGGGAGAAGCAGATACTGCACGGTGATGTCGGGACGAGCGAGGAACCCGTCGGGCGGTACCCCGCCCGCCGGCAGTACCGGCAGCAACACAGCGAAGAACAGAACGAGCAGCACACCGGACACGAACGGCGGCAACGCCACGGCAACGGTGTTGGCACCGTTGACCAGCGCGGTGAGCCAGCGTCTCGGCCACGCCACGGACGCAACCGAAAGCCCGACCGACACCACGACCGCCAGCAGCAGCGCCGTCACCGACAGCACGACGGTGTTGAGCAGGCCGTCGAACACCAGGTCCGCAATGGTTCCGCCGATGACGTACGAGCGCCCGAGGTCGAACGTGACCACGCCCCAGAGCCAGGTCGAGTACTGAACCGGGATCGATTTGTCCAGCCCCAGTTGCGCTCTGATCGCGGCGATGGATTCCTCGGACGCGTCGGGCCCGGCCAACGTCGTCGCGGCGTCACCCGGTACCAGGCGGAGCACCAGGAAGATGACGACGGACGCGAGGAACAGTACGAGCAGTGCCGACGGAATCTTGTGCAGCAGGTAGCGCGTCATGACAGAAAGACATCCGTCAGCAGGACTTCCGATCGCTTCGTCCAATCGAGACCGTGCACGCTGTTGGCGGTGACAACCTGGTTGAACGTCACGCCGATCTCGATCAGGAACAAGCTTTCGAGCAGCTCCTGGCTGACCGCCGAGTACTTCTCCTTCGCCTCGTCGCCGGTGCCGTCGGCCACTTGCCACGCCGCGTCGGCAGCAGCCTGATACGAGGGCGACTCGTACCGTGACGCGTTCTTCAGTGCATTGAACGGATACGCGCTGACCGTCAGCGTCGACGGCGTGTACTGCGCCCAGGAATGGAACGTCACCCACAGCGCGGGGAACTGTTGCCCGATCAGCTGTTTCACGAATGCGGCACTCTCGACCGGATCGAGTTCGACCGTGACGCCGATCTCGGCCAGGTTCGCCTGCACGATCTGCGCGGTCGCCTCGTAGTACGGGTTTCCCGCCTGATAGGTCAGCGGCAGGGCGGGAATGTTTCCGACCTCGGCGACCAACGCTTTCGCGCGGTCCGTATCGAGGGTGAAGGTCGCGTTGAGGTCCTCGTCGTACGCGGGTGACGTTTTCGGCCACGGGACATTGATCGGGTATCCGGCACCCCGGAATACCTCGGCGATGATCCGGTCCCGGTCCAGCGCGAACGCGATCGCCCGACGCAGCCGGACGTCGGACAGTGCCGGGTTCTGCACGTTGGTGCCGACGTAGATCTGCAGTTCGGCACCTTCGAGGTTGTTGCTCGTGTGTGCCCCGCCGTTCGCGAGCGTCTCCGCGTCGCGGTAGTTGATGTTGGTGACCGCCTGCACCTGACCCGACCTGATGGCGTTCGTCAACGCCTGGGCGTCGGGGATGATCGACACTTCCACGCGATCCAGATACGGGCGCTCCGGCACCCGGTAACTGTCGTTGCGGACGAAGGTGAGCGACTGGTTCGGCGTGCGTTCGGTGAGAACGAAAGGACCGGTACCGACGAACTTCTCACCCGTCCTCAGCTGGTCGATCGATTCGCTGTCCAGGATCGGGACGGTGTCGAGGAGATCGAAGATGTTGCCCAGGGGGTGCGCGAACGTCAGTACGAGCCGGTGCGGATCGGTGGTGTCGAAGGCCGTGATCGCCGCCGCGGTACTGCGCAACTGCGCCGTCCACGTGGGGTCCGCATAGGTGCGAATCGAGAACTCGGCATCCGTCGAGGTGAACGGCCTCCCGGAATGGAACGTGACATCGTCTCGCAGTTCGAGCGTGAGCGACAGGCCGTCGTCGGCGAGTGTCCACGACTCTGCAAGCAAAGGCGTCGGCGATACCTCGTCGTGCGGATACCGGATCAAGCTTTCGTAGACGAGGCCGATGACCGTTGTCGCACCCGCAGTGTTGGTCAGGAAGTTCGCCGGCACCACGTCCTGCGTCACCGCAGTTTTCAGCGTTCCGCCGCGCACCGGGGTCGCGTCGGACGAGCCTGCGTCCTGCTGCTCACCCACCGCGGACGAGCACGCGGCCGCACCGAAGATGGCCAGCGCGCTCAGGCCCGCACCGCGCAGCAGAGTGCGCCGGTCGAAAGACATGTTTGTACTCAAGACGATTCGCTTTCAAGGAGAGACGCAAGTGTGCAGCGAAGCTAGCACCGGCACCTGCGGAACCACAACGTTTCGAGGCACTTGCAATCTTCGTGATCCAAACTGTGGATTGCTCGACGGTTCTATGGTGCGGTGATGCAATCCCGCACTGCGCCTCTATTTTTCGTGCAGTGCACCTCCGACGGAAAGGCTCGCTCCATGTCAGTAGACACCGTTACCGCGACATCCCTTCGGGCAGTGAAGGTCGGCGGCAAGATCGGCGCGCGTATCGAGGGTGTCCGCCTGGGCGGTGACCTGGACACGGAGACCGTCGACTTCATCCGGCGCGCACTGCTCGAACACAAGGTCATCTTCTTCAGCGGACAGGACCACCTCGACGACGAAAGTCAGTACGCGTTCGCCGAGCTTCTCGGTTCTCCGACGACGCCGCACCCCACCGTGACATCGCGGGGCACGAAGACTCTTGCCATCGACTCCGAGTACGGCAAGGCCAACAGCTGGCACTCGGACGTCACGTTCGTCGACCGCATCCCCAAGGCATCGATTCTTCGCGCCGTGCAGCTCCCGGAATACGGCGGAAACACCACCTGGGCATCGCAGGTCGCAGCCTACGAGAGCCTCCCGGACTCGCTGAAGGCTCTTGTCGACAATCTGTGGGCGACGCACTCGAACGCCTACGACTATTCCGCGACGTCCGCAGAGAAGATCCAGAACGAGAAGTCGGCGGAGTATCGAAAGGAATTCCAGTCCACGTACTTCGAGACCGAGCACCCTGTGGTGCGCGTCCACCCTGAAACCGGTGAGAAGACCCTCGTTCTCGGCCACTTCATCAAGGGATTCATCGGCCTGCCGACCAAGGAATCACAGGTGCTGTTCAACCTTCTCCAGGACCGGGTGACCAAACTGGAGAACACCGTTCGGTGGACGTGGTCCCTCGGCGACGTTGCGATCTGGGACAACCGCGCCACCCAGCACTACGCCGTGGCCGACTGGGACGACCAGTACCGACGACTCGAGCGCATCACCCTCGCCGGTGATGTCCCGGTCCACCCGAACGGGCAGAAGAGCCGCGTCGTCGCCGGCGACGCAGAGCACTACTCGGTCATCGACGAGCCAGTCCTCATCTCTCTCTGATGTCGATTCCGCCCTACGCGCGGGGGTACGACGGATTCGAGGGTCGAGTCGGCAGAACGGCTGCCGACTCGACCCCGGCCTGGACCTATCCTCCGTCCGCACCCCCCGGTGCCCCCAACATCGTCGTCATTCTGATCGACGACATGGGCTTCAGTGACACCGGTCCTTACGGCTCGGAGATCGACACTCCTCACCTCGACCGGCTGGCCGCGTCGGGTGTGCGTTTCACCAATTACCATACGACTCCGCTGTGTTCACCGTCCCGCGCGTCACTTCTGACCGGCATCAACGCTCACCGCGCGGGCTACGGCTACGTATCCAACGCCGACCCCGGTTTTCCGGGTCTACGTCTCGAGCTCGCGGACGACGCTCTGACACTACCGGAGATGTTGCGTGACAACGGGTATGCAACATATGCCGTCGGAAAATGGCACCTCGTGCGCGATGCGAACATGGCCCCTGGCCGAACCAAGGATTCGTGGCCGACGCAGCGCGGATTCGATCGCTACTACGGGTCGCTCGAAGGGCTGAACTCGTTCTTCCACCCCAATCAGTTGACCTCCGACAACGGCGCGGTCGAAACCGAGGAGTACCCCGAGAACTATTACCTCACGGACGATCTGACCGATCGCGCCGTCGGCTACATCAAGGATCTACGAGCACACTCGCCGAAGCCGTTCTTTCTGTACTTCGCGCACGTGGCGATGCACGGCCCACTGCAGGCCAAGCAAGCAGATCGCGCGAAGTATCGGGGCAAGTACGCCGCCGGGTGGGACAGGCTGCGCGAAAGTCGATTCGCCCGGCAACTCGCGGACGGGCTCTTCCCCGAGGGAACACGGCAAGCACCGCGCAACAGCGAACCCGGATACGACGTCGAACCATGGGACTCGCTCACCGAGGACCAGCAACGACGCTTCGCGCGCTACATGGAAGTCTATGCAGGCATGGTCGACAGCATCGACCAGAGCATCGGACGTGTACTGCAGGTCATCGAGGACCTCGGTGAACTCGACAACACCATCGTGGTGTTCACCTCGGACAACGGAGGGACAGCGGAAGGCGGGCCGGAAGGGACACGGAGTTACTTCGCGGAGTTCGCAGGTGTGAAGGATCCGGACTGGGTCGGTGACGTGCCCCACGACGAAGATCTCATCGGGACAGCACGGTTGGGAGTGCACTATCCGCGTGGGTGGGGCCAGACGTCCAATACGCCGTTCCGGTTCTACAAGGGTCAGACATTCGCCGGCGGTGTGCGCGTGCCCTTCGTGCTGTCGTGGCCGGCAGGGCTACCCGCGCGCGGAGAAATCCGCCATCAGTACGCGTACGTGACCGACCTGGCGCCGACGCTACTCGACCTCGCAGGACTGAACGTGCCCGCCGAACGGCAAGGTCGTCCTGCCCTGACGTTCGACGGTGTGTCGTTCGCCGAAGTACTACATTCCAACGGTCCGTCGCGACACCTCGAACAGTATTCCGAGATCACTGGACATCGCGGCTTCTACCGAGACGGCTGGAAGCTGCTCGCCCTCGCGGGAGAGGACGTCGGCGCCCCGCAGTGGCAACTGTTCGACGTGCATACCGACCCGACCGAACTACAGGACGTATCCACGGACTTCCCGGACAAGGTCGCCGAACTCGCAACTGCTTGGGAGCGCGCTGCGTGGGAGAACACGGTATTCCCGTTGGTCACGCGCGCCGACCTCGCACGGCGCAGGCCCGAAGAAGCGCAGCTGTCCCACCCTGTCACGCTCCTTCCTGGAACGCCCACCCTGGAGCGCTACCGGTCGTCGAGGCTGATCGCCTACCGAGACTTCTCGATCGACGTTGCTCTCGGAAGTGTCGCCGACGGGGTACTCGTGGCGCACGGCGATCCGCAGGGCGGGTACATCCTCTACGTGGAGGATGGACAGATCGTGCTCGGCTTCAACAGTTTTGGACGCTACAGATCGGTGAGTGCATCACTGCCGCCGGATGCCTCCCTCATCACCCTCGACGCCGCAGTGGCACCGGGATTGCGATGGGACTTCGCCGTATCGGTCGACGCTGTGCACGTAGCAGCACTCCCGAACCAAGTCCAACTGGTCGCGATGGCACCGTGGACCGGCATCTCCGTCGGAGTCGACTCGAGAGGACCGGTGTCCTGGGACCTGCGCGAACGCCGAGGAGTCTTCCGATACACCGGTGCACTGAAGTCGGTCACCTACCGCCCAGGACCGGTACGGGTTCCCCCGGTGACAGTCGACCGCATCGAGACCGAGGCAGAGATTCTCGCGGACTAGGACATTCACGACTTCGAACAGAAAGGCTCACATGATTTCCCGCAGAGGATTCCTCACCGGCGCAACGGGGGGAGCAACGGCACTGCTCCTCGCCGCGTGCTCGTCGGCGGTCGAGGAAGCGAAGAGCGGATCGGGAGAGGCAGGCGGCACACTGGTGATCGGATCACTCAGCGACCTCAACCCCGCGACCATCTTCTCCCAGTCACTGACCTCCATGACCATCGGCGGACTCGTCTTCGACACACTCGTCCGCCTCGACCCCGATACGCTCGAACCGACTCCGCGCGTCGCCACCTCATGGGAGGTTTCCGACGACGGCCTCACCGTGACCCTGCAGCTCCGCGACGACGTCACATTCCATTCGGGTCGACCCTTCACGTCCAAGGACGTCGAGTACGCGTTCACGAACCTCGCGAAGGACACAGCCGGTTCGCAATTGCAGGCAGCCGCGCGCACGATCGAGGCGGTGGACACCTCCGACGACCACGTCGCCGTACTGACCTTGACGCATCCCCTGGTCAACCTCCACGACCTCCTCGAGTTCACCCTCCTCACCGACTCCGACACCGAAGCAGCACTGCTCGCGGGCGAACAGTTCGTGGGCACCGGCCCCTTCGTCTTCGATTCCTGGCAGCGTGGCCGGCAGTCGGATTGGAGTCGCAACGGGAGCTACTGGGACACCCCCGCATTGCTGGACAAGGTCACCATCCGAGTGGTACCCGACAACTCCGCACTCCTGTCCTCGGTGCGCTCCGGGCAGACCAACGCCGTCATCGGTGTCTCCGCCCAGGACGCCAGGCCCTTCTCGGGCGACGGATACCAGGTCGAGAACGAAGACGTGTTCGACGTGGCGTACTACGTCGGGGCGAACGTCGCGGACCCAGCATTGGCCGACAAACGAATCCGACAAGCAATCTCCTACGCAGTCGACCGCGAACGAATCCTCGACGAGGTCCTCGGCGGCGTCGGCATCGCCTCCAGCGCCCCCTGGCCGGAGTCCTCGCCTGCCTACGACGAGGCCGCCCGCGACTTCTACTCCCGCGACCTCGACAAGGCACGCCAGCTGCTCGCCGACGCAGGAGGCCCACCGTCACAACCCGTATTGCTTTCCTACGGAACCGGTCTCGCACCGGCACGGAACATCGCCGCGATCATCGAGAACAATCTCGCCGACATCGGATTCACCGTCACCCTCGACCCACGCGAACAAGCGACACTGTCACCGTTCCTGAACAGCGGCCAACACCAACTGTGGATCAACCCACACGGATTCGCCCAACTCAACCCGTCGACCCTCGCCACCGGCGCTGCACCGTTCAAGCCTGCAAAGAACCTGTCGGGCTACACCTCACCCGAATACACCGCCATCGTCGACCGCCTCTGGACGCAGGCCGACCCGGAAAGCGACACGGCCACAGCGTCGTACACGGAGTTCTCGGATCTTCTGCTCGACGAGCAGTTCGTCATCGACCTCGCCATCACCACGAACACCAACGTCTACTCCGCCGGTGTCTCGGGCATCGAATGGAATCGATACAAGAATCTGATTCTGAACCGCGCAACGGTCTAGGAACTCGGCGCTGACCGATTCGAGGTCGAATACCACCTCGACAGCCAGTTCTGGGAGATTCCAGGCGACGGAGGCTGCACTGTTGCTGACTCTCTCCGCGCTTGTCCTCGGCGTTTCGACCCTGCTCGTCCGCCGCCTGAGGCCGTGACATCCCTCGATACCAGCTGGCCGGGAATCACTCTCGATTCCCGCCTCGCAGGCGGATCACGAACCGAGGCGTGTATGGACCACACATTCTTCGACCTACCCTCAGGCCCGTTCGACAAGCGGGCAGCACTGGCGTGGGAAGTCGCTACGTGCTGGGGTACCGAGCCCGACTAGGCTCGTCGACTTGCCTCCAGGCTTCGGACGCGGGAGTGATGTAACAATTGCGTCGATTACAGACGGTTTCCCGGCTGATATCGACGCAACTGTCACACCACGCCCGACCACAGTCATTCAGGGTCCAGCGCCTTCCGTCCGGTGCGTCGGAACGCCCCCCCCCCCCGCGAACAGGACGCCATCACCACGGAATGTCGACGGGATACGCCACCGGCTCGGCACCGTAACCGGACGCGGTGGTCCAAGACATCGGCTCCACTCGTTGTCAACCGCGCTCCTGTGTGCTTGACTGACATAAGTAACCACTTACTTACGGGGTCACTATGGGTTCGGACACACGCGAGCGGATCATCGAGGCAGCCTTGAAGCTGTTCGGTGAACGAGGCTTCGCAGCTACGAGCATTTCCCAGATCGAGCGAGAGGCCGGCCTGTCGGCGGGAAGCGGCGGACTGTACCGTCACTTCTCCTCGAAAAAAGAACTACTCACAGAATCGGTTCGGGCACGATTGACGGACCGCTCGGAGTGGGAGGCGTTCCTTGCTCCGGAATTCTCCACCACCGCCATGATGCAGTCGCTGGCGCCTGACGGATCGATCACCGACACTCTCGTGACGCTGTGTCACATCGGCATGGCTCGACTGGATCACGATCGTGACATCAACCGCCTTCTGCTGCGGGACAACTCAGTCGACTCCGACGTTCTCGAGATCTTCCGGAGGGACGAGTACGAGCTCATCACCTCTGTAGTGACGAAATCGCTGGTAGAGCTCTCGTCGGGCGCGCAGGAAGATTGGCGTTCAGCAGCCGCGGTAGTTGTCGGGGCCATCGTGCACTACTGGCTGGTCACCGACATCTTCGGCGGAACGCACCCCCTTGCCATCGACGCAGACTCGTACATGCGCGCTACCGCCGAACTGGTCGCCGCGCGGATCGAAACAACCAGAACACCAAGGGGGACAGAATGAAAGACGTAAGCGTGATAGGCGGGGGTATCGCGGGACTCACCGCAGCCGTATCCTGTGCCGAAGCCGGATGGCGGGTGACGTTGTACGAGGCCCACAGCACGCGCGGAGGTCGAGGTAGGGCAACGGACGGTCCGTACACCTTCCACAACGGCGGACACGTCTTCTACACCGGCGGCAACGACTACCGTTGGTTACGTAGCAGGGGATTCGTCACGAATCTCGGCTGGCCATCTTTATCCGATCTGTCGCACGTGGGGTTTCGTATCGATGGAACTCTTCGTCGCACTCCGCCGGCTTCGATGCTGCGCGCGCTCTCCCACAGATGGCTCACTGCACCGGTCGACGAGGATTTCGACACCTGGGCGTCCCGTAGATGGGGCTCGACAACTGCGCGTCAGATGGCCAACGCGATTGCAGTCACTACGTACGACGCCGATACCGGTCGGTTGTCGGCCGCTTTCGTGTGGAATCTGCTCCAACGAGTTCTCGGACCACGAATACCCACGATTCGGTGGGTGCGTGGCGGCTGGCAGAAGGTAATCGATCGCATGGTAAGCCGCGCCTCGGAACTGGGAGTTCGACTCGAAACGAGAAGCCGCATGGTGGAATTGCCACCCGGACCAACCATCGTCGCCACGGAATTGGCCTCTGCACGCACATTACTCGGTGACCAGTCTCTCTCCTGGACAAGCGGGCACTGTGTCCTATTGGACCTCGCCGTCGAGTCCAGCAGGTCCGACGGCACAACTGTATTCGACCTCGACGAAGGCGGATTTCACGAATCCTATTCCATGTACGACGATTCCGTAGCACCCAGTGGTCAAAGCCTTTATCAGATGCAGATGCCCGTCCGGTCCGGCGAACCGCCGTCGGAGGCCAGAAACCGGCTGGAACGGTTCGCCGATTCGGTGGCACCGGGGTATACGCACCGAACGACGTTCACGCGAAACGGATCGGCCAGAACTCGCACGGGCGCGGTCGACTTACCCGGATACACCTGGAGGGACCGACCGTCCATCCACCGAGGTGATGGCGTCTACCTGGTCGGCGACATGGTGGCCGCACCAGGAATGCGTGGTGAGATCGCTGTCAACAGCGCTCTGTTCGCCGCACAATCGATCACCAGAGGGAAATGAGCATCCCATGGTCCCCAAGGTCGTGATACTAGGAGCAGGGTACGCAGGAGTGAGTGCTGCCCGGCGACTTGCTCGCGCAGACACCGCGGTGACGATCGTCAATCCGCGCCCGGAATTCGTCGAACGAACAAGATTGCACCAATTCGTAGTCGGCAATCACAGGGCCGTGCATTCTTTGCAGTCGGTACTACCCGGATCAGTTGCACTTCACCGAGGGAAACTACCTGTCACCAAGATGCGTAGACGAGGTTCCACGTCGGTGACCCTAGCGGCCTCGAACTGCCGACTCCACCTCTTTACTCACAGGGTCAACCGGTACCAACGGTCGGAGTACGCGCTCGGTGCGTATGGAGGTACTTGTCGGTAGCCGCGGCGCTCGTACAGCCGGCACGCTTCGACGAGGTCCGAGCGGGTGTCGAGTTGCACCGAGGTACATCCCGTCTGGGCTGCCAGAGTCTCGAGGTGATCGAGAAGCTCCGACCCCACGCCGGTTCCACGCGCACCAGGAAGGACGAACACCTTGGTGAGCTCCGCGCAACCGTCATCGAGGAAACGAATTCCTCCGATTCCCACAGGTCGATCGTCGACGAATACCGCGGCGAGATACCCGGAGGGCGCAGCCAGGTCATCGGCCGGTTCCGACGCTGATGCGTCGGCAATTTCCGATGACGTCGCGGGCCTGCGATACCAACGCGACACGATGTCGGTCATGTACTCGACGAGCAATTTCGATGCGATCTCACTGGTGAGGTCGATGCGTCGAAAGGTCCTCATCGTTTGAAAGTTACCTTTCATCCGATGAGATGGCTTCGAAGATCCGGCCGAGCGACGCCGGCTTCAGATGGAGCTGAATGCCGTCCACATGCGTGAGCCCAGGTCACGCTGCCCCGCGGCGTTGTAGTGGATTTTCTCGGTTTCGGTGTTGTAGAGGCCCTCCGGGCCGGGGACGAAGACGACGCGGGGCCGACGATCGGGGGTGTCTCGGTGCACGGCGTCGATGACGGGATAGTCCTGGTGTCCCGACGCTATTTCGTCGGGAACCATCTGGCCGATGACGAAGGGTATGTCGCCGAATTCTTCGCGGATGGTGTCGATCACGCTGTCCAGTTTCTGTGCGTACACGGGCCCTGGTGTCAGCGGTACGTCGGATTCGCCTTGGTGCCACAGGACTGCGGCCAGTTCGTTGGCGGGGTGCAGGGCGAGGGCGGATCGGATGCGCTCCATCCCGTTCCAGAACAGGTTGAGTCGGGCGGCGCGGTCGGCGGGGTCCCAGGTCACTCCGTTGACGCGCGCGAATGCCGAGTCGCCCCGTGCGTACGGGACCAACAGCACGGGCCGGCCCGTCGAGTCCGCGAGCTCCCTGGCGAAGACAGGTGCGAATCCGACTGCTTTGGAGGGCACTTCGTGGAACAGGGGGTCACATCCTGCGACGATGGTGTTCTTCGACTTCCCCGACGCAGCCCACTGGTGGACTCTCGGATGCGGCGCGTCGAGTCCGCTCATGTCCAATCCCATCCCGGCGCCGTGCGCGTTGGACTGCCCCAGGACCGCGACGAGCAGGTACGGCTCGTCGAACACCGTGACGGGCAGACCCGTTCCCAGGCGCCGCTTGATCACGTCCTTGGCACGCACTTCGAGGTTCTTCAGACGTCCCATGGCCCCACCTTCAGTTGCAATCGTCGACGGCGGGAGTGCCGGCGAACCGTTCACCTATCCAGTCGTTCACTGCACCGCCGTCGACGTCCCCGTGCCCTTTGCCTGGTTGACGGTCGATGGTGATCACATCCCCCATGGAACATGCCTCGGCGATCGCCGCATCCGTCCATTCGGCGTCGATGTAGGTGTCCGCGTCTCCGTACACCACCAGCATGGGCGCCGACGCCTTCTGCTGCGGTACCGCCATCTGCTCGAGGTAGTAGCGCAACAGGAATTCCGCGTCGGGCGTCCTCGGCGCGAAGTCACGAGCACCGATCCGTTCCGCCGCGTCCGCACGTGCCGACGCCTGCGCCGGGGTGCAGCCGCTCAGCGCGGCCCAGTCCTCGGCCGCCGATCCGCTACGGTACTGATCACGATCGAAGCCGGTGAACCTCCTGGCCAGAGATTCGATCACCCACTGCATCAACGGGGCTTGGTCGGCAGTCAGAGTGCCCTGTATAGCCTTGTCCACCAGGCCCACCATGTTCGCTGCCGGTGCCAGGCTGACCGATCCCAGCAGTTCGAGTTCCGGTGCGTATCCGGATTGTTCGTTCGCTGCCCACGCTGCACCGCCGCCCTGGGATCCACCGAAAGCAACCCACCGGGCGGACACGTCGGGGAACGTATGCCTCAGTGCCCGAACGGCATCGATCATGTTGTAACCGGCAGTCGGGTTGTCCAGATAGTGGTGGACACCCTCATAGCCGAGACCCTGGTAGTCGGTGATGGCCACGGCGAACCCCGCCGAGGTGAATCCAGCTGCCAATGCCGCACTTCCGAGCAGATCCCGTGAGAGCGACGGCCCGCACGCGTTCTCGATTCCCGTGGTGCCGTGACCGAACGAGATGACGGGCCAACCGCCCTCGGGTGCATCCCCGTCGGGCACGAATACGCTCGCCGAGACCTCGGTGGCGCCGCCGTCACCGGATTGGGTGGACCGGTACACCACGCGGGCTGCCTCGGAACCACGCTGCACCGCCGACGGCAGATTGGGCATGGTCTCCGCACTGATCACCGACCCGGCACCGGTACCGGGATCGGCAACGTCGATCGGCTCTGCGGGCCGAAGCTTCTGCGATTCCGCGAAGATCGCGGGCATGCTCGTCACCAGCGGTACCGCCGACGAACAACCCGTCAGCAGGACGGTCCCGAGTACCCCCACTGTCCACGCCGAGCGAAAACGCACAAGCCTCATCTCGACTCCACCGTCGTACCGGACTCGGGAGACCAACGGATACTGCCGAATTCGAAATCCGATACGAGCAATCCGCCGTCCTGGTATTCGTCGCTCACCGGGAAACCGAACTCGGCAGTCCACGCCTCCAGAATGGCTCCGCGTACGACGAACGTTCCGGTTCGGTCGCTGTGGAACACTCGTGCCCCGCCGTCGACGTCCAGTTGCTGCATCCCTTGCACGTACGGGCCCGCAGGGAGATACCCGGATGCGAGTACCGCGCCGGACACGTTCGAGGGCGATGCGACGTAGCCCCGATGGGTGCCGAAGAGAACGCCACCGGCGAACTCCTGCGCGAGGTACTTTCGTCCGATGCCGTCGTGTGCCGGATACACCGGCGTCAGCGCTTCACCGAGGAAGCCGAACTCCTTCGACACCGCATGCATGACAAGATGTTCCGGGTCCCAACTGAACCCCGCCTTCATGGCTGCCACCACTGCCTCGTATGCGGGCTTCGCAGTGAAATCTCGGTGCAGCACCCCGAAATTGTCCTCCGGATTCGACGAACCCGCCAGCCGATCACGAATCTCGTGCACGTACATCGGACCGGCGAACGGCAGCTGACTCCACTCGTGCACGAACGTCGTCAGCAACTCTCCCTGGCGGGCCTCGTCGATTCCGGCCCCCTCGTCGGTCGGCGATCCGAATTCCGTTGCCCACAGGTCCTTGTCGTCGTCGCCCCGCGCAATCATCTCCCGCCGCATGTCCGCGATCATGTGCAGGGCACCATCCGGAAACTGCTCGGTCCCGACGAGCGTCCCCGGGTACGAGTACGGATGCACCGACAACGCGTCGAAATACCCATGAGCCCCTGCGTCGTACATGCGCTTCAGAAACGTGAGCCCGTTCATGGTGTTGTGGTTGTCGCCCACGGCACCGATCGCACCCCCGATCACCAACGCATCGGGATCGGCGGCACGAATTGCGCCGAACGCCTCACGAAGCATCTCCGCGTACAGCTCCGGATCGGCCCACGGACCGAAGAACACCGATCCGTTCGGCTCGTTCCAGATCTCGTACGCCGAGACCCGACCGGCGAAGTGGGCGGCGACACTGCCGGCGTATCGACCGTATTCCTCCGCCGACGCCGGCTTGCTCGTCAACCCGAGGGCCGGGTCCGCTGCGGCCCAGTCCGGTGAATAATCGAGAATGGCCAGCACGTCGATACCCCGGTCGAGCGCAGCGTTCACCACCCGATCCGTCGGTGCCCAGACTTCGAGTCCCCGTTCGGGTTCCAGTAGTGGCCACGCCACATCGAGCCGTAGGCGCGTCGAACCGGAGGCAGCGACGGCGTCGAGGCTACGCGCGAGGTCGTCGTCGGTCGCCCACAGCAGTGGCGCGCCGCCGGTGAAACCGATGGGACGCAGCGGAAGTGGATCGAGCGACGCAGGATCCGGGCCCTGCACGAAACCGCCGACGAGCGAGATGTCCACCGGCCGCGGCGCTGCCACGTCCGGTGCACCGCAGGCGGTGAGCAGTAGCGCCGCAACGGACAGCGCCGCCCACGATCTGGGCACTACTTACCGGACTTGTACTTACGCGCCAACATCAACGCAGGCTTCTCGACGAGCCGGTAGGTGATGGTGCCGAACAGGACGCTCACCGCCGTCACGACGACGAAGTTCCACAGCATCCCCACCGGACTGTCCCCGGCCATCCAGCCGAAGCGTCCCACCATGATCAGGACCGGAAAGTGCCACAGATAGACACTCAACGAGATGGTGCCGACATATTCGAGCGGCTTCCAGTCCGCGCGCTCGGCGAGCTTCGACCTCTCGCCTCGCGCAAGGGGAGCGATGATGAACAGGATCAGCAATGCGGATCCGAGGGAAACGAACGTGGTCTGCCACCGAGAGTTGTCGTCGACGAGCTTCAGCGAGATGGCCGCAACGGGCAGCATCGCCAGGCCCGTCCACCACCGCATGTTCTTCGCGATCCAGCCTGTCAACACTCCGGTGTCGACGGCGACGAAAATGACAGCAGCCGCCATGCCGAACGTGAAGTTGTCCGCCAGGGAGAAGAAGCTTCGGCTCAGAACGGCAACCTCGTTCGGTCCCCAGTCCAACAGCAGCGGATCGGTGATTCCCGACGGCTCCACCCGGCTCGCGGTGTAGAGCTTTCCTGCGACACCGATCGCGAACATGACCACGACGGGGATCAGCACGAGTACCGAGGCGCTGATGCTCGTCCGGCGTGCGAGATAGAACGCGATGCCCGCCAGCAGTGGCAATGCGATGTAGAACATCAGCTCCAGCGTCAGCGACCACGATGGATTGATACCGGTCTGCAGCATCGACGGCACATAGGAGTGAACCAACGTGAGGTTGCCGAGCAACGTCACCGGATCGGTGATCATGCCGAGCCCGGCGTCGGTGAAGTGTTCCTCGGCCACCGCCGCGTTCTCGGTGAACACCGCCCGCATCACGAAGTTCGCGAACAGGAAGATCACGATGTACGCGGGGAAAACTCGCAGAATCCGGTGGACCGCGTAGCTCTTGTTGTCCGGCATGGGTTTACCGGCGAACAGGCGCCTGACCATCGGCAGGAAGATGAGGAAGCCGGACAGGGCGAAGAAGAAGATCAGCCCTTGGCCGAGCAGTCCCAGCTTGTAGTCGGCCACCGTCACGGGGCTGTTGTGCCCTCCCACGTGCACGGCAAGGACGCACAGGCACGCGAAGCCCCGCGGGCCGTCCAGACCGAGGATCCTCGCCGGTCTCTTCGATCCGGCCGTCGAACTCGGTGCAGTCGCTGCGGCAGCGGTGCTGTCCGGGGTTGCTGTCATGGTGAGCCTTCACATCAGGGTGCGGCGGGCGGAGGGCAGTAGCTGACGGCGGGTTCGCCCGCGAATCTGTCGTTCAGCCACGGAAACGCAGCAGCACCGTCGATGTCTGCGTGGCCGGCCTCCGGCTGGAGTACCGACTGGATGGAGTCACCGCTCGCGCAGCCGGCTGCGACAGCGCCGTCCGTCCACGCCTGCGATACGAGTGTGTCCTTGCCACCGTAGAGCACCAGCATCGGTGCGGCAGCGCGTGTCTGCGGAAGACTCATCTCGCGCAGGTAGCCTTCCAGTGCGCGTTCGGCTTCCGGAGTCGACGGCTTCAGATCCTCGTCGCCGATCTGCGCGGCCAGCTCCGTGCGGTCGGCCGCCAGGGGTCCGCCACAGGCGGACAGTTCGTCCCATCGTTCCTCGACGATGCCGCGCCGGTAGTCGGCCAGGTCGATCTCCGGGTGGGACTGCGCGAGCCCGACGAGCACCCACTGCAGCAGCGGCTTCTGATCGGCGGTCAGCGTGCCCGCCGCAGCTGCCCGGGCGAGACCCGAGATATCCGCGGCAGGAACGAGACTCACCGATCCGACCATGTCGAGCCCCGAACCGTACGTGTTCGCGAGTTCGTTGGCGGCCCAGGCCGCCTGTCCACCCTGCGAACCCCCGAACGACGCCCATCGATCCGACGTGTCCGGAACCAACTTCTGTGCAGCGCGCACCGAGTCGATCAGGTTGTTGCCTGCCGTCCGCGCATCGAGGTACGGGTGGTAGTTCCCTTCGATCCCCAGACCCTGGTAGTCCGATACCGCAACCACGTACCCGGACCTCACCAGCGCCGTGACGATGGGAGAACTGCCCAGCAGTTCGGGATCGGTCGACGGCCCGCAGTCCGGCAACACTCCCGTGGTTCCGTGGCCGTAGGCGATGATCGGCCATCCGCCCTCCGGCGCGGGGCCCTGCGGCGCGAAGACGGTCCCGGACACCTCCGTCGGGGATCCGTCGACACCGGACGTCGAGGTGTAGACGACCCTGGCGGCCAGAGAGGAGATCGCGCTGACTCGCCTGTCGATGGTGAGCAGTTCCTCTGCACTCTTCAGACTGCCAGGACCTGCGTCGGTGAAGTCCGCCTCGATCGTTCCGCCGAAGGCCACCGAATTCGGTTCCGGCGACGTGTCCTGACCCCCGCACCCGGAGGCCAGGAGAATCGACACGAATGCAACAGTCCCCGCTGTCTTCCTCATCGAACCGCTCCCCCTGTGTAATGCACCTTGTCGGTCACACCCTCGCCCGCGAGAAGGTCGGTGACCTGTCGCCGCGAGACGATCGAATCGCGTCGCACCCCCGCTCCGACGACCAGCACTGCGGCAACAGTAGCGCCCATCGCCCCACCGAGCACCAGAGCAGACATCAACGTCGACGGCGGCGACGGCACGCCCGCGGCGTCGATGAGCGTCACCTCGGACACGGGCCCGTTCGCACCGAGGTCGATCTCCTCGGCGAGCTGGATCAAGTTCAGCGCAACGGAATTGGCCACGTCACGCGCACGCGTCGGATCGTCCTGCGTTGCACTGATGTCGATCAATGCGGACCCGGGGGTCGACACGACGAGTAGATCGGCTTTCAAGTCGTCGGGAGAGACCGGCAGACCCACGTCGACGATGGTGCGCCTCAGGACTTGCTCGGACGTGGCCAGACCTACGTAGCTCTCCACCCGTACGAGTGAACTGCGGTTTCCCTCCATCGCCGCACGAGGTGACGACGGACCGGGCGCAGTCAGGAACACGCGCGATGTCGCCGTGTACTTCTCTGCGACAACGGAATCGGCGATCCACGCGGCAGCGACCGAGAGTACGGTGGCCGCGAGAATCAAGGCCCACCCGCGGACCAGCATCCTGCCGTAGTCGCGCAGCGTGGGAACACCGACAGGAGTGATCATTCGACCTGCTCACACGTGTTCACCGCGCGCTGCCCGGCGAACCGAGACTTCACCCACGGCACCGATCGGCTGCTGTCGAGGTCGCCGTGCCCCTCGCCGCTGTGCAGCTCGTACTCCACCACATCTCCCGCGTCGCATGCTCGGGAGAGTGCCTTCTCCGTCCACGACTCGAGAATCAGGTCGTCCTCCGACCCGTACATGACGAGAAGCGGTGACGTGGACTTCTGCGCCGGAAGAGCCATGTCCGCCAACCACCCTCGCAGCCGATCGGTGGCCTGCTGATCGACCGGACGCAGATCCGACGCCTGCAGCCGAGCCACGAGCTCGGGAACCTGATCCGACCCAGGCGGAACGCACTGCATGAAATCGTCCCAGCGTTCCCGCGCCAGACCGGAACGGTAGTCGTCCAGGTTCATCTCCGGGTGCGTGATCGCCAGTCCGTGCAGCGCGTACATCAGCAACGGATACTGGGCGCGCGTCAGGGTTCCCGACGCCGCCGCGTCGGCCAGCCCGGCCATGTCCGACACCGGCACGATGGCCGCCGTCCCCACCAATTCGAGGCCACCGCCGTACTCGGCGTTGCGATCGCTGGCTGCCCACGCGGCCATCCCGCCGAGCGAGACGCCGTACGCAGCCCACCGGGTACTCAGCGTGGGGAGGAAATTACGGGCAGCACGTACAGCATCGATCATGTTGTAGCCGAACGTCTTCGAATCCAGATACGGGTGGTAGTTGCCGTCCAGGCCGAGACCCTGATAGTCCGTCATCGTCACGGCGTAACCGTTCAACACCAGAGCCGCGACGATAGGAGCACTCCCGAGCAGGTTGACGTACTCCGACGGACCGCAGTTGTTCAGAACCCCCGTCGTACCGTGACCGAAGGACACGACCGGCCATCCACCCTCCGGGGCGACACCGCCCGGAATCACGACAGTGCCCGACACATCCGTCGGCTCACCCGTGACACCCGACGTCGACCGATACACCACACGTGTTGCGGCAGCTCCCAGTTCGGTGATGTCCACCGCGATGTCCTCGATCGGCTCGGCCGATATCAACGAGCCGGGCGCCGTCCCACCGAGTGTCGGAGCCGGGCTCGGCTCCGGAGGTATCGCCGACGCCGTCACAGGCGTCGTCGGCGCGTCAGGAGCGAGCACCAGTTCCTGATCCCGGGCGCAGCCGACGAGCATCACTGCAGCCGCGCACACTGCACCCACCCGCACCGACCACGTCCGAAGCCCCGAACCCAGTCGTCCCGCAGGCTCCACTCCCACCACTAGCCTCTACCGACTGTGGCCGCCGAGGACTCTCGCCCCTCGACCTCGATCTTCGGCTTCGCCACCGGCCCAGTAGAACCCGGCTTGGTCCGTCGGCGACGATGGGGTTCGAACGTCGTGACGACACCCAGAACCTTCCCGCCGACTCCGCCCAGAGTCTTGATCGCCTTGCGCAGTTGATCCCGCGTGGTGCTGCCGACACGGGCGAGCACGAGACTGCCGTCGGCGAGAGCGGTGAGGATTGCTCCGTCGGAGACCGACAGGAGTGGCGGCGTGTCGACGACGACGTAGCGGTAGTCGCCGCGCACTGCTTCCAGCAGGATCTGAGCGCGATCGGAACCGAGGAGCTCACTCGGGTTCGGCGGCACGGGACCGGCGGGCAGAACGTCGACCCCGTCGATGACGTCGGGCTGAACCGCGTCGCCCAGTCGGTGTTCACCGGACAGAACCGTGCTGAGTCCGTGTTCCTGCGTGATGTCCAAACGCTCGGCCAAGGCGGCCGTTCTGATGTCACCGTCGACGAGCAGAACCTTGTGACCGGCCTCGGCGAGGACGGCTGCCAGGTCGATGGCCGTGGAGGTGCGGCCTTCACCCGGCTCGGCGCTGGTGACGGTGAGCACTCGCGGCGGTGATCCGCCGCCGAGGAAGCGAATGTTGGTCCGCAAGGTGCGGAGCGGCTCACCCATCTTGGAAAACGACGCCACCGGAGTCTTCGGCCGCTCGGCGTCGATCGGGAGCCCGCCCAGGACTGCGTTGCCGGAGATCTCCTCTGCCTTGGGGCGGTCACGAATCGAACGGTCGACGAGCCCGCGAGCGAGAGCGATCACGACACCGAGAGCAAGACCTGCCACCGCGCCCAGCCCGAGAAGAGTCACCAGGCCCGCGCCGAGCGGAGACGTCGGCACGTCGGCCTGATCCACGATGGTTGCTCCGGCAGCCGGGCTACCGCCCCGCTGCGACGTCTCGAGTTCCTGAACCAACTGCGTCAGCTGTCCGGCGACCGCATTGGTCAGCGCTCGTGCGACGTCGGGATCGGAATCGGTGCCGCACAGGTCGAGCAGAACCGTGCTCTCGATCGGTGTTGCGGTGATCTTGGCACGCAAGTCGTTCGCGGACAACGGCAATTGAAGCTGATCGACAGCCCGCTGTGCCACCTGAGTACTGGTGGCCAGCCCCGCGTAGGACGTGACGCGTTCCTGCGAGAACAGGTTGTTCTGATAGGCCTCACCCACGGAACTGCCACCTTCGGTGGTCACGAACAACCGAGCGCATGCCTGATACTGAGGCGTCGAGAAGAACGAGTAGGCCCACCCCCCGACGATGCCGAGCACCGTCACCACCGCGACGATCCACCAACCCGCACGGAGAATCCGTCCGTACTCTCGAATCTCCACGAATGCTCCAATCGAAAAATCCTGGTTCGCCGATGAGAATAAAGTGCCGTCATCGATTCGGCATCACTTAGCAGTTGCAGAGGTGTGAAAGCGTGACAACATCAGTGCCCATGAGCATCTCGAAACGAGTCGACGCGGCGGTCATCGTCGTCGTCCCGATAATCGTTACATTGTTGATGATTCTCGGCGGAACACCCGGAAAACTGGGCGCGTTCGCACTCGTCGGACTGACCGTTGGAGCCTACATCGGCCTGCGCCACCCACTCTATTTGACTCGTGCTCTTGCATTTTCGTTGGGCGCATTGCCATTCGGTTACGTTCCGGGGGTGCACGCTCCCCTCGTGTTCACCTTGGGCGCAGCAGTCATCCTCGCGTCGGTGATTCACCGCACAGCCGTGACTCGCGTCACAGTCGGTGAAATGGCCGTCATCGCCTTGATCGTCACTTCGGCGATTTCCGTCTTCGCTACGGCCGGCACGACAGTGGATTATGCAGAATTCGGTAAATGGCTCGTTTCGACACTAGTTGCGGTGTCACTTCTCCGACTCCCACGCGAAGAATTGGAACTGTTCGGGCGGATCTACGTCTATTCCGCGTCGGCAGCGGCCGCGTTCGCACTCGTCATCCTCGTCGCCGACCCGTCGGGCAGATTGATTCGGTATCTGTCGCCGTTCGGATACGGCACCGAGGAGGAAAGCACCCGCTTCGTCTACACCGACGGCGCCGCCACGGTCCGACTCGCCGGTACCTACATCGACCCGAACGCCGCAGGTATCGGCCTGTTCGTGGCCCTCATGCTGTGCGTTCTGCTCATCCGCGGGCGTCTACGGATCGCCCTGTCACTGCTGCTCTTCGGGTCGATCGTGCTGACGCTGTCCCGTGCGGCGCTCTTCTCCGTGGTCTTCGGCGTGCTTCTGATGCTGCTGTTCCAGAACCTGCGCACCCGGGAACGCGTGGCCATCATCGGCGGTTTCGCCCTGGCGTTCGTCGGCGCCCTTGCCGTTCCCACCGTCCGGAACCGCGTGTTCTCGTCCTTCGGCAGCGGCGACGCCGGGTCCTCGGCTCGCGGTGACGCGCTCGTCGATTTCCCAGGTCACATGGCAGGACACTGGCTCTTCGGGCTCGGCTGGGGGCGCGAGGAATTCAAGGATCCCGGCACCGCGTTCGACGTCAACTACGTCGCGAATGCTCCCCTGCTGTCGGTCTACCGCGGCGGAATCTTCACCGGACTCGCATTCCTGGCCATCATCGTCGTCGGGGCGTACCTGGGTTACCGCTGCCTGCGATCGCGCAACTGGGAACATGGATTCATCGGCGGCGGATTCATCGGATTCTCCGTCGTCGCGCTGCAGTTGGATTTCCCCGTCGTCACCATTCCGGCCACGACGATGGCATTTTCCGTACTGATCGTTTTTCTCGTCCTGGCGCGCGAAAAGGCAACGGATAACCTGCCCGACGACGGGGAATCACCCGCATTCTCATCTCCGAGACTGGATACAGCAAAGACAGCTTGACCAGCAGTTTCGTCCCGTCAAGCATGATTGTTTTCGTTTGTACAAAACTCCCTGTCGGGTGTAATGATTTCCCACAATCGGCTCGCGACTCCCCTCCGACGAGCCCCTTGCGGAGAGATTCACCATCATGAAAAGGACTCGAATCGGCTCGCTGATTTCTGCCGCGACCGTCGTTCTGGTCACTGCCGCTCTGACGTGGAGTGGACCGTCGCTGATCGCGTCGTCCGATGGATCCGTCGGGCCTGGTCTCGCGCACGCGCAGACAACGCAGCCTCCACTCGGGGTCTCCGACAGCGGCGCGCTTCTCTGGTCGTCCGATGCCGAACTGAACACCACCCTGTCCATGCTCTCCGCAGCCGGAATCAGCTCGATTCGACTGTCCATCCCCTGGTTCAACGTCGAGTACACCCGAAATCAGCTGGACTGGTCCTCCGTCGATCGCGTCGTGAACGCCGTCCACGCACGCGGTGTCTCGATCCTCGGAATCATCGCCTACACACCGCCGTGGGCAACCTCACCCGCTGGTCAGCCGCTCAACACCCGACCGGCGTCACCTGCGACGTTCGGGCAGTTCGCCGGTAAGGTCGCCGCGCGATACGCCGGAAAGATCAGTGCCTACGAGATCTGGAACGAGCCCAACGGGGCCATGTTCTACGGACCGTCACCCGACGCCGCCGGCTACACCCAACTCCTCAAAGCCGCCTACCCGGCGATCAAGGCGGCCGACGCGTCGGCGACAGTCATCGGCGGTGTGCTGGGAGCGGTCGAGGACGGGCCGGGGATGGTCAACCCCGTCGGATTCGTGAACCAGATGTACACGGCGGGCGCGGCCGGCTACTTCGACGCCTTCTCCTACCACCCGTACCAGTACTCGTTGAAGTTCGGCGACGGCGTGTACGTCGACCACTCACCTGCCCGTCAGGCCATGGACATCCACGCGGCCATGGTCGCGAACGGCGACGGCAACAAGAAGATCTGGGCCACCGAGTACGGCGTCCCGACGGCGTACGCGTCGGAGACCGCCCAGAGCGACATGATCGCGAACTTCATCACGAAGTGGCGAGAGCTGCCCTACGCAGGGCCGATTCACCTGTACCAGCTCCGCGACCAGCAGACGGGCAGCAGTGACCCGGAAATGACGTTCGGCCTCCTGCGTACCGACTGGAGCGGCAAGCCGGCACTGTGGGCCGTGATGTCGCAGATCATGAGCGGCTTCCCGACGTCGGCCGAACACACCCGCTTCCAGACCGTCCCCGCCTCGTCGGGCGCCGCCCTCTCACCGGTGTTCCTCGTCCGCGACACCTGGGCACAGATACGTCAGAACGCCGTCGTCTTCGAGATGCCCGGCGGATTCGTCACCTCCCCGAGAGCCGTCGCCGACGCCGTGCGCTACAGCGGATTTCTCCCCACCACCGGCTTCAACGGCACCTACCAGGACTTCGACAGCCCCTTCGGGCTCCGCGTCTTCTCGACGCAGCTCGGTGGAACAAGGCTCATCGGCGGCGGCATCGTCGCCGCTTGGGATCCCACGCTCGGCCCTGCCACCTCCGACGAAACACCACTCCCCGGCGGGGGCGTTCGCGTGAACTTCCAGTACGGCAACATCACCTGGATTCCCGGCTCGGGAACAACAGTCACCCGCTGATTTTTATCGCTTCAAGAAAACATTCTCAGTGAATGTTTCTCCGTCTTAATACTCGACCGAAAGACTGATACTCGGTACGCTTTTCATCGGGCTGCCCACCCATTCGTCTTCGGACATGAAATTCCATCGATGCCGGTCGGTTTCCATTCACATCGCCCGTGTAAAGCACCGTGAACCGGCCCGCTCGGAGCAAATATTTCGCCGATGTTAAATCTGGACGAATGACGAGTATCCATACATGCCTCGTGCCGAATTCGCACTGTGAACCACCTCACTTAGCGCTACCAATTACGGCACTTGACGGATACTTATAGAGCGAACGAATGACACGGAATATCTTCCGTCGACTACAGTTCCATCCCAGTCGGGGGATGCACGAAGGATCGCCGCACCAATGTTGGTGTGGCGTTTCTGGATTAACCAGCACTGCAAAGTTCAAGCACCGCTGACTGATTCACGTTCTTCTGGGGGCTCGACCACTGTTCAGTGCACGGTTCGACACGACGGGTTGAAGATGCAATTAGCAACAATCGCTCCACGGCATTGCTCCGCCCATTTCGCGGATACCGAGAAGGAGCGCGAATGACCGAGGCAGAGCCCACGATTCGCGTCGCGATCGCCCATGACTACCTGACGCAGCGAGGCGGTGCCGAGAAAGTCGTGCTGGCCATGGCCCGCGCGTTTCCGGACAGCCCCATCTACACCACACTGTTCGAGCCGTCGACGACGTTCCCTGAGTTCGCCGACCTGGATGTGCGACCGTCGCGGCTCAACAACATCGGATTCCTGCGCAAGAACCACCGCGCTGCCCTTCCGCTCCTCCCGTTCGCATCGGAGTCCATCACCATCGACGCCGACGTCGTGCTCACCAGCACCAGCGGGTGGGCACACGGCTTCAGGACGCCGGGTCGCAAACTCGTCTACTGCTATTCACCTGCACGTTGGCTCTACGAGGCCGAGATGTACCTGGGCGAGTCCAGCAGCCTCGCGAAGCGAATCATGTTGAAAGTTCTCACATCTCCGCTGCGACGCTGGGACAGACGGGCAGCGAAGTCGGCAGACCGATATCTCGCCATCTCCACCGTCGTGCAGAAGCGGATCACCGACGCATACGGGTTCTCGTCCACCGTCCTTCCTGCGCCGTTCACCGTCGACAGTGCACCCGAGGAACCGATCGCCGACGCGCAAGCCTGGCTCGGCGAGGATTCTTTCTACCTGTGCATCTCGCGTCTGCTTCCGTACAAGAACGTGGACAAGGTGATCGCTGCCTTCGCCGACGGATCTCGTAAGCTCGTCGTCGTCGGACGAGGGCCGGAGGCCGAACGACTACGAAAGATCAAGTCCGACAACGTTCTCATGCTCAGCGACCTGTCCGCGGGCCAGATGACCTGGCTCTACCGTCGCTGTAACGCCGTCGTCGCCGCGAGCTATGAAGATTACGGACTCACTCCCATCGAAGCCGGCTATCACGGCAAACCGTCGGTCGTTCTTCGCTGGGGCGGATTCCTCGACACCGTCGAGGAAGGTGTCACCGGAGTCTATTTCGACCAGCCCGATCCCGAATCGATTCGAGCCGCAGTACACGCACTCGAGGCAACAACCTGGGTGCCACCCAAGATTCAGGCTCACGTGGAGCAGTTCAGCGAGGAACGCTTCGCGGCAGAACTGATTTCGGCAGTCACCGACATACACGAACACACAATCGAGAGGACTTTGTCGCGATGACGAAGCGGGCATTGATCACAGGAATCACCGGACAAGACGGCCTCTACCTTGCCGAACTGCTACTGAGCAAGGGATACAAAGTTTTCGGACTGCTTCGTGGACAGAACAATCCGAAGGCAGCAATGCTGGACCGAGTCCTCCCCCAGGTAGAGGTCCTCACCGGTGACCTGCTCGACCTCTCCAGCCTGATGCGTGCCTTCGCAGTCGCCGACCCGGACGAGGTCTACAACCTCGGCGCAGTCTCCTTCGTCGCATACTCGTGGGAGAACGCACGCCTGACCACCGATGTCACCGGCGGCGGCGTGCTGAACATGCTCGAGTCCACCCGCCTCTACCAGGATGTCGCAGGCAAGCAGGTCCGCTTCTACCAGGCCTCGAGCTCGGAGATGTTCGGCAAGGTCCAGGAGGTCCCGCAGCGCGAGGAGACCCTGCTGTGGCCCCGGTCGCCGTACGGCGTCGCCAAGGTCTACGGCCACTACATGACCATCAACTACCGCGAGTCCTACGGTATGCACGCCAGCTCCGGCATCCTGTTCAACCACGAATCCCCTCGTCGCGGAATCGAATTCGTCACCCGCAAGGTCACCCAGTCCGTCGCCAGGATCGCCCTGGGCTTGCAGAGCGAGATCGCACTCGGCAACCTCGACGCCAAGCGAGACTGGGGATTCGCCGGTGACTACGTCGAAGCGATGTACGCGATGCTCCAGCAGGACGAAGCCGACGACTACGTCATCTCCACCGGCGAAACCCACTCGATTCGCGAACTGCTCGATCACGCGTTCGCGGCCGTCGACATCAAGGACTGGTCGCAGTACGTCCGCATCGACCCGCGGTTCTTCCGCCCCGCCGAGGTCGATTTACTCGTCGGCGATTCCACCAAAGCGCACGCACAGCTCGGTTGGAAGCCCAAGGTCACGTTCGAAGAGCTCGTGAAGATGATGGTGCAGAACGACCTGGCGGAGCAGTCGCCTCACGCCATCAAGATCGCGTGACCGAGGGGCAGGAGAGAAGCCTGCAGGAACGACCGGACAGGCAGGAGAGAAGCCTGCAGGAACGATTCCGGACAGGGACACCGACGGCTCTGGTCACTGGGGTCGCGGGACAGGACGGCAGTTACCTGTCGGAGGCTCTCGTCGAGATGGGCTGGGCCGTACACGGTGTGGCCAAGCCGGGGTCGACGGAGGTCGTCGACGATGTCACGATGCACGCGACCGACCTCGGTGAGCCGGGAGCGGCCTCGACGCTCGTACGTGCGGTGGACCCGGACTACGTCTTCCACCTGGCGGGTATCTCCTCGGTATGGAGGTCGTGGAACGATCCTGTGCTCACCACCCGGGTCAACGGTGTCTCGGCGGCGTCGCTCCTGGATGCCTGCTTCTCGCATCAGGAGGCGTCGGGCAAGCGTGTGATGGTGATCAACGCGTCCAGCGCGGAGATCTTCGCGGGCTCGGGTATCGCGATGCAGAACGAGGAAACACCGATCGCTCCCACCTCGCCGTACGGCGCATCGAAAGCTCTGAGTCACAACATGGTCCAGGTCTATCGAGCGCGCGGGCTGGAAGCGACCAACGCAATTCTGTACAACCACGAGTCGCCGCGTCGGCCGGAAACGTTCGTCACCCGCAAGATCACCAAAGCAGCCGCAGCGATCGCTCGAGGAACGCAGAGTGTCATCGAACTCGGCAGCACGTCCGCACAGCGCGACTGGGGTTGGGCGCCGGATTACGTGGCAGCCCTGGTCAAGATGGCGGAATACGGCAAGGGCGACGACTTCGTCGTGGCGACGGGTCGAGCTCACTCCGTCGCGGACTTCGTCGCCGCCGCGCTGTCGACCGTCGGAATCACGGACTGGCAGAGCTACGTACGCGGAGATCCCGACATGCTGAGACCGGCCGATTCGGCGAGAATGGTCGGCGACGCGTCCAAGGCGCGCGAGATTCTGGGGTGGGGGCCGACCATGAACTTCGAGCAGATCGTCGAAGCCATGGTCCAATTCGACATGAGCGAGGAGTTGGCAGCATGACAGCGGTAGAGAAGCCCGAGGTCCACGGTGAGGTGCAGGGTGAGGTTCACCATGTCTCGGACTACAAGATGCAGGACATCTCGCTGACGCGCAAGATCCGAAATCGGATCGGCACGTTGGGTTTCAACATGATCGTGACCTACATTCCGTCGCACTTCGTTCGCCAGAACTTCCTTCGGGCCTTCGGCGCGACGATCGGCAAGGACACCTCGATCTTTCGTGGAACGACCATCCTCGACATCGAGAACCTTGTCATCGGTGAGGCGTGCTCCATCGGCTTCCGGTGCATGTTCGACGCTCGCGGCGGAATCACCATCGGCGACAACGTCGTCATCGCCAGCGACACCCACATCATCGGCGGCTACCACGATCACAACGATCCCACGTTCAAGCCGATTCTGGAACCGTGTGTGATCGGCGATTACGTGTGGATCGCCAGCCGCAGCACGGTGCTCAGCGGTGTGACCATCGGCCGAGGCGCTGTCGTCGGTGGCTGCTCGATGGTACGCAAGGACGTCGGGGAGCTCGAGGTCGTCGCCGGGGTTCCCGCGCAGGTCCGCGGCGCCCGCGATCCCGATGCTCTGCAGTACCGCCCGAAGTATCGTCCACTCTTCTACTGACCCCTCCCTTGTGAGTGCAAATGTAGGCCAGGAACCACATTTCCACTCACGAGGCTCCGAAGGAGCACCCACCGTTGATGCTGAGCGACTACCGCCTCGTCTACGTCGCCCCCCGGTCCGGGGTGGGCGGTGTGGGCGACTACGCCGACGACTTCGTCGACGCCGTGCGTCCTCACTTCCGGGATGTCGTGGAGCATCGCCACGAAGGTCCAGGACACGACTCGGTACGCGACATCCTCCGTCACCGCAGAGCAATCGACGAACTCGTCGACGACCCGGAACGCACCATCGTGCACTGCGAACTGAGCGGGGGATCCGTGGTGCCCTTCTGGGCGACGTGGAAGCTCGACGGTGATCCGGTCGCGACGGCGACGGTGCACGATCCTCCCGGTTTGGTCTGGTGGCCTGCGCGCACCAAGTTCCTCGCCGGACAGAAGGTGCTCAACCACGGGTTGCACTACCCGCTGCGTGCGTTGTGGCGAAGGCTCGAGACAGCGGCGGCGGGCGAGCGCACGTTCTTCGCTCTCACCGCGGCAGGCGCGGACTCGCTGGCACGCGAATACCCCAGGGCCACCGCCGCAGCGAGCACGCTGTTCGTCCCCGAACGCGCCGACCTCACCCCCGCCGAGGAGCGCCCCCTCGCCGTGGGATTGTTCGGTCTCGTGTACCGCGGCAAGGGCTTCGATCAGATCCAACAGCTGCGCGATCGACTTCCTCGCGAGATCGCCATCCGCGTCGCCGGTCGCGGCACCGAGCAGCTTCCCCCGGTCGACGGTGTCGAGATCGTCGGCGAGGTGAACGGTCCCGACGAGGATGCCTTCTTCGCCTCCATCCGCGCGCTCGTGGTTCCGTACGGCCGACGGACCATCTACGGCGACGCCTTCCCCGCCTCGTCCGTCGTGACCAGGGCAATCGCCTACCAGACACCGATCGTGTGCATGAAGTACGGAGCACTGGCCGAATCCGACGGCGGCGCAGTGGTGGTCGACGGTGACATCACCGACGTCGCCGACGCCGCCGCGGGACTCGTCGCCGACGAGATTGCCCTCGCCGCACTGCGACGCGAAGTCGAGGCACTGCGCCGGGCCAACACACCGGAGTTCGTCGTCCAGGACTTCCTGGCGGAGTGGAACAAGGCCGTCGGCGCCGCCGCGACCAGGTCGGGTGCGCAGTGAACAGCAATCTGGTCAAAGCAGGCGTCGCGGCACTGTGGACGTACGGCGGGCGTGGGATCGGTCTGTTGTGGACGGTAGCGCTGATCGCCCAGCTCGGAATCGCGGACTACGGCCACTACGCAATGGCCTTCGCGCTCGCCGCGATCGTCGCCGCACCCCTCGATCACCCGTTCGGTGTCCGCTCCATCCGCGTAGCCGAGGACGACTATCTGGGTGAGCGCACCACTCGCTCCTTGATCGGCGTCGGACTCGTCGTTGTCGGTCTGTGCCTGATCGAGGTCGACTACATCGCCTGGTTCGCGCTCGTCGTCGCCGGCGGCGAGATGACGTTCAACGCGTACAAGAGCCGGGCGCTGCGGGACGGGCATCCGAACATCACCCAGCGGATGGACACCGCGCGTCAAGCTGCGAGTATCGCACTCGCGACCGCGTACCTGTTCCTCGTCGCCGAGCCGACCCTGTTCGTCGCCAGCCTGCTCTACGTCAGCCCGTACCTTCTCATCTCCGTTCTTGCACTCGCACAGTCCAGAACCTCTCGGCCACGAGTTCCCGGGTCGCGCCGTGAGATGTCGCTGCTGTTCTCGGAGAACCTGGCCAACGCCGTCTACATCCAAGGCGATGTCCTGCTGCTCGGGTACCTCACCGACAGCACCATCGCCGGGTACTACTCGGTCGCGTCGGTGACGGCGTGGGCCGTAGCCTTCGTCGGCCAGTCGTTCGGCCACACCTTCCACGAAAGACTGCGTGAAGCAGGTGGACTCGTCTCCGCGGGACCGGCGCTGAAGCATACGGTCCTGCTTGCCTCCGCGGCCGGTTCCTTGCTCCTCGTCGCAGGTGTCGTGCTGTTCTTCACCCCCGCTCCGCCCGAAGTCGCCGGCGCCCTGGCCGTCATGAGCGTCTTCGTCGTCATGCGCGTCGTGAACTACGTGTTCACGACGGTGCTCTATCTGCAACACCGCGATCGGACCCGCGTCCTCGCCGCCGCCACGCTGGCACCGTTGAAGATGGTGCTGATCCTGTGCCTGTTCCCGCTCGGCGCCGTCGGCGCGGCGGTCGCGTCGGTGATCACCGACGCAGTGCTGCTTCTGTGGTTCACCCGAGCGCTCTACCGCGTACCCGTCGAAGAAGAGGTGCTGTCGTGAGACGAGCGACATTCCTGCTGTCCAAGGACCCTGTCACCGAACACGGTGGCGACATCGCGTTGTCGCGTTTGATGATGCAGCTCGCTCGTGAAGCGTTCGAGGTCAGGTCGCTGTGCCTGTCCCAGGAGTCCGAACCGTCGCCGGACCCCGACGTCACGCGGGTAGCCAAGCCGGCCGTCGATGCGCGACTTCTGCTGAAATCGCTGCGCCCCAATCGAAGTGTGGTGCACGGACGCTACGACGTCGACGCATTCGTCGACGCCATCGACGCGTCCGAGTCCGATGTCTATGTGGCAGAACACAGTTACATGGCCGAACCGTTCATTCGGTCGGCGAAGTTCGGATCGCCGTTCGTCATCAACACCGTCAACACCGAGTCGCAGGTGTGGAAGGTGACGCGCGGGCTCACCGGACGGATCGAAGCGCCACGCATCCTGCGCGACGAGATCAGGGTGGCCAGGAAAGCCGACGCCGTCGGCACCTACGACGCCGAGGAAGCCGAGATGTACCGCGCCAACGGAGTCGGTGACGCTCGCTGGATCGATCTGACCCTCGAGCCCGCACCGAGGCTCGATCTGAGCGACACCGCAAAGCGACTGGTGTTCATGGGAACCCGCGGCTGGCCGCCCAACCAGGAGGCCTTCAAGCTCGCCCTGCAGTACTGGCCGCAGATCTCCGACGGTATCGAGGGCGCCGAACTGTGCATCATCGGCGCCAAAGCCGACGGCGCCACCGACCCCGACTATCCCGACGGTGTCCGCGATCTGGGCTTCGTCGACGACCTCCAGGAATTTCTGGGCACCTGCCGCGCACTCATCGCGCCGGTCGCCACCGGCGGTGGCGTGCGCGTGAAAATCCTCGACGCCGCCAGCAAGGGACTGCCCGTCGTCGGAACATCGGCCGCCGTCGGATCTCTCGGCTCGATCTTCGAACTGCCCACGTTCGACGACCCGGAACAGTTCGTCGCAGAATGCAGGCGGTACCTGCTGGACCGCAACACGGCCGTCAAAGCCGGAGAGCGACTGTACGACCTCAACGCCGAACGGTGGGAACAACGCGCACCGCACACCTCGGTCGCATCACTGGTGGGCGCGTCCCTCCCCGGCACCTTAGGATCATCGTCATGACGCTCAGAACCCGCCTGATCACCGTCGCCGCCGCTGTGGCGCTCGCACTGGGCGTGACGGCACCGGCCGCGCAGGCCGCCCCGCCGTCGGGACTCGGTTTCTCCAGCGGTGCACCGTTCCTGCTCCTCGACGACGCGACTCTGAGCAACGAGCTCGTGGCCGGACGGGAAGTCGGGGCATCCTGGGTGCGCGTCGTGGTCAACTGGGCTCAGATCGAGACGGCGCCAGGCGTGTTCGACTGGGGCAACACCGATCGTGTCGTCGATGCCGCACGCGCGCAGGGTTACTCGGTGCTCGCGGTTCTGGCCGGAACTCCCGCATGGGCACAGGGACCCATTCCCAGCCTGCTTCCCGGAGCAGTTCCGGTCGACCCCAACACCTACGGCGCCTTCGCGGGCGCTGCGGCGGCGCATCTGGGCAACCGGGTCGACTCCTACGAGGTCTGGAACGAACCCAACATCCCGTCGTTCTTCGCACCCGTCGACGCGGCACGCTACGTCGGGCTGTTGCGTGCCGCCTACCCCGCCATTCACAACGCGGACCCCGGCGCGACGGTGCTGAGCGCGGGCCTCGCGACGACGATCGACACCGGTGCGTGGACCGTCGCGCCCGTGACGTTCCTGCAGCAGATGTACGCTGCCGGAGCCGGCGGGTTCATGGATGCCGTTGCGCTGCACCCCTACACGTTCCCCTTCACCGTGGAGAACGACCCCAACGGACAGTGGGCACAGGTCGATCAGGCGTACGGAACGATGGCAGCCAACGGTGACGGTGGCAAGAAGATCTGGATCACCGAATTGGGTGCCCCCACCGGCAACGGCCCGATGGCCGTCACCGAGGAAGCCCAAGCCGCGATCATCGGCAGCAGCCTGGCGCAGGCGTCACGGCTGCCCTACGTCGGACCGGTGTTCGTACATGCGTTGCGCGACGCCGGAGCCGACGCCTTCGACTCCGAGCAGAACTACGGACTGCTGCGAGCCGACTTCAGCCGGAAACCGTCGTTCGCCGTCGTGCAGGGGTCCTGACGACCGCGGTGTACACCCCGACCACCAACGCAGCGGCGACAGCCGTCCACCCCACCGTCGCGTTGTCCAGGTCGCCCGCCAGCCTGCCCTGCGCGATCCACATCAGGCCCCACACGATGCCGAGCGCCGGGGCAATCGCGCCCCGGGAGTAGGTCGCCAGCCCGACGCCCACCACGGTGGCAACGACGAGAACGACAACGGCCCACACCGTCGCCCAGCCCTCGATGCCGAGGTCGACGAGGAAAGCAGTCACATTCGCGATCGTCGCGACGCACACCCACCCGAGATACAAGCCCATCGTGCCGTCGGTGACGACTGCGTCGAGCCTGCTCTCCGGCCTGATCGCCTGCGTCGAGACGAACACACGAACGAGCACCACGAGCAGTAGCACGATGATCGGCACACTCAGCCACAGCTGATCGAGCTGGATCGACAGAATCCACACCGCGTTCAGAATCATCGACAGGGCGATCGGCCCGCGAAGGGTCTCCTGCCTCGGTCCCGCGAAGAATTGCCAGATCGCATACGCCACGAACCCCACATAAATGACCGACCAGATCGAAAACGCTGGTCCCGACGGCGCCACCAGCGTCGACGTCGCACTGAGCGCACCGCCCGCAGCCTCCGCGATGGGCGTGCCCACCCACGCCCCCGAACCGATGAACGAGCCCACCACGGCCACGATCGCACTGACGAGTATCCCGACTTTCATGGGCCGGAGAATGCCCCGTTCAGGACGTCGACAAACGGGTGGGTCGTGGTTCTCCCGACCCTCGAACGAGCAATCATCCGGAAATCTCGTTTCTCGCACGCCTCGTCATGGGCAGGAGCACCAGAATTCCCGCGGCGGCAAAGGCCAGCGTCAGGTAGTAGACGGAGTGCACCCAACCGGAGGCATCGATGATCACACCACCCAGTGATGCGCCGAGAAAGATGCCGAAGCAGATGATCGATGTATGCACGGTGTTGACCACGAACGACACGCCGCCGACGCGCATCACCCGCACTGCGAAGGCGGGGTTGAGGCTCACCCCGGCGAGTCCCAGGGCGGCTACGCCGACCAACACCACGATCTTGTTGCTGTCCGCCAGCAGAAACAACAGTCCCGACGTGAAGATCACCACTGCGCCGACGATCGAGACGACCAGTGGGAAATTGTCGGACAACCGGCTCACCACGGTGATTCCGACGACGCAGGCGACACCGTACGCAGCGAGAATGACAGGCACCAAGCTCTGATCGAAGCCCGCACGGTCGGTCAGAATCGGTGAGAAGTAGCTGAAGATCGCGAACACCGCGCCGATGAGCAGCCCGCTGGTCGCGTAGGCCAGCCACAATCCCCCGTTCCTCAACTCGGACAACTGCGCCCGGATCTTCGGTGGCGCACCCGCATCCACGGTAGGCACGAACTTCACACTCGCAACGAGGGCAACGCCGGCGAGCACCGCCACGAAGGCGAACGCGAGCCGCCACCCGAAGGCGTTGCCGAGGAAACTCGCGAGAGGAAGACCGAACACGGTTCCGATCGTGTTGCCGCCCATGACGATGCCTATCGCACGGCCACGGATCTTCTCCGGAACGGACTGGGCGGCAATCGACAATGTGACGCCGTAGGCCGTACCCGCCGCCGCACCGGTAATGATTCGGCCGACGACGATGACGGCGTAATTCGGTGCTGCAGCTGCGATCAACTCGCCGACGATGAACGCGATCGAGATTGCGACAAGCGCCTTCTTCGGTGGGTCCCGAGCCAGCAGAATCGATGCGGGCGGCGCAACGATCACCATCGACAACGCGTAGATGGCAATGAGGTACCCGACGCTCGGGATGCTCGCCGGAAGGTCGCGAGCAAGATCGTTCATCAACCCGGACACCATGAATTCGCTCGTCGTGAACGCGAGAATGGTGAACGCCAGAACGTAGACCGGGAAAGGGACACTGGTCACCTGACCGGATTCTTCGGTCTCGTCGATCGATTCGGCGTAGCTCACGTATGTCCTTCGTTCCGCGTGACGGGCATCGGACTGGTCTGATTCTGTACAGATCAGTTCACAATTTCGCCGTTCGGCGACGACGTAGACTGCAAGTCAGATTTCTACGGCGTCAATACCATCAGAGCGCCATCTGCAATGGCGCGCATGGACTTTCGACCCGATCCCACTCGGGCGGCAACACGAATTCCAACAACGGCCCCGTTGATCACCTCTGCCTGGGCGGCCGGGGCCATGGTACAGGCGATGTCGCCGACGGCCTGGCCGGCGCGAAGGTAGTCACTCATCACGGACAGGCGGCGACGCAAGTTGGTCGACATCTGCTGATGCGGCACTGCGAGTTCCGGATCGTCCGCAGCTTCCAACGCGGTGTTGACGGAGAAACAGCCAGACGGACCACCGCGACGACGTCGGGCGATCTCGTCGTCGATCAGATCCTCGAACAAGATCGACACACGCTCGAGAACGGACAACGACTCTCGATGAAGAACGGCGTCCACGGACTCGTCCGCCTTGCTCAGATACGAGGCCATGCACTCCTCGTACAGACCGACCTTGCTGGTGAAAGCGTGATACAAGCTGCTGCGGCCCAGGCCGGTTGCACGGCACAGCGTTTCCGTACTGGTGCCGTTGTACCCATGAGTCCAGAACTCACCCAGCGCAGCCTCGACGACTGCACCTCGGTCGAACTTGGCGTTCCTACCCACGACGGACACGCTAGCAATAGTGTATCGATCTGTCCATAGAAAGCGACTCCCCCTACGTGAGTGGAAATGTAGGGCCATCGGGTCGCTCCAGGGCCTACATTTCCACTCACGTGTCAGGCGAGCCGGACCGTCGCCGTAGCGCGGTGGCCGAAGATTCGCTTGCCCTCGAAGGTGGCGTTGAGTGCCACGACCGCGGTACGAGCCTCCGGGTCGAGGGACTTGATCTTTCCACCGAACTGAATCTCGGCGGCGCGGTGACTGTCCACGGGAATCGGCGCGGTGAAACGAACGGTGTAGTCCTTCACCGCACCCGGGTCACCGATCCACTCGGTGAGGTAGCCACCGCCGAGGCCCATGGTGAGCATGCCGTGGGCCAGCACGTTCTCGAGGTCGATGAGCTTGGCGAAACCCTCGCTCCAGTGAATCGGGTTGGCATCGCCCGCAACTCCGGCATAGTTGACCAGATCGCCCCGAGTGAGACGAAACGACTTTCCGGGCAACTCGTCTCCGACAGAGACGTCGTCGAACTTCACCGACGCCGACGACGGCACGTCGACGACGGTCAGCGGCGGGTGCTCCACCTGATCCTCGTCCTCGTCGTGATCAGCTGCACCCGCGCGCGCCGCGAGAGTCGTCGCGCCCTGCATGACGAGATTCTCCGCAGCCTCGACGATCCCCTTGTCCACGTCACCGTCGCGCCCGATGAGCAGCGTCGTGTACGTGGTCTGCACCAGCTCACCCCGCTGATTGGAGACGATGTTCTTGGTGACCATCATGTCCTTGCCCATGACCTCCTTGTAGGAGTCGAGCGAGACGTCGCAGTACAGGTGATCGCCGGCAACGATCGGCTGATGGAACTGGAGGACCTGATCGGTCTGAAGCATCTGACTCAAGTCGAACCCGACGGCGATCTTCTGCAGCAGACGCTTCTGGGCCAGCGTGCCGACCAGCGACATGAACGTCAACGGCGCGACGACACTCGAATAACCGAGAGCCTCGGCCGCGTCACCCTCCCAGTGGACCGGGTTGAAGTCCTGGACTGCACGTGAGTATTCGCGAACCTTCTCGCGTCCGACGTCGTAGTAGTCGGCAGTGCGGTAATGCCGCCCTACCATCGCTCGCACATGTTCGGCAGGGTCGAAGGTCTCGGCAGGGTCGAAGGTCTCGGCGACTGTCGCATTCTCACTCATTCGACGCAACATACCTGCAACCGCGCCGCCAGACCACGCGCGGCGCGCAGCTTGTGGCACGTCATAGGCCCATCGCACCTACCGCCGTTCACCACACGAACATCCTCACGCCGACCGATGCCTCGGCATCGCCGGATACGCCGTGGAACCGAATGCCTCCTGTGCCGTGATGGTCGTGAACTCCTGTGCCGTGCTGGTCGTGAACTCCTGTGCCGTGATGGTCGTGAACTCCTGTGCCCTGATGGTCGTGACCGCCGCCAGCGGACGCCTGGTGCGCTGCCGAACCTCGTCGGCAGCGAGAAGAGCGGCACCATGAGCGGTCAACGATTCCGGCGCCGACGGCACGAACACCGGTAGACGTAGATCCCGTCTGAAGACCCGACGGAGCAACGGTAGGTGCGCACACCCTCCGACCATGACGAGTGCGTTCACCGCCCGCGGGGACTCGACGATCACACTGGCGGTCCAGTCCTCGATGGAATACACGGCCCGCTTGACGATCTCGTCGAAAGAGCTGCGCCACAGCCGGATCGGGCCTGCAACGAACGGACCTGGCACCTCCGCGACGCGGAGGCTGGACAGCTGCTCACGCGCGTACGCAATGGCCACCATCAGACTGTCGATCCCGGAACTGGTGATCAGTTCGTCCGCACCGTACGTGGCGAGCAGGTAATCCCGCACGGCCTCGTCGCACACGGTTCCACCGAACGCACTGGTTCGCTCGGCGCAGTACACGCGGCCACTCGCCGGATCGACGACGGACACCGTCGTGCCGGATGCACCGACGTCGCACACCGCGACGGTGCGCAGCCCGTCCAGCTGACCGGAGCCGCGAAGATAGCGCAGCTGCGCGCCGAGTTCCGACACGATGTTGTACCTGTCCGACCGGTGCACCGAGTACGCGGAATTGCGGGTGCGCGACGCCGGGTCATCCGGAACAGCGAGAACGGCGTCCTCGCGATCGACCTGCTGCACCGTCGCCATGGACTCGAGCAGCTCCAGCGCTGCGGCGACGTGACCCTTCGCCTCGAACGACCGAACGACGTTGGCAGACCGCACCGAGTCGTCGGCCGAGTCCAGCGCCGTCGCGCGAGCCGTGGCAGAGCCCACCGACACTCCGAGCACCGTTCTCATGGTTCCCTCGACTTCTGCCCCGTCACGTCCGACTCCTGCACAGATGGTAGCCAGGAAATCCTTCGTTGGGTAGGCCCAGGGAGCCTTTTTCAATCTTTCAGTTTGTTTTCACTGTGATGTAGTGACCGCACACAGTGCCGCAGGGGCTCACGCGACCCGTCGACGCTGCGCCAGCAAGTCGCCCCACTCCTGCGTGGCGGCACCGACAGGCGCTGCGTCCGTAGCTGTCTCACGCGCTGCCGCAACGAGCGAACGAGCGGATTGCAACAAGCTGACATCGAACGTGAAACTGTGCGTCACCAATTCTTCGAATGCCTGTTCCGGGGAATATCCCCGCAAGGCAATGAGAACTCCGACAGCCCAATCGATACTGGTCCGAGAATCGTCCATCGAGCCAACCTACAATCCGTGAGATGTGAATATGCGTCGGTAACAACAACTTCGAGAATGCGCCAGACAACGATGCACGAGTTACGGACAGCGCATACAACACACACGCGGCCGCGAGCCGGCTTGTAGCCGAAGCGAACGGCCGCTGGAAATCATGGACCGATGGTAGCCCGGAATTCCCGCCGACTGCCACCGATGTTCGATGACAATTCACTACTCCGCGGATAATTCACACGCGGTTCACACGACCGAATCGTCATGTACTCATGAGGCTTCGGGAGCAGTACCGAACGCAGGCATGCCGGATCTAGGGGACGTCGTTCTCCATGATCGGCGCGTCGGTAGTGCTGCTGATTGACGGCGAAGACGTGGTCTCAGTTGTAGTCGGCGTCGTAACGGGTGTCTCGGGGATTGTCGAGGTCGTCGTCACCCCACCGTTGCTCGGTTTGGTCGAACCCGGCCGCGTCGGGCCTGGTTCGGTCGGGACCGGACGGACCGGCGGTGCTGCTGCGCCCGGGTCGGCGGACTCGGGTTGCCCGGCTTCCGGCTGCGGCGCAGCTTCTCCGACGGGTGCGAGGGGCACGACGACGACAGCGCCGGGATCGACCGGAAGCGCGTCGGCGCCTGGCACGCCGTCGATCGGCGGCTCCGGAGCAGCGGTCGTCGACGCACCGACCGGGATGGATGCAGGGCGCGTCGGCGACGCATCCGAGGCCGGGACATCCGACGGATAGACCATCTCCGACGGGACCGAACCGCCGGCCTGCGACGGATCTGCCGTCATCGCCCATGCTGTGACGCCGCCCAGGGCGGCGAGAACGCAGGCGCCGACGGCGGCAATCGGCCAGACCCCGCGGTGCGGCTCTCGCGCTGAACTGGGTGCTGCGATTGCCGGCGCGAGCGAGCCCACGAGAAGGGCGGCAGCGATGTCCGGGGTGTAGGCGTCGGACAGGCGATCGTCGAAGATGTCGACGACGGGAGTCGGCTCGGATTCGGTGGCAGCCAGGGCGTCGGCGACGATTTCCCGTTGAAGAGCGTTCTCGCACACCACCGCTGCACCAGCGACGTTCAGGTCGTGTTGCATGGCCTGGACGCGCATGAAGCCGAGCGCGGTCGACACGGCTCCGCCTATTCCGCCGGGAGTTGCGGCGACGGTGACCGTGCGGGTCGCGACAGGGCCGAGCTCCGGGAGGGTGGTGTCCACCAGCGACGCCGTGACCTCGTACGTGCTGACGTGCACGCCAAGCGCGATGTGCATGCCGCTCGTACCCCCCGTGTAGTGCCGTGAACCGAGTACCCGACGCCAATCCGGGCGATCGGTTGGTTTGATCGGCAATCAGACTACCCGGGTACCGGACAATCGTCGCATTCAGATTCCGGACTCGGTTATCTCCGCGCGGGACGCGGCAGCGGCGGCGAGTTCCTGCGCGTACAGCAACCCGAACGTGAACCCGTTCTCTCCTGGCGTGACACCCGCTTTGCGGCCCAACTCGAGCAGGGTCGCCGCGGCCACGACGGCATCCTGGTGCTCTCCGAGGATCTCCTGGACGTTCTTGTACCGGGCGATCCTGGCTTTCGACTCCTTCTTCCCGACGATCGGCTCGACCAACTCTGCGGCGTAGCGTGCCCGTTTGCCTGCCTTCCGGGCTCGGTGCAGTGCCTCGTCGTCGCCGGCGACTGTCGCCGCAGCCACCCGCTTGGATGCTTTCTTGCCTGCCTTGCGTGCGAGAACGTCGAGATCGTCGTCGTCGAGCTTGTGCGCGCTTTTCGCCAGCGGTAAGCCGCGGGTCCACTGCGCCAGTTCGGTCAGTAGGGCGAGATACCGCTCGCCGTCCAGTTCGGCGGTCACCACGGCACGGAAACGAAGCTGCTCGGCGAGCAGATCGTTCTCGATTCGCGCGGCGACGGGACCGAGCACCAGGTGATCCGGTAGCTCGCCCAGGGATTCTGCAAAGCGAGCACGCTGCACCTGACGGTCGCGAACCTCACCGAGAAGTCCGGCATACCAGGATAATTCCGTTTCCAGGAACAGCGCCCTGTCGTCGTCGAACAGTTCGGCGAACACGCGAAGCGTGCTGCGGTAACGGCGAATCGCGACTCTCGTCGAATGAATCGGATCCATACCGCGACGCAGGTACACGTCGCCCGCGAAGATCGCCTGGGCCTGCTGATTCAGGTAGTCCGCGACGACGCCGACGGTTCCCGTGTGGACCGGCTCGGCCGACGAGCGAACCGCACGATGGAATTTCGACGGATGCGCGCCGACGCGTGCCCCTGCCGCCTTCAGCTTCTTGCCCACCTGCTTCAGATCCGACTCCGCCCCCTCGGGACCGAGCTCGACCTCCACCTCCCGCCAACCGTGCCCGTCGGCGCCGGACAGATCGACCGTGACGGTGTCGTCGGCGAGTTCGGCAACCACGCGACCTTTCCGATCGGACAGAACGTGAAGCCTGCGCAGCGACGTCAACGTAGCCACAGGGGACAACGGCTTGCCGAGCGTGGCACCGATCAGAAGCTCCGCGAGTTCACCCGGGACTGTCGCGTCCTCACCGCTACCGAGCGGCAACCTGATCTCGGTCCGCGCCTTGTCGGCCGGAACCTTTGCGTGCCATCCGGTGTCGGCGTCACCGCGTCGGCGACGCACCGTGATTCCGCGCTGCAGCAGGTCGAGATCCGCGGTGTCGAAGTACGTGCTGACGAGCGAGACCTCCGACTCCGTCGCGGAACCGCCCGCAGGAATCAGCTTGTCCGCATCGGGAAGGACGAAGTCCGGGTCGACGTCGAACTTGTCCTCACGTTCGGTGTGTATCGAAGCCATGGAACGAGTCTGCCGTACACAGGTGAACAAACGGAGGCAAACATCGCCGGGCAGGGTCTCTACCGGCGGAGTTCTACCGGCGCGATGACGTTCGCGGAGGAGCCGACGACCGCACGGGCGATTGGGTCGGTGGCCGCGTCGTCGCGGTCGGACGAGTGGTCTGCGGTGGGTCGTTCCGCGGTTGGTCGTCCCGCTGCCGAGTCGTCGCCGTGGGGGTCGGGGTGGGTGCGCTGCTAGTGGTGGTCTCCCGGCGTCGAGTCGTGGTGACCTTCTCGTCGTCGGTCGACTCCACTTCGTCGGTCGTGTCCGCGTCACCTGTAGACGCCTCCGGGGTGGTGGTCACGGCCGCGGAGGTCGTGTCCGGAACCACGGACGCATCCGGTGGGCCAGGCGGCAGGCTGGGAGCCACGGTGGTGGCAACGGAGGAAGAGGACGTGATCACCGGCGTGTAGTCCAGGGCCGGGGGCTCGACTCCGCGATCGCTCGACGCCGCCGCAATCGACACGACCACACCGCCTGCGATCAACGCAACGGCTCCGCCTCCCAGGTACCGCGAAGCGCGTAGGCGCGTCAGACGCCGCGACGACGTGTCGCTGTGACGGGGACGTGCCCTACTCCCGGTGACGACGGACGCGGGGCCGTCCCCTCCCGCGGTCCCCCCGGCGTCGTCGGTCGCATGCTGGGCGACGACGAGTCGCCGAGCCATCCCCATCGCACCTCGCGCAGCCAGAGCTTCCGGCTCGCGCGGGACGAAGACGGGCACCGACAAACCGTCGATCAAGCTCTGTCGCACTATCTGCATGTTCGCGCCTCCGCCGACCGCGAACAGGGCGTCGACATGGGGCGCATCGGTGATCATCGACGACGCCAGAGCGACCGCGTCGTACACGCTGTCCCGAACCAGATCCTCCATGACGGATCGATGAAGGGTGGCGACGCCGGCCGGGCTCATCACCTCCACCGCCGTGACGGACGACAGTCTCTCCTTGGCCTCGCACACGGTCTCGACGAACACGTCGCGAGATTCCGGGTCCAGGACCTGCAACCCGAGAAGATGCTGGGACAACCTGGCGTCGCACCCGTCTCCGGACAACACGGTGCTGCGCCGTGAACCGAGGACGCGGCCGGAGTCGCATTCCACGATCGACACGGTGACCCCGCCCGCACCGACGTCGAACAACGCGACAGTCTGATCTGCCGTGAGATCCCCGGACTCCTGCAGCGCGCCGATCTGCGCACCGATGTCCGATACGAGCGCAAGGCCGTCGGCATGCTCCACCCCGTAGACCTCGCTGGGGTTCTTGTCACGAAGAGCCAGGACGGGGACCGTGCCCGTGGCGCCGTTCTCGCGCGCGAACTTGTGGACGGCCCAGGTCACCGAGCCCCACGGATCCTGCGAACCTTCGGGTACGGCAATGACGGTCTCGGTGCTGAGCTGGGGATCTGCGCGCACGTCGCTGCATGCTGCGCGTATTCCGCTCACACCGAGCGATGCGCCGAGTACGGCTGTCATCGAAAACCTCGCTCCGGTAAGCCCCAACCCACTTCGGCAAGGGTCGAGACTACCCGAAAAACCGTATGTCCGTATTGAAAATACGCTGTAAACAGACCTGAAGTTCAGTCGACCGGCGATTGAACGAAGTTCAGGTACGCTTTCGACGGTGTCGGGCCCCGTTGACCCTGATACTTCGATCCGACCGCCGCGCTACCGTAAGGATTCTCCGACGGGCTCGACAACCGGAACAGGCACAGTTGCCCGATCTTCATCCCCGGCCACAACGTGATCGGGAGATTCGCCACGTTGGACAGTTCCAACGTGATGTGCCCGCTGAACCCGGGATCGATGAACCCCGCGGTCGAATGCGTCAGCAAACCCAACCTGCCCAGCGAGCTCTTTCCCTCGAGCCGACCCGCCAGGTAATCCGGCAGCGTCGTCAGTTCGAGCGTCGACCCGAGGACGAACTCGCCTGGATGCAGTACGAACGGCTCGCCGTCCGCAGGCTCGACGAGCGTCGTCAACTCGTCCTGCTGCTTCGACGGATCGATGTGCGTGTAGCGAGTGTTGTTGAACACCCGAAACAGCTTGTCCAACCGAACGTCGACGCTCGACGGCTGCACCATCGCAGAATCGAAAGGCTCGATACCGAGGTTGCCGGTGGACACTTCAGCGCGGATGTCGCGATCGGAAAGCAGCACAGTGCAGGCTATCGCTCCGGCAGCACACCGTTCCCGCTGACCACCCACACGACACCCGACTGCTAGAGTTGCTCGGCGCGGACAGCCTCGACCGTCCGCCGCGCCGGTGTAGTTCATTGGTAGAACGCGACCTTCCCAAGGTTGAGAGGCGGGTTCGATTCCCGTCACCGGCTCTCTTTCTCCTTTCGGCGGTAACAAACCAAAACACGGTCCTCGAGTGTCGAATTCGAGAACTCGACCGTTAATTCGGCGGAATCGACCCTCGCATCGAGAACAAATATTCACATTTCGCTTTCCAGTGCAGTAAGCAGGCTGCATTGTGTTAGACATCCCTCGTGCTTTTGTTACCCCTCGACAATTGATACGAAGGACCCGAAATGAAGTGGTTCGCTCTCGTAATGGCCCCGATCCTGATTGCGGCGCCTTATACATATCCGTTTCCCACCTACCCGCGACCGACGGTGTTTCCCAAACCTCCGACCACCACGGCGCCACCGCCCACGACGACAGCCCCTCCTCCCGTCACCACGGCCACTCCACCGCCGAGCGGCGGGCAGACGACCGTGCTCTGGGAGGACCAGTTCAACGGGTCGGGCGCCGTCGATCCTGGAAAGTGGGGTTTCCAAACCGGCAGGTGGGGCGCAACTTCGGGGGAGCAGCAGTACTACACCAACTCGACCAACAACGCGTCGGTCGCGGGTGGCTCGCTGAACATCACGGCCAGGAGGGAAACGACTCCGGACCGCAAGCCCGCGCCGAACAACTTCACCAGCGCTCGTGTCGTGAGCTTCGGAAAACAGTCCGTAACCCCGCCAGTGCGACTGGAAGCGTCCATAAAGATGCCTCGTGCGGCCGGATTACTACCCGCTTTCTGGTTACTCGGCCTCGAACCGGGCAATGAATACAATTGGCCGCGTCAGGGTGAAATCGACGTCGTGGAAATTCCCGGCACAAATGGTCCCTCTTTCAATCTGCACGGTCCGGCGCGTAACAACTCCAGCACCGACGTCAAGACCGGCAGCGGAATGAGCCCGATTTCCGACGGCTTTCACACCTATCGGGTCGACTGGTTCCCTGACCGAATCACCTGGTTCGTGGACGGTGTCCAGAAGTTCACCGTGACGAAGAGCGACTACGAAGCCAAAGGGGGCAACTGGAAGCCGTTCTCCGGCGCATGGCCTCACTACGTCCTGTTCAACGTGGCAGTCGGCAACGACTGGGTCGGCAAAGCCCCTGCATCGACTCCGTTTCCGCAAACCATGAGCATCGACTGGGTCAAGGCAAGTCGTATCAATTGATTCGACTGTGATACGTCAGTAAAACAAACTCGTTTCATTGGTACATCGCACAGCGCATCGGCATAGGGTCGAGAGGAACCCACAAATCGAGGTGCTGTGTGAGCTACCGATTCTCGACGACGTCGACCGCCACCGTTCTGCTCCTGTTCGCCGCGTTCGGCGGCATCGCTCATGCTGCGCCGCCGAACGCTCCGGACGTACCGGGGCCCGCCCAGAGCACTCATGCCGATGCGATCGCGTACGCGGCGAACCACCCCGATTCGGCGCCTCCCGGCATGAACCCGACGGACTGCGTCCCGTCGGCAGAGCATCCGAATCCGGTCATCCTGGTCCACGGCACCGACGCGTCGGTCTACGCGGACTGGGCCGCACTGTCGCCCGCGCTGGCGTCGGCCGGCTACTGCGTCTACGGACTGAACTACGGCGCCTCGCCGGACGGAACCAGCTTCGGCTACACCGACATTCGCGGTAGTGCCGCGCAGCTGAAGGACTTCGCCGACGGTGTTCTGTCCGCAACCGGCGCCGAGCAGGTCGATCTGGTCGGATACTCGCAGGGCGCGGCCGTCACCCGATACTTCACCAACCGCCTCGGCGGAGCGGACGTCGTCGACAAGTGGATCGGCATCGCGTCCCCCGCCTACGGCGGAACCGCCTACGGAGTGTCACCGGCTATCCAGGCCGTGCCGAGCGCCACGCGACTGGTGTCCAGCGAGTTCGGCCCCGCCCTGGTCCAACTGATCGAGGGCTCGACATTCCTCCAGGATCTCAACGCAGGCGGTGACACCGTCCCCGGCGTCGAATACACCAGTATCGCCACCGACGTCGACGAGGTCATCCAGCCGTACACCAATGCGCTGCTTCGTGATCCGGACGCCCGCAACATCGTGGTGCAGGACGTGTGCCCTCAGAACAACGTCGCGCACTTCACGTTCACCTACGACCCGACGACCATCGCTCTCGTTCTCGGCGCCCTCGACCCCGACGCTGGAATCGTCCCACCGTGCACACCGGTTCCGATCGGTGCCGGCGTTCTGGACGTGGTGATCGCCAGCAACGCGCCGCCGCCCGCCGGATGATCGGCGGCGACGCCGATCGCGCACTCACCGCGCCGCGTGACGTTCCAACCAGTCGATCCCGAACGCCGTGATGGGTCCGGCGTCGACGACCACGCTCTCCGCGAGCCCCACCAGCCCACGAGCTCCGGCTCCGGTCGCGAGAAACTCCCGGACCACCGTCGCGAAGTAATCGTCGTCCAGGCCGGCCACCACGGGATCGGACGTGTCGAACTCCTCGGACCAACGCCAGACGGTCTCGCCGTCCGGACCTCGAAACGGGTACTCACGCCTCACCCGGCGCTTGGCCGGAACATCGGCCAACGCCTCCGCGTGATGCAGCACCGTCATCGTGTCCAGCGGCGCACCGACCATCAACACTCTGCCGCCGGCCCGGACCAGACGGGCGAACGGCGAATCCGGGCCGTAACCGTTGTCCAACGGGTGATCACGCGTGAACTCGTCGGCCCTCGCACCCAGCGCAGCGACCGAGGCGCCCGGGTTTGCGCTCCGGAGGACTCCCGGCCTGGTACCGATCGTCGACGCGAGTATCCCGTGGTCTCGCGCCGCCCGCGCGGTCGAAGGATCGAACGGCGGAACATGGGGCCGAATGTCGGCCGCAACGGTGCCGTCGGGACCCCAGATGTCGAGGCCCAACTCCCAGTCCTGATACGAGAGAACGGTTCCCGACGGCCCGACGACGTCCAGAATCGCATCGACCAGTGCGTCGGGGCCACCGAGGATCGTCCCGACGCTTCCGCACGCGGCATGCACCATCACGGCGTCGCCGCCTCGAATACCCAGGGCGCGGACGTCCGCGCCGAGGCTCGCTCGCGTAGCGATCATGGACGACGACCCTAGGGTGTGTCGACCTCACTGTCGAGCTTGAGCACCCGCTGCCCGTCGGACTGTTCGATCAGGTAGGCGGGCGTCTTCTCGGTCCCGTTCCTGGTGATCTCGCTACCCGAGATCTTTCTGGTCACCTTGTCGGTGTGGACCTCGACGATCTTGCCCTCGGCAGTGCCCTGTCCCCAGTTCCACTGCACGGTCGTGCCTTTTCGGTGCGTCATGCCGCCGGACTACCCCATCCGGGGGAATTCGATGCATCACCCACCCGGCCGCCCTCTACCCGACCGAAAAACGGTCGCAGCGGGCGTCACGACTGCTACCTTTCCCTCGAGCGCTGCGAAGAGGGGAAACGAATGTCACTGGTTGCAGATTACGTCGTGGTCGGCGCAGGTTCCTCGGGCGCGGTGCTCGCGAACCGGCTCAGCGCAGACCCGCGGAACACTGTCGTCCTGCTCGAAGCAGGGCCGGAGGACAAGAACAAGTTCGCGCACATCCCCGCAGCCTTCTCCAAGCTGTTCCGCAGCGAGGTCGACTGGGACTACGACTCCGAGCCGCAACCGGAGCTCAAGGGCCGCAGTATCTTCTGGCCACGAGGCAAGATGCTCGGTGGATCCTCGTCGATGAACGCCATGATGTGGGTTCGCGGTTTCGCGGCCGACTACGACGAGTGGGCATCGCTGTCGGACTCGTCGTGGTCCTTCGAGAAAATCGTCCCGTACTTCCGCAAGATCGAGTCCATCGAAGGAACGACGGCACTCGACGCCGGCACGACCGGGCCGTTGATCGTCTCGCACCAGCGAAGCCCGCGCGCACTCACCGCCAAGTTCCTCGAGGCCGTCGAACAGGCAGGTTATCCGGTGGAACCGCCGAACCTGCCCGAGCCCAAGGGTTTCTCGCAGACCATGGTCAACCAGAAGCGCGGAGCCCGCTGGAGCACAGCGGACGCCTACCTGGCGCCCATTCGCAAACGGAAGAATCTGACCGTCCTGACCGAGGCGCAGGCCACCAGGATCGTGTTCGACGGTTCGGCCGCGGTCGGCGTCGAGTACGTGTCCGGTGGCCACACCCAGACGGTGCGAGCGGCCCGCGAGGTGGTGCTCGCCGGTGGCGCGATCAACAGCCCGCACCTGCTGATGCTCTCTGGAATCGGCGACCGTACGGTTCTGCAGAACCTCGGCATCACCGTCCAGCATCACGCGCCCGAGGTGGGCCGTAACCTCACCGACCACCTCGCAGCGCTCATCGGCTGGAGCGTCGACAGCGATTCCTTGTTCTTCGCCGAGAAGATCCCCGAACTTCTGAACTACCTGATTCGCAGGCGCGGAATGCTGACGTCGAACGTCGCCGAGGCCTACGGTTTCATCAAGAGCAGAGACGACCTCGCTCTGCCCGACGTCGAACTGATCTATGCCCCCGCCCCGTTCTTCGACGAGGGGCTGATCGCACCCGACGCCCACGCCGCCGTCATCGGCTCCGTCCTGCTCCGTCCGCGCAGCCGTGGGGAGATCACGCTGCGCACTGCCGATCCGTTAGCGAAGCCGATCATCGATCCGCGATACCTCAGCGACGGTGACGGCGCCGACCGCGCAGCCATGCTGGAGGGACTGCGCGTGTGCAACGAGATCGCGTCCCAGCCTGCGCTGACAGGTCTGCTCGGCGACATAGTCCGCCCTCGCGACGCCGGCGATCTTCTGTCCGAGGCGCTCGAGCAGAATGCGCACACGCTCTACCACCCCACCAGCACCTGCCGGATGGGCAACGACACCTCCAGCGTCGTCACGCCCGACCTCAGAGTGCGCGGCGTCGCCAACCTCCGGGTGGCGGACGCGTCGATCATGCCGACCATCATCCGTGGCCACACACACGCACCCAGCGTCGTGATCGGCGAAAAAGCGTCGGACATGATCCTGCGGGGCTGACCTGCTCGCTCGAGCGTGCCGTAAAGAAACCGGACCGTTGGATAGGGCCCATTTCGAAGGCCTTGCATAACGGATCGGTAACGCCACGGTGTCGAACAGGACACGGCACCACTACGAGTGGTCGAATCGGACATTCTGGGCACACGAGACGTCTCGGACGTGAGAGTCTTTGTGTACCAAAGCCATATGAACGGTTCGGCAGCGGCGGACAGAGCAAAAGCGTGTGGGTTCAGTCGATCTTTTGCGCCCAAATCGCCTCTGTTTCACAAATGGTCGAAGACCTCACCCATCCGGTACCGACCCGGTGGCGAATTACAGACAACGCTCAAGACATGAGCACGAAAGGTAGACATACAATGACCTCCATCCGTAAAGTCATGGCCGCCACCGCAATTGGCGCACTCACACTCGTACCTCTCGCCGCATGCTCGTCCGACGATTCCTCGTCCACCACGGAATCCACGTCGTCGGCCGCTGCCGAGACCACCGAGTCGACACCCGAGCCCGTGGCAGAGGTCGACGACCTCTCGAACGGCGTCAGCACCGCAGTCCTGCTGGACCCCGGCTTCACCGGCGCTCTCACCACCCTCGGACTCACCCCGGGCGTCATCGGAACCGCCACTCTCGCAGACGGTTCCATCAGCTTCCCGATCACCGGCGGAGACGTGAAGTACTGGGAGCCCGGCACGGTCGATCCCTACGTTCAGGGTGAAATCATGCACGACGGAAGCGGTCTGTCGCTCACCGCAGGGGACACCGTCGTCGAGCTGACCGACTTCGACATCGACCCGGGCACCTCGCTGCTCACCGGCAACGTGTCCGTCAACGGTGAAGTCGCTGCAGAAGACGCAGTCATCTTCGACCTCGACGGCCGCACCCTGAACCCGTTGGCGACCGGCCCCGACAACACCGCGATCCTGCAGGGCACGCAGGTCAAGATCTCGGAGACCGCTGCCGGCCTGCTCAACGACACCTTCCAGACCGATGCTGTCACCCCCGGCCTGCTCGTGGGCGTTGCCACCATCACCATCGCCACGGCGTAATGACCGAACCCGAACGCGCGAGATCACCGCTCCAGGTGGCCTCGCGCGTTCGGCGTCGTCGCCCCACCCCTCCCACGTTCCGTAGCCCCCTGCGGGGGCCGTGGCTGACGTCCGTCTTCGGCGCCGTACTGCTGCTCGGCCTGCCCATCGTCATGATCACGGGACTGCTGTCCTACATGGCGTACGGCCCGCAGTTCGGTCAAGCGATGCCGGCCGACGTCGGCTTTCTTCGTCTCCCCCACTTCGATTGGCCCACCGACCCGGCCTGGCTGTACCAACTCACGCAGGGACTGCACGTCGGCCTCGGTCTGATTCTCGTACCCGTCGTCCTCGCCAAACTGTGGTCTGTCATCCCGAAACTGTTCACCGTACCTCCGGTTCGCTCGGTAGCCTCTGCCTTGGAACGACTTTCGCTGATCGCACTCGTCGGCGGCATCATCTTCGAGACGGCCACGGGCGTCCTCAACATCCAGTACGACTACATCTTCGGCTTCAGCTTCTATACTGCGCATTACTGGGGCGCATGGGTGTTCATCGCCGGATTCGTCAGCCACGCCGTCATCAAGATCCCGACGATGGTGACGGCGCTGCGCTCCCGATCCCTGATGCAGGTGCTCCAAGACAAACAGACACAACAGGAGACCGGCGAGTCCGAACTGATCGCCGAGGACCCCGACGAACCGACGATCAGCCGCCGCGGGGCACTTGCACTCGTCGGCGGAGGCGCACTGTTCATCGCCGTGCTCACGGTAGGTCAAACCACCGGCGGCGTCCTCCGCACTGCCGCAATTCTCCTACCGCGCGGCCGATCCTACGGTGATGGACCGAACGACTTCCAGATCAATCGCACGGCCGCCGCTGCAGGAATCGGCGCCGAGAACACCGGCTCCGACTGGCGCCTCGCCATCTCCGGCGGCAGCACGCCGCTGACGTTGAGCCGAGAGCAACTCCTGAACATGGAGCAACACACCGCCGAACTACCGATCGCCTGCGTGGAAGGGTGGTCGACAGTGCAGACCTGGACCGGGGTCCGCCTCCGCGACCTCGCCGCCGCTGCGGGCGCGGAGAACATCGCCTCGACTCTGGTCACCTCGGTCGAGACCAACGGGCCGTTCCGTCAGGCCACCTTGCAATCCAACCAGTCGCTTCACCCCGACTCGCTCCTGGCGCTGAAGGTGAACGGTGCCGACCTCTCCCTGGATCACGGTTATCCGGCACGCATCATCGTCCCCGCCATGCCGGGCGTGCACAACACCAAATGGGTGGCGAGCATCGAATTCAGGTCCGCATCATGAGACGTCTCTACGGCGCGGGTCCGCTGCACCTGCTGCTCATGGGTTTCGTGTTCGCCCTCATCGGTTATGTCGTCCACGTGGCCGGCATCGCAACCTTCTGGAACCGCGATGTGTGGTGGCAATCCATCGCGGTGTGGTTCGCGGGCGCCGTCGTGCTCCACGACCTCGTGCTGGTGCCCCTGTACTCGATCGTCGACCGGGCACTGCGCGCTTCTTCGCGTCTACTACGCCCGAGTGTCCCTGTGCTGAACCACATCCGGATACCCGCGCTCGGCGCAGCCCTCACCTTCGCGCTGTTCTTCCCCGGAATCATCGAGCAAGGCTCCGACACCTACCGAACCGCGACGGGCCTCACCCAGGAGCCGTACCTCGTCCGCTGGTTGTTGCTGACCGCCGCCCTGTTCGGCGCCAGCGCGGTCCTCTACACCGTTCGAATCGCAACATCGCATCGTGCACGAAACAGGAGAGAATCATGACACTCACCGCGGACGAGATGTTCGGCCGCGCCGCATCGGGTCTCCCCTGTTGGATGGGGTACTCCGACGGTTCACGTGCGGCGCTGCCGACCGCACGATGGATGGGCGGCGCCTCGGCGAGCCAGGAAGACCTCGCCGCCGATCACGAGATGCTGCGGCACTGCGTCGGACCGACGCTCGATCTCGGCTGCGGCCCAGGCCGCCTCACCGAAAGCCTCGTACGTCGCGGCGTCTCGTCCCTCGGGGTCGACACATCACGGAAAGCCGTCGACCTCACCGTGGGACGTGGTGGGCGCGCCGTTCTACGTGACCTGTTCGACGCACTCCCCGACGCGGGCCGATGGGCGTCCGTACTTCTCGCCGACGGAAACATCGGCATCGGCGGAGACCCGGTGCGCCTGCTGCGCCGCGCCGCCGAACTGATCCGACCCGACGGCACGGTCATCGCCGAGGTCGACGCGCCCGGATCGAATCACGTGATCGAGCAATCCGTTCGATGGGAAACCGACACGACATTCGGCGAGTGGTTCGCATGGGCCCGAGTCAGCGTCGACGCGACGGCCGACCTCGCACACGCCGCGGGCCTCACCGTCGTCGACGTCGCACCCGTTCACGGACGGTACTTCGCGCGCATGAGCCTGGCGGATCACCAATTCGTGAACAGCAGATGATTGATCGCGAGTGCGGCGACCACCTGCAGTGCCAACCAGAACTTGTGCGAACGCTGCGGCAGAACAGCAGGAGCAAGCAACATCCACATCGCGAACGGAAGCCAGATACGTTCGGTCTCGGCCTTGCTCAGCTGACTCACGTCAGCCATCACCACCGCCGCGAGGCCGGCGAGGACCAGCAGATTGATCGGCTGCAGCCGCGTGAAGATCCTGGGCAGCGCAGCCGGAACAGCCAGGCCCAGTGCACAGAACAACGCAGCGAAGTTCGCCCAACCCCAGTATGCGAACGGACGATCCGTCGCGATGCCCTGGTAGTAACGCTCCTGGACCAACTCGTAACCGTCGAACCACCAGAATCCGTAGGCCGTGAACACCGCCGTGACGACGAGCGCACCCGCCACAGCTCCGACGAGCGGCCACGCTGTGCGCGCCGCGATCAGAACAGCCACCGCGGGCAGGCCCATCAAGACCAAACCGTAGTTGAGGTAGATCCCGAAGCCGAGCAGCACACCAGCAGCCACGGACGCGGGCCAGAGAAGTCTCGAGTTCTTCCGTGTCGATACGGCCAGCAACGCGATACCCCAGGCAACGACGCCCATGTAAAAGGCGTCCGCGGACACCGCGACCCAGATCGCAGCGGGCGCGAGCACCACGAAGGGCGCTGCCCGACGGGCCATGGTCTCGTCGCCCAGGGCACGGACGGTCACCAGAACCGCTACGGCAGCGCTGGTTCCGACGAGGACACACAGCGACGCCGCCCACGCTCCACCGCTCAGCCCGAGCCGATCGAGCCACACGAACGTCAGCAGAGCGCCCGGCGGGTGACCGGACACATGGGTGGTCCAGGAATCGACCTGGTAGTCCAGAATGCGATCGGAGAAGCCTCTCAGCGTCTCCGGGATGTCGGTGATGCCGGGTACCTCGTGCAGATACTCGTCGGTGGACGCGAGCCGATCGACGAATCCTCTACGCCATCCGTCGATCATCGCCAGCGACATCGTCCACGCCGCCGACGATCCCCACACCACGAACAGCAGCCGACGCCACGGCAGACGTCGCGCCAACTCCGGTCCCCACAGAACACCGGCGATCGCAACGACAATCGCGAACGGGGTGCCCCACCCGTAATGAGGCTCGCGGAAGCCGAAAAGCGGTGCAGCGTCCGCAAAATCACGAACCTGCTGCGGTGTCCGGTTGATGATCGGGGTGATCAGTTCGTTTCCCAGGTACGGTACGACGAATGCCACCGCGACCAGCACGGCGGCGAGTCCGCCTGCCAGAGCTTCTCTCCAGTATCGGATAACGTCCACCCATTTCTCGTGCGATACAGCGTCGCCCTGAAGCATAGAAGAGAATGACACCATGAGTTCACGACAACGAGCGGACATCGCCGTCATCGGCGGCAGCGGCTTCTACTCGTTCTTCGGGCCCGACGCCGAAAGTATCGAGATGGACACCCCGTACGGAGCGCCGAGCGGCCCCATCACCGTCGGCGACGTCGACGGCCGACCGGTCGCGTTTCTGCCTCGTCACGGAGCGAACCACGAGTACTCACCCCACACACTGCCGTACCGCGCGAACATGTGGGCACTGCGAATGCTCGGCGTCGGTCGAGTCTTCGCGCCGTGCGCCGTCGGCAGCCTCGTTCCCGAGTACGGGCCGGGAACCGTGGTGGTGCCGGACCAGCTGGTGGACCGAACCAGTGGGCGCGTGCAGACCTACTTCGACCGCGGCGGAGTACACGTGGAGTTCGCCGATCCCTACTGCGGCGACCTACGCGCCGCAGCACTGCAGGACGGGGTGGTCGACGGCGGCACCATGGTGGTCGTCGAAGGGCCTCGCTTCTCCACTCGCGCCGAAAGCCAGTGGTTCGCTCGACAGGGATGGACCCTGGTCAACATGACCGGCCATCCCGAAGCCGTGCTCGCCCGAGAATTGGAGCTCTGCTACACCCCGATCGCCCTCGTCACGGACCTCGACGCAGGAATCGAAACCGGGCAGGGCGTCCGAGCCGTCGATGTCTTCGCGGAATTCCAGAAGAACATCGAACCGTTGAAAGCACTGGTGCGCAGCGCTGTCAACGCCGCGCTGATGGGTCCGTGCGAGTCCTGCCGGGTCCACGACGGCGTGACGCTGCCGATCGAGCTGCCATGACCCGCGTCCTTCTCACCGGCGCAGCCGGTTTCATCGGCGGACACATACGATCGGCGCTCGAACCGAATCACGACGTCGTCGCCATCGACGCGATGCTCGCGTCGGCTCACGGCCACAGCCTAGATTCCAGCAGCGTCGATACCAGCAGCGTCGAATCCAGCAGCGACATCACCCGAGTCGACGTGCGCGATCACGCTGCGTTGGTCGAGCTTCTGGCGAGCGTCGACGTCGTGTGCCACCAAGCTGCCGTCGTCGGCGCAGGCGTGGACTCCGCCGATGCGCCTGCCTACGCCAGCCACAACGATTTCGGGACCGCCGTTCTGCTCGCAGCGATGGCAGAAACCGGCTGCACCAGACTGGTGTTGGCATCGTCGATGGTCGTGTACGGCGAAGGAAAATACCGCAACGCCGCCGGCGACCTCGTAGTGCCGGGGCCCCGTACGAGGTTGGCGGACGGCATCTTCGAGAACACCGACCCCGCCACCGGCGAGGTCCTGGACTGGGCACTCGTGGAGGAAGACTCGGAGCTGCGGCCACGCAGCACCTATGCAGCGAGCAAGGTAGCCCAGGAGAACTATGCCCTCGCCTGGTCGCTCGCCACCGGCGGTTCGGTGACCGCACTGCGGTACCACAACGTGTACGGGCCTCACATGCCGAGAAACACCCCGTACTCCGGAGTCGCCGCAATGTTCAGGTCCTCGCTCGAAGCCGGCAAGGCTCCCCAGGTCTACGAGGACGGGCACCAGGCGCGAGACTTCGTACACGTCAGCGACATCGCCGCCGCGAACACCGCAGCCATCGACGCCGCATTACCGGGATTCACTGCCCTGAACGTCTCGTCCGGGCACCCGATCACCATCGGGGAAGTAGCCTCCACGCTGTCCGACGCCTGCCGCGGCCCGGCCCCACAGATCACCGGCCAGTATCGACCGGGCGATGTGCGACACATCGTCGCCAGTCCTGAAAAAGCCGAAAGGACACTCGGATTCGTCGCCGCAGTGTCCCCGGAACAGGGCCTCCGCGAGTTCGCGACAGCACCACTGCGCGACGCGGAAGGCACCGGTGCACCTCGTGTCTGACGTGACGGTCGTCCTGCCGTGCATGAACGAAGCAGGATCACTTCCCGGCGTGCTGGCACGAATTCCCACCGGGTACGTCGCGCTCGTCGTCGACAACAACTCCACCGACGGCACCGCGGACATCGCGAAAGCACACGGCGCCACCGTGGTACACGAATCCGTTCCCGGATACGGATCGGCAGTGCACGCAGGGGTGCTCGCAGCAACAACCGACATCGTCTGCGTGATGGACGGAGACGGGTCGATGGATCCGCAGGATCTCCCTGCCCTGGTGAGCGCGCTGGACACCGCCGACCTGGTCGTCGGCCGTAGACAGTCCGGCCACTCCCCACTGCACGCACGGCTCGGGAATGCCGTTCTCTCCCTCCGACTGCGAACCAAGTACTCGCTACCGGTCCACGACCTCGGCGCGGTGCGGGCGACACACCGACGAACACTGCTGGACCTGAACGTGACCGACCGACGATCGGGATACCCCCTGCAACTTCTGGTGCTCGCATCCAAGGCCGGGCTGACCGTCCGCGAACTGGACGTCACCTACAATCCGCGAACCGCCGGTAAATCGAAGGTATCCGGCTCGATCAAGGGGACGATCGTTGCCACACTCGACTTCTGGAAGGTGTTGTCATGAAGGTCACCGCCCTGGTCGTCGCTAAATCCCCCGTTCCCGGATTGGCCAAGACAAGGCTCGCCGCAACCCTCGGCACCGACGCCGCCGCCGACATCGCCGCCGCCGCACTGCTCGACACCCTCGACGCCGTGTCCGCCGCCGACTTCGATCACCGCGTCGTCGCCATCACCGGCGACCTCGACAAAGCAAGCCGCCGAGAAGAACTGGAAGCGGCACTGGCGTCGTACACCGTGGTGAGGCAGCGCGGCGACGGGTTCGCCGAGCGCCTGATCCATGCACACGAGGACGCGTCGGGTACCCCTGTCTTCCAGATCGGAATGGACACCCCACAGATCACCGCGGAACTGCTCGACGCGTCGGCGATGCACCTGACGGAACCGGAGCAGTCGGTGCTCGGTCTCGCCGAGGACGGTGGATGGTGGGCACTGGGACTGCCGAATGCCGCTCTTGCCCAGGCGTTACGAGACGTTCCCATGTCCACGCCCACCACCGGAGCCTCGACGCGCACCGCACTGGAGAACTTGGGCGCTCGCGTGCGGACCCTGGCCGTCCTGCGCGACGTCGATCACGAGAGCGACCTGCAGTACGTGGCCGCGGAGTGCGCGTCGGGCAGTCGTTTTCGGGCCGCGGCCGAGCGGTACGTACCGCGTCTGCAATGATCGATGGATGCTCTCGGAGAACACCAGTGTCTGACAAGAAACCTGCTCGGATCCGGTTTCCCCGTCGGCTGAGACAGGTCGATCCCGCGCGCCGCGGAATCGTCCTCGCGTGGCTGGCCTTCACCGTCACGTTCGGCGGGGCCAGGTTGGTCACGTGGCTGATCCAGATCGACACCCGCGGCGTCGGCGATCTCAGTGCCGGCGGGGTTCACCTGCACCACTATCTGTGGGGAATTCTCCTGCTGGCGGCGGTCGCGATCTTCGGGTTGGTCGACCGCAGCCCGAGAACTCGCTCGTGGATGGGCATCGCACTCGGCATTGCGTTGGGACTGATCGTCGACGAAGCAGCTCTTCTCATCACACTCGAGGACGTGTACTGGCAGAACGAAGGTTGGTCGTCGATTGCCATTGCGGTGACCCTGATCGGCGTCGTCGGAAGTGCTCTGGTGCTCACGCGTAGCGGGGCGACCACCGAAGACTGACCTGAAATTCCCTCATAGGGTATTTTGGGGAATTGTGGCGAACGACTTCTATACCGCCGAGCAAGTCGCCGAACTACTCGGCCTTCACGTCCGGACGGTGCGCAACTACATCCAGGACGGACGTCTGCCCGCCGTCAGAATCGGCAAGCAATACCGCATCACCCCCGCCGGCCTGGCGGCACTCACCAGTGGCGACTCCCCTGCGTCGGAGATCGGCGTCGACGTGACGAGCATCGTCGACGCCACCGCCATCGACGAGCACACTGCCTCGCGTCTCGCACTGTTTCTCTCCACCGCCGCCACCGGCCGTGGTCCGAGCGCTCGGCGGCTTCGGATCGACACCGCATACGACACATCGACGTCGACGCTGAAGATCGTCGTCTTCGGCGGTGCAGGCGACGTCGCCGAGGTTCTGCGCTTGATCGACACCTTCGTCGAGGGAAGCCGATGAACGTTCTCCACGTCTCCGCCGACGGACACCCGATCGGTACGGAACAGGACGCACTGGACATCGTCGGCGAGGCATTCGGCATCGAGGCGCGCGTCGCCGTGGTCCCGGTGCAGCGGCTGATGCCGGAATTCTTCGATCTCAGCACCCGCCTCGCCGGTGAATTCGTACAGAAACTAGTGAACTACCGGATTCTCCTCGTCATCGAAGGCGATATCCAGCCATATACCGAGGTCAGCGAGCCGCTACGCGCATTCGTGGCCGAATCCAATCGGGGCCGACACATATGGTTCGTTCCCAATCGGTTATCGCTCCAGGACCGGATTGCAACAATCCGATAGCCGCTTTCGCAGTCATTTCTCAGGACCAAGTGCTACAAACAATGTGTGACCGGGGTACTCATAGGCGTGGCGATCTGGATGGCGATGGCTCTCGTCGTCGCCGTCGTGCTGGGTCGGGTCTCTCAGCGCGCGGACAGCGAAGAACTCGGATCGACCCTGAGCTGGGACACCGACGAGATCGACGAGGCCGTACAGCACGACCGGTAGACGCCGCTTCCGAGCGCCTACTCGTTCTTCTCCACGATTTCCGTCAGGATCTGTGCCGCCTCTGCGAGCGTGGCGCGCTCGTCGTCGCTGAGCTCACCCAGTCTCTCGGCAAGTACCCGCTCACGCTCGGCGACGTCAGTGTCCGCCACAGCCCGTCCCGAGTCCGTCAGGGTCAGAACCACCTGTCTCCGATCGGTCGCGTGCGGCACACGCTCGAGTAAACCCATCTCCACCAGGGCGTGCGACGATCTCGACACCGACGGCGGTTTGATCCGCTCACGCACGGCCAGCTCGCCCGTGGTCATCGGACCTTCCCGAAAGAGGGTCGTCAGGATCGACAGCTGAGCGACGGGAATTCGGTCGCTGGCGTGCCGCAGACGAAGCCGACGATTCAGGCGCATCGCCGACACCGACAAGTCCCTGGCCAGGTGCGTGTCCGATTCCGAGCTCATCCCGACAGGTTAGCGTGCCGAACGAACAGGGCGCGCACGGCCGACCCTCCGAGCGCGCAGATCCTGCGGCATCATCGGGGGATGGATGCCGAAGACTGGGACCGCAAGTACGAACGCCGTGACGCCGTCCCCGGCGAACCGCCCAACCAGACACTCGTCGAGATCGCGACGTCGCTTACCCGTGGACGCGCCCTGGACCTGGCGTGCGGCGCCGGACGCAACTCCATCTGGCTGGCCACGCGGGGGTGGGAGGTGACCGGCGTCGACTTCTCGTCGGTGGCACTCACCCGAGCACACCGCGTCGCGTCGGCGTCGCCTGCATCCGTCCGAAACAGGCTCACCTGGGTCCACGCGGATGTGACGACCGTCCTACCGGAACCGGGATACGACCTGGTTCTCGCGCTCTATCTACATCTACCCCACGAGCAACGCCGCAAAGCAATCTCGACGGCACTCGATGCGCTGAAACCTGATGGAATCCTCATGATTCTCGGTCACCATTCGAACAACATCACCGATGGAGTGGGCGGACCCCAGGAAGTCGAACTACTCTATACGCCAGAGGAATTGGCAATCGACGTCGGCGATCGAGCCGTCGTGAACCTCTGCGAAACAAGGTTCAGAACGACAGACAGCGGTACCGCAATCGATTCGTTACTACTCGCCAGTAGGTCCCGCCTTGGCAGCGCGAATGAACGGGGGTAATATGCCCTATGTTACCGACGAGTAGCTATACCGAGTAGCTAGATGCTTGGGCGGTACTCACGAGACCGCACCACTGACTGGAGAGCGACGCAATGGGCCATTACAAGAGCAACCTTCGGGATCTCGAGTTCAACCTCTTCGAGCTGTTCGGGCTCGACGAGTCCCTCGCAGGTGACAACTTCGGAGACCTCGACGGCGAAGCCGCGCGCGACATGCTGCGCGAGGTAGTACGCCTGTCCGAGGGTCCCCTCGCCGAATCCTTCGCCGACGCGGACCGCAACCCGCCGGTGTTCGACCCGGAAACCCACACCCTGAAGCTGCCGGACTCGTTCAAGAAGTCCTTCAAGGCCCTCTACGACGGTGAATGGTGGCGCGTCGGCCTCGACGACGAGGTCGGCGGCATCGCCGCTCCCCGCAACCTCGGCTGGGCACTCAACGAAATGCTGCTCGGCTCCCAGCCGGCCGCGTTCATGTACTCCGCCGGACCCTCCTTCGCCAACGTCCTGTTCCACAACGGAACCGACGAGCAGAAGGAATGGGCCAAGGTCATCGTCGAACGCCAGTGGGGCGCCACCATGGTCCTCACCGAGCCCGACGCCGGATCCGACGTCGGCGCCGGACGCACCAAGGCCATCAAGCAGGAAGACGGCTCCTGGCACATCGAGGGGGTCAAGCGCTTCATCACCTCGGCAGTGTCCGACGACCTGTTCGAGAACATCTTCCACCTCGTTCTCGCCCGCCCCGAAGGCGCAGGACCCGGCACCAAGGGCCTCAGCCTGTTCTTCGTCCCGAACACCCACTTCGACTTCGAGAAGGGTGAACTCGGCGAGCGCAACGGCGTCTTCGTCACCGGCGTCGAACACAAGATGGGACTCAAGGCGTCGGCGACGTGCGAGCTCACCTTCGGCGGACACGGAATCCCCGCGCAGGGCTGGCTCGTCGGCGAGGTACACAAGGGCATCGCGCAGATGTTCGACGTCATCGAACACGCACGAATGATGGTCGGCACCAAGGCAATCGCCACCCTCTCCACCGGCTACCTCAACGCTCTCGACTACGCGAAGCAGCGCGTCCAGGGCGCCGACCTGACGCAGATGACCGACAAGGCAGCACCGCGCGTCACCATCACGCATCACCCCGACGTCCGTCGCAGCCTCATCACGCAGAAGGCATACGCCGAAGGCCTGCGTGCTGTGTACCTGTACACCGCCGCTCACCAGAACCCGATCACGGCCAAGCAGGTCTCCGACGCCGACGAGGACATCGCCTACCGCGTCAACGACCTGCTGCTCCCGATCGTCAAGGGCGTCGGCTCCGAGATCGCCTACCGTCAGCTGGCCGAGAGCCTGCAGACCCTCGGCGGCTCCGGCTTCCTGCAGGACTACCCGATCGAGCAGTACATCCGCGACTCGAAGATCGACTCGCTGTACGAAGGAACCACTGCCATCCAGGCGCAGGACTTCTTCTTCCGCAAGATCGCTCGCGACCGCGGCGTTGCACTCGCTCACGTTGCCGGACAGATCAAGTCGTTCATCGACAGCGAAGCAGGCAACGGCCGGCTCAAGGCAGAGCGCGCGCTTCTCGCCACCGCACTCGAGGACGTGCAGGCCATCGTCACGACGATGACCCAGCAGCTCATGGGTGCACAGGAACAGCCCACCGAGCTCTACAAGGTCGGCCTCGCATCAGTGCGCTTCCTCATGGCATTCGGCGATCTGCTCATCGGATGGCTCCTGCTCCGTCAGTCCGAGATCGCCATCACGGCACTCGACAACGGCGCCGAAGGTAAGGAAAAGGCGTTCTACGAAGGCAAGATCGGCGTCGCGTCGTTCTTCGCCAAGAATATCCTGCCCGAGCTCACCGCAACGCGGAACATCCTCGCCAACATCGACCTCGACGTCATGGAACTCGACGAAGCAGCATTCTGATCCCTGCTGTCACCACGGCCGCACCCTCGCCCGAGGGTGCGGCCGTTGTCGTCGGTGCAGACGCTCACCTGTGGGCCGGACGCTCACCCAGGTGCTAGCACTCGGCCGTGCGTCCGGCACGTAGGTGAGCGTTCACATGCTCTGCTCCAAGTGCCCCGGGAGCAGATGGCCCATTCGGTCACGTTTGGTTTCGAGGTAACGCACGTTCGCGGGTGCGGCTCCGACGAGCAGTGGAATGACGGCGGTCACGGCGATACCGTTCTCCCGCAACCCATCCACCTTCAGCGGGTTGTTGGTGAGCAACCGGACGTCGGCCACCTCTAGGTCGTCGAGAATGGCTGCGGCACCGCCGTATTCTCGACCGTCGGCCAGTTCGTCGAGTTCGAGGTTGGCCTGCATCGTGTCGAAGCCCTGATCCTGCAGTCGGTAGGCAGCGAGCTTCTTGAGCAGACCGATGCCGCGACCCTCGTGTCCGCGGAGGTAGACCACAACGCCACCTTCGCGGGAGACTCGCGCCAATGCAGCGTCGAGCTGTGGTCCGCATTCACATCGTTGGGACGAAAAAGATTCGCCGGTCAGGCATTCGGAGTGAACACGGACTATCGGTGACCCGGCGAGCTCACCCTTGACCAGTGCGATGTGTTCGGCCCCGGTCTCCTTGTCCGCATATCCGATTGCTCGGAATTCACCGTGCGCGGTCGTCAAGACCGTCTCTGCCACTCGTTCGACGCGTCGCGGAGCGGGAACTGCCGTCACTCCGTGTGCCAGCCGGTAGTTGATCAGCTGTTCGATGGTCAGTACCGGAAGCTGCATCCGACGCCCCAGAAGCTCGATGTCCGGGAAGGTCATCATCGTCCCGTCGTCGGCGACGAGCTCGGCGATGACGCCGACCGCGGGCACTCCCGCCAAGCTGCACAGATCGACGGCGGCCTCGGTGTGTCCCGGACGTTCGAGCACTCCACCGGGGCGCGCACGCAGTGGGATGACATGCCCGGGCCTGATCAAATCGGTTGCGCTGGAGGACGGATCGGCCAGCACCTGTAGAGTGCGGGCGCGATCGGCTGCGGAAATACCCGTCGTCACGCCCTCGGCAGCGTCCACCGTCACGGTGTAGGCCGTTTTCTTCGGATCCTGGTTGTCCGCCACCATCGGCGGCAGCTCCAATGCGTCGGCGCGTGCTCCGGACATCGGCGCGCACAGCAATCCCGAGGTGTTGCGGATGGTCCACGCCGTCCATTCGGGCGTCACCCGATCCGCAGCGAGGATGACATCGCCTTCGTTCTCACGCCGTGCGTCGTCGGTCACCAGTACGGGTTTGCCTGCACGGAGTGCGTCGAGCGCTTCCTTCATCACTGCTCGACCTCCACGGCCAGGCGACGGAACTTGCTGCCGTGAAACACGATCGGCGCAACGTCCTTGATCTCGAGTTCGTTGATCCGCATCAACACGATCGCGTGATCGCCTGCGGGGACCTCCTCGGTGACGGTTGCGTCCAACCACATGCTCGCACCGCCGATGAATACGGCACCGTCCTCGGTGGTGGTCACGTCCAGACCTTCGAATCGGTTGCCGGTCTTCGCGGCCAGCGTCCGAGCAGCGACATCGTGTGCCTCACCGAGGACGCTGATACCGATGCGATCCGCGGCCGCGAACTTGGGCCAGGTCGTCGACGTGTTCTGAACGCAGAAAGCAACCAGAGGCGGGTCGATCGAGACCGACACGAAGCTACTGGCCGCCATACCCACTGGAACACCGTCGATTTCGGCACACAGCGCTACGACGCCACTGGGAAATTGGCCGAAAGCCGAACGGAGAACGGCCGAGTCGAGGGAAGTGGTAGCGAGAGTCATGAGATGTCCGTTCGTGTCGTGACCGCATCGGTCAACACGCGGCCCCAGCGTGCGACGTAATCGGCAATTGCGGTGTCCGTTGTGTACGTGGTGTCGGTCAGATAGAGACCGGGAGCGGGAGTGACAGCGCCCAGTTCGACGAGTGTGTGCTTGAGAAACAGATCAGGCGCCATGGCGTGCGCTGGGCCTGCGCCGAGCATCACCGGCACGACGACTACGTTCTCCAGCCCTGTCCCGGTTGCGAACTGATCGAGAAAAAGTTTCAGCACACCGGTGTAGGTCGCCTTGAAGGTCGGGCTCGCCACCACCACGAGGTCCGAGCCGCGGACCGACTCGACTGCGGACGCCACACCGGCGTCGCCCCACCCGAGTAGGCCTGGACCGAGGGTGATGACGTCGATGATCTCGTCGACCTCACGGCCGGCCACGGCCTCGGCGACGAGGCGCGCAGCGTCCAACGTCCGAGAGCCGGGTTTCGGGTTGCCTGCAACCACTGTCAGTTTCACTTCGGGCCTCCAGCCACATCGATTCCTGATGTGACTGCTACTCAACACCGAGGTCGTGTCGAATATGCAACCCGAATGTGGCGGACGTATTGCGCCGCGCCGGTACCTCCCCGCCGTGCAACCGACCAGGGCATCAGCCCGCAGCCGGCCGCACAACGCCGCAGCGGCAACGCCGCACAAAGCCGCAGCGGCAACGCCGCACAACGCTGCCGCGGCTACGCCTGAAGCTTGCGGAACTTGCTGCCGTGGAAAATGATGGGGTCGATGTCGCTCTGGACCTTCAATGAATGGATGCGCAACAGAACGATCAGGTGATCTCCAGCCGGAACCTGCTGGTCGATCGTCGTGTCGAGCCACGCTGTCGCGCCCTCGATGAACACGGCGCCCTGCTCGGTGGTCGTCAGGTCGAGCCCGGCGAAGCGGTCACCCGTCTTGGCTGCAAGCGTCCGCGCAGCATCGTTGTGAGCCTCGCCCAGAACACTGACTCCGATGTTGGGGACGCCTTCGAGCTTGGGCCATGTGGTCGACGTGTTCTGAATGCAGACTGCCACCAGCGGCGGCTCGATCGACACCGCGACGAAGCTGCTCGCGGCGAGCCCGACCGGAACCCCGTCGATCTCCGCCGCGACGGCGACGACCCCACTGGGGAACTGCGCGTACGCCTGGCGCAACGTCGCCTGGTCGAGGTCGGTGTGTGTGAGCGTCATGCCGAAGCTCCCTTTCGTGCGTCTGCGGCGGCCGTGATGACGGGTCCCCATCGCCGCGCATAGTCCACGATACGAGTGTCCTCGGTGAAAGTGGTATCGATGAGGTACAGACCGGGAGCCGGCGTGATGGCGCCGAGCTCCACGAGCACCGGCTTGAGCAGCAGATCCGGAGCCAACGCGTGAGCAGGTCCCGCTCCGAGCATCAGTGGGACGGCCACCACATCACGCAAACCCTCGTCGGTGGCGAACTGGTCGAGGAACAACTTCAGCACACCGGTGTACGTGGCTTTGAACGTCGGGCTCGCGAACACGACGATGTCGGACGTCGCCACCCGGTCGACAGCCGCCTTCACCGCGTCGTCACCCCAGCCGAGCAGCCCGGATCCGAGCGTGATGACGTCCACCTGACCGTCGGCCTGCCCTCCGGTGATCTCCGACGCCAACAGATGCGCTGCCGCCAGAGTCCTGGATTCGGGTTTGGGATTGCCTGCCACCACGGTGACCGTCATGAGCCTTCTTTCGATCCGAGAACACATTCCCCATCAGCCAACACCTCACCGCGGACGGGTGTCCAGGTTCTGAATCACGCAGATCGAAACCCCGGGAATGATCGCCGACGTTCCTGCGTCGTACTCTGAGGTAGTTAGCAGAACTCACAAAGGACGGTCCAGTGCCGACAATCGACACCTACATCGCTCTCGGCGACTCCTTCACCGAAGGCGTCGGTGACCCCGACCCGTCGAGCCCCAACGGAGTCAAGGGCTGGGCGGACCGAGTGGCCGACCAACTCGGCGCCCACAACCCGAACTTTCGATACGCCAACCTCGCAGTGCGAGGAAAACTCCTCGATCAGGTCATCCAAGACCAGGTCGGCACCGCGATCGACGTCGCCCCCGACCTGATCACCATCTACGCGGGCGGAAACGACATGATGCGGCCGAAGGTCGACATCGACGGAATCGTCGAGCGCTACGACGCCGCCCTCGCGGATCTGACATCGACCGGCGCACGCGTAGTGGCATTCACGGCCTACGACGCTGGATGGTCACCGATCTTCCGGACCTTCCGCGGTCGCACCGCGATCTACAACGAACTGCTCCGCGAAGTCGCCGACGACCGAGGCGTCGAACTGATCGACTACTGGCGTTTCGACGGCTACGACGACCCGCGCATGTGGGACTGGGATCGACTCCACATGTCCACCCGCGGACACACGAGAATGGCTGCGGAAGTGCTGGACTTCATCGGCGTCGAACACTCCATCTCGCTGCCGGCCCTCGATCCGCTGCCTCCTGTCGAGAAGGCACACCAACGACGCGAGAACGCCGAATGGGTCAAATCGTTCGCGGCGCCGTGGGTGTCCCGACGCCTCCGCGGTGCGTCGTCGGGAGACGACATCAGTCCGAAGCACACTGCCCCGCAACCGATCACGGTCTGACTATTCGCCGTCCTCCGCGGGCGGCGCGGCCGGAGGAGCTGCTCCGGCCGGTCGGTCGGCCGGCTCGTCCTCGGGCTCCGGTTCGGGCTCGGGCGATTCGCACCGGACGATCGGGATCGGATCGTACTTGACCGTCCTCGTGTCACGGGAGATTTCGTTGCCGGTGGCGATGTCCGTGATCACCCGAGTATCGCTGGCGGTGAAACCGGGCCCACCACCGGACGGCACACACGCATTGCCGGCCGGCAAAGTGATGGTGTTCGGGCTCGTCGGATTGGACCGGGGCCCGGTGATGGATTGGACATCCACCGTCTTGGTGCCCCAGAGACGCACTGTCACATCCGAACTCGACCCGAACGACTCGATCACCACACCCGTCTTGCCGGTGTTGGTGAACTTCAGATCGATCGCACCCTCGAACACGGTCGCCTCGCGGGCCTCCGGGTATCGACTGATGTAGTAGCTGTGTTCGGTGTGCCCGGCATCTTCCATGCCGCCGAAGTACGCCGCGTTGTACAGCGTCGTCGCGAACTGACTGATTCCGCCTCCGACAGCCCTGTCCGGTCGCCCGTTGTCGATGATGCCCGATTCCACGAAACCCTGAGCCGTGCCACGAGGGCCCGTGTACTCGTTGAGCGAGAAGGTTTCACCCGGCTTCACCAACGCGCCGTTGACGATGTCGGCGGTCAGCCGAATGTTGACACCGGACGCGTATTCGAAACCGCCCGTGGTGTATTCCGCCACCACCTCCTGGATCCCGAGCGCCTGCGCACCCTCCGTCGTCAAGGCGGGTTGAGCCTGCTCGTAGATCGCGTCGCTGGAACGGGAATCAGAGGAGCCGAGCAGAGCAGGCAACTGCTCCAACGTCTTCGGCCACTGAACCAGTTCACCGACGACGGCGGGAACGACTGTCGGGGCACCGCCACCGAGCGCGAACGTCGCATCCTTCGGCGGGGTTTCCGTCGACGCCAACTGCGGGGCGAGAAGCGCCGTCGCGGCGGGGGTGTCGTACCTGGTTGCGAGAACACCGTCGCCGTCCGGCTCGAAGCTCAGCACCGCGGCCACGTTCTCCGGAGACAGCACCGCGCGCGCACCGTCGCGGCCGGTGAACACCACCGGCGCCGACACCGCAGGCGTGGCGACCTCGGCCAGAACACGATCGACCTCGTCCTGATGAACGGTCACGTCGACGGTCTCCACCGGCACCTCGACCGCACCGAACGCCCAGTTCGCCTCGATCTCGTCCCGCGCAGCCTGCACGTCCATCGTCTGCCCCGGCGCCGGGGTGACACCGACCGGAGTAGTGCCCTCGAACACCACATCGCCCTCCGACGGCGCTCGATCCGTCTGTGCCCGAATCGATTCCACACTGGCATCGAGCAGCGCGGCATCGACGGTCGACTCGACGCCGATCTCACGATCGGTGAAGAACGACATCACACGTGTGAACGGACTGACCGGCTGCGAACCGGCACGGCCGAGCGTCGTCGCCCAATCCACTCCGAGACCGGCCTCCGACGGCACCACCTGCAACTGCTGATCACCGGCGTCGACCACGACCGCCTCGTTCACACGGGGGCCGAGCTCGGACACGAGCTTCGCCTCGGCGTCCTCGTGGCTCAGACCGCCGACCTCGATACCGGCGACGGTGACGCCCCGGGGAACCGAACCACTCGTCGAGAGCATGTCCGCCGCGTAGAACACTCCCAGAATCGCCACCGCGGCGCCTGCGAGAACGGCAATCTTCATGCGAGAGAACTTCTCTTCTTCCTTGCCAGCGGGCTGTCCCTCCGTGTCGCCGTCAGCGGGCTCGGCAGGTACGAACTGCGCGGTGGGGGCAGGCTGCGCGGTGGGGGCAGCCTGATGTTCGGACGACGCTGCGACGACGGGAATCGCGACGGTGGCGCTGTCCTCACCCGCGGGCTCCGGGGCCATCGGCCCCCGATCACCGGGCGGTGCCACTGCGGAATACGCCTGCGTCGGAGCCGACTCGACTGGACCGGGCCCGACCGAGCTGACGTGCCCTGCTGCCGGAAGCCCGGAAGGGGGTGCGGGTTGGTCCTGCGTGTCGGGCTCGGGAGCAATCGCTTCGTCGGCATCAGGCTCTTCGGAGGTGAGCGGAGTCGGCGATCCCTCACCGGGGAGGCCCGCGACTGGTCCGTCCTGGAGTCGATCACTCTCAGCGACATCGTTCTCAGCGACATCGTTCTCAGCGACATCGTTCTCAGCGGCAACGTCGTGAGATGCAACGGCCCCAGCGTCCGTGACCGAAGAATTCTCTGCCGGAATGTCGGCGCCGTGTTCGTCCTCGGCTGTTATCTCATCTGCTGGCAGCTCGTCGGCTGAGACCTCATGGGCTGAGATCTCGTCGGACCGGTCTTCCGCCACCGGTCCCTGCTCGGCCGACTCCTGCTCGACGCGCTCCTGTAGAGGTGGTTGAGGGCCAGGAGGGACAGCTGATTCGGACGACTGAGCCGGGGACTGCCCTGGAGGGGGCTCGTCGGGATCGATGGCACGCATCACCTCGGTGATGGCCTCGTACGGCAGAACGTGCCCGGGCTCGGTGTCGACCGTGTCGACGTCGTCCCGTGGGTCGCCGTGCGCGCCGGCATCACCCGCATCGCCACGAAGCGCCTCGTCACGGGCTTCCTCGTCGGACCGGGAGCCGCGCTCGTGCTTGCCCTTGCCGTCTCCACCGACGCTCACGTTCTCGACCCTCCCGAAACCCCGGACGAACACCGACACTGTCGCGCACGAGCTTACGCATCGACACGTGAGGGGATCGACTCGAGCATCGGGAAACCCCGGCCGCCGCAGGCCCACGAAAGAGGCTCCACACCGCTGCCGGGTCGGGGGTCGGGCAGCAGTGTGGAGCCACTACGAGTATCGCGCATGCTTGTGAAGCGTTACAACCGATCGCGCGGTGTCTCGCCAATTCATTCAGGTGAATGATCGGCGGGGTGTCGTGCTGTCGCCCTGCCCGACAGCACGCACCCAATGACCGGTCCTGACCAGTGCGAGCGTGAGCAGAAGCCGATCCCTGGGATCGGTGAGGTCCTTGCCGGTCAACTCCTCGATACGACGGACTCGGTAGATCACGGTGTTGCGGTGGCAATACAGCACCTTCGCGGCATTCGTCGGCGATCCATCACTGGCAAGCACGTGGGCGAGCGTCTCGAGCAACGTCCCACGCTGAGGCTCGGGATGCGTCCACATGTTCCCCAACGCGTGGTGAACCAGTAGGTCCGAGGACTCCTCGTCGGCCGCCATGATCACGCGCGGCAGCCGATCGGTCGCCAATGCCACCCCGGCCTCCTCCGAAATCGTGTCCGCGGTGAGCGTCGCCAGCCGATACGCCGCCGCGAACGAGGACACACCGTCGGGCGAATGTGCCACACCCACCGGGCCCACCGCCCTGGCTGCGAGCGCGTCGACGACGGAATTCAACGATCCCTTCGTCAATGCAACGAGCGCGAACTGATGCCCGTCGCGGATGTTCCAATGAGACACCGCACCGATCTGATCCAGCGCATCCTCCGGCGCAGTGAGAGGCGGTGAACCCTGGTCGTCGACGGGCCCGACGACACACGCGATCTGCTGCGACGCCGAAAGTCCCAGTGTCGCACGCGCTTCGAGTACGAACGACGGATCACCTCCACGCCCGGACCGCAGGCCGTCCAGTACCACCAGAACGTTGGCAAGATCGCGTTGCTGCATCCGAGCGCTCTCGCGGCGGTACGCGTCGACCAGAGTCTCGTACTGCCCGTCGAGTGCACGCCACAACTGCTGACCCGCCACGAGAAGAAGATGTTCGTCGATGTCGGACCGCCGCCGATCACGCGCGTGAACCAACTCTTCCCACAGCGTCCGACTGCCGAGCGTGTACGCCTTGAGCACCAATTCCATCGGGATGCCCTGACGCGCACGCTCCCGCCCGGTGCGGCGCCACACCTCACGGGTGTTGTCGTCCGCGGCCGACACACCGGACAGCGTCCGCAGCCCCTGGCGTATGTGTTCGCGGGTACTTCGCCTGATCTCGCCGGCAATGTCGGGCGTCGCGCTGGCCAGGTACGCAGGTTCCTGCTCGATCAGCGCCAGCGTGATGGAGTCCGCAATCGAATCCGCCCGATCGATCAACGCCGACCACGCCCGTTGAATCTTCTCCTGATCCGACGCAGGCACCCGCACACGAGCAGCACCCACCGAAGGACGGTCGGTGGGGCGGTCGAAGGCAACCATCGACACAGTTTTGCGCATCCCGCCCAGTCGGCAGGGCGATTTGACCGGTACTGGTGCCGCGGGACCCAAACATTCTGTGCGCTGCGCCCATACCGCCCGTTGTGCGCGGCAACCATAGTGAACGCACACAGATTGTGAGGTGGATCACTTGAGTTCGACGGTTACCCCCAGTCCGATCTTCACCATGACCGACGTCGACGTCACGTTCGGCGGCGTCGTCGCACTGTCGAACGTCAGTCTCGACGTTCGACCCGGTGAAGTCCTCGGCGTCATCGGCCCCAACGGCGCAGGCAAGACCACACTGTTCAACGTTGCATGCGGACTCGTCCGCCCGCACACCGGAACGCTCACTCGAAACGGAGAGCCCCTGTCCCGGCTGCGACCCCACGACCTCCCCAAGCTGGGCATGAGCCGAACACTCCAAGGACTCGGCCTGTTCGACCGGATGAGCGTCGTGGACAACGTCATGATCGGCGCCGACAGACGGGCACGCACCGGAATACTCGCCGGACTGCTCGGGCTGCCATCGAGTGCATCCGACGACGCCGCAGTGCGATCGGCCGCAATGGCCACGCTCGAACGACTCCGAATCGACCGGTACGCCGACCGCTTGCCGCCGAGCCTGCCCTACGCCGTGCGGAAACGCGTCGCCCTCGCTCGCGCACTCGTCAGCGAACCGTCACTGATCCTGCTCGACGAACCCGCATCCGGACTGTCCTCCGACGAGATGGCAGAACTGGGCAACGAAATCCGAGCCCTCGCCCACCCCGAAACAAATCCCTCCGCAGGCTCCACTCCCACCTCCCCGGGTCATTCCGCAGGCTCCACTCCCGCCGCCTCCGCGCCGGCGTCGGTGATGCTCGTCGAACACCACATGGACCTCGTGATGAGCGTGTGCGATCGAATCTTCGTCCTCGACTTCGGCAAGGTGATCGCCCACGGCTCACCCGACGAGATCCGTCAGGACCCGGCCGTTCTGGCCGCGTATCTCGGGAACGAGGTGACCCACGGTGAGTGACTCGGCCCAGATTCACATCACGGACCTGACCGTTCGCTACGGACCTGTCACAGCATTGGATTCGGTGTCCATGACGGTCGCAGCCGGTGCGATCACCGCGGTGCTCGGCGCCAACGGTGCCGGCAAGACCACCCTGCTCCGGACCGTGTCGGGGCTGCTGAAGCCCGAGTCGGGCAGCATTCGTCTGGCGGGCACGGAGCTGGTGGGAGTGCCGCCGGACCGCATGTCCCGCAAAGGACTTGCTCACGTTCCCGAAGGACGGGGCGTCATCGCCGAGCTCACCGTCGAGGAGAACCTCCGCCTCGGAGCTCTGGGACGCAACCGAAGTCACGACGCCGTCACGCTCGACCGGGTCTACGGCATGTTCCCGCCACTCGACGGTCGTCGCACGTCGTCCGCCCATACCCTGTCCGGCGGTGAGCGGCAGATGCTCGTCATCGGACGCGCGCTGATGGCAACGCCGTCCGTGCTCCTCCTCGACGAACCGTCGCTCGGTCTCGCGCCGAAAGTCGTCGCGCAGATCTTCGACACGCTCCGCACACTCGTCGAAACCGAGTCCATGACAGTTCTTCTCGTCGAACAGAACGCACGAAGCGCCCTGTCGATCGCCGAACACGCCGTTGTCCTCGATCTGGGCAAGGTCGCCGTCGAAGGCCCAGCAGCCACACTCGCCGACGACGACGCCCTCCGACACGCCTACCTCGGGTTCTGACGCGAGCTGAAAGGACGCCACCTCAAGTGCAGCAACTGCTCACCATCCTCATCAACGGAGTGACGACCGGCATGATCTACGCCGCGTTCGCCCTCGCCCTCGTTCTGATCTGGCGGTCGACACGCATCGTCAACTTCGCTCAAGCTCCGATGGCCATGATCACCACCTACGTCGCGCTGGTGGTCATCGACGCCGGATACTCGTACTGGATCGGCTTCGGCGTCGCTCTCGTTTGCGGTCTGATCCTGGGAGCAGCCGTCGAACGTCTCGTGGTTCGGTTCGTCGACAGTTCGTCGCACATCAACCCCGTCATCCTGACGCTGGGACTGTTCATCATCATCCACGCGGTGGCAGCCATCGTGTTCGGCAACCAGTTCCGTTCCTTCCCTGCGCCGTTCGGCTTGACCGGCCAGAAGGTCGGCGATCTGAACATCGCGCTCACCGGGTACGACGTCTTCAAGATCGTGGCAGTGCTGATCGTCCTCGGACTGCTCGTGCTGCTGTTCCGGTTCACCGACCTGGGTTTGAAGATGCGTGCGAGCGCCTTCGAGCAGGAGGTGGCGAAACTGCTCGGTGTCCGCGTCGGCCGCATGCTGACCCTCGGCTGGGCACTGGCGGCCGTGGTCGGATCCTTGGCGGGTCTGCTGATCGCGGGAGGCTCGTTGGTCCACCCCGGATACATGGATTCGATCGTCGTATTCGGTTTCGTTGCAGCCGTTCTCGGCGGTCTCGACAGTCCGGGTGGTGCCGTCGTCGGCGGCTTGCTGATGGGTGTGGGACTGAGCTTCGTCAGCGGCTACCTGGGCCAGGATCTGGTCTCCTCCGCGGCACTGGTGATCCTCATCGTCGTACTGCTGCTCAGACCGAGCGGGCTGTTCGCCGGCACCGCGGCGCGGAGGGTGTGACATGAACGCTGTCCTCACCCGCATGACATCCACACCGGTTCGCCGTCACTTCCTCTGCGCGGCAATCGGTCTGGTCGTCGTCGTTCTCGCTCTCGAATCGCTGAGCACGTTCCGGCAGAGCCAGCTGACGTCGGTGGCCTACCTCGCGATCGCGGCCGGTGGCCTCACCGTCCTCACCGGACTGAGCGGTCAGCTCTCGCTCGGTCACGGAGCGTTCATGGCCGTCGGCGCCTACACCGCGGCCCTGATGCTACGAGCCCAGGATTCCGGGTGGTCCGTACCGTTGGTCCTGCTCGCCGCCACCGTCGTGACCGGCATCGTCGGAATCGTCGTCGGCGTCGCCGCGGCCCGTCTCCACGGACCGTATCTGGCGGGCGCGACGCTGGCCCTGGCCGTCGCCGTTCCCGGCCTCGCGTTGTACTTCAAGGACTACCTCGGCGGTGAGCAGGGCCTCGTGGTTCCCGCTCCGAAAGTACCGGGACCGATCGACGACGTCATGTACTTCATCACCGGAAACGAGCTCAGCGGAACCAAATTCGTCGCCTACGTCAGTTGGATCCTTCTCGTCGTCGTCTTCTTCCTCCTCGCCAACGTGTCCGCCAGCCGCATCGGACGACGCTGGCGAGCAGTGCGCGACGACGAGGTGGCCGCGGAACTCGCCGGGATCGACCTGGGCCGGGCACGAATACTGGCGTTCGTCGTCAGCTCGGCCTGCGCCGGAGCCGCAGGCGCTGTCCTCGCGATGTCCGCCCGCATCGCCGCACCGAGCGGATTCACGCTGACACTGTCGCTGACGTTGCTGTCGGCGGTGGTGATCGGCGGGCTCGGAACACTGTCGGGCGCCCTGATCGGAGCCGCACTGCTGACCTACATTCCGCCGGTGGTGACGAACCTCGGACTCGACGCCGGACTGAGCAGCCTCCAATCCGCCGAGCTCGCACCACTCGTCACGGGAATCTTCACGGTTCTCGTGATCCTGTTCGCTCCACTCGGTTTGACCGGAACCTACCGAAAGTGGCGTCTCACACGGAGCATCACGAGAAAAGGGGAACGATGAACAGAACCAGATCGCTGGCAGCGCGGGCGACCGCCTTGGTCGCGGTGGTGTCACTTGCCGCCGCGTGCGGCGCGGGAGGTAGAGACGAGGCCTCCGAAACGTCGGAGGGCTCGACCGTTGGCATCACCGACACGTCGGTGAAGATCGGTGCGCACTTCCCGCTGACCGGTGTCGCCGCCCCCGGATACAGCGAAATCCCCACCGGCGCACAGGCTTACTTCGACTACGTCAACGCCGCGGGCGGCATCAACGGCAGGCAGATCGAGTACGTCGTACGTGACGACTCCTACGACCCGACGACCACGACGCAGGTCGTCAACGAACTGGTTCTGCAGGACGAGGTCTTCGCCGTCGTCGGCGGACTCGGCACCGCGACACACAGCGCGGTGGTGGACTTCCTCAACGAAGAAGGCGTACCGGACCTGTTCGTCTCCTCCGGCGCGATCATGTGGGGCAACGACCCGGCGAAGTACCCCAACACGTTCGGCTGGCAACCCGACTACCAGGTCGAGGGCAAGATCATCGGCGACTGGGTCAAGAAGAATCGCCCGGATGCCAAGGTGGGCCTGTACTTACAGGACGACGACCTCGGACGCGACAGTGAAGCTGCGGTCCGACAATATCTCGACGACCAGATCGTCGAGGTGGTCCGCTACACCTCCGGCAACACCGACGTCGCGCCGCAGATCGCCGCACTCCAAGGCGCAGGCGCAGACCTGGTACTCGGTTTCAACGTCCCGTCCTACACCGCCCTCAGCCAGTTGACGGCGATGCGCCTCAACTACGACCCGGAATGGTTCTACTCCTCGATCGGATCCGACGTCGATCTCGTCGGGTCACTCCTCGGACGGTTCTCCCAGGGCGCCGTCACCGACGGAAACCAATCGCTCGAAGGCATGATCTCGCTCGAATACATCCCCGGAATCGACTCACCCGAGAACCCCTGGACCCAACTGTGGCAGAAGGTGTGGGCGGAGAACGGCGATGGCCAACCTCTCACCAACTACCGCATCTACGGCCTCAGCCAGGCATACGCATTCGTTCAAGCGTTGGAAGCAGCAGGCGAGAACCCCACTCGCGAGGGGATTGTCTCCGCCATCCAAGAGGGCGGCATGGACTTCCAGGGACCACAACTGGCGCCCTTCCGGTACTCGGACGACAGCCACCTCGGCATCTCCGGCGCAAGTGTGTACCAAATCGTGAACGGCGTACCCGAGTACCTGACACCGGTCCTACAGACGGACATCGGAGACTCGGAAGTAGTCGAGTACACCGGTGAAGAGTCCACCCCGCCCGAAAGCGGAATTCCCGGCTAGAACGACTTCTCGCAGGTCACGGTCGACAGATCCGTAAACCCCTCGCTTGCGGATCTGCCGACCGGGTCGTTCCGCAGGCTCCACTCCTGCCGACCGTCTGCCCCCTGGTTCGAGCGCCGGTTACCTAGCGCTCGATGATTGCGGTGACGCCCTGACCACCGGCCGCACAGATGGAGATCAGGCCACGGCCCGAGCCCTTCTCTGCGAGCATCTTGGCCAGCGACGCGACGATACGGCCACCGGTAGCTGCGAACGGGTGACCGGCAGCCAGCGACGATCCGTTGACGTTGAGCTTGCTCCGGTCGATCGACCCGAGCGCACCGTCCAGCCCGAGCCGCTCCTTGCAGTACTCGTCGCTCTCGAATGCCTGCAGCGTCGCGAGCACGACGGATGCGAACGCCTCGTGGATCTCGTAGTAGTCGAAGTCCTGCAGCGTAAGCCCGTTGCGAGCCAGAAGACGCGGAATGGCGTAAGTCGGGGCCATCAGCAGTCCGTCCTTGAACGAGCTGTTGCCGTGGATGTAGTCGACCGCAGCCGTCTCGGAGTCCACCAGATGCGCCAGAACCGGAAGGTTGCGCTCCGAGGCCCACTCGTCCGTCGACAACAGCGCCGCCGACGCGCCGTCGGTGAGAGGCGTCGAGTTGCCTGCCGTCATGGTGGCGTCGCCCAGCTTGTTGCCGAACACGGGCTTGAGCGTCGACAACTTCTCGACGGTCGATCCCGGACGCAGGTTGTCGTCGCGGGTGAGACCGAGGAACGGCGTCACCAGGTCGTCGAAGAAACCGCGGTCGTACGCGGCTGCCATGTTCTTGTGGCTCGCGGCGGCCAGCTCGTCCTGGTCCTCGCGGCGAACACCGAACTCCTTGGCCGTGATCGCGGCGTGCTCGCCCATCGACAGGCCGGTACGCGGCTCGCCGTTGCGCGGGATCTCGATGCCGAGCATGGACGGACGAACGTTGCCGAGCAGCTTGATGCGATCGGTGGTGGTCTTCGCGCGATTGAGAGACAGAAGGAATTCACGGAGCTCGTCGTTGACGCCGATCGGCGCATCCGACGTGGTGTCCACGCCGCCACCGATGCCTGCATCGATACGTCCCGACGCGATGGCGTCGCCGACCGCGATGATCGACTGCAGCCCGGTGCCGCATGCCTGCTGGATGTCGAACGCCGGGGTGTACGGGCTCAGCGCGCTACCGAGTACGACCTCGCGGGTCAGGTTGAAGTCACGCGAGTGCTTGAGGACAGCACCGGCAGCAACGAGACCGAGACGCTCGCCCTGCAGCCCGAACCGGCTGACCAGCCCGTCGATGGTGGCGGTGAGCATATCCTGGTTGGAAGCCAGAGCGTACTTCTTGTCGGAGCGCGCGAACGGGATGCGGTTGCCACCGACGATTGCGACCGGTCGTAGCTGCTTGCTTGTCACTTTTCGTCTCCAAACATCGTGGAAAAAGACCCTGGTGGAGAATCATCTTACTGACGAGTAAGTTGGTTGTCGACACCCGGTCGTGCGCTCCCTGCTTCACAGAAGGGAGGCGCCAAATCGAAAGGTAGGACAGTGGCAGCCACCAAGGGAGCCCCAGACCTCTACTCCACGTTCCTGGCGTCCGCGCCCGGAGCCTTCATCGCCAAGCAGGCAGGTCTGCCGCAGCCCGAGAAGCTGCGTCGCTACAAGGCAGGCGAGCCGCCTCTCGCCGGCCCCGTGCTCATCGGCGGACAGGGCCGACTCGTCGAGCCGCTGCGTGAACTGCTGTCGGACTACCCGCAGGCCCAGGCACACGACGACAAGTACGGCGCCCTGGTGTTCGACGCCACCGGCATCGGCAACGTCGCCGAGCTCGAGCAGCTGTTCCAGTTCTTCCAGCCCGTCATCCGCAACCTTGCACCGTCGGCTCGCGTCGTCGTCATCGGCACGACGCCGGAAGAGACATCCAGCGTCGACGAGCACGTCGCCCAGCGCGCACTCGAAGGCTTCACCCGCAGCGTCGGCAAAGAGGTCAAGCGCGGCGCGACGGCCCAGCTGGTCTACATCTCCCCGAACGCCTCCACCGGGCTTTCCGGCCTCGAATCCACCCTGCGATTCCTACTGTCGGCCAAGTCGGCATTCGTCGACGGCCAGGTGATCGCCGTCGGGGACGCCGACTCCGAAGCACCCGCGTCCTGGGACAAGCCGCTCGCGGGCAAGGTGGCCGTGGTCACGGGCGCTGCCCGCGGTATCGGCGCCACCATCGCCGAAGTTCTCGCTCGTGACGGCGCGACGGTCATCGCCGCCGACATCCCCGCTGCCGGTGAAGCACTGTCCGAGACCGCGAACAAGGTCGGCGGCACTTCCCTCGCCCTCGACGTGACGGCACCCGACGCCGGCGAGGTGCTCTCCAAGCATCTGCTCGAACGCCACGGCGGCGCGGACATCATCGTCCACAACGCAGGCATCACCCGCGACAAGACGCTCGCCAACATGGACGACAGCCGCTGGAACTCCGTCATCGGCGTCAACCTGGCTGCACCGCAGCGCATCACCGACCAGCTCGTGGCATCGGGAGCACTCAAGGAAGGCGGACGCGTCGTCGACGTCTCCTCCATCGCCGGTATCGCCGGCAACCGCGGCCAGACCAACTACGGCACGTCCAAGGCAGGCGTCATCGGCCTCGTACACGCATCGGCACCGGTTCTCGCGAAGAAGAACATCACCATCAACGCCGTCGCCCCCGGATTCATCGAGACCGCGATGACGGCAGCGATTCCGTTCGCGACACGCGAGGCAGGCCGACGCATGAGCTCGCTGCTGCAGGGCGGCCAGACCGTCGACGTCGCAGAGCTGGTGTCCTACTTCGCCTCCCCCGCGTCCAACGCCGTCACCGGACAGATCGTCCGAGTCTGCGGCCAGAGCCTCCTCGGCGCATGAGCGTCGTCCAGCTCACGGAGCAGCCGAAGACGTCGGAGATCTACACTTCCGCTGCGCTCGGAGCCCTGCCGTTCCTCGGATCGAAGTCCACCACGGCGCCGTCGACGGTGTACGAGCTCCGCGGACTTCGCGTCGACCCCGACAACCTGGCCGCATACTGCCGGGCCACCGGACTGCGGTTCGGCGACACTCTGCCGGTGACGTATCCGTTCACGCTCGTCTTCCCGACGGTCATGAAACTGATGGTGTCCAAGGCATTTCCGTTCGCCGCCATCGGATCGGTCCACGCCGAGAACGTCATCGAGCAGTACCGGGCAATCTCCTCCTCGGAGCCCCTGGATGTACGTGTGCACGCGGAGAACCTGCGTGAACACCGCAAGGGCTTGTTGATCGACGTGATCAGCGAAGTCAGCGTCGGACGCGAGCTCGTCTGGAAGCAGACCTCGAGCTTCCTGAGCCTGCAGAAGACCTCACTGTCCGGTGGACCTCGCGAAGCACCGCCCGCCGACGAGGTCCCGCCGCCCCCGACACGCACACTGCGAGTGGATCAGAAAACGATCAGCAGGTACGCATCGGTCTCCGGGGACCGCAACCCGATCCACGTGTCGTCGTTGGGCGCCAAGGCCTTCGGCTTCCCGCGGACCATTGCACACGGAATGTGGAGTGCAGCAGCAGTACTGCAGGTCATCGAAGGTCGCATCCCCGACAAAGTGACCTACAACGTCCGCTTCGGCAAGCCCATAGTCCTGCCCGCAACGGTCAACCTCTACGCCGAATCCGTCGGCGCCGGCTGGGACCTGTCACTCAAGAACCCGAAAAAGGGTTACCCCCACCTCACCGCAACCCTGCGATAGGTGCAGTTTCACCCCCTTCCGGGACCGAACGTGCCGTTCGGTCACTTCAAGTGACCGAACGGCACGTTCGCTCCGAAAGCAGGGCCGGCCCGCTCCCACAACGAGGGGTACGCCGGCTACTGCGTCGGAGCGGTTTTCTTGCCCGCCAGACCGCGCCAGGCGAGGTTTTCCAGCAGGTCCGCGGCGGCGTCGACTTCGATTTCTCCGCCGGCGACGCGGTCGGCGACGGCTTCGCCTGCACCGACGAGGGCCACTGCCATGAGGGGGAAGTTCTGGTCCGGATCCGGTTCCTTGGTGCTCATCTCGAGGAGACGGGCGGTCAGTTCGATCAGTCGGTCCCTGCTGCTCTGGACCTGTGAGGCGAAGGCTGTCTGGCCTATTGCCTGCCGGTACAGCACCATCCAGGACTTACGGTTCTCGCCGACGAAGCCGAGGAAGCCGAGAAGTGCGCGTCGGAGCTGTTCACGTGGGGTGAGGGTGGGGTCTGCCGCGGGCGTAAGTGCCTCGACGAATTTGACGCCTTCACGGTTGATGCACGCCGCGAAGAGCTCGTCCTTGGAGCCGTAGTACAGATAGAGCATGGGTTTGGAGATCGCCGCTTTCTTGGCGATCGCGTCCATGGAGGTCTCGTGAAAACCGTTGTCGGAGAACACGTCGACTGCCGCGTCGAGCATCTGCTGCTCACGTACGGCGCGCGGCAATCGCTTGGTGCCACCAGCCATGAGTCCTCCAAACCGATATCGAACTCATGACCTTACTCCACGGTAAGGAGGCCTGCGTCACTACTGCGCCTGCCGGATGCATGCCGCGGCGCCGAAGAAATCCGGACGCACCCGGAAAGTTCTAGCAGACACCCTTGAAGCGAGCCACCGTCGCCGCGGACTCGTCGACCTGCGCTGCATCGAGGCGACCTGTCACCACGGCGTCCTCCAGGTTGTCGAGCACCTGCGGAACGTCGTCGGTGGTGAGCCACAGAGCGACGTCCGCGCCTGCAACGAGAGCTGCCTCGACAGCCGCGACGATGCCCAGCCGATCGGTGATGGCCGCCATCCCGCTGAGGTCGTCGGTGAAGATCGGTCCGGTGAAGGGCGCCGCACCGTACCCGACTCCGTCGCGCAGCAGCGACATCGCCGCCGGGCTGATGCTGGCAGGCTCACCCGGCTCGGTCAGTCCCGGTACATCGAGGTGTCCCACCATCACACCGACACCCCCGGCGGACAGTTGCGCGAACGGGATCAGATCCGACTGGATCAGGTCCTCCAACGGCGGCGTCGTCACCGCACCGGTGTGCGAATCGCCGGATGCAGAACCATGTCCGGGGAAGTGCTTGATGACGGGCTGAACACCGGCGTCGCGCAAGCCCTGCGCGTAGGCACCGGCGTAGGCGACGACCTGAATGGGGTCGGCGGAGTACGAACGGTCGCCGATCACCGAATCGTTCGGTTGACTGCTGACGTCGACGACGGGCGCGTAGTCGACGGTGATCCCGAGGTCCCGCAGGCCGCGGCCGCGTTCGAGCGCCATCCGATACGTGGCGTCCACGGACATCGTCAAAGCCGTCCGACGCGCCGACGGGTCCTCGCCCAGCAGATCCGCGACGCGGGACACACGCCCGCCTTCCTCGTCGATGGTGACCATCGGAGGGACCGCTGCCGCGGCGTCGATCTGCGGAACCTCGCGGTTCGCGAGCGTCGACGAGTCCGTCCAGCTTCCGATGAAGATTCCGCCGACCTGTTCACGAGCCATGATGTCGACGGCATCGGCAGTCCCGGTCACGCCGACGGTCAGCAGCTGCGCCAATCGCTGCCGCTCGCTGAGTGTCTCGACGAAAGCCTCACAGGAGTTCACCGGAGCGTCGGTGGTGGGGGGAAGCGTCGTCGTGGTGGTCGTGGTCGGCGGCAACGCAGACTCCGTGGCCACCTGAACCGAGTCACCGGACGAACACGAGGCCGTGAACCCGACCCCGATCACCACTGCAGCGACCGCGACGGGCGATCGGAATTTCCTCATGCCCCCGACCGTAGCGGAGTGGTCCCACACCGCTGTACGCGCGCAGTAACCTAAGGACAAAAGCGACACGAGGAGGGACTACGAGATGTCCGCAGACCTGATTCTCATTGCCTACGACGGCTCCGACAACGCCAAACGCGCCATCGAGTACGCCGGCCGATTCCTGACGACGACACGCGCGATCGTCGTCACCGCGTGGGAGCCGATGGTGCGCCAGGCAGCACGGATGTCCGGGCTGTCCGGCGTCATGCAGCCCGAATGGGTTCCCGACGACGAGGCCGAGGATGTGGCGCTCACCGACGCGAAGGTGACCAACGACGAGGGCGTTCGCCTCGCCCAGCAGGCCGGCCTTCAGGTCGAGGGCCACTGCGCGGAGTGCACGACGGCCATCTGGAGTGCCATCGTGGAGAAGGCCGACGATCTCGACGTGGACATCATCGTCACCGGCACTCGCGGCACGACGGGGTTGCGTTCACTTCTCCAGAGCTCGGTCGCGGACCATGTGCTTCGCCACAGTCACCGGCCTGTTCTGATCGTGCCGCCTGGAAAGTAGCCGCGCGTGCGCTCCGGCTACCGGGCCTGCGGGTGATAGCGTGAGCCGCGCACGCGTGCCAGTCGACGAAAGTGGAGAACCGAGATGAAGTTCGCTGTCCCGGGAGTTGTTGCTGCGGTAGTCGGCGCTGTGCTCGGTGCCGGGGTGGTATTCGGAGTCACTGCTGCGGCGGCCGACAACACGCGTCCCGAGATCGATCGCTCCGGCAACGCTGATTCGTCCCTGCTGAACCAGGTTGAGTACGGCAGCCGCTGACGCACCTGCTTCGATCTCTTCCGAACCACTCGGTCGTAGGTGGTTGCTCGGCGTCTCCACTCTGGCGTTTCTCCTCGCTTTCCTGCAGGTTCCCGGCTACACCGTTGCCGACACCAAGTACGACCTGACGCAGAATCCCCTCGGCTTCCTCGCGCGCGCCTCCCATCAGTGGACGTCGCAAGCTCCCCTCGGCCAGGTGCAGAACCAGGCGTACGGCTACTTCTTTCCGCACGGCGCGTTCTTCGCGCTCGGCGACATCGCGTCGATTCCCCCGTGGATCACACAGCGCATCTGGTGGGCGCTACTGCTGACAGCCGGGTTCTGGGGCATCGTTCGCCTCGCCGAAGCTCTGGGAATCGGCAGCCGCAGCTCGCGGATCATCGCCGCCGTCGCGTTCGCGCTGTCTCCCCGAGTCATCACGACGCTCGCATCGATCTCGTCGGAATCCATGCCGATGATGCTGGCGCCCTGGGTACTGATTCCCATCGTCCGGGCGTTCCGCAGCAGCACCTCCACCCGCACTCTCGCCGCGCAATCGGCGGTGGCCGTGGCGTTGATGGGCGCCGTCAACGCTGTCGCGACGGCAGCCGCGTGCCTCGTCGGCGTCGTCTGGATTCTCTGCCACAGACCCAACCGACTGTGGATCGTCTTCGGTGCGTGGTGGGCCGGCTTCCTGGCCCTCGCGACCCTGTGGTGGATCGTTCCGCTTCTTCTGCTCGGCGCGGTCAGCCCACCGTTCCTGGACTACATCGAATCCTCGGGGACGACGACCCAGTGGGCCTCGTTGATCGAGATCCTCCGCGGGACGAGCAGCTGGACACCGTTCGTCTCGCCCGAGCGCGTCGCCGGAGCAGTGCTGGTCACGCAGCCGGCCGCCGTCGTCGCGACGGGAGTCGTCGCCGCAGCCGGTGTCGTCGGTCTCGCGATGCGATCGATGCCCGCCCGTGGCCGCCTGACCGTCATGCTGTTCGTCGGAATCCTCGGTCTCACAGCCGGATACGTCGGCGGACTCGGCTCGCCGATCGCCGACACCGTTCGCGTGTTCCTCGATTCGGGCGGCGCGCCGCTCCGCAACGTCCACAAACTCGAGCCGCTCGTCCGAATCCCCTTGGTACTCGGACTCGCTCACCTTCTCGCCCGAGTCCCGCTTCCCGGTGCCGCACCGACGCGCACCTGGCGAGCAGCCATCGCACACCCGGAGAAGGACAAGATGGTCGCCGTCGCCGGGCTCGTGCTCGTCGCGCTGACGTTCTCCACCTCCCTCGCGTGGACCGGCAAACTCGCACCCCGAGGGGCATACCAGTCCATCCCGCAGTACTGGCACGACGCCGCGGACTGGCTCACCGCTCACGCGTCGGGCAACTCACCCGACGGCTCCGATGCCGAGCGCGCGCTCGTTGTTCCCGGCGCGCCCTTCGCGATTCAGACGTGGGGACTGACTCGCGACGAACCACTCCAAGCCCTCGCGACGACGCCGTGGGCCGTCCGCGACTCGGTACCACTGACCCCGCCCGGTGCGATCCGGGCCCTCGACTCCGTCCAACGACTGATCGCCGACGGCCGATCCTCGGTCGGCTTGGCCGACACCCTCGTCGGGCAGGGCATTCACTACGTGGTCGTCCGCAACGATCTCGATCCCGAGACGTCGCGTTCCGCACGCCCCGTCCAGGTCCACGCCGCACTCGACGGCTCCCCCGGCCTCGAGAAAGTCGCGGAGTTCGGCGAGGACATCGCACCGGGAACAGTCGACGGCATCACGGTCGACGGTGACATGCGGCCGCCGTATCCGGCTGTCGAGATCTATTCGGTGAAGCTGCAGGAGCCAAGCTCGAAGGAGCCTGAAGTTTCGGGGCCCTACACCGTCGATCTGAACCGTGTCCCGTTCGTTCAAGGTGGCCCGGAATCCGTTCAGCGACTGAACGAACAGCGGCGATCCGGTGTCCCCGACCCGGTGCCCGCAGGCCCCGTCATCCTCGCGTCCGACGCCACCACCGCGGGCCTGGACGTCGATTCGGTCACTGTCACCGATACTCCGATGAACAGGGAGACGGATTTCGGGCAGGTCGACAACCACAATTCGGCGCTGAGAACCGCCGACGATCCTCGTCGCTCGTTGAACGAAGTCGCGGACTATCCCGTCGTGGGCGCGGACACCGTCGACGGCGAATGGGAGGGCGCGAGCATCACCGCCTCGAGTTCCGCATCGGATTCCACTCAGATCGGTGGCACCAAACCGGGAAGCGGGGTCGCGGCGGTCGTCGACGGCGATCTTGCGACGAGCTGGGTCAGCAACGGCATCGAAAGCGCTGTGGGACAGTGGCTTCAACTCGACTTCGACGAGCCGATCTCCGGCGGGCTCCTGCATCTGCGTACCAGCCCGGGGACCATCGGTGACCCGGTGAAGTGGCTCGAGATCACCACTCCGGGTGGCAGTACCGCGGCGCGGGTCGACACTGCGGGTGAGCCCATGACCGTCTCGCTCCCCGGCGGATCGACACCGTGGGTGCGCATCACGGCGAAATCGACCGTGGACGGCACTCGGGGAAGTCAATTCGGAATCAGCGAACTGTCGGTGGAGGACTACTCGGACCGCGACAACCCGCAGCCCGTGTCGATCGTGCACCGTGCGGTGCTGCCGGGCGTCACGCCCGGAGCGGACGTCACGTCGTGGAACCTCGGCCAGGAGTTCCCCGGACGACCGGCCTGCCTGGACACCGAGGACCGAATCCGATGCAGCAGTGGACTGTCCGCGGCACCCGAGGAGCTCGGCAGGTTCTCGCGCACCCTGTCGGTGCCGACCGGAACCGCAGTGCTGCCGGAACTGACCCTGCGCACCCGACAGAGCCCCGAGCTGGAAGCGCTGCTGGCACAACCGGGACGACCCGTGGCAACGGGCGCATCCGACGTCGGCGACCTCCAAGGATCCGCCTTCGCGGCCACCGACGGCGACGACCGAACATCCTGGACCGCGCCCGAGAAGAGCATCGAGCAGCGAGCCGGAACGCAGCCGACACTGACGATCGACCTGCCCGCGCCGACGCTGGTGGACGGCCTCACCGTGACCCCGAGCCTCGGCGACCTGCCCGCTCATCCGACGACCGTCGCCGTGAATCTCGGTGGCGGACCGCAGGTTCGCGAGGTGGATCCCGACGGGCCGACGACCATCGATCTCGCGCCACAGGTGACGGATCGGATCGTGCTCTCCATCGTCGACTGGGACGATCGGCTGGACAAGAACTCCCTCGGCTTCGTCCTCCCGCAACCGCCCGGTCTCGCCGACGTCGCCGTGCTGTCGGGGGGCCGCGACATCAGCGCCGCTCCCGACGCAGCCGATGACCGCACGATCACCGTCGCCTGCGACGTCGGGCCGATCATGTCCATTGCGGGCCAGACCATCCGGGCGTCGGTGACGGCGACGGCGCGGCAATTCCTGTCGGGCGAACCACTGCAGGCGACCATCTGCGAGGGTCCCTTCCCCGTTCCGAACGAGACGCTCAATCCGATACCCCTGCCGGAAGGCAGACAGGACGTCGTCGTCGACCCAGGTGCAGCCTTCGTCGTCGACGGAGTGCGACTCCGCACGATGCCCGTCCCCGCCGTCAGCGCAACCAGCTCGTCTCCCCGAACCGCGGAGACGACGGCGTGGGACGCCGACCACCGAGAAGTGACCATTCGCGAATCGAACGTCGATCAACTGCTCGTGGTACCGGAAAGCAGCAACACCGGCTGGCACGCAACCGCAGCATCCGCAGGCTCCACTCCCGCCCCAGAACTGCAGGCTGTCACCGTCAACGGCTGGCAGCAAGGCTGGATCGTGCCGGCCGGGACGTCGGGAACGGTGACGCTCGCGTTCCCGTCGGACAAGTGGTACCGACTCGGAATCTTCGGCGGATTGTTCCTGCTGATCCCGTTGGCGTTCTTCGCTCTTCGTCGAAGTCGCGTAACCCAGGACCCGGCACCACGGCCCTGGCTCAGCGCGGTGCTCGGGTGGTTCGGACTGACCGCGGCCGTCGCCGTGATCTCCGGGCCGGCCGGAGTTGCCGTCGTCGCCGCAGTCGCGGCCGTGGCAGTGGCCGTGGGCCGACGCTTCGGTCGATCGGCGGAAGCCAGGGCGGCGGTGTGGGTCGCCGGGGTCGGAACGCTGCTCGCGACGGCGTTGCTGTCGAAGGGTCCGTGGCGATCTCCCGACGGCTACATCGGCCACTCGTCGCTGATCCAGCTTGCCGCGTTGGTGGCACTCGTCGCCGTGGCAGTGAGTGCTCTGCGGGCTCGCCGATAACCGGCGGTCACGTCACCGGCGGCGAAGCCACACCCGCATCGGTTCTTCGATCAGCGCGTAGCTCGCGGCGGCGACGGGAATCGACAATGCGACGGTCACGACCAGAACCAGCAGGAAGTGTCCGCTGAAGGGGATGATCCCGAACACGGGGAAGACCATCGCCAGGATCACCAGATGCCAGATGAAGATGCCGTAGGACCAGCGGCCCAGAGCAAGGGTGACCGGGTGCTCGAGGATGCGTCGGGGTCCGTCGGCCAGGACGAGAGGCGCCAACAACGCGAACGCGAGGACTGCACCGAGCACGATCTTGACCTCGAACTGCCACGGCTCGGGACGCACCAGCCCTTCCGGCCCGGCGAGCGGAGTCGCCGACAGGCCGAACGCCACCAGTGCGATCGCGGCCATCAGTACTCGGTGGCTCGCCAGACGGTGCAACCACGTCGGGGGGCGGGTCGTGTACTCGGCCAGGAGCATTCCGGCCGCGAACCACGGGAAGTATCCAGGCAACCAGTTGTCGTGGTGAATCGCTTCGGGTGTGGACACTGGTACGAACGCCCAGCACAGACTGATCGCGGCCACAGCTGCGACGACGGGAATGCGGAACCGTGCTCGATCGCCTCGTAGGGCAGCCAACGCCAGGCCGAGGAACGGCAAGACCAGATAGAAGGCGACCTCGACCGACAGAGACCACATCTGAGTCATGCCCTCGGTGAGAGTCAGAGGCACGAACACCTGCGTCAAGGACAGGTTGGCGGCCCACACCCGCCAGCTGCTTCCCGTGTTGGGCAGGAACAGCAGAACCAGCGTCACCACGACCCAGTACGCCGGAAGGATGCGCACGGCGCGCGACCACAGATAGCGGCCGATCGGCTGAGCACGACCCAACCCGCGCGCCTGCGCCGCGTGCGGACGCCACAGCAGAAACCCGGACAACGCGAAGAACAGCGCGACAGCCAGGTCGAACCTGCCCCAGATTCGGCCCATGACGGGAGAATTCGCGGCGCCTGTCTGAAAGGCCACGTGGGTGACGATGATGCCGATCGACGCGAACGCGCGCATTCCCTCGAGCGACGGGATGAATCCGCGCAGCGGTGCGACGGATTTCGGCAGCGATTCGGTGGACGTAGTCATGACGCGACCAGTCAAGCACCCCGCGTCGTCCGCTTGTGAAAGTCCACGGTCGTCGGGCGTGCCCGCGACCGTACGACGTGATGACTGTTACTGTCACCAGCGACGTGGCGATACCAATCGGACACTCCAGGAACGGGCGTTTCCTACCCTGACCTGTCGGGGGTGGAAGCAGCGGCGCGCCAAGGAAATAAGACTAAGGAGATTCTCACATGGCGGAGCGCTCAGGGCCGAGCCGGATTCTTGCCCTCGTACTCGTCGGATTGGGCGCATTCCTGCTGGTAGCAGCGATTCTGATCCCGACGTACACCGTGCCCCGCCTGGAGAAGACACCGCTGGATCTCGAGGTCACGACGGTATCGACCGGCACCGGAAGCGTTCTCAACGCTGCATCGCTGGCCGCGGGCCGCGCTCAGGTGGACGAGAACGTGAACCTCGTGTCGCAGCGCTTCGTCACCACCGAGGAGCCGTCGAACGCCGACGACATCACCGTGCAGGCCGGGCAGACGCTGCGCCGCACCGACAAGCAGGGCGACACCGGGCTGCTCACCGCCAGCGTCGACCGTGTGACGCTCGATCGTGTGTCGTCCGAGCCCGTCGAGAACCCCGTCGGCACCATCCAGGTCCAGGGCGACAAGCCGGCCGAGGAAGTTCCGCACACCGGCCTGCAGTACAAGTTCCCGTTCAACGCGGAGCAGAAGGCGTACCCGTTCTTCGACATCAACGCCCGCGCGTCGCAGGACATCGACTTCGTCGAAGAGACCGAGATCAACGGCACGCCCGTCTACAAGTACGAGCAGACCGTCGGCCCCGTAGATCTGTCCGGCGTCGTCAACCTCCCGACCAACAAGGTCACCCTCCCCGCCGACACGTGGGGCGTCGAGGGCGGCGAAGCTCCCGTCACCATGACCCGCTGGTACGAGAACACACGGACGGTGTGGGTGGAGCCCAAGACCGGTGTCATCGTCGACGGTGAAGAGCAGATCCACCAGTACTACTCGCGGACTGCGGGCCAGCCCGAGGTAGACGTGCTCAATGCGCCGATCAAGTTCGACGAGAACACCGTCGAATACCAGATCCAGCGCGCCAAGGACGGCCAGGACCAACTGTCGACGTTCGGACGTACCGTGCCGATCATCGCCGGAATCCTCGGCGTCATCGCGTTGATCGCAGGTATCGTGCTCGGACTCCGCGGCGGCAACGGCCCGCGTCGTCCCGTGCGTACCGGCGGCCCGCAGCAGGGCGGAGGCGGCGGTGCAGCACCGGCAGCTCCGCAGAACCGCGACTGGACGACCGATCAGACCGAGGTCATTCCGAGGACCAACCTCTCCAAGGAGTAGCACCTTCACGAACAACAACGGCGCGGCCCATTCGGGTCGCGCCGTTGGTCGTTCTCAGGCCGAGGGTGGCCGGTCCCAGTTGCACACAGACCGATGCGGCAGGGCCGGATGTGCCGTCCGAGGCGGATTCGAGTGCACTCAGGAACGCAGGGCGGCCACGCACACCGCGAGTGCAGTTGTCGCGGCCACGGACACCGCGACCACGACGAACTGCAGCACCGTGGACGCGCACAGCGTCAACAGGGCGACTTCGGCGGCCAGCCCGAGCCACGCCAGGATCGCAAGCGTCGTGCGTTCCCCTGCAATAGCCCACAGCAACGCGCTCTGGAGCACCGCGAGACAGGCGCCCTGCAACGCGAAGATCCACAGGTATCCCTGCACGGCTGCGTAGTCCTCGCCCACGATCAGCGGGATCAGCCCCGCGGCGACGGCCGCCCCGAGGATCAGAACCGCACCGATTCCGGCGACGACGGACAGTGCCGATCGCAGCGCCGACGCCGAGTGCGCAGGGTTGGCCATACGCGGATACAGCACTACCCCCACTGCCTGCGGCAGCCAGAACGCTGCCTTCGTGGCGACGGCGCCGAGGGCGTAGATGCCTGCGTCGGCTTCGGTCAGCAGTGCGCGCGCGAGGAGCAGATCCACCGACGACAGCAGAATCAGCACCAATTGAACCTGCGACGCCCGCAGCACGGTGGCGACGCCGATGCGCACGTCACCGGTGTGCGGACCATCGGGCCCGGGTGGCTCTCGGTTGGCCAGCCGTGCGCCGAGGGCGACCAGTCCTGTGCCGGCGGCACTTACTGCGAGCACTGTGCCGGGACCCGCGCCGAGGAACAGCGCGACGACCGCGGGAACGACCTTGCCGAAGCCCGCGGATGCCAGCACGATGCTCAATCGGCCGAACCGCGCGGTGCCCTGCAGTAGCCCTTGTTCGGTCGCGAGCAGCACGAGTAGTGGGGCGACGACCAGCGCCGACGTCGTCGCCAGAACACTCGTGTCCATCGCCACCGCCACTATCGGTGCCGCCAGCACCGACAGAACGGCGACGACGCCGGCGCAGCGGTATCCGAGGCTTCGGAGCTTGCCGGTGCTTCGTCCGCGCACCACTTCCCTGGCCACGACCGACTGCAACGCGAGCGCCGGAACTGCGAGCACCAACTGAGCGGCGAGCAGACTCGCGAACTCGCCGTACTTCGCCACACCCAGCAGGCGGCTCGCCGGAAGATGCAGGAGATACGAGGCGATGTTGGCCGTCATCGATCCGATGGTCACCATCGTCATTCCGGCGACCATCGCTCTGCCTGCGGACCCGGAGGCGGAGACAGGGCGAGTCGGCATGCGCCCACGGTATAGGGTGCCGGACATGGCGTCGGGTGGTCGGTGGGCTGCGGGCCGGTCCCGGTGGGCGCCTCCGCTCTACAGCGTCGCCCTCGCGTCCGTGGTGCTCGGCCCACTGTTCGGCAACGGCTATCTACTTCTGCGCGACGCCGTCAGTACACCCAGGTCCTACTTCACCGACTCGGCTCTCGGGGTCGGCGACGCCGCCGCCCGGGCGGTCCCGCAGGACGCGGTGGTGGCCGCCCTGTCCACGGTGGTCGACGGCGGACTCGTCGTGAAAGCTGCTCTGCTGCTCGCGCTGTGGCTCGCCGGCTGGGGTGCCGCGCAGATGTCGCGGACCGTGCTGCCGTCGGCACCGCTGCCTGCACTGCTGGTGGCGTCGACGGTCGCGATCTGGAATCCCTACGTCGCCGAGCGTCTGCTGCAGGGGCATTGGAGTCTTCTTATCGGGTACGCGGCGTTACCGTGGACGGTCGTCGCTGCGCTCGATCTCAGGCGGACGGGCCGGTGGGGGTGGCTCGCGGTCTGTCTGGCCGTCGCGGGCCTGACGCCGACGGGTGCGCTGCTCGCCGCGTCATGTGCGTGGTTATGCGCGTCCAGGCAAACATTTCCGCTCACAGCGGGATTGACCTTGCTGGCGTCGGCGCCCTGGCTCGTCGCGACGGCGGTGTCGGGCTCGGGGGCCACCGGTACCGACCCCGCCGGCGTCGCCGCGTTCGCAGCCCGCGCCGAGCCCGGACTCGGGACGGTCGGTTCCCTCGCGGGACTCGGCGGCATCTGGAACGCCGATGCCGTTCCCGTCACGCGAACATCGGCGTTCGCGGTCCTGGGCACCGCCTTGCTGCTCGCGATCGTCGCGCTCGGCATCGGACCCCTGTGGCGACGCCGACGCAACCCCGTCGTGACCGCTCTGGCCGTGGCGGCCGTCCTCGCGATCGCTGGGCCTGCCCTCGCCGCGACGGCTCCAGGGATTCGCGTCGGCGAATGGGCTGCCGCCGAGGTGCCCGGCGCCGGTCTGCTGCGCGACGCCCAGAAGTGGGTTGCGCTCGCCGTGCCCTTCTACGTTCTCGCCGCGGCGGCAGGTGTCACGTGGGCTGCCGCGAAACTCGGGAACCGCTGGCTTCCCGGAGTCGCAGCGGCGTTGGCCGTGGTGATCGCGTTGCCGGACCTCGCCTGGGGAGTCGGAGGCCAGGTGAAACCCGTCGAATATCCGGCGTCGTGGTCGGTGGTCGCCGACGAGTTGGCCGGGGAGGACGGAGACGTCGCCGTGCTGCCCGCAGGTATGTTCCGCCGGTTCCCGTACAGCGGGGACGCCGCTGTTCTCGACCCTGCGCCTCGCATGCTGCCGCTGGACGTACTGCAGACCGGGGAGCTCCTCGTCGCAGGCGGGTCGGTCCGCGGAGAAGGCAGCAGGGCGGAGGCCGTCGAACAGGTTCTTCTGGACGGCGGTACTCCCGAGGACGTGGCCGGGCTCGGAGTCGGGTGGGTGCTCGTCGAACGGACGACGCCCGGGCAGCTGGGCAACTCGGCCGCGGCGCTGCGGCAGCTGACGGTGGAGTACGAGGACGACGAGCTCGCGCTGTACCGGGTGCCGGGCGAGATCCGCATCGAACCGACGGACGACCGGGCGGTCGTCGCCGCGCACCTCGTGTGGCTGGTGCTACTGGTGGGCGGCTTCGGCTGGGCGGTCCGCACCCGGAAGGCCGGCGGACACGAGACCTGACACGTTCGAGCCGCGCATCGAGGCCGCGAGAACGCTCTGCACACCGCGAGCGGTCTGCCTCCACGAGAATTCGAGCGCGCGGACCCTGGCCTTCTCACCCAGATCGGCACGCATGTCGTCGTCGAGCAGTAGCTCGGCGAGAGCGTCCGTCAGCGCGGTGACATCACGATCGGCGCCGTCCGAGCCGACCAGCACACCGGTGACACCGTCGATGATGGAGTCGGTGAGGCCCTTGGAGCTGCGGTATCCGACGGTCGGCACTGCGTGCTGGGCCGCCTCGACCACTGCGAGACCCCAGCCTTCCTTCCTCGACGGCATGACGTGCACCCACGACTGTCCGAGGAGTTGGTGTTTGCGAACCTCGTCGACGTGGCCGTGGAACGTCACCGCGCTCGCGATGCCGAGTTGCTCGACCCGCTCACGCAGGTTCTCCTCCCACCAACCGCCTCCGATGATGTCCAAGTGCAGTCCGGGGACTCGGAACCTCAGAGCGGCCACCGCAGCCAGTGCGTCCTCGATCTGCTTGTGCGGAACGAGCCGCGACAGCACCGACAGCGACGGGTACGGAGTTCTGGTGTCCACCGGCGTTCCTGCGGGAATCTCGTCCGCGCCGTTGCGCACGACGGCAACTCGCTCGCGATCGACACCGAGGGCAACCAGCTCGTCGGCCGACGGCAAGGACACCGTCAGGTACTGGTTACGACGGTGAATCCGCGGAGAGACCGTGCTTTCGAGCCACCATCCGAGCTTGGCCATGAGGGGTCCGGCGACGGGCCACTGCTCACGGTGACAGTGGTGCACCAGCAACGTCACCGGTGCTCCGGACACGATCCGGGAGAAGAAGGGAATGCCGTTCTGGGTGTCGACGACGGCGTCGGGAGCTATTCCGCGAAGCGAACCGAACCCGAGGCGCCCCGCGACGATCGACGCGAGTGCCCGCGGATACACACTCAACCGTCCACCGGCGCGACTGATGCGGATTCCGTCGACGATCTCCTCGGCGGGCGCGCCCGGATACGACGCCGTCCGCAGCGTCACCTTCACTCCCTGGGCAGCCAGCCCGGCCCCGACCTGCTCGAGATACCGCTCGCTGCCGCCGCCCTGGGGGTGCCCGGTGTCGCGCCAGCAGAGCAGCAGCACCTCGCGCACGCCCGTACCCCCTTCGCGGCCGACACCATCACCGAAACTTCCGGACAGCTGACTCTTCCGGACAGCTGACTCTTCCGGACAGCTGAACTTCTGGACAGCTGAAACTTCTGGACACCCTAGCCGTTCGTGTGGCCCAGCGGTCGCTCGACATGGACTCTCGCCTAGTGTTCTTCCTCGTGCGTAGGGACCGGGTCACTCGACTGTTCGCGAAACGCGCCACCCTCAGCAGGTCGGTCGGGCTGCTCCGGGACTTCGGGCACGAGCAGACCGCGCCCGACATCTTCTACGGCGCGCTCGCCCGTGACTCCGTCGAATTGATCGGCGACCTCTACCGGGGCATGACTGGCGACTCTCTCGAGAACCGTGTCGTACTCGACGTCGGCGGGGGGCCCGGTTACTTCGCGGAGGGCTTCGAACGCAGCGGAGCTCGGTACTTCCCCGTCGAACCCGACGCATCCGAACTGCACGCTGCAGGCCTGACCGTCCACGGCAGCGTCCGGGGCTCGGGAATGGCGCTGCCATTTCTCACCGACAGCGTCGACATCTGCTTTTCCTCGAACGTCGCCGAGCACGTCCGCGAGCCCTGGGTCATGGCCGAGGAAATGCTCCGCGTCACCCGACCCGGCGGATTGACGGTCCTGTCCTACACACTGTGGCTCAGCCCGTTCGGCGGGCACGAAACACGGCCGTGGCACTACGTCGGCGGCGAATACGCGGCCCGGCGATACCTGCGTACACACGGACACGAGCCGAAGAACAGATTCGGCGAATCCCTGTTCGACATCGGAGCAGGCGACGGATTACGTTGGGCTCGAAACACTTCCAGCGGAACCCTTCTCGCGGCATTCCCCCGATACCACCCCCGATGGGCATGGTGGATCATGAGGGTTCCCGGCCTCCGCGAACTCCTCGCCAGCAACCTCGTCCTCGTCTTCCGCGCCACCTGACGCGAGTGCGCCGCTCACCCGGCTCATTCCGCAGGCTCCACTCGCGCCGCCCACCCGGCTCTTTCCGCAGGCTCCACTCGCGGCGCTCACCCGGCTCATTCCGCAGGCTCCACTCGCGCCGGTACGTTGGAACGATGACAGCGCTGGCACTGGATATCGGGGGAACCAAGATCACCGCAGCCGTCGTCGGCGAAGACGGAAGGCCGGGGGAACCGCTGACCGTGCCGACCCCGCAGTCGGACGTATGGCAAGCCTGCGAGGAACTGCTGGACGCGGTGTCCGTCGGCTCGGACGTCGACGCGATCGGGATAGCGTGCGCCGGCCCGGTCGACACCGTCGCAGGCACGGTCGCGCCGATCAACATCCCGGAATGGAAGGACGGCTTCGCCCTCACCGACGCCGTACGGACGCGGTTCGACAGCGCATCGGTCACGCTGGCGATGGACGGTGGGTGCGCTGCGCTCGGCGAACACCGCTTCGGGGCTGCTGTCGGCGTCGACGACGTACTGAGCCTCGTCGTGTCGACCGGGATCGGCGGCGGATTGGTGCTGGGAGGCCGCATCGTGCACGGGCGTAGCGGAAACGCAGGCCACATCGGACACATCGTCGTACCCGGATCGGCGACGCCCTGTACGTGCGGCGGCCTCGGCTGCGTGGAGACGGTGTCCAGCGGGCCGTCGGCGGTCCGGTGGGCCCAGGAACAGGGATGGACCGGCAGCACCGGCGCCGACCTCGCACAGTCCGCGAGCGACGGGGACATCGTCGCCATCACCACTCTTCAGCGTGCCGGTGTCGCGCTGGGTCAGGCGATCGCGTCGGCGGCAGCCTTGGTCGACGTGAACCTTGTTGTGGTCGGCGGCGGTTTCGCTCAAGCGGGCCCACCGCTGTGGGATCCCATCCAGGAGTCCGCCGCCCTGCACGCCAAGCTCAAGTTTCTCGACGGCCTCGAGATCGTGCCGGCGAAGCTCGGAGCCGTCGGGACCCTGACGGGCGCAGCGGTGTTGGCGTCCGGTGGCTGAATCGGCTCAGCGGCCGGGAACCTGACACCCTGTTTACGAGGCTGGCACCCCTGTTCGCATCGGAACAGGGGTGCCAGGTCTACGAAAAGGGTGCTAGTTACGACACTCAGGCACCCAAGCGCTGCTTGAGCGCGTCGAACTCGTCCTTGATGCCGGTGGGGAGCTTCTCGCCGACGAAGTCGAACCACTCCTCGATCAACGGGATCTCGGCCTTCCACTCGTCGACGTTCACCGCGAGTGCCTCGGCGACGTCCTGGGTGGTGGTGTCGAGCCCGGAGATGTCGAGGGCCTCGGCCGTGGGAACGACACCGATAGGAGTCTCGACGCCGGCGGCCTTGTGCTCGATGCGCTCCACGATCCACTTCAGGACGCGGGAGTTCTCACCGAATCCGGGCCACAGGAAGCGCTTGTCGTCGCCACGACGGAACCAGTTGACGTAGAACACCTTCGGCAGCTTGGAGTCGTCGGCGTTCTTGCCGAGGTCGATCCAGTGCTGGAAGTAATCGCCCACGTTGTAGCCGAGGAACGGAAGCATGGCCATCGGGTCGCGACGGATGGTGCCGACAGTTCCTTCGGCGGCGGCCGTCTGCTCCGAGCCGACGGTGGCGCCCATGAAGACACCGTGCTGCCAGTCGCGAGCCTCGGTGACCAGCGGAACCGTCGTCTTGCGGCGCCCACCGAAGAGGATCGCGGAGATCGGGACACCCTTCGGGTCGTCCCACTCGTCGGCCATCGACGGGCACTGAGCCATGGGTACGCAGTAACGCGAGTTCGGGTGCGCGGCAAGCGAATCCGAATCCGGCGTCCAGTCGTTGCCCTTCCAGTCGATCAGGTGATCCGGCCGGTTCTCCAGGCCTTCCCACCACACGTCACCGTCGTCGGTGAGGCCGACGTTGGTGAAGACGGAGTTGCCCTGGTCGATGGTCTTCATCGCGTTGGGGTTGGAGTCCCAGTTGGTTCCCGGTGCAACACCGAAGAAACCGAACTCCGGGTTGACGGCGTAGAGGCGGCCGTCCTCACCGAAGCGCATCCACGCGATGTCGTCGCCGATGGTTTCGGCGCGCCACCCCGGAATGGTGGGCTGAATCATCGCGAGGTTGGTCTTGCCACAGGCCGACGGGAATGCCGCGGCGATGTAGTAGGCCTTGTCCTCCGGCGAGATGAGCTTGAGGATCAGCATGTGCTCGGCGAGCCAGCCCTCGTCGTGCGCCATCGCCGATGCGATACGCAGCGAGTAGCACTTCTTGCCGAGAAGGGCGTTGCCGCCGTAACCCGAACCGAAGCTCCAGATCTCACGATCCTCGGGGAAGTGAGTGATGTACTTGGTGTCGTTGCACGGCCACGGGACGTCGTCCTGGCCGTCGGCGAGCGGAGCGCCGAGCGAGTGCAGAGCCTTGACGAAGAAGCCGTCGGTGCCGAGCTTGTCGAGAACTGCCGCGCCCATGCGGGTCATGACACGCATGGAGACGACGACGTACTCCGAGTCGGTGATCTCGACGCCCAGCTTGGGGTCGTCGGCGCCGAGCGGTCCCATGCAGAACGGAACGACGTACATGGTGCGGCCGCGCATGGAGCCGCGGTACAGGTCGGTCATCAGAGAACGCATCTCCGACGGGTCCATCCAGTTGTTCGTCGGGCCTGCGTCGATCTCGCGCTCGGAACAGATGTAGGTGCGTGACTCGACGCGGGCAACGTCCGACGGGTCCGAGTTGCCGAGGAACGAGTTGGGCTTCTTCTCGTCGTTGAGACGCGTGAAGGTACCGGCGTTCACCAGCTGGGTGGTCAGACGCTCCCACTCCTCGTCGGATCCGTCAGCAAAGACCACACGATCCGGCTCGGTGAGTTCCGCTACCTGCTGCACCCACGCAAGGAGTTCCTTGTGCTGGGTGGGAGGCGCGGCGTCAGTGCCGTTCAAACCGGGAATGGTCGCTGAGGTCATCTAACTCTCCTGGGGTGAGCCGGAACCAGATTCTGGTGTCTGCTCGCGCACAGGGCAGTTCGGCGAGGCAGACGCAGATCCGATCTTCCCCTCTCGGTGGGGAGCTGCCCGATCGCACGATCTGCGTATACCGCATCATAGCGGCAACGTCAAACCGAGGACACGGGCGCCGGGTGTCCTGGTTTCAGGTTAACGCCGTGAGTTGCCAATCCGGAATCAGGCTGTTGTCCGATTGGTCACAAGACCGATTCAGCTACTCCTACGTGCGCATTCGAGGCCCCCCAGCAGCCGAATCTCCTTGTAAGGACATTAAAAACAATGCGAGTTTCCTACTCGAAGGCGTCCCCCGAGGACGTCTGTTCCCACCTCGCCGTGCCGTCGTCGGCACGAGAAATCTCCCAGGATTGGTAACGGCCGCCACTCTGGATGGAAGTGAACGTGTCCATCACACCGTCCCCGTCACGATCCCTGGCGACGGTCATTCCCGCCTCGGTGTGGCTGACCCTGGTCTCCTCGTACCCGTCGTCGTCGAGATCGAACAACTCGATCGAGCCGACACCGGACGGACCGGAGACCGGATCGTGCGCCGGGTCGACGGCATCGCCGTCACCGCTGCCGTCGAACAACTCGTTCCACTCCACGCGTATCTCTCCGATCTCCGCGGACACAGCCTCTACTGGTTCAGACGCATCGGCGGCGTCTCCGGTTCCTCGCGTCCACCGGCGGCGAACCTCAGGGCGCCGCGGTCCAGCGCCGCGAGGTCTCGGTCGCACGCAGCGAGCACGGATGCGCGGTTCTCCGACACCACCCGCAGCTCCGCTTCGACTCTCTCGAGCTCTGTGTCCGCAGCCCGCGCAGCTGCGCGGGAGGTCTCGCGGGCGGCGGCCGAGTACGCGGATTCGGCGGTCAGGATTCGGGCCAGGACGCGCTGCTCCAGCGTCGACCTCGCCGCGGCCGACGCGTCGGCGACCCAAGTTCTCAGGTGAGCCCGGTCCGCGACGAGCTTCCTCGAGCCGACGAGCCACCACGCACAGAACGCGCCCAACAGCAGTGACAACGGAATCACCGCGATCTCCAGCGCCGGGACGACGGACAGCGGCGACACCACGAGCCGCGACAGCCCCACTCCCGCCGACGCACCGAGGACGATCATCATCTTGTCCTCGACCCCTCCGCGCCGAATCGACGGTTCGGGGTGCGCGAGTGGCGAACCGGTGACCGCAGGGAGCTCGACGGACAATTCCAGATCGATGTCGATCGCGCGGAGCCTGTCGGACAACCGCGCGTCGACCGTGGACGCGACCGCGTCGAGCCGTGCTGTCATCTCCGGCTGGAGGTGACGAAGCTCGGACCGGCCGGCAGTATCGATCGATTGTCGTGCGGACGAAGCGAATTCACGAACGGCCTCGGACACGTCGTGCACCGATTCCGCGCGAGCGAGTTGCAGTCCGGTCCGCAGCGCGGCGGTCCGCTCTGCCCTGGTCCGATCGCGAACATCGGTCAACCGGGCCCGTTCGGCACGCAGCGCGGCGGTGTTCGACGCGCTCGTGACCGCTCTGGCCTTGTCCACGATCCGCTGCCGCGCCCCGGCCGCGGCATGCCGAACGGCCGCGTCGTACTTGCGTCTTCGGAGAACCTCGGTGTGCTGCGTTGCGGCGCTCTCCACGAAATCGAGGACGTCCCTGATTCCCGATTCCTCGACCATCGTCGTACGAGTCAGTGGATCCTGCACTGCCCGAGCCTTTTCGGCGAGCAGAGCGGACGTGGGCAGCACCGCGACGTCCACTGCTCGCGGAACGAACTCGGCGATGGACTCGGTGACCGAACGGACCACGTCCCTCCAGCCGCGATGCGCGTCGACCTTGTTGACGAGAACGCCGGTTGCCGTCGATTCGAGCACCGGCGCAAGAGCGGCGAGTGTTGTCCGGCCGATGGGCGCCGATGCGTCGACGACGAACAGGACCACCGCTGCCGACTCGACGTCCGGCGCCCGGTCGACCCCGTCCACGGACCACAGGTCCAGTTGCGCGTCGACGGCGGACACTCCGGCTCCGCTCGAACCGTGCACGAACACCCCTACGGGATCCGCGGCTCGGCCCGAGGCGATCTCGTCGACTCCTGCGGGGTACCACCGCTTGATCACGCCGTCCATGTCGCTCGGGAGGTCGATCACCGCGACAGCATCCTCAGGTACCCGCGGCCGACAGCGGTCGCTGCTCGCGCAACCGCTGGTTCGAGTGCGGTGTCGCGGCGTTCGCGCCAGGAGCGGACGGTGGCGAGGGTCGGGTTGGGGTGTTCGCTTTCGCCCAGGGTGTGCAGAGCCGCCCGCATGCCTGCGAACACGGCTTCGTCGGACGCCAGATACCGCTCGACCTCCATCGACTCCTGGTGCCGGGCCGCGAGTTGGTTCAGCCGAAGCAACAACCGACCCTGTCGTGCGGCGCGAACGTCGTCCACTGCTCGCCGGACGGCTTTCACGACGGCGTCGACTCCACTCTTCTCCGCAAGCAGCAACCGAACGGTGACGTCGTCCATCCCGGGAGACTCCGTCAGAGCCCGTGCAGCAATGCCGACTCCCGCCACCTCGACACTGCGGACGAGTTCGGCCCGCGATTGCTTCGACATGGGAATGCCGGCTCGAAGGAACCGCTCGGGAGTCAGCAGCATCTCCGGCGTCACCGACGCGGCCGACTCTCGCAGCGGGTCGAACGTCGACGGCCGGCCGTTCATGACACTGATCGCGATGGTTCCCATCAGTGGGTGGACAGTGCAACCCAGCTTGGTCGACACACCGTCGACGACGTCCTGAAGGCGGTCCACTGCGTCTGCCTTCGCGAGAACGGGGACCACGACGCCGCGTGTGCCTCGTGCCGCGTCGACGTCGACGACCTGGGCGTCCCCTGCCACCACGTACACGACGACATCGCCGTCGAGCTCGGGATCCGGTACCCGCGGGACATCGATCGACGCCGTCTCCTCGATCGACGCCGCGATCGTGCGCAGCTCGTGATGGGCCGCCAGCACCGACCGAACCGTCGTCTTCCCGACGCCTGCGCGTCCGGTCACCTGGATGCGGATGTCCCGAAAGCACACATCCGCCTCGGCATCGACCTCCCGCCGCAGCACGGTTCCGCTCGGAGCGAGCGCTCGCACCCGACCCTCCGAGATCTCGCGATCCCCGCCCGCACTGTCCCCACCCATGTGATCCCCCTTCACATCGTCACGCGTGCGCGGTCCCCACCCCGTCGCGCCGGGCAATTCTGGCACACATTCGGCGACACGGGCGTGAGGTCGCGGGCTCTGGCCTGCGCCTTCACGACAAGTCTCAACTTCAACTCGAGACCCACCTGTCACACAGTCCGTCGATGCGCGACAATGGTGCGGTGAACGACGCACGGAGCACAGCCAAACATCTCGATTCGGAGACCCCGGACTCGCCGGACGTGGCCGGTGGAGAGTCGAATCGAGGCTCTCGGCTGTACCCGCGCGTCACCAGTTTCCGGTCCAGGCGCGGCGCGTTGACCGATGCCCAGCAGGCCACGTGGGATTCGCTGTGGCCGCGCATCGGCCGTGACGTCGCCGACGAGAAGATCGACGTCGACGCCTGGTTCGGTCGTTCCGCTCCGGCGATCCTCGAGATCGGATCGGGAACCGGAACTGCCACGACGTCCATGGCCAAGGCCGAGCCGCACGTCAACCTGATGGCGGTCGAGGTCTACCGGCCCGGGTTGGCTCAGACCCTTCAGCAGATCGAGCGCGACGACATCGAGAACATCAGGCTGCTCCGCGGCGATGCGATGGACGTTCTGGAGAACATGTTGACGCCCGAGTCGCTGACCGGGGTCCGCGTGTTCTTCCCCGACCCCTGGCCGAAGGCGCGTCACCACAAGCGCCGCCTGTTGCAGGCCCCCACGTTCGCGATGATCGTCGACCGTCTGAAACCTGGCGGAGTACTGCACGTCGCGACCGATCACGCAGACTATGCGGAGTGGATTGCCGAAGCCGGGAACGCAGAGCCCGGTTTGACCGTTCTCGACTGGGAATCTCCGATGACACACGAGCGGCCCGTCACCAAGTTCGAGGGCAAAGCCCAATTGGTGGGTAGCTCGGTGACGGAGCTGATATGGGGGAAGAGTCCACGATGACGTACAGCGAGCAGAGCGTCGACACGTCGCTGGCCCCGATCCCGAACATCGACACGGGTGATACTCGACACACCAGACGAGTGCTCCTCGTGTGGGATGCGCCGAATCTCGACATGGGCCTCGGCGCGATTCTCGGCGGTCGGCCGACGGCTGCCTACCGCCCGCGATTCGATGCGCTGGGCCGATGGCTGCTTCAACGGACGGCGGAACTGTCCGCCACCGGCACGTCGACGCTCGAACCCGAGGCGACGGTGTTCACCAACATCGCCCCTGGCAGCGCCGATGTGGTTAGACCGTGGGTCGAAGCATTGCGTAACGTGGGTTTCGCGGTGTTCGCCAAGCCGAAGGTCGACGAGGACAGTGATGTCGACGCCGACATGCTGGACCACATCGAGCTGCGTAATCGCGGCGGCGGGCTGGCCGGCGTCATGGTCGCGTCTGCGGACGGACAAGCGTTTCGCGAGCCGTTGGAGGACATCGCTGCAACTGGCGTACCCGTTCAGGTGCTCGGATTCCGTGAGCACGCAAGCTGGGCGGTGACGTCGGAGACGCTGGAATTCCTCGACCTCGAGGACATCCCCGGCGTCTTCCGTGAGCCTCTGCCACGGGTGAGCCTGGACTCGCTCCCGGACGAGGGCGCATGGTTGCAGCCGTTCCGCCCACTGTCCGCCCTGCTCGTCGGGCGCCAAGGAGTTTCTTAAGTGTTCGCCAGATGGGGAGATCTCGTCTACCGCTTGCGGTTCACGGTCATCGGAGTCATGGTGGCCGCGCTTCTGGGCTTCGCCGCATACGGCCTCGACCTGAACGACCACCTGAGCCAGAGCGGTTGGGACGACCCGGGCTCCGAGTCGGTGCAGGCCGCGCGCCTCGCCGATCAGACGTTCGGCCGCGACAAACAGGGCGACGTGATCGTGCTGTACACGGCGCCCGAGGGCAAGACCGTCGACGATCCGGAGTTCAACGCCAAGGTCACCGACAGTCTCAACTCGCTCGTCGCGAACAACCCCGAGCAGATCGAGAAGATCAACGGCACCTACTTCCGGGTCGACGGTGTGGTCAGCGTCAATGCCCTGGCGACCGAAGACCGCACCCACGCGATCGCCAGCATCGCGATGCTCGGCGACAACGACACCGAACTCACCAACAATTTCCAAGCCGTCAAGGACGTCTTCTACATAGACGGCGTCGACGTGCAGGTGACGGGACTGCAAGCCGTCGCGGGTGCCCTGCAATCGACCATGGCGGGCGACATCCACCGCATGGAGCTGCTGGCCATTCCGGCTGTCGCAGTGCTGCTGTTCTTCATCTTCGGTGGCGTCGTCGCCGCGGCCCTTCCGCTGATCGTGGGCGGCCTGACCGTCGTCGGCGCCAACGGCATCGTCAAGGTCTTCACCAATTTCACCGAGGTCAACAGCTTCGTCGCGCCTGTGGTCTCGCTCGTCGGACTCGGTCTCGCGATCGACTACGGACTGTTCATCGTGTCGAGATTCCGCGAGGAACTCGGTGACGGCTATTCGACGAAGCAGGCTGTTCGACGGTCGGTCATGACCGCGGGTCGGACGGTCGTCTTCTCGGCGACGATGATCGTCGCCAGCCTCGGCGGCCTGCTGCTGTTCCCGCAGGGCTTCCTCAAATCGGTGGCCTACGGATCGATCGCGACGGTGGCCCTCGCGGCCCTCACCGCGGTCACGATCCTGCCTGCCATCCTGGCAATCCTCGGTCCACGGGTCGACGCGCTGGGCTTCAAGTTCATGCGCAAGACCAAGTCGTCCGAGGAAATCGAGAACGGCATGTGGGGAAAGCTGACCCGGTGGGTCATGCGCAACCCGCTGAAGGTCACGATTCCCATCGTCCTCGGCCTGGTTCTGCTGACGCTGCCCGTCGGCAACATCAAGTTCGGCGGCATCAACGAGACCTACCTGCCGCCGGACAACGTCACCCGCCAGGCCCAGAACGAGTTCGACGAACTGTTCCCCGGCCAGCGCACCGAGCCGATCAAGGCCGTCATCGAGAACGCGCAGGGTCCGAACCTCGCTGCGATCACCAGCCAACTCAACGAGGCTCCCGGCCTGATCGAGAAGTTCTCCCCGACCGGCGCCAGCAAAGACGGCATCATCGTCTTCAAGGCAGGCCTCGTCGATCGAAACGAGTCGAAGCCCGCCATCGACTACCTGCGCAGCATCGATGTCCCCGAGGGCTCGTCGGTGCAGATCACCGGCACTCCGGTGATCGAACAGGACTCCATCGCGGCCCTCATCGACAACTTGCCGCTGATGGCGATACTCGTCGTGTTCGTCGTGACGCTGCTGATGTTCCTGACGTTCGGATCGTTGGTGTTGCCGATCAAGGCTGTGCTCATGACGACGCTGGGACTCGGCGCGACGATGGGCATCCTGACGTGGATATTCATCGACGGCAACGGCGCCAGCTTCATGAACTTCACACCCGGGCCCATCATGGCCCCGGTGCTGGTGTTGATCATCTCGATCGTGTTCGGATTGTCGACCGACTACGAAGTCTTCCTGCTCTCACGCATGGTCGAGGCCCGGGAGAGAGGTGCGTCCACGAGCGAAGCCATCCGCGTCGGAACCTCGCATACCGGACGCATCATCACCGCGGCGGCGTTGATCCTCATCGTCGTGACCGGCGCATTCGCGTTCTCCGACTTGGTGATGATGAAGTACATCGCCTACGGAATGATCGCCGCGCTCATCATCGACGCCACCCTCATCCGCATGTTCCTCGTCCCGGCGACCATGAAACTCCTGGGCGACGACTGCTGGTGGGCACCGAAATGGATGAAGCGAATCCAGGAGAAGCTCGGCCTCGGCGAGACCATCCTCGAGGACGAACTGATGCCTACCGACGTCCCCGAACTCGCCACCGCAGGCGCACCGGCACCCGTCGCACCCCCGGTGCGCACCGCCCCACGCCGAAGCGAACCGCTGACCGAACCGATCCCCGTCGTCGCACCGACAGGATCCGGGCCGATCCGCGCAACGCACGCCGCCCGGGAGGACGAACGCCGATCCGCCACCGGCAGGCCGTCCGCAGCCCCCGAAACTCAGGATCACTCCGCAGGCTCCGCTCCCAGCCCCCTGGGTCACTCCGCAGGCTCCGCTCCCAGCCCCCTGGGTCACTCCGCAGGCTCCGCTCCCGGCCCCCTGCCGCCGGCTACCCAGAAGCAACCCGCCGTCGAGAGGCCGACACCTCCACCGGTGCCGCGGCCCGAACCTCCGAAGCGCGAACCGGTCCGCGCACAGAGCAACCGAAGCTCCTCCCCCGACCCACGGTCCATCGAGAGTTGGTTGGCCGACCTTCGTGCGCCGTCGGAGCCACAGAAACCCGAAACGCCGAAACCCGAGACGCAGGCTCCCGTCGGCTCGACAACGGACAACACCCGCGCCGACGCCGACCGGACGTCCGTCAACGCATCCAGTCGGTCGGACGAACCACGCCGCAACGGTTCAGCTGCGTACGGCGCAACACCGAACGGCTCGGGAACCAACGGCTCCGGCGCGAACGGATCCGGCACACATGGCTCCGGCACGAACGGCTCGGGCACGAACGGCTCGGGCACGAACGGCTCCGGACGAAACAGCTACTACGGCTCCGGCGTCAACGGCAGCGGCTCGAACGGCAACGGTTCGAACGGCCGCAGTTCCTCCGCGTCGGGCAGCAACGGCTCGGGATACGGCTCCAGCAACGGTTCCACTGAAGGCTCCAACGGTTCCGGCCATGGCTCCAACGGCTCGGGTTACGGTTCCGCCGGCTCCAACGGCTCGGCGTATGGCGCGCGCGGCACCGGCCAGCCGCCGGAAGCAGGGCCGACCGCGCCGAGGACCGGCGGGATTCGCGGGTACTCGCAGGATCAGAGCCGTGACGCCGAGGCTTCTTCTGCAGCGTCACGCCCGGAGACCCCGCAACCGGAACAGCCGACGCCGCCGCGCACGCAGGCCGCTCCCCGGGCTCGCTACGACATTTCGACGCGCAATGCTCCACGCACCCCAGCGCCGGAGGATCAGTCGACCAGGTCGTGGCCGGCACCGACACCGACACCGACACCGACACCGACACCGACACCGGACGAGCGTCCGGCAGGTTCGTCACGTCGTTCGGACGAACAGACTGCCCCGGCCGACGGTAATTCCAGTACCGAGGACCCGGACAGCGGTCGACACCGCGGAGGCGACAGCCGTCAGGCACTGAGCGTCAGCGAGCTGTTGGCGCGCGAGCGTCGCAAGTAACGAATCTTCACCATGTCGAAGGCCACCCGAGGCGGCTCGGGTGGCCTTCGTCGTGTTCGGGCACAGATTCGTCGGGCAGCATTGTTCGGTGTCACAACGCTCGATCGGAACGTCGACGCATTCTCGGCCGTTGTCCCCTAGGACCCCGCCACGCTGCACGTTCGTCGGCGTCGGTGGCCGATTTTCGACGACAACGAGGAGCAGACTGAGTGTTCGCCATCTGGGGAGATCTCGTCCATCGCTGGCGGTACACGGTGTTGGGTGTGATGGTCGCGGGCCTCCTCGCGATGGCTGCGTACGGAGTGGGTTTCGAGAACCATCTGAGCCAGGGCGGGTTCGACGATCCAGGTTCGGAATCGGTGGCTGCGGCTACGCTCGCCGACTCCACGTTCGGACGCGACACCGAGGGCGACGTCATCGTTCTGTACACCGCGCCCGAGGGCAAGACCGTCGACGATCCGGCCTTCACCGCGGCCGTGACGAAGAGCCTCGGTTCGCTCGTCGCCGACCACCCGGATCGAATCGCCAAGATCAACGGCACCTACTTCCAGGTCGACGGCGTCGTCAGCGCTGCGGCGCTCGCGACCGAGGACAAGCGTCACGCGATCGCCAGCATCGCCATCGTCGGAGACGACGACACCGAGCTGACCAACAACTTTCAGGACGTGAAGGACGCGTTCTACATTCCTGATGTCGACAGCCAGGGCGGTGATGTCCAGGTGACCGGTCTGCAGGCGGTGGCAGGGGCCCTGCAGTCGACGATGTCCGAAGACATTCACCGGATGGAAATCCTCGCCATCCCTGCTGTCGCGGTTCTGCTGTTCTTCGTCTTCGGCGGTGTGGTCGCTGCGGCGCTGCCGTTGATCGTGGGTGGCCTGACGGTTGTCGGCGCCAACGGAATCGTGCGCCTGTTCACCGATTTCACCGAGGTGAACACTTTTGTCGCCCCGGTCGTCTCGATGGTCGGTCTCGGTCTCGCCATCGATTACGGCCTGTTCATCGTCTCGCGTTTCCGTGAAGAACTCGGAGACGGTCGCACCACCGCGGACGCCGTGAAGAGGTCGGTCATGACGGCCGGGCGAACGGTGGTCTTCTCGGCGACGATGATCGTGGCCAGCCTGGGCGGTCTCCTGCTCTTTCCGCACGGGTTCCTCAAATCGGTTGCCTACGGGTCGATTGCGACTGTTGCGCTTGCCGCCCTGACCGCGGTGACGGTGCTTCCCGCGCTCCTCGCAATTCTCGGGCCACGCGTGGACGCGTTGGGTCTGAAGTTCATGCGAAAGACCCGCTCGTCCGAGGAAATCGAGAACGGGATGTGGGGCAAGCTCACTTCCTGGGTCATGCGGCGTCCGATCAAGGTGGCCGTGGTCATCGTTCTCGGCCTGCTGGTACTGACTCTTCCCGTCGGGAAGATCGAGTTCGGCGGAATCAACGAGACCTACCTGCCGCCGGACAACCCCACACGCGTCGCCCAGGCTCAGTTCGACGAGTTGTTTCCCGGGCAACGTACCGAGCCCCTGAAGTTGGTCATCGAGGGCGCGCAGGGATCTTCGCTCGGGCAGATCACCAAGCAGGCGAACGAGGCACCCGGTCTCGTCGAGAAATTCTCACCGACGGGCACCAGCAAGAACGGCATCATCGTCTTCAAAGCTGGTCTCGAAGACAGGAACGAATCGTCCGAGGCAATCGAGTACCTACGCGGAATCGAGGTTCCCGACGGCGCGACGGTATCCGTAACCGGAACTCCTGCAATCGAATACGACTCCATCGAGGCGTTGGAGGAAAGACTTCCACTGACGGCGGTCCTCGTCGTCCTCGTTGTGACGTTGCTGATGTTCTTGACATTCGGATCGCTGGTCCTGCCCATCAAAGCCGTCCTCATGACCGCCCTGGGGCTCGGTGCGACGATGGGGATCCTCACCTGGATCTTCATAGACGGCCACGGTGCGAGCCTGATGAACTTCACACCAGGGCCGATCATGGCGATGATTCTGTTGTTGATCGGCGCCATCGTGTTCGGATTGTCCACTGATTACGAAGTGTTCCTGCTCTCACGGATGGTCGAAGCGCGGGAGAAGGGTGCCAGCACCACGGACGCGGTGCGCATCGGGACAGCCCATTCGGGGCGAATCATCACTGCTGCGGCGCTGATTCTGATCGTCGTCACCGGGTCGTTCGCATTCTCGGACTTGGTGATGATGAAGTACATCGCGTACGGGATGATCGCCGCACTCATCATCGACGCCACGGTCATTCGAATGTTCCTCGTGCCGTCGGTCATGAAGCTGCTCGGCGACAGCGCCTGGTGGGCACCGAAGTCCATGAAGAAAGTTCAACAGAAGCTGGGTCTCGGCGAGAAGTACCTGTAGCCAGCGCTACCCGTCGCAGCTCCTGAGCAGCAGGAACCGCGACGGGTAGCGTCGTGCTGATTCAGCTCGCGGCGCGGTCGGCGAACACCTTTGCGTAGCGTGTGCCTGCGAAGAGCAGCAGCAGTCCGACAACGATGAAAGCTCCGACTCGGAACAGTCCGTCCAAGGCCACGAGGTCGAAGAGGAACAGTTTCGCGACGGACACCGCGGTCAGAGACAGTCCGGCCAACAGTGCAGTGTGCGCGTACTTTTCGCTCTTGAGGCCGAAAGCCAGCAGTGCCATCGCGATCGCCATGGCTTCGATGGTTGCGGCGCAGTGTCCGGCGACGAATCCGGTGGTTCCGCCGATCGCCGCCACTCCGAGGGCAACCGTTGCCGACGCCAGTGCGTAGAGAGACGCCAGTCCGGCAACCACCGAGCACGCTTGCGCGTTCTTCTCCACGATCTTCAGCTGGATACCGACCAGTACCAGTCCGGCCGATACGATCGCGAGAAGCACGCCAGCGAGCACGACACCGAATTCGTCTGTTGCATAACGCGCATCCATCATCGCTGCGGGCGGGGAGACCACCAGATATCCCAGTGCGCCGAACAGGCCGAACGCCAGGGCCGAGTAGTACGCCGGCTTCGAGGTTCCGCGGTGCGCCGTAGCGAGCAGCACAGCGGAGACGACCAGCAGGGCAAGCGGTCGCAGTTCGGTCGCCGTCGGTACGAGCACTGCCTGCAGCAGCGCAAGCGAGCCGACGACCGTCAAGATCGTACGGGCGAAGGCAGGCAGCCAGGAGACCATCGCGATCACGACGACGCAGGCTATCGCGACCACACCCTCGACCAAGGTCACTGTCCACGGCTCGAACAACGTCCCCACCGCGAGGACTGGAACAGCGGATACTCCGGCCATCACCGACGCCATGACGTCGGCTGCATTGCGACGCAACAACTCCACCGAACTACCGACACCGAACGCGGCCACGATCCCCGAAACGATCAGGAGCGGTAATGCGTCGCTCCCCATCACATCCAAGCTGACCGCCTGAGCGATCCCGACGAGAGTGGCCACCACAACGGGGAGCGTCCGCACGGCAGCGAGGTACGGCCAGTCACGGCCGAGCTGCGCAGCGAAGCTCGCGATGAACGTGGCAGTGAAGAACGCGATGAGCGACAACGTGATTCCGCCGGTGACCACCGGCCCACACACCGCAACGCCGGCGAGGATGAGGACTGCCATCGGTTGCGAGCGCCACGAGACGGCCAGCGCGACGCCTGCCGCCGCGATCCCGAATGCCGCTACGAGTCCGATCGCGGGCTCCAGCCACTCGTAGATGACGGTCACCGCCACGACGTCCAAATAGAGCCCAGCGATACCTGTTGCTGCGGTTGCGATTCCACCGACCCGTCCACCGGATTTGCGGTAGATCCGCGACCCTGCGTACACCAGTGCGACAGAGAAAGCTCCCCCGGCTACGACCCTGAGCTCGGGGCCGAACCATCCGGCCTGTGCCGCGAGCACGAGAAGCATGACCACGCCGACCAGAGTGACTCCTGCACCCGCGACTGCGAGTACGCGGCTGATCACACCGTCGCGTTGCCACCAGGGCTCCGCCTTCGGCGCAGGCTGCCTCGGAGCAACCGGAGACCTCACCGGCGTCCGAGGCTGCGCCGGCACCTGGGGGCGCACCGGCGTTTGCGGATGTACGGGCGTTTGCGGATGTACGGGCATTTGTGGATGCATGGATGCAGGCTGGTGCGTGGGCGCATGCGGATGGATTTGCTGAGACGAACCCGGGTACGCGTACGGAACTCCCTGCGACGGGTAGTGGATCGCAGGCTGCGAAGCCGGGCTGGGCTGTTCCGTCCGAGGCACAGTCAGCTGACTCTGCAGGACGCCGAGGTCGCCGGACACCCGGCGCATCTGCTCGCTCAAGGAGGCGAACTGGCTCGCGAGGCCGGAAACCAATCGCGGATCGATCCCTGGTGTTGTCATGCGGTTCAGTGTTGTCGTCGCCCACCCCCGAGTCCTGAGTAGAACTACCCGGGCGACGTGGGTAATTCCTCGGCACCGAGCGACGACTTAGGCTCGGGCTTTGGGCTAGGGCTCAGGCCACGGCGTTGTCCCGCTGCCCTCTGCCAGCTGCCCGCTGCCCGCTGCCCGCTGCCCGCTGCGATGATCGACCCTGTGGCGCACTGATATTGCTACTACGCATTGCTTTGCTTCTGCGGGCATGACTGTGCGCGGCACACGTGGAGCGTGTGTGCCGCTGGCAGCCTGCTGGTGGTCATCGACCTGGTGGTGGGTCCTGTTCCGGTGGGCTCGCTTCAGGGGTCCTTGGTGTGGGGGTGCTCGGTGTGGGGGTGCTCGGTGTGGGGGTGCTCGGTGTGGGTGGGTGTGTGGGTTGTCC